>CAZFMY010000016.1:0-7420 GCA_964520345.1 uncultured Gemmatimonadaceae bacterium | reverse complement strand
GACCTCGCCGCCCTCATCGCCCCCCGTCCGCTTTTTGTCGACTCCGGACGTCAGGACCCGCAATTCCCCAGCAAAGACGCACGCGCAGCAGTGCGTCAACTGCGCCCAATATACGAGCTCTACGAAAAACCACGCGCCGACCTCGGCATCGAGGTCCATAATGGCGCGCACCAAATCTCCGGCACACGCAGCATCCCCTGGATGCTCAAAAAACTAAAGGATACCTGATGAAAACCGCACTCGCCCCGGCACAAATCGAACACTATCAACACCAGGGCTGGCTCATCGTTGAAGATTTTCTCACCCCCAACGAATTAGCCAGCCTCAATCAGGCCGTCAACGCGGGCGTTGATGCGATGGGCGGCACCAAAGTCTCCGGCGAACACAACGAGGAGATCAAAGACGAAAAAGGGACCTATTACGACAAAGTTTTCCTGCAACGAGTCAATCTCTGGCGAGTAAACGAGAGCATCAAAGAATTCTTCCTGAATCCGGTCTTAGGCGAAATGCTCTGCCAGCTAGCCGGCATCGACGGGATTCGAATCTGGCACGATCAGACTTTGCAAAAACCCGCCTGGGGCAATCCCTCCTCCTGGCATATGGACGTGCCCAACTGGTCCTTCCATTCTCCCGATGCGATATCGATCTGGATCGCGCTCAACGACGCTACGATCCAGAACGGCTGTATGTACTACCTGCCCGGCTCGCATCGCAAAGCCGACTACCAGCGCAAAGGCGGCTTCGGACCCGATGTGGGTGCACTCTTCGGCCAGTACCCTGAATTTCAAAGCATCGAACCGGTCCCCGCCGAAATGAAAGCCGGTGCGGCGGGCTTTCACAACGGGCTGATGGCTCATGCCGCCGGGCCCAATATGACGCCTTTTTCGCGCCGGGCGATGACCTGCGCCTATATGCCCGACGGCGCGACCTTCAACGGCATTCAGAACATCCTCTCTCAGGAGCACTTCGAAAGCCTTGAAATCGGTGACCTACTCGACGACGACGATCAGACGCCTTTGGTATGGGCCAAAGAATAGTGGCCGGATTGCGCTCGCTCGTTCAGAGCTAAGCCCGTATCGGCACCCACAAAACGCCGAGCAAGGAACCCACCACCGTGCAATAACGATCGCGATTACGCGTTCCATGCTCACTGAGCCAAGTGCTGAGTGAGCATGCGGAACAAAAGAGATCCGACCCACCTTTGCGGATCAATCCAATTTTAGGACCCAAAAGGCCGAATATGAAACTCACCTATTTCACCGATATTCACCTCTGTGAAGGCCACGACTTTAGGCGTGGATTCGAGCGCTGTCTCGAATCCATGCTCAGCCACCAACCCCAGCTGCTGATCAACGGCGGCGACCTGGGCATCACCCCTGAAGCGCTGACCCTCTACGACGAATTGACTCGCGAGATCCCGGTGCCCATCCTCCACAGCAACGGCAACCACGAAATCTGCAGCGGCTATATCTCCCGGCAAAGCGCCGGCACTACCCACCACAGCACCAACATCGCCGGCGTCCACTTCGCAATACTCGATCTGGTGCGCTATTTCGAACCCACCCAGGCTCACCCCGCCAACTGGCACGTGCTCGCCGACGAAACCTTGCTCGCCTGGCTCGAAGCCGACCTCTCCGGTCTCGATCCCCAGACATCTCTCTTCATCGCCAGCCACGTACCTCTATCGACCAGCTTTCCCATCCGCAACGGACTCCAACCGGGAATGGAATTCCCAACCAACGAAGTAGCCAATGCCGACCGAGTCCTCGAGTTATTGCAACCCTTTACCTCCGTAGCGACCCTGCACGGCCACGACCACGAAAACTGCCGCCACTTCGTCGATCAGATCGAGGTTATGACCACGGCCGCCGTCGCCGGTGCGTGGTGGAAAAACGGGCTCGACAGCCGCTGCACCCCCGGACGCGAACCACCGGGCTACCGCCTTATCGAAGTCGACGACGATGGGCGAATCACCAACCGCTATATCCCCTATCTCTCACCGGACGAGGAACCGGCCGAATATTTCGCTCATACCCCCTCGGGCAGGCGCTTCATCAACGTCTACGACGGCTCGCCTAAAACACAAGTCGAGGTCGACGACCTGGGCCCACTGAACCCCATCGACCCGCAGGCCGAATCATCGCTGGGCCTGAGTCCCCATTTCTACGAACTCCCAGCGGACTACGACCGGGCGAGACTCCGGACACGGATTCGCTTTGAAGACGGACGGATTTACGCGCTGGAGCTGACACAGCACAGTGGGGGCCTGGAATAGAAATATGCACTGGAGGTGTCGAAAGAAGATGGCCTGTCAACTTCTCGGCCCATAGCACCCCAGATCCTGCAGAGAGACCGTCGGATCTCCCCCTCAGCCGCGCGAGGGCTCATCGCGCTCTTTCTTTAACCGCTCATGCACCTCTTTGACTTTGAAATCGTTTTCTATTACCTGCTCTAAATGCTTCATTCTATCGGGGTTCGCCGTTCGCAACATCGCCTCGCCGTGAATCCGATCGATCCAGAACCTGCCTTCGTTGGCCAGAGCATTCTGGAAGTCCTCGAGCCGATCATCGGGCACGTGCTCGTAGAAGTTCATCGTGTACATCCGCCGCCGTACCGAGCCGCCGAACGCCGCGTGTTTGGTATTGTGCCAGAAGACCACGATATCCCCAGGCTGGCTCTCGACCACCACGCAGGGTACTTCCTCAGGTGCGATTCCCCATTGATCGGCACTATCGCGGACTGCTCCCTCTAAGCCATCGGCATATCCCTCACCACAGCGGTGACTTCCGGGGATGATCCGCACCGCACCCTCTTCGCGGGTCAGCGGATCGAGGTAGAAGGCGATTTTGATACTGGGAATTCTCGCGCCATCGTACCCATCGGAGTGCCAGCGGGTATCGCCGACGTAGAGATTGCCATCGCCGCTGGTATAATTGAAATCGTCGCCGAGAATACTGGCGGCGATATCGTGGATCCGAGGGTCGTCGAGCAGCGAACTCAAGTACTCGCTCTGGTCGGGAAAGGGAACGATGCACGAGCGGGCTTGCTCGTCGTGAAGCCGGCCGTTATGGCCACCGCCGTGCTCGTGCCATATCCGCTCGAACTCCTCGATGATCCGCTCGATGCAATCGTCCAACAAGCCGGGAAAATGCAGATAGCCGAAGGTGTTGAAGAAATTGAGTTGCTCCTGAGTGAGACGCGTTTGAACCATTGGATTCTCCTGCGTATTATTTAGTCAAATGCCAAGAAATGAGGCGCGATGATAAAACTCGGCTGCAACGCCATGCTGCGCGCAGCGGAAAAACTCCGCTATCCCGACAAAGACGACCCCCGCAACTGGATCGATATCGCAGAATTGGTGCAGATGATCCGCGGATTCGACCTCGACATCGTCGACTTCCAGCTCTTTCGCGGCTTCCGCGCCCGCGATCCCGCCTATTTGCGCGCGATTAAAATCCTCTGCCAGCAATCCGGCCTGCCCATCGGCTTTCTCGGCGTGGGCAATGGCTTCGTCGGCAGCGCGGAAGTCGATGGCCAGACTCTGGGCATCCCCCTGCCCGAGCCCACGCTACGGCAGCATATTGCCGAAGTCAAAACAGGGATCGACCTGGCCGCCTTTATGGGCGCTCCCCTCGTCCGCCTCTTCGCCGGCTCGATCCCGCCGGAATCGGAAAAGTGCGCAGAACTCTGGCAGACCGTGGTCCAGAGCTTCCGCGAGGTTTGCGAGTACGCCGCCGACAAAGGCGTGCTGGTCGGCCTGCACAACCACGCACCGGTCCTGGCCCCCACCGGCGACGAGGTCCTGAAACTGCTGCGCGACGTCGACCGCGAAAACTTCACCTTCATTCTCGATACCGGCTGGTGGCCGGGCTCACCGGGCGCATCGCCCAGAGGCGAAAGAGATCCCGCGATCGACTTCTACCAGTTCATGGAGCAAACCGCACCCGCAGCCACTTATATTCGCGCCAAGATCTACAAAATAGACAGCGGCCGCGAGGAGTGGCTCGACTACGAGCGGATCATGGGGATCATCTCCAACCTGAACTTCAACGGCAATATCTCGATCGTCTTCGAAGGGCAGGGCAACCAGTGTTCGGACCGCGAGGCGATAGGACTGGCCGTCACCTATCTGCGGGGCCTCCTCGCCGCACTCTGAGAACCACAGCGCACTACGCCGACTCGCGCCGCCATACCGCGTAGGGATTCTCCCGGTTGACCAGCGGGAACTCGACTCTGCCCTTCACCCTTTGCGACTCGTGCACCGCCATGATCATCTCCAGCGCCGCCCGGGCATCGCTGCCACTGGATGCCTCGACCACATCGCGATCCTCCTCGATCGCCTGAATCAACTCCCGCACGATCGAGATATTGCTATGATGCGTGCGCTCGGCGACCGGGATGGCTTCCCACTCGTCCAAATACACCCGCTCCCAGGGGACCACACCATCTGGAATGAACATTCCGTGCCGGTGTATATACATCTCCCCGTTGGGTGAGTTGCGCAGCGCGATAATACCCTCGCTGCCGTGCGCTTCGAAACCGAACCAGCGGCTGTTGACCCCGGCCGAAAGATCTCCGGGCTGCGACTCGAAGTGCGCCGTGACCCCGTTGGCGAATGCGTAGTAGGCGGCCACGCTATTGCCGGCGATCAGCCCGATCCCCTCGTTGCCCTCGCGCACATCATCGAGCGTAACCTCTCGGCCATCCTGGGCCACGTGAGCATGGGCCCATACCACATCCGCCCCGGCGAAATAGTGCATACTATCCATCATATGCGGTCCCAAGACCGCCAGATCCTCCGCCCCGGCGCGACGATCCCATTTGCCGTGCGCTCGGAGCACCTGCAATTGGCCGATCTCCCCATCGTCGACCAGCTTCTTCCCATATTGCTCGTACGGATTAGCGCGGCGATGGGCAACCGCGACTTTGACCTGGTGCCGCTCGCAGGCCTGCAGCATCGCATCGGCTTCGGCTAAAGAAGCGGCGATGGGTTTCTCGCAGAATATGCCCTTGGCCCCCGATTCGGCGGCAGCGATAACCAGTTCGGCATGAGAAGTGACGACGCGCGGGCAGATATTGACCAGTTCGGCCTGCTCCTGAGCCAGCATCTCGCGGTAGTCCGCGTAGCGTCGAGCCACACCGATCCGTTCTGCAGCAGCCTCCAGACCCTCTGGGTCCGGATCGGCCACAGCGACCACTTCGACCTCGGGAATATCCCTATAGACCACATCGAGCCCGTGACCGTACTCCCCATGACCGGTATGACCGATGATCAGCGCTCTGTATGCAGCACTCATACCTTTGCCTCCTGAGGTTCTCTGGCAAAGACCGCAGCGTATTTTTCCTGAGCCACACCACCCAAGCGCCTGGCCATACTCACGAAGGCCTCGCGCCGGTAGCCCCACTCGCCCCAGCGCTCGACCTGCTCCAGCCAGTCGCATAAATGCATCTCGACCAGGTCGTCAAAATCCTTCTTGCTCATCTCGATCGTCTCACCCGTCAGGCGATCGGCAATCCTATAGGGACCCTCTGGTTCGTCCTGCAGGGCATCGAAGGTATCGCGGACCATCGCACAATTGACATAGGCCAGGAATTCGGCCCGCTCGCCGATCAGCGCGCGCACCTCATCGCGACGCTCGATCGGCAATGCGAAATCCTGGAAAATCTCGGTGCCGTAAATCGAATGGAAGAGCGCCGCCCGGCACATCTCCTCGTCGCCACCCCACTTCTTCATATCGTTGTGCACACCGATACAGTGCGCCAGATACGTTTTGTTGGTATGCCCGACATCGGCGGCGCCGACCTGCTGAAAAAAAGCCGTGAGCTCTTTGAAACTTGGTGCCATGCGATTCTCCTCTTAAGCCGTTTGCAGCTGCTGTATCGCCAGCGGCCGATCTCTAATCGGCAGGTGGATCAAGGTCGCGAAAAGACCCAGGACGATCGCCATCCACCACACCGAATCGTACGATCCGGTCGAATCATAGAGCCGCCCCCCCAACCAGACCCCCAAAAAGCTGCCTATCTGATGAGAGAAAAAAACAATCCCGTACAGCGTCGATAAATAGCGCGAGCCAAATATCTGCGCTATGGTCCCGCTGGTCAACGGCACCGTCGCCAACCACAAGAAACCGATCAGGGCACCAAAGACCAGCGCGCTGAAATCGGTGAGCGGAATCCACAAAAACAAGCTGATCACCAATGCACGACCAAAGTAGAGCCCGCTCAAGAGATATTTCTTGCGGTAGCGATCGCCCAACCAGCCGAAGAGCGACGAGCCGCAAATATTGGCCAGGCCGATCAGCGAGAGCGCCGTAGCCCCCACCATCGGCGCAAGCCCGCCATCGATGAGAAAAGACTGCAAGTGGGTGGCGATGAACGCAACGTGGAAACCGCATACGAAAAAGCCCGCGTTGAGCAACCAGTAGCCCGAGTGACCGCGCGCGCGCTTCAGGGCCGTGAGCAGCGACTCTTCGGCGTCGGTGCTGCCCTCTCTCTGCGGCGCTCGCGACGGAAACCCCCAGGCCAATAGCGCCACCGACCCAACCAGCACCGCAAGCACCGGAAACGCCTCCTGCCAGCCCCCGCGCGCAATCAGCCACTGAACCAGCGGCACCAGCACAAAAGTCCCGAACGACCCCGCAGCAGTAATTATACCGAACGCCGTACTGCGCCGAGCGGGCTCGACGACCTGGGCGACCGAACCGAGCACCACCACATAGGTGGTACTGCTCAACCCCAGCCCGATCACCAGCCCCAGTGTCAGACACAACTCGAGCGGCCCCTCGCTCAGCGGCACCAACAGGGCCCCCCCGGCGTAGAGCAGCGCCCCTGCTGGGACCACCCACCGCGCGCCGTAGCGGTCGGCGACCATCCCCAGCAGCGGCAGCCCGAAGAGCAAATTCTGCAACGCCATCGCCAGACTGAACAACTCGCGGCCCAGCCCCAGGTCCTGGCTGATCGGCTGCAGAAAAAGCCCGAAGGACTGGCGGATCCCCATGCTGACCAGCACTGTGAGTGCACCGACGCAGACGACGAGGACCAGCGATGAATTGCCGATTCTCAACCTCGCCAATCGATGATGACCCCAATGGAATCATGGTCCACTTTGCCAATCTTGCCGCTGATCAAACCGAATTCCGTTCCGATACTGACCCCGGTGAAATGAGTGCGGATCGCAACCTGGTCGGGCGCCGGATCGGGCAGGATCACATCGTCCAGCGCAAAGTGTTGTCGTTCGTCGCAGATCAGTGCTTTGGCATTCATAGATTCTTTCCAAATTTCAAGGAGCTAGGACGATCAAACGAAAAGATTTTCCGGCAACGCTTCGCATCGACCTGAATCATCCCAGTTCCTCGCGCCGCCAGCGCTCGAGCGGATGCTCGCGCAGCGCGAGCGGCATAGGCACCCGCGCCCCCTGCCG
>CAZFMY010000015.1:0-87824 GCA_964520345.1 uncultured Gemmatimonadaceae bacterium | reverse complement strand
TAGGGATGCAGGGCAGTAGATTCTTGGGTGATCGACTCGTTCATTGAAGTTGCCTCTGATCCTCTGCAGGCAGTTGGTCAAATTCGAGGTTCTGGCTCTGTTGCAGAACCTTAATGTAGGCGGCGATAGCCCAGCGATCCTCTACGGGAATTCGCGAGGCGTAACTATACATGACGCCGAAACCATTGGTCATGACATCGAAAAAGTGCCCGACGGGTACCTCTCTCAACCGTTCTTGATGAAAACTGGGTGGTTGTTTGAGGCCGCGTTTTACGATCATTCCGTTGCCAGATCCAGTCTGGTCGTGACATGGCGAGCAAAAGATGTTGTAGCGCTCCTGGCCCCGTTCGAGTAGGGTGCGATTGAGTTCGACTGGCAGGGTCGAGGCCAATTGATCATCGATTTTACCCTGGTACAAATGGGTGTCAAGCATGAGTTGACCCCGGGCAACCGTACCGGAAATAGGCTGGCGGAAGGTCATACCATCGGCAAAGAAATTAGAAGCTTCTAAGGGTTCATATTTCTCTTGATCATACATGGCCTGACGCAATTCGCAACCGGTCAGTACGAAGAGGAGAAAAAACGTTCCTAAGAGAGTCGAAACTCTGGGGTTGGCAATCGTCGTATCAGTTTTCAACTTCGGCAACCTCATGCGGATCCAAGCTGTTGAGAAAATCCCTGGTTTTTTCGAGGTCGAAATGAGGATCGTTTGATTCTATGCTTAGAAAGAAGCGATCTTGGCTGGCGCGGACGAAATTCGGGACATTAAAGACCGGGTGATAAGGTTGGGGTAACCCATTGGCGATAAACATCCCGAAAGCCGAACTAAGAGCGGCAAAAAGGATGGTGAGTTCAAAGGTCACCGGGATAAACATCGGTCCGCTGTGCAGGGGTTTTCCGGCAATGTTGAGCGGGTAGTCGATGACAGAAACCCAGTAACAGAGGCCATAACCAGTTATGCCACCGAGAATGCCGAAGGCGAAAACCAGCCAGGGTAGTTTAGTACGCGGAAAACCTATCGCATCGCCTAAGCCGTGAATGGCCATCGGCGAATAGGCGTCGATCTTGCGATAGCCAGCGGCAAATGTCTGTTTAGCCGCTGTCAGCAAGCTCTCTGCAGTTTCGAATTCAGCCATTAGGCCAAAAAGTGTAGATTCTTCTTCGTGCTGCATAAGTTAATGGCTCACTTGTGGTCTCCAGAGGTCAGCAGACCGCGGATCTCGTGGAGTGATATCATGGGCAGACCGCGAATAAAGAGGAAAAACAACATGGTAAAAAGGCCAATTGTGCCGATGTAAATGGCGATATCCCATATTGTTGGGTGGAACATATCCCAGGAAGAGGGCATATAGTCCCGGTGTAGGCTGGTAACGACGATGATAAAGCGCTCTAACCACATTCCGACATTGATGAACTGGGAGATCAAGAAGAGCCAGAACATATTGGTGCGGAAGTATCTAAACCAGAGTAATTGTGGTACGATGATATTGCAGGTTATCAGCGCCCAATAATAACTTCCATAAGGTCCGTGCATCCTATTCTGCATCATAAAGCCTTCATAGACGCTGGCACTGTACCAGGCTATGAGTTGCTCCATGAAGTAGCCGTAGCCAACAATCATCCCCGAGGCCAGCATGACTTTGGCCATGTTATTGAGGTGCCGTTCGTTAATAAAATCTTCTAAACCATAGATGATGCGCATGGGGATCATCAGCGTGATAACCATCGCAAACCCCGCAAAAATAGCTCCAGCGACAAAATAAGGTGGAAAGATAGTCGTATGCCACCCCGGTATCATCGATACCGCAAAGTCGAAACTGACGACACTATGTACGGAGAGGACCAGCGGAGTTGAGAGACCGGCCAAAAGAAGGGAAGCCATCTCGTAGCGTTCCCAATGAATGGCCGAACCGCGCCAACCGAGGGAAAAGATACCGTAAAGAACTTGGGTAATGCGGTGTTTGGCACGGTCGCGCAGGCTGGCAAAATCTGGTACTAGGCCCACATACCAGAAAACCAGCGACACCGTAAGATAAGTCCCAACCGCGAAAACGTCCCAAATCAAGGGACTGCGGAATTGGGGCCATATATCCATGGAGTTCGGATAGGGCAAGAGCCAGTAACAGGCCAGCCAGGGCCGTCCGGTGTGCAGGAGCGGGAACTGCATTGCACAGAGCACGGCGAAGATGGTCATGGCTTCGGCCGCACGGTTGATTGAGGTGCGCCAGCGCTGGCGGAAAAGCAGGAGAATCGCCGAGATCAGGGTGCCGGCGTGACCGATTCCAATCCACCAGACGAAATTGATAATTGCCCAGCCCCATCCTATCGGATTATTGAGCCCCCAAATTCCTACGCCTTCGAAAAGCAGATAGGGGACTCCAATCGCAAATCCGTGGAAAAGAAGGAAGCCAATCGCAAAGAAAATAAACCACGATAGCGGAGTATTTCGCGTAAGTACGATCCCGCTGATCTTTTCGGTTATCGTTGTATACGAAGTCTGACCGGGACCCAGCTCGGGCTCCGGTGGTTGGTATAGTGTTTTCCCGGCTTCGGACATTCTAAGCCTCGATAAGCTCCGGATTGGGGTTTTTGATACCCGCCAAATAGGTCGTGCGGGGGCGCGTATTTAATTCGGTGAGAATGCCGTAGTTGAGCGGGGAGGCCTTTAGGGCACTGACCCGACTTTTTTCGTCGTTGATGTTCCCGAAAACAATGGCTTGGGTAGGACAGGCCTGTTCGCAGGCGGTGGCGATTTGGCCATCGCTGATTCGAACACCACTCGTTTTGGCTTCGATTCGAGCCATATTGATCCGCTGGACACAGTAGGTACATTTCTCCATAACGCCACGGGATCTGGTCGTGACATCGGGATTTCTCTGCATCTTAAGGCTTTCAGTATCGCGGTCGGCGTATTGGAGAAAGTTGAAACGCCGGACTTTGTAGGGGCAGTTGTTGGCGCAGTAGCGGGTCCCGACGCAACGGTTATAGGTCATGTCGTTGAGCCCCTCGTCACTGTGGGACGTTGCCGCTACGGGACAAACCAATTCACACGGTGCGTTTTCGCACTGCATGCAGGGCACCGGCTGATGGATGATGTCAGGATCGTCAAGTTCACCTTTGTAATAGCGGTCGATGCGAATCCATGACATTTCCCGCCCATTGAGAACCTGATCTTTGCCGACGACTGGGATATTGTTTTCGGCCTGGCATGCCACCGAACAGGCGTTGCAACCTATGCAGGCCCCTAAGTCGATGACCATACCCCAAGAGTAACCCGTGTACTGGTGATCCGTATGGTTATTCAGCGTAAGGTCGTCAGGTGGGTCATGCGTGCCATGGTGGGCGAAGTCAGGGTTGTTTTTATACTCGGACAGAGAGGCCTGGCGGACCAATTTGCGATCCTCCATGCTGTGGTGGTCTTGAGTACAGGCTAGGCGATAGTGATCAAAACTTCCATTGATTTGCAAGCCGACACCACTCCACAGTGCTGCGGAGGGGCGCAAGGGATAGGCGTTGAATCCCGTATCGCGACCAACGCGACCGCTTTGCTGTTGACCATACCCCAAATGGAGTGTTACGACCCCGTCTGCCTGTCCCGGCACGATCCAAACAGCCGCGTCAATTTCACGACCGTCAAAGCGCAACTGGGCGATGTATTCGCTCTCGAGCCTGAGTCGTTGGGCGGTGGCGGGACTGACCAGTGCGGCATTGTCCCAAGTCAGTTTGGTAATCGGTTTGGGGGTTTCTTGCAACCAGGCATTGTTGGTATAACGACCATCCCAGACCATGGGGTCGGGGCGGAAATGGATTTCGAGGTCGTCTTCTTCGGGTATTCGAGCAATGTCTGCCGGTAGACGCAGCGACCCTAAAGATAGGTTTTTAGGGGCAGGTAAGGTTCCTTCGATAAACCCGTCGTGCAGGGCTTGCCGCCAGGCAATGGCATCAAGTCCTTGACTGGTCCAGTATTTAGAAACGATCTCGAGATCGGGTACCCCGGGTTGGCCTACCATCGCCGCTAAAAGGTCGTGTGCCGATTTGGTTTTGTAGAGTGGGCGGATAAGCGGCTGTATAATGCTGACCAGGCCATCGTAAGCTCGTGAATCGCTCCAAGTCTCTAAAGAATGAGACTCGGGAATATGCCAGTGACAAAGCTGTGAGGTTTCATTGGTATAGTGGCCAAGATGAACCCGGAAGGCTACCTTATCGATTGCCGTGGCAAAGCCTAGATCTGCTGGGGCGTCATACACGGGGTTCCCGCCTATGATTATCAGCAGGTCAACTTGGCCGGAATTCATTGCTGTGGTCAGATTCGAGATTGATTCAATCTGGTTTGTAGAATCGACTTCTAGCGGTTCCGAATAATGGACAGTCTGACCGGCATTGCCGAGAATCTGATTAATGGCGTGAGCTAACGCATGAACGGCAGGAGACTGCTGCTCTCCTGCAATAACCAAGCTCGAGCCTTGGTTAGCCTGAAGATCATCTACTAAGGCTTTGACCCAGGCGTCATGGGTATTAAAGTCGGCGGGAGGAACGGACCCATTCCATTTAACCCCAAGTCCCGCAGCGACTTTCATCGCTATGGCTTCGATTTGCGCCGTGCCGAGTGCTAGGCGATGGTCGGCAATGCTGCCGGTGGCGCTCGGCGAAGTTTCGGCCATATAGAGGCGGTTGCTGATTTTCTCTCCATTGCGGACTCTGCGTCCGGCGGCAAAGTCGCGGGCATAGCGAGTACTGCCGGGACCACTATTGGTGAAATCGGAGTCCAAAGAGAGAATGATCTGAGCTTTAGAAAAGTCAAAGTGGGTATTGACCGGTTCGCCAAACGCCGAAATAGCTCCGGCGCGTACATTGTCGCGATTAACGGGTTCATACTGATGCCATTGAGCGTTGGGGTATTTAGTTGCCAGGGCGCGTAGTTGACTGCCTAGGGTTGGGGAGGTAACCGTTTGGGTCAGGATACGGATTCCCGAACCGCCCTTGAGGTCTTGGGCTCCAAGAGCCTTTTCAAGGTTTTCGCTGAAAGTAGCCCAGGTGCTGATACGCCCGGCATTCTTGACCGTCTGCGAACGGTCTGGGTCGTAAAGATCAAGAATCGTGGCTTGGGTTAGGGCGTCCGAGCCTCCGCTGCCAGAAGGGTGCTCGGCATTGCCCTCTATTTTAGTCGGACGTCCCATATGGCTTTCCACCAAGATCCCGGATCCAATTCCGCCCAGAGTGACTGCAGATGCGAAGTATTGGGGTTGGCCTGGGATGACGTTTTCAGGGGCCCTGACCTGGGGGACAATTTTTTCAGTGGGCTGAATGGTGCAGCCCGAGACTCCACCCAGGGCTAGCGAAGCACTCATAAGCTTAAGAAAATTCCGCCTGCTTACCGGATCTTTCAACTCGGAAGCTTGTTCGGGGAATTCCCGCTGAACCATGGTGGCGAATTCTTCGGTTTGGGCCAATTCGTCCAGGCTCCGCCAGTATTCCTGGCCCTGGGATTCTTTAAGGCGGGAGCGAATGGCTGGGACGTCGATATCTTTTCTATTTTCCATTATTCAGCGATGGCAGATAGAGCAGTTGGTGAGTTGACTGGTCTGCACGTCGTATTCGGAGACGAGAGACTTGCCCAGGCTTTCCTGATCATCTGGATATTGATAATTCATATTAAACACCTGATCGCGGGGTCGTATATGCTGACCCGGGTCACGATGGCAGTCGAGGCACCACTCCATATTTAGTGAGTTGGCCTTCCACATCAGGGGCATTTGGTCGACTTGGCCGTGACAGGATTGGCAGCCGATGCCCTGGTTGACGTGGATGCTATGGTTGAAATAAACGAAATCGGGCAAATCGTGGACCCGGTTCCAACGGATGGGCTTATCCTCGCGGAAACTCGCTCGTACGGGTTCTAGTATAGGTGCCTCAGTCCAGATCTGAGAATGGCAGGTCATACAGGTTTCAGTGGGAGGGATCCCGGCAAAGGCGCTTACCTCGACAGTGGTGTGGCAATAGCGACAGTCGATTCCCATGCCGGTAACATGGTGTTTATGGCTGAAATGAACAGGTTGGTCAACGGGCACATTGACCTGATTGACGAAGTAAGTGCGGTTGATATTGAGCAGAACACCTAATAAACTGGCTACGATGAGGAGGCCGACAAGAATGCTGGCCTTTGAAGCCCAGTTTGCACTGCGCGGAAATACTTGAGCCATGTCTTTAATTCAGCTGTGGTGTATGATGATTGATCTTTAGTTCCAGCGTAGGAAAAAGAAACTTAAGCCCAATCAAGCTTGTTAATAGTGGCTGCCGTTTTAATACAGTGCTGTCCCCCAATTATTTAGAAAGGAGAAGGCGTTGGAAAAGATCTTGCCGCTCTTTCTAAATGACATACTTGTGCTCAAAATTCCATGAAGCGGACTCTAAAATTTGGGGTCCGGCATACGCCGACATACGTTCGCGCTCTTGGATTCTAAGTTAGGGTAGATTGATTTGCTGTCAACAGGGCTTTGTAAAAAATTTATCAATTTTTCTATTTTGGTGAGGGAGGTGAATGGTGGATGGGTATAATTGCTCGTTGCTTTCATCTGCAACTTGGCAAGTTTCATAGGTGTTTTTTAGGGAATTACGAAAAAATAATGAGGTATTGGGAGGACATTGTGGTGACGATTTTAATTGAGGAAACAAAAAACCGCAGCAGGCCAGCCTGCTGCGGTTTTTTGTTTTTGGATGGTAGGATTTGCGATTTAGCGAAGAATCTGCTTTATCTCACTCCAGGATTGATCCTCTACTGCAGTAGGGGCAGGGGGTAGGATGACGGTGTCGATTACGTGAATTATTCCATTGCTGGCCATCACGTCTACTTGAACCACCTTTGCTTCGTTGACAAGTACCTGCCCATCTTCAACGCCGATAGCTATAGCAGCGCCGTTGACGGTCGTAGCAGTTTCGAGGTTTACCACATCCCCACTGGCAACCGCGCCTGGTACTACATGATAGAGAAGGATAGAAGTGAGCAATGGCTTATTCTCAGGTAGAAGGAGTGATTCTACGGTCCCTTCGGGAAGAGCAGCAAAGGCCTCATCCGTCGGTGCAAAAACGGTAAAAGGGCCATCGCTCTTAAGGACTTCGACCAAATCAGCTGCCTGAACGGCAGCAACCAAGGTATTGAAAACTCCTGCACCAACCGCAACATCAACGATGTCTTTTTCTACCTCTTGAGCATTTGCTGGATTAAGTGCAAAAACTGCGGCGCTAAGAGTGAATAAGGACGCTCGGACGAATTTCATGATTTGTTCTCCTGCTCTATGGCGTGAGTGATAGATTAAACACACTTGATTTGAGTAGATCATATCGGGGGAAAATGGTTTGTCAATTATACGTCTATTAAAAAAATAAAAAAAACCATGTAGAGATTGTGGCGATGAATTTCTGTAAGGCAAAGATATATTAGGAGAAAAATAAAAAAACATTCTTTGGTGTGTGCGTGGGTGATATGATCGGTGGCGGAGTTGGGCAAGAATAAAATATCTGCATGCCCATTATCATATTTTATAGGTAAGTTATTATTTTAATTATACTTTAATAATTAATGTTGAATTTTATTATTTGCTCTTGTCTGGCTCGGTCAGTGCAATTGATGATTGTTTGCGTGCGTTCGGGCCTGGGCGGTGTGTAAAGTCGGCAGGATGGGGGGCCAAGTCCCGTCAAGGGAGAAAAATTGCAATCCAATTTCAAAATTATACAAAGTATTGACATGTCAATCGCTTCTGTCTATGTTATCGACATAAATTAGACGGTATTGATTTGTAAATTGGGAGAGCAATGATGGCAGCGATAAAAAATAGCGTTGGTCGCAAATCAAATCAGGAGATAATTGATCTCTACTGGGATGAAATAAAAGAAAACAAACCTCTTAGCCGTGAGGATGAATGCCAACTCTTCGTTCAGATGCGAGCTGGCGATGATTTGGCCAAAGAGAAACTTATTGAAGCCAACCTGCGTTTTGTGGTGAGTGTCGCTCGGGAGTATTGCCCGGATGGCGGTCCTTTATTGATGGACCTCATATCCGAAGGCAATATGGGTTTGCTGCGGGCATTGGAGCGCTACGATGAGACTCGGGGTTTTAAATTCATAACTTACGCAGTGTGGTGGATACGCCAGGCTATTTTTAGAGCGGCCCCCCAGGTGCAAAGGGTGACAAAAGTGCCTATGAGTCACCTGACCGATATGCACTTAGTGGATCGAGAGACCGCAGTTTTGAGTCAAAGGCTGGGTCGGGCGCCTACATTGGATGAAGTTTCGGCAGTGGTTGATATGAGTCCGGAACGCTTGCAAAACGCTATTGCGGCCGGTCAGGGCGAGTTGTCTTTGGACGCACCAGTATTTGAAGGTGAGAACGAACCGCTGCATTCTGCTTTTGCAGTCGAGGATACAGGATTCATCGAGATGGAGGAGTCTAAGGTGATGCGCTCACTGGAAAAAAGTTTAGATCACCTGGGGGAGCGCGAAGTCAAAATAATCAAGGATTATTTCGGTCTCGAAAGCGACGAAGGGAAGACACTCGAAGAAATCGGCGATGAGATCGGCGTCACCCGCGAACGAGTCCGGCAACTTCGCAACCGTGCCCTGGGTAAGATGCGGACTTTGTTTGCAGAATGGCAGGTTGAGGTTTCGGCGAATTGAAAGCAATGGCCAAATGCATGGACCTGGCGATCAACAAAAGGTGGTGAAACTCATCTAATTTCTGCAAATAGTAATAGTCGCCCTTCTTGTTTATTAGCGCACAAGACTCACAAAAATCTATGGCGTCCCCGACAGAGATATATCTACCTTCTCGCCAGGAAGTCTTCGGTTTCATCGAAGTGGCTGAGTGAAAGCATTGTCCAAGGAGTAAATTAAATATGGGGCACCCCAGTGTATTTCCAACCAGTACCACTATTTATTATCCCGATGAATGCTATAACGGGTACACGGTATATACGACCTCTGGTGCGGATACGCTGCTGGTCGATATGAATGGTAATCTGGTCAAGGTCTGGCAGGGGCTGGAAGGGTTCCCAGCTCGAATCCTTCCTGGTGGTTATTTGATGGCTAGTACGGGACGGAGAGATCCCCGATATGGGTATCTCGATATGTTGGATTTGATTCAAGTGGATTGGGATGGCAATGTGGTGTGGAAGTTTCGCCACTACGAACGGATTCAGGATGGGCGAAGGAAGGCTCGGTGGATGGCAAGGCAGCATCACGATTATCAGCGGGAAGGAAATCCAGTTGGATATTATGCGCCTGGAATGGAACCCCTCCTGGCTGGTGGAAACACGCTGATACTCTGCCACAAGAATGTGAGCCATAAGGGGATCAGCGAAAAACCGATTCTTGACGATACCTTCATTGAAGTCTCATGGGAGGGCAAGGTTATATGGGAGTGGCTATGCAGCGATCATTTCGATGAACTGGGATTTGATGAATTTGCTTTAAACGCAATGTATCGCAATCCCAATATGGTTCCAGCCGGTGGGGGTGTTGGAGATTATATGCACGTCAATTCGCTCTCAGTCCTTGGCCCGAATAAGTGGTTTGATGCCGGTGATGAAAGATTCAATCCCGATAATTTGATATGGGATGGAAGGCAGGCCAACATCATTGCTATCACTGACAAGAAATCGGGGAAGATCGTATGGCAGCTCGGTCCGGATTACACCGCCACCAAGGAATTGCGTGCAATAGGTCAGATTATCGGTCAACACCATGCTCATATTATTCCCCGGGGGTTACCAGGGGAAGGGCATTTACTGCTTTTCGACAACGGAGGTAGGGCGGGTTTTGGTGCCCCCAATCCGAGTTCGATAAGTGGGCATAACAATGCTTGGAGGGACCATTCGAGGGTATTGGAAATCAACCCGGTAACACTTGAAATCGTGTGGACTTACTCAGCTCAGGAGGCGGGCTATGCTCCTCTGGTTGATGACGCAAAATTTTACAGCGTTCTAGTCAGCTCTGTCCAGCGGTTGCCCAATGGTAATACGTTGATCTGCGAAGGTTCGGGTGGACGTTTTATCGAGGTGCGACCCGACGCGCAGACTGTCTGGGAATACATCAGCCCGTATTGGGATCGAAAAACGCGGCACAATCAAGTCTACCGGGCCTATCGCGTACCATATGATTGGGTTCCCCAGCTGAAAAAACCCGAGGAGATCGAAGTGCCGCGTCTGGACAACAGTAAATTCAGAGTGGGCGAAATAAAGGGCAGCAAAAAGACAGTGGTGACCAAACTAAGAGCAGGGGGGCGGGTTAAGGCCGATCCGAATCTCTGCGTAGTGCCTCCAACTGGATGAGTGCTGGGTGTATATCTTGAAGGGAATTGGTCATATTGAATTACCGTGCTGCAGATCTCTATAGTGGCTTTCCCGGCGACTGCTAAGGCCATTGACGAAGGCGGAACAGATAATCACTTTTATGTTCGACCATGTCGGTGAGGTATCTTCGCAAGGTATCGGATAGGCCTTTTTCTTAGAAATTCCAGTTGAGGATAAACGGTGAAAGTACGCATCGGGGTTGTTGGAGTGGGGGGGTTTTGTGCCCATTATCATCTGCCCCATTTGCTGGCTCGTAGCGATGTAGATATTGTCGCTATTTGCGATAATTCCGCGGAGCGTTTGCATGCACTCCACGGGGATCTGATGTCTATTCCGCAGTTCACAGATTACCGGCGGCTCCTGGAGGTTGAACTAGACGCTCTGTTAATCAGCACTCCGAATGTTTACCACTTCGAGCAATGTCGAGATGGGCTGATGCTGGGGCTGGATGTCTTAGTCGATAAACCGATGGTGATGACCACCGTCGAGGCTGAGGCTCTCGTTGAGTTGAGTCGTTCGTCCGGGCAGATCCTGATGACCGCTTATACCCGGCATTTTATGGCAAGTGCTCGCCGGGTGAGACGAGAAATAGAATCGGGATTGTCAGTGGCGGCTATCAGTGCGTTGCAGCGCAAAAACCTGGATCACCGTGCAAATCAGCATGGGGGAATGTTGCATACCCGTGGGGTCCATATTATAGATCTAATCCCCTGGATGACTGGCAGGCCGATCGTTGGGGTCTCGGGCCTGGTCGAATATGGCCCCGACGGGTACGAGAAGGTTGTCGATATGCGCCTTAGGCTCCAGGGAGGTCCTGATGGCCACTTATTGTGTCTGAGCGGCGATGGCTTCTTTGAAGACCAGGTGACAGTGTACGGCATGGGAAAAAGCTACCGTATTGAAAAAGAGCGACTTTATGATTTGGATAAAAAAAATGGCTGGTCTGAGGTTGTGGATTTGCCTTGCTGTGGGAATTCTACCGATCATTTCGTCAATGCTGTTCAGAGAAAAGTGAAGAGTTCGGGATCGTTCACTGCGCTCGATGGTCGAGATGGTCTTAGGGCGCAACGCGTCATTGATGCCATTAAAGAGGCCGGTAGTACGGGGCGCTTCGTCGAAGTAGTGGAGAGTTGAAAATGGAAAAAATACGCTTCGCTCAACTCAGTTTTTGGTTTGGGCATGCTCAGGGGATCTGTGCTGCTGCTAAACGGCATCCCCAAGTTGATCTTAGTTGTATTTGGGACGATGACTCTGAGCGGGGCAAAGCAGCAGCCGAGAAATTCGATGTGCCGTTCATCGAGGATCTTGATGAGGTACTCGCGAACGAAGGAATTGACGCTGTTGGAATTTGTTCGCCGACCCAACAACACGCCGAGCATGCGATTGCGGCCATTGAGCATGGTAAACACTGTCTAGTCGAAAAACCCTTTACCCGAACAATTGCTCAGGCCGACGAAGTGATCAGGGCTGCCGAAACCAAAAAAGTTCAGGTTATGCCAGTCTATAATCTGCGTTTCACCCCGGCTAATATTAAGATGAAGGAAATGGTAGACTCGGGCATACTGGGGCCAATTTACCAGGTCCGTCGCCGCCACGGTCATCGCGAATACGAGAAGAATAACTACGATGCTCATGCCATCATGACTGATCCGGCCTGGCCTTGGTACGACGCAGATGCCGAAGGACGCCGTTCGCTTTTTCATGCTGGATCACACGCGATGCTCTGGCTCGCATGGACCTTCGGAATGCCTGAGTGCGTGGTATCATTGGGAGGCTCTCGAGTATCAGGACTGCCCGTTGAGGATAATAATGCCTGCGTTTTTCGCTATGAATCGGGCATGTTGGCGACTCTCCACACCAGCGAGACAGAAACGGCAGCACCTTTGGCCACCGAAATTTACGGCTTTGCGGGTGCCTTGGTACAGATGCGCGGGGATGGCCCCTCGACTTTTGCGGAATTGGGAGCACCAGGTGCGCTGATGCACTATAGCGAGACTACGAAAGAGTGGAAGCCTGTTGAGGGGATTTCACCGCAATTTCAACCTCAGGGGTATAATCCGAACGATCGTTTTTTCGATGCCTTGTTGCAGGGGGAGGAAATGCCGGTGACCATGTACGATGGTCGTCGGTCAGTGCAATTATTAGCGGCGGCGGAGTTGGCAGATCGCGAGAAGAGAATGGTCGAGATCGCTGAAATTACGTCCTCTTGAGAAAAACGTTGAAGCAGAATTTTAAAAGAGTCGCTCCCAATAATATTACACCTGGGGAGAATGAATGCTGAGAGAAGATCATCTTAAAGACTTCGACGAGCTCGGGTATTTTATTGTTGATGATGCACTGGGAGCGGGGATGTTGGAAGAGTTGTGTGCTGCAGCACGGAGAATAAAAGCCAAAGTGCGCGCGGGAGAGATCGATCTCTATACGGATTATTACGGAGATGGGGACCCCTTCCATATTGTCGGGTTGTATGCTCCCGAATTTGGGGAAAAAATTTTTGCCGAATACTATGGTTGTCGGGCTTTACTCGAGTATGTGCATGGACAGATAGGAACGGAAATTCACCTCGGACCGATGGCGATGTTCACCAACCCCCATAATGCACCGTTCCACGTGCGTTGGCATCGCGACGACGGATTGGTTATGGACCGGAGTGTAAAAGACGAATTGGACTATCTGCGAAGACCGCGGACCATATGTCGGTGGGAACTGGCGATGGTCGACGATATTGCCTTGTCCCTGGTGCCCGGTAGCCAAAGCCGTTTTCGGACCGAGACAGAATTCGAAGCGATGAAGAGTGGAGTTGATTCAAGATTGCCAGGTGATTTAATCGTCGACCTTAAAGCCGGACAGACGATTTTTTGGAATGGGAACTGTCTGCATCGGGCCAAGCATGAACCAGACCGGGAAAGGCTGACGATTTCGGCGAGTTTTAAGCACTACAATAAAAGCGAACCGAAGAAAGATCCTGGTCGATGTGCTTTTATGCTCAAGGACGGCGCGCGCGATTTTTTGCCGGAGTCCTTGTACTGCTACTACGACCGCTGGGTGTCTTTGCAGGAGGTCTAAATCCCTTAAGATTCATTGTCGAGGCTTTTGATATAGCGATGTCGATGATATACCGTGCGGAATCCTAGTCGTTTATATAGCTGCTCAGCATAAGTTCCGGTTTCGGCTTCGAGGGAGGTCCAGCGATTGCCGGCCGCTTGTGAGTCGGCGATGGCTCGAAGTACTAATCCAGAAGCGATTCCTCTACGGCGAAACTCGGGCAGGGTGCCAACTAGATCGATATATCCCATTCCATCCTGCGAGTAGAGCAGCGCAGTGCCAGCAGCGGTTCCGTTTGTGGAGGCAATATAGTGCTCTAAGTCCGGTTCAGTCGACCAGGAGCGACCGGCCTCGACCATTGCCAATGGAAAGTCGAAGTTGCGACACATCAGGTCTGACCACATTTCAAACTGGTCCTGGTTGGCTTTCGTTATCTCTGCAATGGGCGAGATATGTGACGGGGAAGTGGGGTGATGTTCATAGACCATTGCTGATGCCAGGAGGCCTTGTTTGAAGCCGCGTTGCAGGAGTCGTTCGCCGAAGTCGTTGGGGCGATCTAGAGGAGAGAGGGTAAAGACGCAGTCGAAATCTTGTTGGAGAAAGTGATGGAGCGCATCATCAATGAGTCCATCTACACGGGTATTTTCCACATCGATTTGCACGACGCGATGAAAGAATACCATTTTCAGATCGTAGCTAAAGGCCAGGGCTCCACCTAGATCATGGCTATTGCACCACCGCTCGCGCAGCGATATCCAGAGCTTTTCAAATGCTGCTGTGAATTCACCAGACATATGAGCCTTCTTTGCTTGTATATTGAACAGCAATTCAATTCGGGGTGTTGAATTATTTGGGCTTAGGATCTCAATTGTGATAGTCTCATACCGATGGATTAGAAAAACAAATCAGACTGTCTGTGTCCACAAAATTCATTGCCTATCCAGATGGAGGCGGATCTATAGATGCTGAGATATCGGGTGCTTAAAATTGGTTTATGGATCGGGATGAGCTTGATTGTATTTCATCCGGCAACGATTGGAAAGTGCTGGGGAAGCGAAATAGGGCGATGGCAACGATTCGAAGCTCAATTCGTAAACAAAACCTGGGAGGGCAACCCATTTGACCTTGAAATAGAGGTAATCTTCACGAGTCCTTCCGGTCGGAAAATTAACCATTCAGGCTTTTATGCGGGTGGAGGGTCTTGGAAAATATTCTTCATGCCCGGCGAATTGGGGAAGTGGACTTATCGGACCCAGAGTCCAGATGAGGATTTGAACCATAAATCGGGTTCATTTCTCTGTATTGATTCGGATTTGGTTCCACCGCTAGCCGTAGCGGGCAAGAACTGGAAACTTGGGGTAGAGAGGGGTGACTTTCCCGTCATCTGGAATCCTCCAGTGCCTGACGGAGCTCATTGGGGTTTTCGTGGCAGAGAGCTAAATGACCCGATGGTGAAAGAGGCTCTGCGTTTTGCAGACGAAGAGATCGGGGCGAGGTTGCTGGGATTTGCAGCACTCTTGATCGCCCCAGTAGACTGGGCGCAGTCCTGGCCGCAAAAAGCTCTACCTTATACCGTTGGAAAGGAGGGAGAGGAGTTTTTTCTGCCATTCTGGGACCAACTCAATGCCAAATTGGATGCTGCTCGGGATCGAGATATGGGGGCCTATATCATGCTATACAGCGATGATGCGATGATGCCCGATCATTTTGGTTTGGAGCCGTATTCAAAGGCAGAACTCCGCTTCTTTCGCTATGTCCTCGCTCGTCTGGCTTCATACCCGCATATCATTTGGGACAGTGGTATTGATATCGGCGAATACCGCAGTCTAGAATGGATAGACTGGTATGCGGATTGGTTCCTCGAGCACGATCCCTGGCAGCATCCGGTGGGAAGCAGAAGTGGTGGGGGAAGCGGTGGGGGTATGCCGCAAAACGGGACTTACTTAAGTATTGGTGGAGCATATTTGCCAAGTCGGTCTGATTTGCTGGCTCTCTCCTCGGGACAGGATGTGCCAGTCGCGCATACCGATCATTGGCGTCCTTTTTTAGATAGGGGTGATTGGACTCATCGCAAAATTAGGATAGCGACTTGGCGTTGTGGATTGACCGGGGGGCAGGCCCTGTATCTCGATTACAATCAGGGTGAGGTTCAGTATGATGAAGTGGTAAGGGAAGGTAGGGCTATAGGTATGGCGAGCAAGTTTTTTCGTAGTGTACTTCGCTCTGATCCTTCCAGTTTAGAGCCCTATGATGAGATATTGGTTGAAGGTCAGAACGCCATACTTACAGCTCATCCGAGTAAAGAGTACCTGATATACGATAGTGACGGTGGTAGATTAAAGATCGATTTGAGTTCTGCAGAGGGAGTTTTGAGAGCCAATTGGTATAATCCACGTACAGGGGACAAGATTCAATCGGGTGAAACGAAAGGGGGGATGATTCAGACATTCGTTTCACCGACTCAGGACCAGGATTGGGTACTGCATATTGTAAAGTGAGATCAAACCGGATCCTCAAACTCCAGAAACTCCAGGGAGGAATTGATGCCAAAATATCGAACAGCTATTATCGCTTGTGGTATTATTGGACGAGTTCATGCACGTGGTTGGCTTGGGATCGAAGATCGGCCCACGGAGATCGGAGCGATTGCCGATACCAACCCGGATGCACTAAGAGAGTTTGGCGATTTCTTCGGCGTTGGCGAAGCGCATCGCTATACCGATTATCGCCAAATGCTCGATGCGGAAAAAACGGACTTCGTCGATGTTTGTTCGTGGCATCAACAACATGCAGAAATGGTTATCGCGGCCGCGGCGAGAAAACCGAGAGCTATTCTCTGCCAGAAGCCAATGGCGGTCGATTTGCAGGAGGCGGACGAAATGTTGACTGCCTGTGTGCGCAATGATGTCAAACTCTCTATTGCCTACCAGCGCCCACATCATGCGACCTGGCTCAGGGCACGTGAATTAGTGCGAGAAGGGGTGATTGGCAAGGTGTCCCAGGTCCAATTGGCTTGTGGCGGAAATTTGCTCAATACTAATTCCCACAATATTAGACTGGCACTTTTTTTGATGGATGAACCACGAGCAGAGTGGGTTATGGGTGCTGTAGAGCGGACCACTGATCTGGTCGAAAGAGGTTTGCCGGCCGAAGATGCCTGTCTGGGACTCGTGGGATGTGAAGGGGGTGAATCGATTTTGATTGAGGGCAACCTGGGAGGTGGGTTTGGGCAGGGGTGTCGGGTGATCGGCACCGACGGGATCATGGAATTGAATACGGGGAGGCTGCCCGATAGCGAAGTGCCATCCGATGCGCCGATGTATATGCCAGAAGGACCATCGGCCAGATATAATTGCGAATACGGTACAGTTAGATATCTCAATGTTGCAACGGAAGGTTGGCAAAGAGTCGAAGCGCCTATACACGATTGCTGGGCCCACCAGGCTCAGGAGGCTATTGATTGGATAGAAGGAAGAGTAGAAACGCCAATCAGTAGCGGTGAGAGGGGGCGTGCGGTGCAGGAAGTGATGATGGCATTATTTGAGTCGGCTCGCAAGCGTCAGCGGATAAACTTACCCCTTAAAACTCGGGTCAATCCACTGGGGTTGATGGTTGAAAACGGAGATCTGCCCTTGGAGTGGCCCGGACGTTACGAACTCCGTTCCCGTCTGGTCAGAGGAGAAGGCATGTCCTGGCATGATGGAGAAGGAAAAATGTGAATACCAGGTATTCATTGAAGGCTGCTTCAAACCTGTGATTGATGAGAATGCCTCCTCGATCTGAAAGAGATCGGGGGGGCGTTCTTATTAGAATAGGTTGTTGTATTGGTTATAGCCCTCGGCAGTCAGATCCTCGGCAGGGATAAAGCGAAGGGCGCTTGAATTGATACAATAGCGCAGCCCTGTGGGGGCTGGGCCATCTTTGAAGAGGTGTCCTAGGTGGGAGTCGGCGAATTTGCTGCGCACTTCAATTCGGGTCATGAAAAGCGAATTATCGGGGCGTTCGACTATGTGCTTCGATTCGAGGGGGCGCGTGAAACTGGGCCAGCCCGTTCCCGATTCGAATTTGTGTGTTGAACTGAAGAGGGGTTCGCCCGAAACAATATCGACGTAAATCCCTGGCTCTTTGTTGTTCCAAAAGGCATTTTTGAATGGGTGTTCGGTAGCATCTTGCTGGGTGACCTGGAATTGTAACTCGGTGAGTCGGGCTCGGAGTTGTTCGATGGGTGGTTTATTGTATTGGGTAGTTGAGGGATCGGGGGGTAACTTTTTGCTCCAAACTGTTTCGATAAAGCGATCCCTCCCCGATCCACGCCTATAGTTCTGGTAGTGCTGAGCGTTTTTTCGATGGTAGTCCTGGTGGTAGTCTTCAGCGGGGTGGAAGGATGAGGCAGGGCGCACGGGGGTGACGATAGGTTGGTCAAATCGTCCAGATTGATCGAGACCTTCCTTGGTGGCAATTGCAAGTTGGCGTTGGGTTTCGTCGTGGTAGAATATCGCAGAAGTATACTGGTGTCCGCGGTCGTAAAAAGATCCGCCAGAATCCGTGGGGTCGAATTGCCGCCAAAAGAGATCGAGAAGTTGAGTGTAGGAAATGATCGCTGGGTCAAAGGTGATTTCTACGGCTTCTAAATGCTCGGTTGAGCCAGAACTAACTTCCTCATAGGTTGGGTTTTCACTCTTACCTCCAGTATAGCCCGAAACTGCGGATACGACTCCCTCGAGTTTGTCAAAGGGGGCTTCGATGCACCAGAAACATCCTCCGGCAAAGGTTGCCTTTTCAAGGGGTTGAGCTTGGGTGGTTTGAAGATCGAGGGCCAAAAGTAATAGGCCAATTGGCATGAGTAAGTGGTTCTTCATAGTGACTGTTGTCCTTTCATGGCAACCCCTATGTCAGAAGAGCGAATTAGGGTAGTCGATCAATAGAATTCAAAAGGTAATTCAAAGAAGTGCGTTGTTTAACTTGATGGCAAAGAAAAGAAAAGTAGAAGGGCAAGTTTGTGAATTTAGCGACGCTTGGGCGTTTCATGTCGTTCCAACCGAGGTATAGTAATAATTCACAAAATGATTAATTATAGATAAAAAATTCAAATACCAGATAACTATAAATACTTGTTTTATCAAGACTAATGTATTATATTACATTCATTCCAAAAAACACTAAAACACTGATTATGAAGGTTTTTGACATTACAATCTATCAATTAGCTATTTTATGGTTTTCGGGGTCTATCATTGTACTGTTGGGGGCTTTGCTGAGGGGGGGAGGGAGACTCGTTTTATCATATTTGCACCTAAGTATTCTCCTCGGTCCTCTTGCCTTGGTAATCCTGTTATTCGAACGGCGAAAGACCTGCCCTTTCTGTCAGCAAGTTATGAGAAACAGTGAGAAGGTCTGTCCGAATTGCGATCATCGTTTGGTTTATGCCGAAAGTTGAAATCGGATTTTAGATTCTTCTACGAATCAATTCTATCGAGTATTTTTTTTGCTCCGTGCCGATTAACTGAAAACAATTGCTCCTGGGCTAAAAGTATTGGCCCAATCCCACCGAGAGTCTCCAATTTCTGGTTCTAATTCCACTGGCTATATCGCAACGAAGTACCGGAGTGTTGTAAACTTTGGGCAAGCCGATACGAATGCCGAGCCCAGGTGATAGAGCCAATTGGGGCCGTTTTCTATTCGGAGTCCAGGCAGTTCCACAATCTATAAAAGCAGCTCCGGCGAGTGTATACCAGGAATGGCGTTTCAGGGTTGGACGTATAGCCAGGTTGACTAACAAGCGTCGGGTGCCGTCGAAGGTTCTGGGTGCAAAGCCGCGCAAGCCGCGATTTAGACCGAGGAGCAGCTGGGTGGTATCCTCGCTTTTGTGCAGCGCTTCCCAGGAGATCCTTAATGCGAGTGAATGCGCTTCTCCAATGCGGGCATAAGCTTTAAAGGTCGAAAGAGCGATGACGTTGTAGAAACCCCCATGGTCGATGCGGGTACTGGCGATGAAGGTTAGCAGGGTATAGCTGTGTTCAGTGGGTTTGAAATGGGGAGCGAACTGTGCTTGGTAGAAGGAGTAACTACGATCTGAACCCAGTTCGCGGTGTGCAAAACCCCAGCGGAGCGAAAACCATGGGCCGGTTTGCAGATCTTCCAGTGGCCCCAAGTTCCGTATGAAACGATCTCTACTAAAATCGGGGTGCCAGACGAGTAGGCCCAGGCTGGGGATGATCCTGGTCTTATCGAGGGGAGCATAGCTAAAACCTTCGCTCGGGGTGGACTGGCGATCGGTAAAACCGAGTTCTATCGAAGGGCGTATCTTAGTCTGGTTGCCATAGGATTGAGTCAGCCAGATTCGACTCCTGGTGATTTTGGTTCTATAGCGATGATCGAGTTGTCCTTGCGTATAGAGACGCTGTACTGATTCCTGAGAGGAAAGAGTAAGACCAAAGGAACGCTCGTCGGCCAGGGTGGCAAAGGGTCGTGAGATGCTCAGGGCGTGGTCATGCCCTTCGGCGCCGAAGCCTAGTCGAATACCTAGTCGTTGCCGACTCCCTCGGAGACGGGGCTCAATTATGAGCAAATCGGCTTTGGGGCCGGATAGAGCGCGGTTTTCTAGCGCCAGTCGAAGGATTTGGCCGCGGCCGAAGAGATTGTAGTCAAAGCCGATCAGGCCAAAATTCAATTCATCAACGGGTCCGGAAATCAAAGGAGACAGGGCGCGGGAATGGAGGTCTTCTACCTCTACTCTGACTTCGACTGAGCCGTGGTTGTCGACTAGGTCAATATCCACTTCTCCAATAAAGAATAGACTTCTGAGATTTCGTTCTGTCTCAGCGATCAGGGTCAAATCTAGCAGATCTCCTTTGGCAAAGAGCAACTCGCGCCGGATTATCTCTATATCAGTACGTTCGTTACCGAGAATGATTATCTCCCCAATTATCGAAGGGGTGGTCTGCCCGTTTGCGGTTTGGAAGACCGGAAAAATAATCACCCATAGGCAAAGGGTCAGGTTAATTATGTGGACCATATTCGGTCTGCAGCATAATGCTCTTTGTTGAGCCTGCCCTGAAGCGCCGTTGGGGCGATGCTTCGGTGACAGGTCCATGAGAGACTCACGTTATCGCAAATCAAAACTTGCTGGAAATTATCTCGCAGTTCCTTGCGGTAGTTCGGGGGGAGTAGTGTTCTAGCTGAGACGATTTCGAAATAGGGGAAGAGCGTGTCTCGTTTGGCCCACTTGATTCCTTTGGGTATTTTCATATGTAAAGCTTAGGTCGGTTGCCAAGATTTACCAAACGAGTTTGCCATGAAAATTGCCCAATTGGATTCCTTTATCGTCAGTGTGCCTTACCGCTGGCGGGAAAATAGCGCTCGGGTGCGTCGAGACGGGGTTAGTGCAGTGCTGGTGCGTTTGGAAACCGAGGAAGGCCTGGTCGGATGGGGGGAGTGCTGTCCGGGGCCCGATGTGGAAAGTATCCGCGCTGTAGTGAAGGCGGCAGAACCGATCCTTAAAGGGCGAAATCCCTGGGATGCAGAGAAACTTGCGCATCATTTTTTCCACACCGCGCATTGGGATTTGAGGCCGATGTCGGGGAATTTCGCATTTGCAGGGCTGGATATGGCTCTGCGAGATATACAGGGCAAGGCTTGCGGGCAACCGCTCTATCGTTTATTCGGTGGTCTGATGCGTGACGAAGTCGATTACTTTTGTTATCTGTCATCAGGCACGCCTGAATCGGTTGCTACCCAAGCAGAAAGGGCCCGCAAGGCCGGATATAGCGTCTATTATCTTAAGGTCGGGGTCGACTTCGATCGCGAATTGGCGATGGTTGCAGCTCTGCGGGAGGCCATAGGGCCGGAAGGAAAAATACGGATCGATGCTAATGGAGCCTGGTCCGTTGCTCAGGCCGTGCGCTATCTCGATGCTTTTGATCGCTACGCGATCGACTTCGCCGAGCAACCCGTATCTCAAGATCCTATTCGCAATATGGTTGAGCTCAAGCAGAAGGTACGGGTGCCGCTTGCCGCCAATGAGGGGTTGTGGCGCCAGGCGGATGTTTGGGAGGTTATACGGGCCCGTGCGGCAGATGTTTTGTGTTTCAGCCCCTATTGGGTTGGAACCCTTGCCGCCTTTCACCGCCTGGCTCATCTAGCCGCCAATGAGGGGTTGGCCGTCTGCCGGCATACGCATGGCGAATTGGGTTTGATGGCTGCGGCCTCGCACCAGCTCTGCTTGACCTTGCCCAACCTGGTCCAGGGCAACCAGCAGACAGCCGCACTGATGGAATCAGATATCTTGACTGAGGAGTTGCCTATTTCTTCAGGTCCTCGCTGGGGGGTGCCCGATGGTAGTGGCTTGGGGGTGGAAGTCGATATGTTGAAAGTGAAAAAATACCAGGAGGTCTATCGCGAGATAGGGCAGTTTCTGCCCTATCAAGCTGAAATGCTGGAAGGATGAAAGTCCGTCAGTGGGGTTTAAAGGGAAGAGGCTGGGCTGAGAAGGTGGGGCCCTTCGTATTGTTCCATGGCTTAGTGGTGATCCAAGACCAGTGGTGCTTGCGCTAGAGACCGGCCTTTTGTACCATTTTACCATTCAGTAAATTCATATTTATCAAGGAGCTATTCATGGTTAAGCGAGGTCTTTTTAGCTTGTTGGTCCTTTGGGGAGCGGGAGCGGCGGATGCCGATTTATCGGCTTTTGTCTCCGCGGTTGGTTTTGATGAGGATGCGAATCTCGATGGTGGCTTAGGTCTGGGATTGAGATGGGGTAAGTCGAGTAGTTTTATCGGTGGTGAAACTTCGGTGATGGTTGCGCGGCCTAATCGCCAGTTGGGGGGGGGCGAGGAAGAGGCCGCAACGGCAATCTTCTATGAGGGTCGGTTGATGATAAACATACCCTTAGGTCTCTCGCTCAAGCCTTTTGCCAATGTGGGTTTTGGCAATATTTACCTCACCTCTACCGCTGTGCCGAGTGATATTTCGACCGGTGCGCTCGGTGAGGCCGGCGATGCGCTCGATGAGGCAAAGAAACTCAACGATGCTTGGTCGGCTATTTCCGAAGCACAGAGCAATCGGGCTCTTAGTTATGGGATCGGCGCGCGTTACGAATTGGTTGATAAATTGGACCTGCGTTTTGATGTACGGCAGTATTCAGTTTTCTCGGTTAAATCATTGGCGGCAAAGGCATTGGAGCAAGAGGTAGAGGACCGTTTGGGAGTTGATGTGCCGGGACCTTTGGTCGAGGAAGAAACGGTTCGATACAACGAGTTGAGCCTCGGGCTCAATTACCGCTTCTGAACGACCTAATCCGGGGCATGGATCTTTTACACAGAATCTTCGCGAGAAAGCCAAACTCTGGGCGGGACCCTGAGCCCCGTAGAGCGCCTGCTCCACAAGAGTCCGATTTCAACGCGGCAGAGATCCTGTTGATGCTCAATCAAAGCAGGGATCTCGATCAGGTGCTGCGGGGTTTGGATGCACATCTGGAACGGATTCAAGAGCAGGGCCGAGAATCCGAAGCGGCACTTTTATTGTGCTGGGCTGAAGAACAATTAGAGCGGATAAAAAGACCACAACCCGCTCACTGTGCTCTTTGGGGCAATATCTGTCAGCGAATAGGAGCGGACCAGATAGCGGATCCTTTTCTTCGGGCCTTGGCTTTTTACGAGAAGGCCCTGGATGGGTACAGGAGTGCTCAAGAAATGGAGGGCTTGGCCATTGTCCACAATAACATGGGTTTGGCCTATATGGGGTTGGCCCAAAACGATGCGGACAACTATCGCTCAGCCATCCCGCTGCTGGAGAAGGCGCTCCATTTCTACGAAGTCGGAGACGATTGGTCAAGGCGTGCCGATATTTGTTTGAGTTTGGGAGAAGCCTATACCGGCCTGGAAGAATCTGGTTTAGACCGCTTTGAACTAGCGCGCGAATATCTAGAGCGTTCGCGAGCATTGTATGAGCGCAGTGGCGATTCAATTGGTCAGGCACAAGCACAGGGGCAATTGGGGGATGTGCAAATGCAACTAGTCGTTGAAGATAGAGAAGCGGCCTTGGAGCGAGCTATCCGCCATTATCGCAACGCGCTGGTGCTATTTGCAGAGCAAGACGAAGGGTTGGCTAGTGCGCACTATCAGGAACGGCTCGCTCGGGCCTATCTAGGATTTGGTAAAGAGGAGCACCTGCGCAAAAGTTTGCGGTCTGCCCAGCGCGCTTCCCAATTATACGAAAAGCACGATCAAATACCCGCTCTGGCTGGAATTTGTCTAATCCAGGGGCAAACCCACCTCGATCTGGCGCAATTGGGAGCAGAGGAAGAACTGCTCACGGCTTTCAAAGAGTTCCACCGGGCTCTGGGTTTGTACCGAAAAATCGGCGACCGGTCCGGTCGAGCCGATTGCTTGGCGGGTTTGGCGCAGATCTACCTGAGTAGTGAGGATGCGACACAAGCTGTCGATCTGCGCCAGGCTTTGGATTGTCTCGAAGAGGCCTTGGCCATCTATGAACTCGAAGATCGCCATGCTGCTGTTGCTGAGATCAAAGAGCGGTTGGATCAGGCGAGGCGTTTTGCTGATAGTTTCGGATAAGTAATTAAGAATGGTGCTCTTGCTCAACCTGGTCCAGGGAATAGGTAAAATAGTCTGGGGCAATGCGGTCAATGCCTGGAGGCTCTTCGAATTTTCTATCGCCGTAGTCCAAGCCTTTTTCCAGTTCTTTCGTCGTCAGGGTTTTATCGCCTCGTTTAGGGTGACGACCCAGCAAGTCTTTTTTACTGGTTTGGAAGCGATGCCCGGTTTAGGTCTTTTGTCGCTCTTACTGGGATTTGTCGTTATTGCGCAATCGTTGCCACAGCTACAGGGAATGGGAGTCCATGCGCTTATCGGGCGAATTCTGGTCATTAGCATCGTTCGCGAGTTAGGGCCTATAATAACCGCGATGGTGGTGATCACCCGTTCGGGGTCGGCTATTGCGACCGAACTAGCGACCAACCGGGTAACTGGACAAATCGAAGCACTGGAATCGCTGGGAATAGATATTTTTCATTTTCTGGTGGTGCCGCGGGTTCTAGGTTGTATGATTTCGATGTTTTGCATGATAATTTTCTTTGATGTCATTGCTTTGATAGGCGGTTTTTTAGTGGCCAGCACCGAGTTGACTATGCCATTTGGCCTTTACTTGCAATATATTTTTGACTCGTTGTCTCCCCTAGATCTTTATATTAGTATTTGCAAGGGGTTGCTATTTGGTGGGGTAGTTGCCCTGTTCTCTAGTTATCACGGGCTCAGAGCCCGCCGAGCCGTCTATGAGATCCCGATGGTTGCCCGTTCGGGCGTGATCCAGGCTATGTTTTTCGTTTTCGTTTCTAGCGCTATTATATCGGCCTTGTTCTACTGGATTTGAAAAGGGAAAACGTGTCTGCTGCGATTTCTTTGCGGAATGTTTCTTTGCAGATGCATGATACGATCCATCTGCACAGGATTGATCTGGAACTGGGCTTCGGAGAAACCGTAGTGGTGGCCGGAGATGTCGGTAGCGGCAAGTCGCTCTTGTTGCGGATGGTCTTGGGGCTACCGGGCATACAGCGGGAGGATGAGGTGCAGCTGGGTGGCGAGGTGGTGGTCGATGGCGAGTCGGTTTTCGGACTTTCCCCAGGGGAATTAAGGGATTTGCGGCGGCGAATTGGTTTGGTCAAGAGCGATGGGGGACTGATCGAGAATATGGATGTTCGGCAGAATATTACCCTGCCACTGACCTATCATGCAAGCAAGATGGGTGCTGAATTCATCTCCGAGCGGTATGCAGCGGTCTTGGCTGCTTTGGATTGCACCGTGTTGGGCGAATCCAAGCAGCGTCCTGTTGCGTTGAATAGAGTACAACAAGTTTACGTTGCCCTGGCTCGGGCTTTGATCGTAGAACCGGTAATACTCCTGGCTGATGACCCAACCCGGGGGTTGGGGGCGCAGGCGGCTGAGGAGATTGCGAGGCATTTATTTAGCAGCGAGGTGCAATTGACTCGATTGATTGCGACGACTCGGTTGACCCCCTATTTAGAACGGGCGGATCGCTTTTTTTTACTTGAAGAAGGAGAAGTAGTTCCCCTTGGAGATACTAGTGAACTGATGAAGTGCGATCATCCCTGGATCAGGGCGGAACTGTCTCGGGGGAACTGGGATTAAGGACGATGCAAGAAGCAAAGAAACGCTTGCACCAAACCGGAAGTGGCCAGGCGCTGGTCGGGTTGTTCGTATTGGTAGCGGTATTCCTTTTTTGCGCGTTGTTATACTTGCAAAAAGACGATGTTGAACGCTATCGGCTAGTGGCTGAATTCAATACCATCAACAATTTGAGTGAAGCTACACAGGTCCAGTTGCGCGGCTTTACTATCGGCCAGGTTGAAGATGTTGAATTCAATCCACAACCAGGGGCCGGAGATCCCTATTTTCGCGTATTTCTTGGAATTAAGAAGGGGTATCCAGTCCCGGCTGGAACCATAGCAGAAATTCGCAGTAGCGGGTTGGTCGGCGATACCTTTATTAATCTCGATGTCAGCAAGGCAGATGGTCCTGCATTGTCCAATGGTGGGCGGATTAAAGGTCGGGATGCACTGGGGATGAAGGAGTTGATAGCGAGCATAACCGAGATGGCGCATAAATTGGGTGGGGCAGGTGAGAGCATTCGCCGTTCGGATTTAGGCTACAAACTTGGACGTCTTGGCGACAGTGTGCATCAGGTTTCTCGCAATATGGGCCAGGTAGCGCATAGCGCCGATAGCCTATTAGTTGCCAGTCGTATCCTGCTCGAAGCAATGGGACCCGGTTTCGAAGGAGTTCTCACTGGTTTAAAGTCGAATACTGATCAACTAAACAAAACTTTGCAGCATACCGATTCAGTTGTTCTGAGTAGCCAGGAGGATGTACGGGCCTCATTGAGTTCTCTGCGTCAGGCAATCGAAAGGCTCGACCGGGTTCTTGTTCGCGTAGATAATATGGTCCAGAACAAGGAAGCCGAAATCGATTCGACGTTGACCAACCTGCATACTGCATCCGAGGCGGTAAAAGAAATCAGCAAGCATCCCTGGAAACTAATTACAGGACAGGGGGAAAGGGCATCCGGAGAGAGCAGTGAATAGGGGAGCAGAAACAACGGTTAAAGCGTTGCGTGATCAACTGCTTATTGCGCGTCATGAGCGCGATTTGGGCCTACTGCGCGATGTGGAGGATGGCTTACGTCAGTTAGGTCAGGTTGGTTACCGCTGTTGTTTGGTAGATTTCGACCGTTGTCGTTTGCGTTATTACGTTCGTCTTTTGGGGTATGAACAAGCCAGGGTCAAGGTGCAGATAGAATTTCCAATTGCTCTGGATATCGATCCTGTGCAATGGTTGCCCTTGTCCCATCTGGCTGATTACGACGAGGCCGAAAACGCCTACGGTATCCATTGTATTTACGAAGATATGGCCCGGTACATCCAGCAAAAGTCGCCGACTTTGCAAAGGGGTAGTGGAAGGCTTGGACTCAAACCGCCCAAACAAGGGCAAAGGGCAAAGAAGGTCGAAAAAGTGGAATCAGGGCCCCCAAGGCTTTGGCTCGTTTTGGGCAGTGTGGTGCTTACGGGACTCTGTGGTCTGATCGCTCTGCGAATTGGGAATAGCTATTTTTGAATATTGTCTATTTTAGCACCGTCTATCCATCTAGGTCCGAATCGGACGTTTAAAAGAATCATTTGGATTTATGACCCACCTCGTCTTAGCCATTATTGCCACCCTTTATGCTCTCGCTGTTAGCGGGTCATCCCCCCCGACAGCGTACGAATATTATTTTGTAGGGCTGAAATTCGACTCTGCTGAAGGCGTTGAAAGAGATCCCGCTAAAGCACTCTCCAATTACAATAAGGCCCTTGAGTTGGATGAGTTTCACTACGGCGCCCTATATAATGCGGCAACGATTTATCACCAACAAGGAGAGTACGCCAAGGCTCTGACCCTCTTTCTCAGGGCAGCGAAATCGGCTAAAAAAATGGAGCAAGACGCCAATAAATTTGAAGCGATGGCTCGAAGTGGATTGGGGTCGGCTTATCAGCAACTGGGCAAGGAGGAAAAAGCCCAAAAACAATTCGAAATCGCCAGACGTATGAATCCTTCGCTTGTAGAAGCTCACTACAACTATATAAATATTTTAATCGTTCGAGGGCAATTCCAAAAAGCTGAAAAAGCTTTGGGTTTGGCAGAAAAATTGGCCCATAGTGACAAGTACGGTAAATTAAAAGGGATCTTGAAAGGCGGGGAATCCAAGAGGAGTGTCGGGGGTGAGAGCGCATTCTTTGGACTTCTCGTCGTTATTGGATTTCTCCTGCTTTATGGGCTTTTTCTCCGTCGCCGCGCTCAGCAACGTCGCTGAGCTTTGAATTGACCAGAATCGGTCTCCCTCTTATATTCGACCCATTCACAGGTGCCGAGCTTGCCTAGGCTGTTCGGAGAATAGGGAAGGCGGTTAGAATCCGCCACGGCCCCGCCACTGTAACCGGCAATAATTAGTCGGAAGTCAGGAGACCTGCCTGCGAATCGTTTTGCCCACGTCCTACGCGGGATAGGCTGGTCGGGCTGGCTATCCAGAGATGGGTTTTGGAGCTGATCCCGCAAGGGGTCGGTTTTTTTTGTGCAATATGAAACTATTACATCTGGAAGGAGTTGCGGCCGGTTACCGGGCCGGAGAGTGGGTGATAGAGGCGATAGATTTGGTCCTGGAGGACCGGGATTTTCTTGCTCTGATTGGTCCAAATGGTTGTGGAAAAAGCACGCTGCTTCGCACGATGGCCGGAGTTATACCAGAATGGAAGGGTAGGATCTCGGTCGGTGGGAACGAACTGGGCGAATTGAACCGCCGGGACCTGGCCCGTTTTATCGCGGTTGTACCTCAGGAGACCCCAGCACTCATCGGTTTCGAAGTTCGGCAATTGGTTGCCATGGGCCGTTACCCTCATCTTGGCAGGCTGCAGAAGCCTGGTCCCGAGGACCACCGTTTGGTCGATGCTGCACTTGAACGGACTGCTACGACCCGATTTGTCGGCCGCAGGATCGATGAGTTGTCCGGGGGAGAGCGCCAGCGCGTTTTCATCGCTCGGGCTCTGGCCCAAGACCCGCGGATTCTACTTCTTGATGAACCAACGAGTAACTTGGATATCAATTACCAGATCGAGGTATTCGACCTGCTCTACCAACTCAATCGCGAAGAGGGTTTGACTTTGGTCTGTGCCACCCACGACCTAAATTACGCTGCTTTCTACAGTAGGCGGGTCGGGTTGATGAACGCTGGGCGGATATGTGCTTTGGGAGCAGCCAGGGAGGTCTATGATGCCGATCGTATAGCCGAGATTTATGGAGTACGGGTACGGCTTGAAAGAGGTCCCAGGGTCGTGCCCTTATCGCGGCGGGTTGAAGAGAGGAGACACTCCGATGAATAAAAGCTCTTTTTGGGCCCTATTGTTGGCGAGTTTTTTTTGTAGTGGAGGGGTTGAGGCGGCGAGTTTAATCGACGATCTCGGTATAGAAGTAGAATTGTCGGCTCCTCCTGAGCGCATCGTTTCACTAGCACCGAGCAATACCGAATTGCTCTTTGCTTTGGGATTGGGCGAAAAGGTGGTCGGGGTTACCGAAGTGTGCAATTTTCCTGAGCAGGTAACTCAGGTCGAAAAAGTGGCCGGATTCAATGTCTTGAACCTTGAAAAGATCGTTGCAGCTAGTCCGGATCTAGTTCTGGCTTCGCGGGGCAATGATATCGAGGGGATTCGTTCTTTACGCGAGTTTGGGATCAATGTTTTCTCTCTCGATATTCAGAGTTTAGACCAACTTCTGGTAGCCGTGGACCGGATCGGCAACCTATGCGCCAAAGAGAGAGCTGCAACTCGTTTGCGCTCTGAACTGCAGGAGCGCATTGCTGCCGTCGATCTTCGATTGACTACGATTAAGTCCAGGCCACGGGTCATGTGGGGGTATTGGAGCGATCCTGTCTATACAGCAGGACCTGGCACCATGATTGGCGATCTCATTTCCAGAGCGGGTGGGGTTAATGTAGGAGATGCGGCATCTGGTACTTGGCCGCAAGTGGGGTTGGAGACGATACTTGTCTGGGCTCCCGAGATCATCATCACGACCTATAATCCTGTCGGAGTGGATTCCTTGGCCGCGGAGGTTACTCGCTTGCGGCGGACAGATGGTTGGCAGAGGGTGCCTGCTGTTCTTGAGGGTCGGCTTTACTTTATCGAACCTGACTGGTTGCTCAGACCTGGACCTCGTCTTGTTGATGCCTACGAGCAGGTAGCCCGTTTGATCCATCCAAGCCTCTTTCCCATGCCATGATTGCCAGATTCGCTAACCCTTTCTATATCTTTTCGGCGCTTGTGGTTGTATTGGGATTGGGGATGGTTTTTTCCCTGGGGATCGGATCGGTCGATATCCCTGCGCACCGAGTGATCGGGTTATTGATAGATAAAGGGGAATCTGGCGATCGAGTCGATGAAATTTCAGCACTGATCCTTGCCGATATTCGCCTGCCCAGGGTTCTTCTTGCCGCTCTTGTCGGGGCGGCCCTGGCCTTGAGTGGGACGGTCATGCAAGGTTTTTTCCAAAATCCGATGGCCGACCCCTACATCATCGGTATCTCTTCAGGGGCGGGATTGGGCGCTGCACTGGCGATGGTTATCGGCCTGGACTTCTGGTTCTATGGCCTGAGCGGAATTGGCCTTCTGGCTTTTGCCGGGGCTTTGGCTGTGACGCTAATGGTTTACGGCATATCGCTCCGGGGCGGGAGGTTGCCTCCCACCATGGTTTTGCTCAGCGGCATTGCTCTTGGGGCGGTTGCCGGGGCTCTGACTTCGCTGGTGATGATTGTTGCCAATGATGGGGCAGATGTCCAGCGAATCTTATTCTGGTTGATGGGTAGCCTTGCCTCTCGGCGTTGGGAACACGTACATATGATCTGGCCGCAGATTGCCTTTGGTTCACTTTTCTTGCAATATTACGCTCGAGACCTCGATCTGATAATTCAGGGTGAAGAGCAGGCCCAGTATTTAGGTGTCGATGTCGAACGGGTCAAACGCTTGTTGCTCGTCGGCGCTACGCTTTTGGCTGCAGGAGCTGTATCTGTCAGTGGGATCATCGGTTTTGTGGGTTTGATAGTACCGCATGTCATGCGATTGCTGGTCGGTCCGAACCATCGAGTTCTCTTGCCCAGCGCAATGCTCGGAGGAGCCATCTTGTTGGTGGGGGCCGATTTGTTGGCCAGGATTGTAGTCGCACCCGGAGAACTACCCATAGGCATCATTACTTCATTGTTGGGAGCCCCTTTTTTTCTATTTCTTCTGCGGCGTAGAGCAGCTGGGTGGTAAGTGGATATAACCCGCAGCCGAGTTAAGTTCAGGCTATGGTTTGCCGAGCCTGGTTGCATTGCTGACTAAGCAGGAGTGGCAAGGTCACTCACTGGCTAGATACGGTCGATATTGTTGCTTTGAGTAGCTGGTATTGCGGTGTGTTCAAGAGGAAAACAGCCGTTTTGGATAAAGTGCACACAGAAAAGCGAGGCAATGGTTAGATTATCGAAAATTTACACTCGGACTGGAGACGGAGGTCAGACACGACTGGGCGATATGTCGCAGGTGCCCAAGACCAGTCTTCGCATTGACGCCTATGGCTGTGTAGACGAACTCAACTCGGCGATCGGCCTTGCTAGATCGGAACACTCAATTTTTGATGAGTTGCTTGGCCGGGTGCAAAATAACCTTTTTGATCTTGGCGCCGATCTATGCGTTCCTTGCGCAAAGGGGGAACTCGAGGGCGAAAGGTTGCGTCTGAAGCCAGATCAGGTCCGGTTTCTGGAAAATCAGATCGATCGGATCAACGCGAAACTGGAGCCGCTGAAAAGTTTTGTTTTACCTGGGGGTTGTCCTCTTTCGGCTCATCTGCATCTAGCCCGCGCGATTTGTCGCCGAGCTGAACGCCAAACCTGGAAACTGGCTGATACCGAGGATGTGAGCCAACCTGTTCTAGAATACCTCAATCGGCTTTCGGATTTGCTCTTCGTATTGGCTAGGGCTGCGAACCTGGATGGTGCAACAGATGTGTTATGGAAGCCAGGGGAAGGAACGACAGGTGAATAAGGAAATCTGGTTTTGTGCTCTGGTCTGGATAGGGATGTGGATGGGCGGATGCAGTCAAAATTTCAGTGCTGACGAGCCCGAGGCCGCCATGTCCAAACACGGGTTCAAACCTATGGGGGAAGCTGTCTCCAATCGGGTTGGGGATCGCGAGCAATTGGGGCCTCTAAGTGCACAGGCGCCGGAAGGATGGGTGGCGCAGAAACCATCCTCTTCGATGCGAGTAGCCCAATACGGCCTGCCTGGGCCGGCTGGAGAGGCGACGTTGGGGATATTTTATTTTGGTCCCGGGCAAGGTGGGGGAATTGAAGCTAATATTGAGCGATGGTACGGCCAGTTTAAGGCTGAAGACAATAGTTCTCCCAGGGAAAAGGCACGACGTTGGATCAAGCAAGTAGGAGATATCGAAGTGACTCTGGTCGATATTAGCGGAACCTTTTCTGGAGGGATGGGCAGTGTGGAAACCCAAGCAGGCTATCGGATGCTCGGTGCAATAGCCTCTCATCGATCGGGGTTAGTCTTCTTCAAGTTGATTGGACCGGGTGAGACCGTCGGTCGTTGGGAAGAGAGCTTTGACCGCTATTTGGAGGGACTGGAGGCAGATCAGGACAAGAATTGATGGCGACTCAACCGAAACAAAACATCAAGGGAAGAGAAATAATTCCATGTACGTTCAATTAGAAGACGAGTTCGGCGATATCGTTGCCAAGGCACGGCGGGGACAGGAGATCGATTCGGCAGTTTTGGCCGAGAAGGTCGGAATTTCAGAGGATGACTTAACCCGGGTCGAAAATTACGAATTGATCCCCGGAGTTGAGACTATAGGGAGGTTCGCACGGGTGTTGGGTCTAGACGCGGAAAAATTAGAAGGGAGTGCCCAAAAACGTTTTTTCCCCCTCTATCCAGCTGGGAGGCCAGTTGAGGGACTACGAGTTGAGATGATGGTTCTAGGCAGCGGTTTTCAAATGAATGGCTATGTTGTCGGTTGTGTGGAAACGGGCAAAGCTGCACTAATAGATCCGGGATTCGATCCGGAAAAAATCCTGCGGAATATCGAAGTTTTGGGCTTGGCAGTAGATACGATCCTCTTGACCCATGGGCACCAGGATCATATCGGTGCTCTGTCTGAGGTTTGCCAGGCAGTTGAAGCCCCGGCGTTGATCAATGGGAGTGATTTGGGATTGATGGGCAGTCTGGCCAACAAAGTAGAAGGGGAACTAATCGAAGGTGAAGTTGTGCAGGTTGGCAAATTGTGCTTTGAGATACGATCTACACCTGGTCATACCCCGGGCGGGGTCACTTTGGTCCACGGGGAAGTGGCCTTTGTCGGCGATGCTCTTTTCGCGGGTTCGCTCGGTGGAACTAGGACTCTGACGAACTATCATGCTCAACGCCAGGCAGTGGTGGAGAAGGTGCTGGGCCAGGATGAAAAAACCGTTCTTTTCCCAGGTCACGGACCCGCTACGACGGTTGGAGAAGAAAAGAAATATAATCCATTCATTGATTAGGGGTTTGCGGTCTTAGTTGCGGGGAATTCAGATCACGGTGAGGATTTCCCTTTATACTCTCTGTTGCGCTTTCATCGTTGAGAGCCCAATCGTAGTCGAAAAATTCAACTTCGAGATTATCGATCCCAATAAGCTGGTCGGCTAAACTGGATTCTAAATAGGGGAATAGGTAGCTGACTATGTCGGTTTGGTTTTCGGAGTTGGGGCGTTTGGGCGTAAACTCGTCTGAAAAATCCTCTTGGTACCAATCTAGGATCTTTGATAAGTAGAGCCGTTTCCCTTCAAGTCGAACGTGTTTGGGATCATTAGCAAAGCGCTTCAGAGCTTGTTCTAGCCGGGCATCGAGAGTGGCCCCGGTAAAGGCCTTGTTTTCCAATTGTGGGCAACTGCGAGCTCCACAATTTAATACAAAATGGATTCTCGGTTCGCCGTATCTAGCCCGGATAATTCCGTTTTCAATATCGTTCAGAGTCATGCTGCGGCCCCCGGCGACAAATTTCTGCCTATTAAAAAAGCCATTCAAAAAGAAGGCGTCTTTGACGCTGGATATTGGATACGCATCGATTATACCCCGGAGCACAAAGGCATTGTAGGCGTTTATCCAATAAGCCAGTTCGTAGAATCGTGTTGGAAACAACTCGGGGTGGTTTTCCGGGCTGTAATCGCCTAGGCTATCGATATAGGCATCGAGGTGGATCCGATTTGTTGCCAGGGCAGCGTATCGGACCTGACCATCGGCACTCACGTGTGCTTTCAGTACCTGGTTGAGAAGGTGGTGTACGAAGGGATTATCCGCTAAAGTTGCAGTCGGAACGATGAACAAAAAGGCGAGCACCTGGAGTATGCGCATAGTTTTATTAAGAAATCTTTGGGTTGTTGGCATTATGCTTGGACCTCATCAACGCTGCGATAGCAGCTTATATGATACCGATGCTCCAAGCGTGATACCAATGTATATTCTTTAGTATGTGGATGACATTTCGCGGGATCAAGGGCAACCTCTTTCAATGAATCCAACGAGGCGAGATCTGGCTGTAATCTGGTCCCTGACCCTATGGTGGCTCGTAGTATATGTTGTTTCGATGCTCTACCATACCGGTGGCCATTTGGGACTGCCGCTGGATGATTCCTTCATCTATTTTCAGTACGCACGTCAGGCAGCGCAAGGATACTTCCTCGAGTACAATACCGGATCTTTACCGAGTGCAGGGGCTAGCAGTATACTCTACATGTTGGTGTTGGTACCCGGTTTTTGGTTGGGGGTAGAGGGGATATGGATTGTCGTATATGCCCTTGCTTTGGGTTTTGTACTTCTCGGATTAAGTGCCCAATTACTCTTGCTCATAGGCCAAAGGTTAGATAGTCAATTCAGCGGTTGTATCGCCTCGTTGTTGTTTTTGTTCTGCGGGCCTCTCCTCTGGGGGTATTACAGTGGTATGGAGATCGGGCTTTTTAGCTTCTCTATACTACTGACCTTGTATCTGTATCTGATCGGCGATTCAAAAATTCCACTCGCTGCGACTTTAATGGTTCTTGCTCGGCCCGAAGGCATCGCGTTGGTTGTCCCCCTTTTTATCGTTCTCTTTTATCGCAGGTTGAGTCGCGGTGAAAACCTTGGTTGGTGGTGGTGGTTGCCGCTGGGGGCCTGGGGTATACAGGCAGTGCTGGTTCTCTATCTCACAGGATCTCCCGGCTTGGCCGGCTTAGAGGCTAAGTGGCGTTTCACCGAACCTCATGCCTCGTTCCCCGAATTGCTAAAGGGGATAATCTTTGATTTTGCAGAATTCACAAAGGGAATTCTTGCAGGATCTCTTGGGCAACAGACCAGCGCCAATCTATATGCCTATGACAGCAATTATCGCCGCGTGGTTTTTGCCCCTTTTGTAGCCCTTTTTTTTCTCGCTGAAATCAGCTGGCGGATCTGGGATGAATGGAAAGAGCGAAAGCCCGGGGGAGCCATTCTGGGCGCTACATGGTTGGTCGTCGGAGTTTTAATCACCTGTACCCTCGTAGAATACGACGCGCATTTTAATCGTTACCAACAACCTTTTTTACCCCTCTATATCCTCTTTGTGGCTTTGGGGGCAGGGCGCTTATTCGCCGATGGGGGGGAATGGGGGAGAAGACTGGGTGTGGGATGTGTGGTGTTTTTTGCTCTATGGGGATTTATGTCAGCGGCGTTTTTTGCTGTTGCTTACGGGGAAAACTGTAGCGATATCCGTAATCAGCAGATTGAGATGGCTGGTTTTATCGATGCGAACTTGCCTCCAGATGCCCGCCTCGCCATAAACGATGCCGGGGCGTTGCGCTACTTCGGCAATCGCCGGACGGTAGATCTAGTTGGTTTGACCAGTGCGGGCAATAGTGCGTCATGGCGAGAGGGGAGCGGGTCTATTTTCGAGCACCTAGAAGCAATGCCCCCGGCCCAACGACCAGAATACTTTGCTATTTTCCCCAATTGGTTCAATTTTCCGGAGGGTATTTTCTTAGAACCGTTGCACCGAATTCGCGTTTTTGAACCATCGATTATCGATGCGGAAAAGGTTTTGTACCGGGCAAATTGGCATCCGAGTTTGAATGGTGATGTCCTCCGCAACGAAACCCTGATGGAAGCGGGATGGCGAGTTGTCGATAGAATCGATATCGCCGACCTGGATAGCGAAAACCGACATGATTACCGATCGACAGTTTGGGTCCCGGGCAGCGGTGAGGCCAATCTATTGCTTTGTCTGCAAGCTGAAAAAGGTTCCCAGGGAGTTTATATCGATGGGGGCCGTACCGTGACCGGGGGCGAGCGGATGCGGGTCGAACTCGAGCCAGGAAAACCGGCTTTGATGGTCATGCGCACGGTGACCGGAATCGCCCAGCACTTTGAAGTCAGGGCTAATGGGGAACCAATCGCCACCGTGAAATTGCCTGGAGGGAGGGGACGCAACTGGCTTGAATTAAACGTGGGCCAAATATCCGGTGCAGATCGGGATTCTCTGGTAGAGATCGAAACCCTGCCTATCCATTATGGTGGAGATTTACGGCCGATTGTTTCTTTCCACTACTGGTTTCTCCAACCATGAGATTCGATCATTGGCCGAGCCGTATTTTGTTCCTCGTTCTTGGTTCTGCATTATGCTTGCGGCTGATCTATCTCTACCAGGCTGTCGACACGCCGCTTTTTGAAGTGCTGCTGATCGATTCGGAGTTTTACGATCACAGGGCCAGGGAAATAATAGCAGGGGATTGGTGGGGTAAAACTCCTTTTTTCATGAACCCGTTTTACCCCTATTTCTTGGCCGCGATATACTCGATATTGCAGCCTGAATATTGGCTGGTTGGTTTAGTGCAAGGGGTGATGGGGGTGGGTAGTTGCTACCTGCTTTACTGGATTGGCCGAAGACTGTGGCAGCAGGAAACTGGGTTGGTGGCAGCTGGAATCGGCGCGTTGTACCAACCATTTATATTTTACGATGGGGCTTTGCTGACGGCCTCGGCGATTGTCTTGTTGAATCTCTCGGCTCTTTACTGCCTGATTCGTTCGGCCAGGGCAACTAGGCTGTGGCTGTGGGGGGCGGGGCTACTCTTAGGTGTTTCGGCTACGGCCCGACCGATGGTTTTACTCTTCGTATTAGCAGTCGTCTGTTGGTTTCTAAAGGAGGACGGTCGAGAAGGCTTTTGGCGCTGGATTCGCGTTTGTGCAGGCACGGGATTGGTCGTTGGAGCTGTGGTGTTGCGAAATTATGTGGTTGGTGGCGAGTGGTTGTTGACCACCTCTTCAGCGGGCATGAATTTCTATGTCGGCAACCACGCCGGAGCGAATGGCATCTACACCCAAGTTGATTTCCTCGAAAGTGCCGAACCCGATCTCGAACGTGCGGCGTTCATTCGCGAAGCGGAGCTTCGCGCAGGTCGCGCAATGAGCCCGGCTCAGGCTTCCGAATTCTGGTTGGACGCCGGTTTGAATTTCGCGGTAGAAAATCCACTCGCCTATTTGAGTTTAGTGGGCCGTAAGTTCTATATGTTTTGGAACAGGGTCGAGGCGCAGAACAACCTGAGCATTTATCTGGCGCAGGATTGGGTTCCCCTTTTGCGATGGTGCATTATTGGCTGGGGGATCATTGCTCCCCTGGCGGTGGCGAACTGGGTATTGGGTGGTCGTCGGGGCAGGTCTGAACTATTGGATTTATATTTGTTGGCCTATCTGGGTGGTTGTCTACTCTTTTTCGTGTCTTCCGAATATCGCTTACCCGTAGTTCCAGTGCTATTGCTCTATGCCGCTCGTTGGGTGGTCGAGGTGGCCAGAATGCTTTCTCTGCAGGTATATCGACCCATGATGGGGTTGTGTTGCCTGACGGTGATAGTGGCATTACCGATTAATTTTCGCGATATGGATGCGGAGCGACTGACTCGAAAAAGGGTCGATTATTATAATTTCGCGTCCTTGTATCAGCGCCAGGGGCAATTGCAGCGGGCAGAGGATCTCTACCGTCATGCCTTGGATATTGATCCATCCTTTGCTCCAGCCCGAGCTGGACTGGGTAGAGTCCTGTTCAAACAGGGTAGAACTGACCATGCCGCGACAGCGAATATAGACCCCCAACTTCAACGCGGATTAGAGTTATTTGGCGGTGGTGAGTACGGTGCGGCGATTAGAGTTTTCACACAGGCAGCAAAAAACGGTGTTGCCAAGCCCCAACTATTCAATAATCTCGGTCTAAGCTATTACCGGTTAAGCGAGTTAGAGGAGGCAATTAGGAATTTCAATAAAGCGTTGGATTTAGATCCTGGTTATGCTCGAGCCCATTTCAATATGGGTTTGGTTCAGCAGCGACTCGGGGATGATTCAGAGGCGTTAAGGGCTTTTAGCCGGGCAATTGAATTCGACCCAGATTATGCCAAAGCTCATTATAGACTCGGAAGTACTCTCGTACGTCTGGGACGTTCTGAAGAGGCGGAGAAGCATTGGGACTTTTTATTGAAAAGAGGTAACGACAACGAAATCTTGCGGGCGAAAATCGATTCGATATTGCGGATGAATCCATGAATAATATCATTAAAGTGCGGGGAGCTCGCACTGGAGGCCTCAAAGAAGTAGATATGGATTTGCCCTTGGGTAGTGTGATTTGCTTTACCGGCCGCTCTAGCAGCGGTCGGCGAGCTATGGCCTTAGAGGTCCTTTTTGCAGAGAGCCGACGGCGTTATATGCAGGCGCTGGCCCCGGCAGAGCGAGGAAATTCAAGTGGAGTAGCCCAAGTCGATGTGGATGAAATAGCGGGCTTGCCACCGGCTATTTATTTGGAGCCCGATCGCCGGGGGCGCACCGTGGGTGATTATTTACAACTCGATGGGGTGCTGGCCCAAATCATGGTGGATAATGGGGAGATGCACTGTAGTAAATGCGGGGGTCTTTGTCGGGGGTACGAAGCAAGAGAAGTCGAAGTCGAAACCGCTCGTCATTTCTCCGGTAAACGCTGCTTGGTGCTGGCACCTCTGAAATTAGGTGCTGGGTCCGATTGGGTTGGGGTGGGGCAGGAATTGAGAGAGGCCGGATTTACGCGAATTTGGATCGGTAGTGAAATTTTGCGCTTAGACGGAGATCTGACCGAAATTTCTGGAGTGGGAAGCTTGGTACACGTGGTCGTCGATCGACTCGTGCCAACCCCGGAATCCAGCGTGAGATTTTTGGAAGCAGTTCGCGTAAGTCGTTCGATTTCTTCCGGTCAGACTGTGGTGTTGGAGGTCGAATCCAATTCGGTATTGAACCTCAATCAGCAGCCAACCTGTGGCCAGTGTGGCCATCAATATCAAGAATTGGCCGCGGTCGACTTGGGTGAGAATAGCTCTTCCGATCTGGCGCGCCAGGTTTCGTTGGGGGGGTGGAAGATGAGCGATTTGAGAGAGTGCCGGCTTGACGAGTTGAGGGTTTTTTTCGCTAAAACGAGTGTCGCCATTCCTGCGAGTGCCCAGATTGAGGCGATCCTCGCTGAAATATGTGGTGTCAATCTGGGTGGGATAGCGTTGAATCGGAGTCTTGATTCGCTGGGCGCGGGTGAGTGGCAGCGCTTGCAGTTGGTAGCCTGCTTAAGTAGTGGTTTGATGGGGATACTCTATATTTTCGACGGTCTTGGCAGCCAATTAGATACGGGGGTTTTGCTCAAAGTTATAGAGGGGCTGAAGCGGCTGGCCGAAAGGGGCAATACCGTGTTATTGTTGGATCACACCCCCGATCTTGTCGCCGGAGCAGACCAGGTTTGGGAATTTGTGGATGGAAGCCCTAGTCAGATCCAGTTTAAGCCATCATCCACGCCACCAGTGCAAAAGAAGCGGGTGAAGTCTGCGGGGGACCTAGTAGCTATTTACGGTCAGGGGGGGGTTGGCTGTCTTGATGTTGAGTTTCCCCAGGGGGCTTTGACCTGTATACGGGGATTTTCTGGCAGCGGTAAAACCCGCTTACTTTTTGAAGTGTTATCGCCAATACTCAAGGGAAAAGCCAGCAACTATGAGGTTGTTGGCCTGGAGCGAAATAAACGGGTTGTAGAAGTCATTGCTCCAGGCAGAGAGTCCACCCTGATGGAGGCATTGGGCATTTTCGGTCGGATTGCCGAACTCTATGCGGAATCGCCAGCGGCAGTGTCACTGGGATGGGGACGGGATGCCTTCCTCCTTGATCGTCCCGGGGGCCGCTGCCCTAGTTGCGAGGGGGAGGGGCGCCACTATTTTGACTTGGAATTTCTTGAAGATATATCTTTGGCCTGCTCTGCTTGTGAGGGGCGGAGATACCGGGAAGAGATTAGAGAAATCACCCTGCGTGGGGTAAGCATTGCCGAGGTTTTGGAAATGAGTATCGTTCGCGCCAGTACTCACTTTATCCGAGATTCCAAATTGCATCAACGTCTTGATGCGGCTGTTGGTTACGGTTTGGGGTATCTGCTTTTGGGGCAGAATTTGCGAGATCTCGAACGCGGGGAATGGTTGCGTTTGCGCCTTGCCTTGGAATCGACGCGAGCTTCCCGGAACCATTGGATTTTGATTGACGACCCTGCTAGTGGCGACCATGCTGATGATTTGAGGTTGACGGCTGCGGTTCTGAGGGGATTGGTGGTCGGTGGGGCGACGGTAGTTGTCGCGGATCAGGAGCCAAGGATTGTAGAGGAGGCAGATTGGCTCGTGGACATGGCTTGATTGAACCACCCGGGATATTCGGTAAAGGTGGGGGCAGAAGGTTTCGAAATACATAAGGTTGCGAGATATTTAACTCCTGTCTATAATTATAATGGTAGACAATAAACCAAAAAACTGGTGTAAAATGAGATTGATTATGCGGTATTCTCCGCGGACCTTAGGCCCCATGATTGGGGCTTTCGCATGAATATCGTCCAACTGCTTCGAGAAGAGGTTCTCAGCCGGCTCGATCTGGGCGGTTATATCTCTTGCGATGGGGGTTGTGTCGTAGGGGATGTGTTAAAAAAGATGCGCGAATCGAGAGTCAGTGCTGTGCTGGTGGAAGTCGAAGGGCGTGTAGCCGGTATTTTTACTGAGCGCGACGTGCTAACTAAAATCGCCGATAATGCATCTGTCTGGGGACATTCGGTTGCCGAATTTATGACTCGTGATCCACAAAGCCTCTGCGCACAAGAGTCTATTGGCAAAGCGCTGAGGCTGATGAATAATGGTCATTACCGCAATGTCCCGATAGTTGATGAAGACGGTCGTATCGAGGGCAATTTGCCCCAGCATGAAATCATCCACTTTCTTACTGACCAGTTTCCCAAAGATATATACAACCTCCCCCCCGATCCCGAACGCATACCCCACACCAAAGAAGGGGCTTGAATATGCGCTGTGGATTGAGGTTTTCATTTTTAATCTCTAAGGAGGGTCGTGCGTAATGGTCGAAACAGTGGCCTCGTCGGAGTCTACTGATATGCCTAAGCACCGAAAAGAAGAGCGGCAGTCTGTAGTCATCGTATTTTCGGGGGACTCTGGTGATGGGATGCAGTTGACCGGTGATCAATTCACCAATACCTCTGCTGTATTAGGTAATGATGTAAGCACCTTTCCGGATATTCCCGCCGAGATCCGTGCTCCGGCTGGGACGGTCCCTGGGTTGAGCGGTTATCAGGTTAATTTCGCGGCTAACGATCTTTATACTGCCGGTGATTCGCCACAGGTTCTGGTTGCGATGAATCCCGCAGCACTCAAGGCCAATCTGCCAGATCTCGATTCCGGTGGAACCATCATCGTTAATACCGATCCATTTAACCGCAATGGTCTGAGGAAAGCCGGTTACGAAACTAATCCCTTGGAAAACGATGATCTCGTCGGGTACGATGTGCATCAAGTTCCATTGACGACCCTAACTAGGAATGCCCTTGAGGGGATCGACGGGATGAGCAACCAGGAGAAGGATAAATGTAAAAATGCCTTCGCTCTGGGGTTGGTATTCTGGATTTTCGATCGCCCGCTCGACTACACCCTCAAGTTCTACGAAGCCAAATTTGCCAGTCGCCCCGAGGTCGTTGAGGCGAATTCTAAAGCGTTGAAAGCTGGTTATTACTATGGCGAAACGGCGGAGACTTTTCAGGCTAGGGTCACAGTGCCCGGTCGAAAGGTTATTGAGCCGGGGGTTTATAGGCGCATAACCGGCAACGAGGCCATTGTCCTTGGTTTGGTTACGGCGGCTCAGAAGGCTGGCAAGCCCCTTTTTTATGGTTCCTATCCGATTACACCAGCCAGTACGATCCTTGAAGGTTTGTCGGCTCTAAAGAACTTCGACGTGCGGACATTCCAAGCCGAAGATGAGATTGCTGCGATGGGGTCGGTGATCGGTGCCGCTTTTGCGGGTAATCTCGCAGCCACGGCCAGTAGTGGGCCCGGTATTGCGCTCAAGAGCGAGGCTATAAATCTGGCAATCGTGATGGAATTGCCGATGGTCATCGTCGATGTTCAGCGCGGGGGGCCCAGTACGGGCTTGCCTACTAAGACCGAACAAGCTGATCTATTGGAAGTACTTTTCGGTCGTAATGGCGAGAGTCCTATACCGGTTGTCGCTGCCGCAACTCCGGTCGAATGTTTCGATATGGCGATCGAAGCCTTCCGTATCGCGGTTCGCTATATGACGCCGGTCTTTCTCCTCTCGGACGGGTACGTAGCCAATAATTCCGAGCCCTGGAAGATTCCCGATCCAGATTCGATTGAAGCTATCGAGGCTGAGTTTTACGCTGATCCCGAGGGGTACCAACCCTATATGCGCGATCCGCAAACCCTGGCTAGGCCGTGGGTGGTACCGGGGACGAAAGGAATGGAACACCGGGTCGGTGGCTTGGGCAAACAGGATCGGACAGGCAATGTCTCCTATGCGCCAGAGGATCATGAAGAGATTATCCGTACCCGGGCGCGCAAGGTCGAGTTGATCGCCGATTCGATTCCCGAAGTGGAGGTGAGCGGTCCTGATCAGGGGGATTTGCTCGTTCTGGGATGGGGAGGTACCTATGGGGCGATTCGGGCTGCCGTCGAGCAAGTACGTAGTGAAGGGATGGAAGTCGCCCAGGCCCATTTGCATTATTTGAATCCCTTTCCTCGCAATCTCGGCAAGATCCTCGGCTGCTACAAGCAGGTGTTAATACCAGAATTGAACCTGGGCCAATTGGCTCTGCTCATACAGGGAAATTTTCCCGTGCGGGTGGTAAAATTAAACAAGGTTCAGGGGCGACCCTTCCAAATCCGTGAAGTAGCCGAAAAGATTCGTGCACTATTGAGTTAAACCTAAGGAGATTGAGATGCCTGAAATGGTTGCGGAGTCCAAACTTACTCGAAAGGACTTCGTCTCGGATCAGGAGGTACGGTGGTGTCCCGGTTGTGGCGATTACGCTATCCTGGCCCAGATGCAAAAGGTCTTGCCCGATATAGGAATTCCGCGGGAAAATATCGTATTTGTCTCTGGGATTGGCTGTGCCAGTCGGTTCCCATATTACATGGATACCTATGGTATACACTCGATACATGGGCGTGCACCGACGATTGCGACAGGAATCAAAGCCGCTAACCCAGATTTGAGCGTCTGGGTTATTACTGGGGATGGGGATGCGCTTTCAATCGGGGGCAATCACTTTCTACACTGCCTCAGGAGAAATGTAGATCTGAAGGTCATTTTATTCAACAATCGCATCTACGGACTGACCAAGGGGCAGTATTCGCCAACCTCTTTGCAGGGCCACCGGACCAAGTCTTCTCCGATGGGATCTATCGACTATCCCCTCAACCCGGTCTCTGTAGCGCTCAGCGCAGAAGCTACTTTCGTTGCTCGTACTCAGGATACCAATACCAAGCATTTGAGTAAAGTCTTGGGGCGAGCGGCTGAACATCGGGGTGCGGCCTTCGTCGAGATTTACCAGAACTGCGTCGTACTCAATCCAACGGCCTGGGAGCATACTACCGATACGGATGTTCGCGACGACAATATCGCTTTTTTGGAAGAGGGACAACCTCTAATTTTCGGTAAAGATCTCGATAGGGGTATCCGTATGAACGGCACTGAGCCCGAGGTCGTCCAATTAGGCAACGGCATAGACGAAAGCGATTTGGTCGTACATCGTGAAGGGCGTGAGAATGCCAGCTACGCCTACATGCTCAGCCGCATGGAGTATCCAGCAATGCCGCTGCCCTTTGGTGTATTACGCGCTATTGATAGGCCATCCTATACCGAGATGCTCTTCGAACAAATTGAAACAGCGGCGGAGCAAAAGGGTCCGGGAGATCTCAACGGTCTTTTCAATTCGGGCGATACTTGGCGGGTTGAGTAGGGAAAGGCAAGCCAATTGATCTGTTCTTCATGCTCCTATGAAAATATATCTGGTGTCGATGTCTGTGAGGAATGCGGTCAAAGCCTGAGTGATGCCTATCAGGATTGGGGAAGTGGGGAGTTCCAGGAGATCTTCGCCGAGCCTCTCTCAACTCTCAGGCCGAGATCTCCAGTGTGTGTGCCCCCGGAAACATTACTATCCGAAGTTATATCCTTACTCAAGGGCAAGAATGTCGGCTGTGTCTTGGTGACTGGAGGGGGGGGAGAGTTGATCGGCATATTTACCGAGCGAGACGTACTCTACCGGGTGGCTGGAATAATTCACGACCTAAAACAGATTACTGTTGAAAGCCTTATGACGCAGCATCCCACTGCGCTTAAGGTCGATACGGCGATGCAGCATGCTTTACACCTAATGAGCATACATGGCTTCCGTCATGTTCCGTTGGTGGATGATGACGAGCACCCGGTCGGAATCATTTCGTTTAGAGATATTGTCCATTTTATCGAAAAATATTTCGCGTAGTTTAAGAACCGGCGAGGCTAAGTCCGCGGGTGGTCGATTCGGCCAGCTGCCGTTTTTTTGAAAGGTGGTTTCGCTATGCCAATGAGAACTAGCGCGCTATCCTGGATCCTCATAGTTATCCTGCTAATAAGCAGTACCGGGGCAAGAGCAGAATTGAATTGGGGTGATCTGAATAGCACTCGTACCGTCACCGAGGCCGACTGGTTGCGGGTGAAGCTATCTTTATTGGGGTTGAAACTAAGCTATCCAGCCTACCGGATTACTCTGGAGTTAACTGATGACGGGGTGATCGAGTTTGTCTTCGTTGCCAGTAGCGGGATGGCTGGACATCTGACTGAAGAGATTGGGAAGTCCGAGGCCGAAGAGGTCATTTCCTACCACGCTCGAGGTATCAGCGAACAAATTGAGGAGTTGATTCGGGACGAGTTTCCATCACTCTGGTCGGATTTTGATGCCAGGGTGGATATCCGCGGACGGTTTCTGGGTCCAGGGGCTGATTGGGATGACCCGCCGCGAGAGATAGGTAGCTGGTTGGAAAAGAAATTTTCCTGGGAACCGTAGTTGATGGTTCTTATTCGGGATCGTGGTGCATGACTTCTCTCTGTGTCGATTCGTCAAGGGGGATGATTTTGTCTATCACAGGTTCTTCGGTCGTTATAATCCAACCGCTCACCTGCTTGCCGAAGATGGTGACTTCCTTGGGTTTGGCCTCGATTACTTTTGATTCAGTGGCATGCCGGTCTTTATTGATACAGAAGAAAGTATGGCGCCGCGTCATGCCTTTTTCCTGACCTTCCATCAGCATAACTCCTCTAATTTGCGAATTTTTGTACGGTCTCCACTAGCAATTTGACCTTTTCATAAGGCGTATCTGGAAAGACGCCATGCCCCAAATTGAATATATGGGGGCGTCCTTTGGTCTTTTCTAAGATACCCTGGGTTGCAGTAACGATACTATCCTCGGATCCATAGAGGATGCAGGGATCTAGATTGCCTTGCAGGGTTATCGCGTCTCCAAGCTGGGCCCGAGCCTGGGTCAGGTCGATTCGCCAATCTAGGCCCAGAACCTGGGCTCCGACTTGGCCGAAATAGGTCAGGCTCTGGGCTGCGGCTAGGGGAAAGTAGATAACGGGCGTGTCTAGTGGGGCTAAACTATGGCAAATCCGTTTTAAGTAGGGCAAGGCGAATTCAGCGAATTGTTCTGGTGAGAGCAGGCCTATCGAAGTGTCGAATATTTGGACCGCCTGGGCTCCGGCGGCAATTTGGGCCCGCAGGAAGTTGATGACCAGATCGCTAAGTTTATCAAGCAGTTTATGGGCGAGAATTGGGTCGCCGTGGATCATGCGGCGGAAGGCCGGAAAATCCTTGGAACTAGATCCTTCTACGATCCATGTGGCGAGAGTGAAAGGGCCTCCTGCATATCCGATAAGCGGAACGGTCGGAGGTAGTGCTTGGCGTACCAATTGCGCGGTGTCGAGGACGTACTTAAGATCCTCTTCAGGGGTGATGGTTCGCAGGGTGTCGATCTGGGTAGCCGAGCGTATCGGATCGGCAAAAACGGGTCCAGGATCATAGGAAAGGCCACCGACAAGCGGCTCGAGCGGCGTAACTAGATCGGTAAAAAGAATCGCGGCGTCGACCCCAAGCATTTCGATTGGCATTAGAGTTATTTCAGCCGCTAATTCGGGAGTAGTGAATAGCTTGAGGATTGAACCGTGTTCTTGACGTAGATCTCGGTAGGGTTTGAGTATACGGCCAGCTTGCCGCATAATCCAAATCGGAGTGTTCTGAGTAACTCGCCCCTGGCAGGCTTGTAGAAATGGGGCAACATTATTGGACAAAACTTGTGCCTATTCCGAAAAGAAGATCTGAAATGAAATAGACCTTCGTAGTAGATTTAAGCGGCTTAAGGAGCGAGCCTCTGGTTGAGGAACTAGTGATCGGTAAAATGGGAAGGGATAGCAAATGAGCACGAATGTCGCGAGGCGAGTTGATTCTTTATTAGAATTTATTAACCATCGGTGTTTTGTGTTCACAGGTCTCAGGGAGGGGAAATCGTTGTTTCGATGAAAGCGTCACCAATTTGGGCATAGGCCCAAAGCGTTATTCCGCTGGGTCCGGTTAAGTTGTTTGAAGCGCAGGCCTTGTTCGGAGCAGTAAACTCCGATGAAATCTCTCTTCGTCGGTCCGGTTGCGGTCCAATCGAGTGTTTTGGTCAGCAAAGGCTCATCAAGTGTCAAGCGACCGACGATGATATCATATATCGTTTCGACTAATGTACGTCTACGCACCATATGAGATGGAACGCCGACCTTTGTATAGAGGGAGCGCAAGTATTGCGATTGTTCCATGAAATCTTTGTCGAGTGTCTCTTTGGGGGCTTCGGCAGGGATAATGCCCCACCCGAACTCGGGAGTTTCATTGATGATGAAGGGGGCAGATTTATACGGCATCAAATCTTTAATATCAGCAAAAATAGGGGCAAAAATACGGGCCAGGTTCTTGACGGTGCATGGGTAGGTGGTGCCCTCATGTATAAAGCGTTTGACACGGGGGATTAATACGTACTGCCTCTCTGCACCTGCATAGTTCCGCAGGGCGGAGACCGACAAACATTGGAGTTTTTGGGTTCGGAGCAGGTTTAACTGACCCTTGTCCACTTCGGGAATATCGATTCCCAAATCAAGTAGGAGGTCGTGCAGACCCGCCTCTTGCGCGAAGATCTCGTAGGTTGTTGCCTGAACTTCGGGTTCAGGTGCGGTACGCTCTCTGATTTTGGAGTCGGGTGTTACCTGAGATTCCTTGGGATCCTCTGCATTGCTATTCATCTCTTCAAGTTCGGTGGGCGGAATGGCGGGATCTGAAAGAGAGTCCTCATTATCGATGGTCCCGGCTTCGATTTCGTCACCTTCGTTGGGAGGGAGTGAATATCCTAACTCAGATGCTTCTGGTTCGATTAATTCGTCTATGGTGACCGGTTCTTCTTCATCCTCTTGACTCGAAAAAGAGAGGGATGAGAAGGTGGGATCGACTACTTTAGGGGCTTGCTGATCATCGTAAAAAGTCGGATCGATGGCCAGTGAGTCCTGCTCTTCGTCTTCAAATAGAAGATCAATCGCTGGTGCGTTTTGTTCTTCGTCTTCGAAAAATAGATCGATGGCTGGTAAGATCTGGCCTTCGTCAATATCGGGATGAGCGTTGGTTTGAATTGCCTCCCGGTTTTCACCATTAATTTCATCGGAATTGATTAAATATCCATAGCGGGTAAATAGGGCATCCATCCGCGTGGCAAGTTGGTCATTAACTTTAAATCGATTGTGGATGAAGAATAAGGCTTCTATGACCTTTTGGATTTCTTTCTGGTTAAATTCGTTCTCGAATTTTTCAAAAGGATCGAGCATTATTCCGGCCCAGTTGGTTGCTAATATGCTATTCTCCGTATCGTGAATTTGTTGATGCAGAGAATCGATCTCATCTTTGAGTTGTTTATTTATCTGGTCCAAAACAATTCTCTTCCGATCTCTTCCGAATAATCAAACAAAAATGGATGGTTGGCGAAGAAAATAGTCAAATCAGGACTTAAGTTCAAGAAATAAAGAGACAACTATTGAGAATATTTATCTATGTTGAAAATTACAACACGTATATGTATAAAATCTATTGTTTTGAGCCAAGGGGAATGACGATTGAGGGTAGAACACCTGGCCATCGGGGTTTAGAAGGATGCCAGTGAGGAGTGCCATTTTTTCCCGAGATACGGATGGCATCGTCCTTGTAATACGTATAGACCTGTTTGTGTCCGTCTTTGGAGTTTTTGAGTTTGTAAGTCGTACTGGTGATGCTGTGGCAGTTGTCTACAAAGCGCTCACGCAGTGCGAGTTCGAGCAAAATCCGATCGTAAATATCCTCAGTTACGGATTTTTGCCGTACCATTTTGGCCAACAGTCCATTGGCACGGGAGTACATCAAAAGGCGAATGCTGGGTTTTTTGAAGGTGCAATTGAGATATTGGCGGTCGAGGAGTACCCAGTGACCTTTGGCAATAGGCTGTTGGTAGAAGGGTAGATTGGTATACCATAGTCCTTGCTCAGAGCCCCTGACAAAGAAGGTATTGAACCTGTTGCGAAGCGTGGCAAGGGTGCAGTGTACTTCCTCGCCTTCGCTATTGCATATGAGTGGACTGCGCAGTAGCAGGGCGTAGTCAGAAAAGGTAGTTTGCAGTGTTTTGATTCGGTTGCCCTCTAAGTGTGGGCGGAGTTCTTCACGACCAAGGAGCAAGTTCCAAACCTGATTCAAACCTTCTGTTACAATGGGGCGATAGGAAGCGGAAAAATTGATTCCAAGCAAAGACTCAATGCGGGAGATCGAGATGAAACGATTGCCGAAAATGCGTTGGAATCGGGATTCAAGAGGCAGGTCGAGAAGGTTCGGTGATTTCTTCTTGCTACTCGGTTTGACTGAAGGCGAAGTGTCTCCTGCATCGACTTTGTTGACTACGAGTTTGCGGTCTTTCCGTTTGAACGAGGAGATTTCTCCCTGCAACTCGTTTATCGCAACTCCTTCAACTTCACTCCCTGCATCTTCAGCTAAGTCCTCTACTTTGGCCAGATCTTCAGCGATATCAATTTGTAATTTCTCGATCTGCTCGCGCTTGGCGAGGATTCGGTCCATGGGGTTGAGGAGTTGGTTGATGGCAATGATGCGGTCAACAAACGGTTTGATCGCCTGGGCCATCTCTTGCGCGAGTTCGAGATCTTCTACCCGGTCGTTATAATTTTGAGTGAGATTGATGATCTTTTGGGAAAAATTAAGCACCTGATCTTTAAGGTCATCAAGAGATACTGCTCCAGGCTCTATGGGGCTCTCTTCAATTTGCTCCTGGATTTCTTCTTCGGGCACCTTAAGACTCTCCTGAGGCGATTTCCAAAATAGTAGAGATTACTGACCTGGTTCGACCATCCATTCTGGCAGGGTGATGCGATACATGAGCTGACCTTCTGTCGGTTTGAAATGGACCAGATCTCCGTCCATATCCGCGCGATGAACATCGGGTTCGTCTTTGTCGGCATCGAAAGTCAGCATGCGCAAGGGGGGGAGTTTGCGATCTGGCCAGTATTGTCCGACGTCTATTATTATATCGTCCGAAGAATTGAAAGGGACAACATCAATTTCCCATTTTCGTTCCTTAATTACAGCAGCCCCATCTAGTTTAACCGGCCCAAATTCGAGTTTCTGGCCACGAGTGTCGATAAATAGATAGTCTTCACAAGAAGCAAAATCTATCCGACCTGTTCCATTGTCGATGGAATAGACGAGTAATTCTTCCTCGTTCCAGGCACAAAATGATCCCGGAGGTAGGGAATATTCCTGGTCGTCGCGGTGGACGGTCCAGGTGTGTTCCCAGCCCAGATTGGCATGAACTTCAAGGCCATTTTCGTAGCGTACTCGCACCTGTCCATGAGAAATCTGGTCTGAATGCAGGGCATCATTGGTCGAAAGGAATTGGTCGTTGTAGCAGTAGTCTATAGTGCTGACTGGTACCCGGATATAATTTTTCTGCAGGGCTTGTAGCATAAAATAAGACTTGATGGTCGATGAGACGCCCCATTCAAGTTGGTCGGGCAAAAGGCAGGCGTGGCCAAATATCGCAGTTGCCGCGAGATAGCGGTCTAGGAAGGGGCTCCGACTGTGTCGTTCCCCCTGGGGGATGCTGGTGGCAAAGTATTGGTCAATGGTTCCCATTCCAGCATCGGTTTGTATGGTATGGAGATTCCGCTAGTCGAAGTCTACCATGGGAGGGATATGGCTGGGATCGCTGCCGACCATCCGGGCTAGGTAGCCGTTGAGCAGGCCGGCGTAAAGCCAGTGATTTCCACCCAGACCTATCGCGGGGATACTTTGTGTTTGGGATCTAAGGAGCTCTTGCTCTAATTGGTAGCTTTGTGTTAAATGGCCGGAGGCTTCGGAACTGCTGCTATTTAAGTCGTTGAAGGCCCAGGGGGGAACTTCTGCATGTTCGGAGACGAGGAGCGTATCGCATTTGTACTTGTCGATGACAGCCTGTGAGTGAGCCGGAGCGAGAGCTAGAGCTTCGGATTGTTTGAGCAGGTAAAGATCAGGGCCGGCCAAAGCCGGGGTGCCGTCCGAAAGCTGGGCTGCTATTTCGAGTTTCCAGTTGGGATTGGAGGTCGAAATATGGCGGTAGTTTACTGATAAACCGGTTTTGTAGCCGAGGTCGGTCAGAGCTTCAAGGTATTCAATAAGGGCATCTTCTCCTCCCTTGGCTTCAGCCCCAGCGAGGCCGAAGCTTGAATCACCATCCCCATCGTGCCAGGTTTCGTCTGGGTGATTGATCAGCAGATGATCGACTCCCATGAGCTTGAGTTTGCGCATATTCTCATAGATATCGACATAACTCTCCTCGGAAGGAGCGATATGAGGGATATTATACCATGCATATTCGGCTAGGGTTTCGCTTTGTCCTGTACCGGGCACTGAAATCGTTGGCAAGACTTCCTCGTAGTGGGTAGAAGCCGTTACTAACCAGCGTTCTTGAAACCCGTTTCTATTGCCGTCGGCTTTCGTGGAATAACTGGATCCCCCATTGAGCTGGACGAGTCGTTGTGCATCCTCGTCAGAAGGGGCGTACAGGGCCGAGGCTCCAGAGTAATCCCAATCGACGAAACTGGACAGAAAACATCCTGAAGTACAGAGTAAGTGAGGATGATTATCTCCGAAGTTGAAATAGGGGATTGAAATCAGTCGCGGATGTATGGCACCTGTTACTCGACCGAGGGATAGACCTGCACCCTTGCCATTCCCTCCTTCGATTTCCACGACCAGGGTTTTGCCAGAGATTCGCAACCTGTAGAGGAAGTTGGCTTGTTCTTCTCCCAATTTCCATTGCCAACGGGCTTCGACGGTATCGCCGACCTGGTCACATGAAACAAAATGTCGTTCGATTTCTTCGCTCTCGGCGGGCCAAATAGCGCCACTCATTTCAACAGAGATTCCACCATCCTCTGCGGGTTTTATGGGTTCGGCATTGTTGATTTCAAGGTCTATATCGGCACAGGTTCCATCAAGTGGCGTATAAATGAAGTTCAGTACCGCAGAGACGGATCGGCTTTCAAAGACAAAGGAAATGCCTTCCTTGCGAATCGAGGTTTCGATTTCCTCGTGAACTGGCGGAAGGAATGAGTCTTGGTTTGTATTATTGAGTTCGAGCGAAGGGTTTTCCTGAATCGCCGAAGTCTCGGGGATGCGTTGCATTTAAAATCCTCAACTAAGTGTTCTCTGATTATAACAAGAGTAATGATAAAAAATCATCAATTCGTTGCAGGGCATAATATTATGGAACACAGGGTGGATGAACATTTTAAAACAAGGACCCTAGGGTATTGTCTTGCAACAAAGCCACCCTTATTGGGAGAATGAAAAATAATAGTCAATTATGGTGGAAGTGTCAAGCTAAGTCGCTTAAAATTGACCCTGTTGTGAAGTTGCCATATCTTCTTGTTTTTCTATTAACTTTAGCCTAGTAGGAGCCGACTTGGGTTCGGTCGATACAGTAGTGGTTGGTGGTGGGGCTGCAGGGATGATGGCGGCGATTATTGCGGCGGAAGCGGGGGAAGAGGTCGTTTTGCTCGAAGGTAGTGGTAAATTGGGGCAAAAGATCTTGATCTCGGGAAATGGCCGGTGTAATCTGACGAATATGGAGGCAGACGACCTGGAACATTACCACGGAACTAAACCGCGGTTTGTTCGGAGTTCGCTGGACCATTTTCGCCTTGCGGAAACGCTTAATTTCTTTAACGATTTGGGGATTGAATTCCGTGAAGAAAAACGTCGACGCCTCTTCCCTATTTCGGATCAGGCTAAATCGGTTGTGGACTTGCTCGAGGACCGGTTGTGTTGTTTGGGGGTTCAAATCGAAATCAATTCAAAAGTAGTGGGCCTCGAACACCATGCTAAATTCGAAGTAAAAACGGCTGATGAGAGGTCCTGGGTAAGTGATCGCGTGGTGTTGGCAAGTGGTGGAATTAGCCTGGCGCGGTTGGGGGCAGATCGCTCGGGAATGGACTTGGCAGTGGGTTTGGGACACCAATTGACTGATCTCAAGCCGGGTTTAGTGGCTTTGATAAGTCCGGAAAAGTATCTTGTTCGGATGCAGGGGGTAAAAATCTGGGCAGAAATAAGCATTGATTTGGGAGGAGGGCGCAAGGCTACCGATACCGATGACTTGCTTTTTACAAAATATGGAGTTTCGGGGTTTGCAGTTATTAATCTAAGTGCCCGCCTGGTTCCCGAGATCGAGGGGGGTAACCCCTTGCTTCACGTCAATCTCTTCCCCGGGCAGAGTGCCGAAAAAATTAGCCAGATGCTCAAGGAGCGCTGGCAGCGCCATCCCCATCGGCCGCTTGAGTTGAGTTTCGCAGGTTTGCTTTCGAGTAAGCTGGTGCGTCCATTCTTGGACCATTTTGGTTTCGATTCGGCAAAACAGGTCGGACAATTGGACAAAGGCGCGCGCTGGAAGTTGGCCCAGCTTATGACGAATTGGTCGATAGAGGTGAGTCGTCCTAGGCCTTTTGAGTATGCAGAGGTGACCATTGGAGGTGTGGATACAGACGATATAAATCCAGATACCCTCGAATCCTATTTGGTCCCCGGGTTGTATTTTGCAGGCGAGATGGTCGATATCCATGCCGATCTAGGGGGCTTCAATTTCCAATGGGCCTGGGCAAGTGGGACCTTGGCTGGTCGCCGATTGGGGGCCTGAGCGCGTTGACATTGGTGGCAAGGGCCCGTAGAATCTAGAAACTATGGTCGTTGGAATCGTTTTGGCCGCAGGGATGTCCAGCCGCATGGGGCAGCTTAAACAACTCATGCCGTTGGGGAAACGGCGGGTTTTGGAATGGGTCGTCGAGGTTGTGGGGCGGCAACTGGATCAGGTGGTGGTGGTGCTCGGGCATCGGGCCGGGGAAATCACACCAGTATTGGCTCCGTATCCGGTTCGTTGCGTCGTAAATCCAGATTATCGTTCGGGTATGCTCTCTTCGGTGAAGTGCGGGGTGCGGGAGGTCGGTGAGGGGGCCGATTACTTGATTTGCCTCGGGGATCAACCTCGAATAGGGGAAAGGGTGGTACATCAGGTATTGAATGCGGCAAAAGAAACCGATGCCGGTATCGTAATACCTACTTATGAGGGGAAGAGGGGACACCCCATTCTGGTCCGGAATGTTTACCGAACCCCAATATTGGCGCTCTCTTTGGAATTGGGGTTGAACGCGGTGATCAGGAAAAATACCGAAGATATATTGGAAGTGCCCGTCTCTGAGGCCGTTATTCTCGAAGACATGGATACCCCGGCGGATTATCAGCGGGAACTGGACAAGTGGCCACAAAACTGAGTTATGGATGATATAATCAGCGGAATAGTTCGCTTAAAGCAACGAGGTGAGAGGATGGCTCTGGCCTCGCTGGTATGGAGTAGTGGTTCGATTCCGATGAGCGACCGCGCTAAGATGATTGTCACCGAGGCGGGGGATATCGTTGGCACCATTGGTGGAGGGTGTCTTGAAGCCGAGGTCCTGAGCGCTGGGCGCACCGTTTTGGAATCGGGTGAAAATCAGCTGCTGCGCTATACTATGACCGAGCAACAAGCTGGAGAAAGTGGCTTGAATTGTGGTGGGACAGTGCGGATTTATACCCAACTCATCGATCCTGCTGAATCTAACGATCTCTATGATGAGGTCCTGGAGGCCCGCAAGATGCGCAAGGGGGGAGTGCTGGTGACGCTACTCAGACGTCGATTTGACCCAGCGGGTGGGCAAGTTTGGATCGGTATGGATGGAATGCGGAGTGGCTCGCTGGGGACACGGGAAGCCGATCGTGAGATTGAGCAATCGGTCCCCGAGGTGATTAAGCGCGAACGCGGTCAAGTTCTCGGGTTAAAAATGGATCGACCGGTCTTTGTCGGCCAGGCGTTTGGAGAAGATCCGGAAGTCTTTATGGAGCCTTTCCTTCCCGAACCAGTGCTTTATGTATTTGGTGGAGGCCATGTGGGGGGACAGATCGTTGCCCTGGCCAAAAATGTGGGTTTCCAGGTTGTTCTTGTCGATGACCGACCTGCGTTTGCCAATGCTCAACGACATCCCAACGCAGATCAGTGTGTGGTCGCCGAAATGGAAAAAATATGGTCTGATTTACCCATTGATGACCAATCCTATATTATCGCGGCTACCCGCGGTCACCAACACGATGAGATCGTTGTTGAGCAGGCGATTAAAACACCGGCCCGTTATGTGGGTATGCTGGGTAGCGAGCGCAAGAAATTGATCTTGTGGAAGCGGATTGTAGACCGAGGCGGTCTCAAGGAGAGACTGGATGAGGTTTTCGCTCCGATCGGTGTCAATATTGGTGCTGATACCCCGGAGGAGATCGCAGTGAGCGTGGTTGCGGAGTTGATCGAAGTCCGCCGGGGACCGCAGCGGGAGTGGAAGACCAAAAAGGACCGTGTAAATGAGCAGATCTAGGCTTCGTTATGGAGTGGCTGCTTGCCAGGTAGACCAGCCCAACCCCACGACTCGATCCGAAATGGTCCACAACACCGATAGGATGATCGAGATGGTCGATATGGCGGTGAGCGGTTATGGGCCATTTATGGATATTAAGCTCCTGGCTTTTCCCGAGTTCGGCCATGCTGCTCCGATTTATCCTAGTGCAAAGAGTTTAGTCGCCAAGCTTGCGGTTCCGATCCCCAATGAGCACACCGACCGTCTCGAGGAAAAAGCGCGCGAATTCGGCGTTTATATTCAAAGTGCCACTTTCCTTGAAGAAGACCAGAATTGGCCGGGCAAAGTTTTCAATACTAGTTGTCTCGTAGGGCCCGAGGGAATTTGGTACAAGTACCGCAAGGTCAATCCCTGGATTCCCTGGGAGGTGCACACCAGTCCCCACGATCTCGAAGGATATGAGGAAGAACTTTTCCCGGTTGCCCAGACTCCGATCGGGAATATCGGTGCGGCGATCTGCTACGATTGGATCTTTCCCGAAACGCTGCGTCAACTTTGTGCCAATGGGGCTGAGATCCTAGTTCGCGTATCGGCTTATATGGATCCCTGGGGTGCAACCCCTCCTATGGATTGGTGGAGTACGGTAAACCGTTGTCGGGCATTGGAAAACACGGCCTATGTTCTCGCAGCGAATCAGGGAGCTGCACTGACGCATTACCCTCCTTTTTCCTGGCCGGGAGGATCGATGATTGTCGATTTCGACGGACGGATCCTCTCCCAAGCCGATCCGGGTCCCGGCGAGAAAATAGTGGTTTCAGAAGTGGATATTGACGCCCTGAGACATGGGCGGCAGAGGAGAAAAGGGCACGACACCCTGAGCCACCTTCGGGCTGAAGCCTATCCTATTTACGGGGCTTCCTGCTATCCTCAAGGAAGTTTTGCCAAAGAGAGTGATCACACCTACCCCATGAACGAAGAGCGGATTGAGGCGGCGAAGAAGAAACTGGCTCGAGGAGATTGAGCCAGTTGGTTCAATTCGTTTTGGCAGGGGTTAATAATCCGAAATATAGCGGTGGGGTCACTCCACCGTTTTTTCGTTTTTGTTATGAAAAATTATAGTATTGCGCAGATTCGCCGCACACTGGATAAATACGAGGTTAGAGAACGGGAAGTGGAGATCGGTCCGGATCTCGATATGCGGATGGCAGAAGTCGGAGATGCCTACGTCATTCTGGACAGCATGGTCGAAAAGGAAAGGCGGCACAAAAAGGTTGAGCGGTTCCCTTATTGGGCTGAGATATGGCCGGCATCACTGGCGCTGGCCAAATGGTTTTCTCGTAATAAGTTAGAGGTGCCGATGGGGTGGGGTTGCGAATTGGGGTGTGGTTTGGGTTTAGTGGGGATTGTTTTGGCCAAATTAGGTTGGAAGGTACTGGCAACCGATTTTGTCGAGGACGCGCTGGTTTTCACTGCTCACAACGCCCGACTGAATAGAGTTGTGGGCAACCATCAGGTAAATTACTTGGATTGGAGAAATCCCGTAGGCCAACAACGCGGGTATATGGTGGGTTCGGATCTGGTCTACGAGAAAAAGAACCACCCCTACCTTGAGCGGGTCCTACGTACGTTGTTGCAACCCGGTGGACGATTCTATTTGGGTGATCCGCAGCGGAAGGCGGCCAGTGATTTCGTTTCTATGCTCAGGGTGCAGGGTTATGATCATCGGGTCGAGACCCAAGGCGAGACCTGGGATTCCAACGAGTACCTGATCGATATTCACGTGTTTACCAAACCCTAAGCGCCAAGCAGTGCTTTTATATGGGCGGTTACGGCAGCGGCCGTCGCCTCTAGATCGTATCCTCCTTCTAAGAGCGAAACCAGGCGGCCCTGGCAATGGCGGGTGGAAAGGTCGAGCACGAGTTCGGTTAGTTTCTCATAGGCTTCCGTACTTAGCATGAGCTGGCCAAGGGGGTCGCGATGATGGGCATCAAAGCCTGCTGAGAGAAGTATGAATTGAGGTTGGAAGCTATCTATGGCGGGAACGAGTGTAGTGCTAAAATGATGGTAGAAGTCCTCATCGGTACTACCGGCAGGGACGGGGATATTCAAAGTCAGTCCCTGGCCTTTTCCCACCCCGTGCTCATTGGCTGCGCCGGTGCCTGGGTAATGGGGGTGCTGATGGATGCTGAAGTAGAACACCGATTCATCGGATTCAAAAGAGTGCTGGGTACCGTTGCCGTGGTGTACATCCCAATCGATGATTGCTACGCGCTCAATATCGCATGCTGAGCGCAAATATTGCGCGGCAATTGCTGCATTGTTGAGGAAACAAAACCCCATAATCTTGTCGTTTTCGGCGTGGTGCCCTGGGGGGCGAATGCAGCAGAAGGCATTGTCTGCCTGGTTGTTAAGCAGGGCGTCAATGGCAGCGATTGGAGCACCTGCGGCCAGCCGAGCCGCCCGGTGGGTTCCTGGGGATCCGATGGTGTCTAGAGAAACCTGGACCGGTTGGTCAACCTGGTCGAGAGCTGCTATTTGGTTCAAATGACCCGCGGAATGAACGCGTAGCAATGCTTCTCGTGGAGCTAGTTGGGGCTGAAGATGCAGAAGATCATCCCACCACGGTTGCTCTGAAGCGCTCTGGAGAATAGCTTGCAGCCGAGCACGTCGTTCGGGATGGCCTTCGCCGGTATCGTGCTGCAAGAGATCTGGATGGTAGACGAAAGCGGTTCTGGCCATTATTAACTATCCTCGTTGCTCGGGCTTAAGGCTGCAATCGCGCGCCGTCCGAGGAGGCGAATATCCTCAGCGATATCGGTAGCAGCTAAAGTGTCGTGGTTGTACCAGCGCATTTGGGTCGATTCGCGAGGATTGATCCGTGCTTGGCCCCTGGACACGCGGGCAAAATAAATCAAGTCGATATGCTGATGGCCTGGTTCAATATCCTCGAGGAGGATACAGACTGGTCTGATAAGGACTGCGACCTCTCCCCATTGTTGGTGTGAGCCCATTAATTCAACCTCCAGGCCGGTTTCCTCTCTGACTTCGCGGCACGCGGCCTCTTCGGGAAGCTCATTGGGTTCTATATGGCCACCTGGGGGAAGCCAGGCCCCGATTTTCCTATGCCAGAGCAGGAGGGTTTGCGCATTGCGAACGACAAAGGTTGTCGCCGTGAAATCTCTGGTCATTGCGGTCACGTTAGGCTCGGAAAATGTGGGCTAAATTATTATTAAATATTAGCTTTGAGAAATAACTGTGAGTGGGATGTGCAGTGCCGATAATAAAATATAGTTGGATCTCATAGAGAGAGAAAGGTCTTGACAGTACGCTATGGGCGAGCCTATAATGGCGCAAGCCAAAAAGGTTACGAGAGCAGCTGGCGAACGGGTTCGGGATCTCCAGGTCATAGCCACCATACAACAAAGAAGAAGGGTTTCCAGATGAGCTCAGAGCTCGTCGGGGAAGTACAATCGGCATCGGACCCACCGGCGCCGGCTGGTGATACCTCGGGAAGATCGATTTGGCCTATCGCCGGTGGCAAAGGAGGGACGGGCAAATCGACCCTTGCCGCCAACCTGGGTGTAGGACTCGCTTTGTTGGGGTATCGGGTCATTCTGGTCGATTGCGATTTGGGTGGGGCAGATTTGCATCTCTTTTTCGATCAGCTTGCTCCTGCTCGGACTCTGGGACACTTTCTTCATAAGGACGCGGGTTCCCTCAATGAAGTACTGCTTCCAACTCCGCACAAAAACCTGAAACTGGTCTGTGGTGGCAATGAGGCAATTGGTTTGGCCAATTTGCCTTTTTGGGTTAAAGAAAAGCTGATCCGTCATATCTGCAAATTGGAAGCCGATTTTGTACTGATCGATTTGGGGTCAGGCACCTCATTCAATACCTTGGATTTCTTTACGCTTGCGGAAGCTGGATTGATCGTCTGCACTCCAGATCCACCAGCCAGGGTCGATGCCTATGGATTCATCAAGAATACAGTTTATCGCAAATTGCGGCGGTGCTTCGCCCAAAACGACTCCGTAAAAGCCGGTATAAATAACTTTGCCCGCGATTCCGGGCGCAGGAATGGCAGGATTAGCGAATTACTAGAAATCATAGGGCAAATCGATTCGCAATCAGGGGAGATGGCCAGAGCAATTATGGCCACTTATCGGCCTCGGTTGGTATTAAACCAGCTCCGCCATAAACGACAAACCGGTGAAGCCTATCGCTTTATCGGACTGGTTAGGGAATACCTGTCGATAGAAGTGGAATACGTTGGACACATTCGCAGCGATATCAGGATCCTCGAAGCTTGTGAGCGGCGGCGTCCGCTGGTGATCGACAATCCTGAGAGCCAAGCAGCTATAGACCTGTACAGATTGCTGATGAAAGGGCTGGGAATTGACGACCGCAAGCAGCGATTCGCGGGTGAAGATAGTTCCAAAATGGCCAAAGCGGCCCAAGACGAAGCTCGGAATTGGTAGATCTTTGCGCATGGAGCAGTGCGCCTTTGAAGATGGTGATTTCGCATCTTAGTTTTAAATCGAGGCCGGGGCTGAGAAGCAAAGGATCCTGGATCGATCGGATTTCCAATCGACGGCGGCCGACGGTTGGCGAAGATGGCGATCCGCTCGATATTTTTTATGAATTGAAATCTGCCCGGCGAGTTCTAATTGTGCCCAGCGACAGGGTCGGTGGGCTCTTTCTTGGAGCCCCGGTCACTAAGGTGGTCCGCCAGTTTTATCCCAATGCTCATATCGGTCTGCTCGTCGGCGAAGCTCAGGTCGGAATAGGCAATCTGGTCCCCGATGTTGATGAGGTTGTCACGGTCGAATTCGACCGGCCTTTATGGACTGGAGCATTCAGGAAAGCCGAGGAGGAATTACAGCGAAAAAAGTTCGATTTGCTCATTTGTTTGGGTTTTGATTGTAGTTTCCGTCTGGCTCAATTGTGCCGGGGAAGCGGTGCTAAATTGCGAGTGGGTTTTGCGCGGGATGGAACTGATCTTTTTAATGTCGAGGTGGTCAGCAGAAACCGCGAGATTTACGAGGAGTTGCAATATCGTTCGCTCCTCAGTGCTATTGGAATCCAGGGTGACTCTGAATTTCGCTGGTCGCTGGTTGATGAAAACGGCGAAAAAATCCGTGAACACTATTTAGGTCAGGGTGGGAGTTCCTTGATTGTGGCTTTAGATATGAATAGGGGGGAAGGGAAAGGACTGACCAAGCGGCAATTCGATGATATCGTAAATATCGTGGTAAAGCGGGGAGCGAGGGCTCTGTTGTTCTTTTCCCTCGCGGAGAAGAAAATCGTAAATTATCTTAAAGAAAAGTACGGGGACCAGGTTATCCCCTGTAGTGGAGACGATCTCTTGGTCGCAGCGGCTTTGGTGCAAAGATCTCAGGTCTTGATCGCTGCTAATACCGAAATTTTGCATCTAGCAGTATCTTTAAAAGCGCCGGTGATTGGACTTTTTGGCGAAAACCCAGCCCGCTGGATTGCAGCAGGCAATAGATTAGTGCAATGCCTGCACTTTGAGAACTTTCGCGCGATTAGCTTAGCGGAGATTGTCGCAGGGCTTGATCGCGTGTTAAGTGAAAAAGTACGGGGCGAAAAAACCGAGGACGGTTGAGGTCCAGGGTTTAAAAGGAGTCTAAGATGCAAGAAATGGTCGAGCCAGATCGCACGATCATGATTGTTTCGATAATAGGTCTGGTAGTTATTTGGGGTAGTTTCTTCTACCACAAATTTGTCCAGGGTGGTGGGGAAAGAGTTCCGGCGGATTCGGTAGGGGAAGATGTGCCCCCCCATGACCAAAGTGAGGGGCAGAAGTCGTCTGGGAAAAACAAAGGGAAAAAGAGGAAAGAAAACAAATGAAAAAGTCGAGAGGGATGTATGGCAACTGAAGTAGTCATGCCCAAACTAGGGCTGACCATGGAAAGTGGTACTGTAAGTGCTTGGTTGGTGGATGAAGGCCAAGAGGTGGAAAAGGGCCAGGCTCTGCTTGAAGTCGCGACCGATAAGGTGACGATGGAAGTTGAAGCGCAAGCCAGTGGTGTCTTACGCAAGATTTTGGTTCCAAATGGCGAAGAAGTGCCGGTTGCAGAGATAATCGGGATCATTGCAGGCCCAGACGAAGATATCGGGTCCTATAACGACAAGGGGCAGACCGGCGGAAGTGCTGCGGTGGCGCCATCGGATCCCCAGGTTGCCGGTTCAACCGAGGCGATCCAAACTACTGAGGCAGCACCAGAGCCGGTGCCAATCGCAGTGGGTTCCCAAGATGGGCGGCGACCGCATAAAACATCGCCCAAAGCCCGTAAAATCGCGATCGAAAATGGTCTCGATCTAAGCGGGGTAAGCGGTAGTGGCCCGGGGGGGCGGATCGTCAGTGCAGACGTATTGCCGTTGATTGGACAAAGGCCGTCTGCTCCAAGCCCAACTCCGGCGGCGGTGCCGGTTGCCGAGGGGCAAGTCGATCTGAGCCGGGCCGAGCAGGTGGCGGCCGAGCGATTGACGGCAAGTTACCAGCAGGTACCCCATATCCACATCTCTATGGACGTATCCGCTGTGTGGTTGAATCAATTTCGCGAGGGCTATAAACTCGAGGGCAAGAAAATATCCTTTAACGATTTAATCGTTAAAGCGACGGCTCGGACTTTGGAGGAATTTCCTCGTATCAACAGTTTCGAAGATGGTGGGACTTTTCGCTACGCTTCTCAAATCGATATTGGTATCGCCGTTGCAGCAGAAAAAGGACTGGTTGTTCCGGTTATTCGCTCGGCGGCAGAAAAATCGGTTGAAGAGATCGCGAAGGAGGGGGCACGGCTGGTTGATGAGGCCCGCTATGGGCGGCTAAAGCCTGATGATATGATTGGTGGTACTTTCACTATTTCTAATTTGGGTATGTTCGGGGTCTCTAGATTTACGGCGATCATCAACCCACCCCAGGTTGCGATCTTAGCTGTCGGCGCCATAGAAAATAGGGTGGTGGCCGCCGGGGCTGATTCCTTTGCTGTCCGACCTCAGTTGACGCTGACGCTGGCAGCTGATCACCGCGTTGTAGATGGTGCGTTGGCTGCGAGGTTTCTTGCCCGGCTCAAAGAAGTTCTGGAGACACCTGGCTTACTAGGCTGATCGCCTTGGTATGCCGCGAGGCCAATCTATGGATCAAAAGCGTCTCTCGGCCATTGGCGATCTAGTGCGCTCAACGTATTCCGATCCCCAAGTGGTTGCCCGCTACAGTCGGATTGGTCTCTGGCCAGCAGAAGAGATTTTGGTTCTGGAATATTTCCCCGATACAGCGCGGATCCTGGATTTAGGATGTGGTGCCGGCAGGACGACCATTCCCCTGGCGGAAATGGGCTTTGAGGTTGTGGGGATTGACCTTAGCCCCGCCATGATTGAATTGGCTCGAGAATTAGCTGAACTAAGCCAGGTCGAGCCGGAATTCCAGGTCATGGACGCAATGAGTCTGAACTATCCCTCTTCCAGTTTCGATATCGCGATTTACTCTTATAATGGTTTGGAGTTATTGCCGGGCAAGGAGGGGAAGATGCTCGCTATACGCGAGATCTACCGGGTGCTGAAGTCCGGAGGTTTGTTCGTTTTTTGCACTCATTCGCCTTTTGCACTCAACCGCTTTGCTCTCCTGCGTTTTAAGGTCTTTCTCAAATTCTGTGCGGGTCGGTTGATGGGTTTGCCGGTACGGGAGCGAGAGTTTGGAGAGCGTTTCAGCGATGACGACGACGAAGAGGTCAGATATCTGCAAATCCTACCCCCATTTATGATCCAGCGGATCTTGCTCGATTGCGGTTTCGAAATCGAGTATTATAACGCCCGAACTCGGATTGAAAAGGGCAGTGAATGGAATTGGCCCGGTATATTTGCCGACGGAGAGCGGTTTTACGTGGCGCGTAAAAACTGAGGCCGGATGAGATGAGGTCGATAAAGGGTATAGAGGGAGGATTGCATGTATAGTGAAAAAGACCTCAGCAACAAGGATAGGACCAGTTTTACTCAATTTGGTTATTTACTGAGTTATAGGGCTTTAAGTTCACAGCAAATCGCCACTCTCCTCGATATGTTGGAAGAAGAGGCGGAGGAGACAAAACCCGAACTTGGCCATCCATAAGAGCTTTGCTCCGGGGCTGCTTACCTTGACCTTGTCTGGTCTACCGATTATCTTAAAATTTAAGTAGTATTTGCAAAAGTCTTTGGTACAGAAATTCATACGAATTCCTGCTTTTAAAAGGCGTCCTCATCGGGATAAACTCCAATGGGAGTTTCTTGCACTAATAAATAGCAAGCAGCAAGCAATAGTTGTTTTAATTTATCTTCCATTTTAAGAATCTTTGGGCGGTGCTGGTGTAGTGCGGTCGAGGACGCTCTGTTGGGATGGAGCTGAATTGTCAATTGGCAATACCTCGTATCTCTTGCTTAGAATTGGTTACTCATTAAAAGTGGCAAGATCCAATCCCGATTTTGCTTTAGCTACGACGCCAAGCTAAGGGCGTAGAAGAATATGTTCTGGCGGGTGAGAAATAACGGATGAAATTCGATAAAAAGACCCAACTTTCCATAGCCTACGCCATACTGACTCTGTTTTTGGTGCTAACTCTGCAGACTTTCTTCTCCAAGTCCCCAGAAGACGTGAAGTACAGCGAATTTCGCGCCTGGGTCAAAGAAGGTCTGGTGACGAATTGCACGTTCGTAGGTGAACATATAGTGGGGCAGGTTGATGCCGGGGGGCAGCAGCGGAAATTTCGCACTGTGGCCATGGATGACCCCGAACTTATTGACCTCTTAGACGAGCAGGGCATCCAATTTGATCGCGAACCGGCCAATAACTGGTTTACGCAGTTGGTGGCGTGGGTTTTACCTGCCCTGATCTTCGTTGGAATATGGATGTTTTTGGCCCGCCGAATGGGGGGGGGGTCCGGTGGCCTGATGTCGATTGGCAAGAGCAAGGCCAAAGTGTACATGGAAAAGGGAACCGGGATCACTTTCGACGATGTTGCTGGTATTGATGAGGCCAAAGAAGAATTGCTCGAAGTGGTTGAGTTTTTGCGTACTCCTGAGCGTTTTCAAGCTCTTGGCGGTCGGATACCAAGAGGAGTCCTCTTGGTGGGGTCGCCGGGGACGGGAAAGACCTTGTTGGCCAAGGCCGTGGCCGGAGAAGCTGGAGTACCCTTTTTCTCGATCAGCGGCTCCGACTTTGTCGAGATGTTCGTTGGGGTTGGAGCCGCGCGGGTTCGCGACCTTTTTGATCAGGCAAAAAAGCACGCTCCGGCGATCATCTTTATCGACGAGCTAGATGCCCTGGGCAAAGCTCGCGGAGCCGGTTCGTTCGGTGGGCATGACGAACGCGAGCAAACGCTCAATCAGCTCCTTGCCGAGCTGGATGGCTTCGATACCAATGCTGGTGTGATTTTGATGGGGGCGACAAATCGCCCTGAAATACTCGATCCTGCGCTCCTGCGTCCCGGTCGTTTCGATCGCACGGTGGCGGTGGACCGACCCGATGTAAAGGGGCGTGAAGCGATTCTGCGGATTCATGCCAAAGGAGTCAAGCTGAATCCTGAAGTCGAACTGAGGAAGTTGGCGGTGCGTACTCCGGGTTTTGCCGGTGCCGACTTAGCTAATGTCGTCAATGAAGCGGCGCTGCTAGCCGCGCGACGGGATAAAAATTCGATCACAATGTCCGAACTCGAAGAGGCTGTTGAGCGTTCGGTGGCCGGGTTGGAACGCAAGAGCCGGGTCCTCAGCGAGAAAGAGCGCCGAATTGTCGCCTACCACGAGGCTGGTCACGCAATGGTTGGTGAGATTCTGCCCGAAGCGAATCCCGTTCAGAAGATATCGATAGTTTCAAGGGGTATCGCGGCTTTGGGGTATACACTAAACGTCCCGATCGAAGACCGCTATCTTATGACTAAAGAGGAGCTACAGGATACTTTGAGCGCGATTATGGGCGGTCGTGCTGCCGAAGAGATCGTCTTTGGTGAAATATCAACCGGGGCCTCAAACGACCTGCAGCAGGCGACGCAAATGGCCGAGCGGATGGTGAAGGAATTCGGTATGAGCGAACGGGTTGGTCTGGTGGCCCACAAAGAAGAGCGATCACAGCAGTTTCTTGGTATGGGGGCCGCTGATCGGGTCTATAGCGACGAGACCGCCCAAGTGATTGACGAAGAAGTTAAAGACATCATTAACACTGGTTATGTACGGGCCAAGGAGATACTCGCCCAACATCGCGAAGCGCTGGAGGAAATAGTCGAGGTCCTCTTTGAGAAAGAGGTAATGGACGGCGAGGAGTTGCGCAAGGTTCTCGGGGGACATGGTGTGGAATTACCCCCAGGATCAAAAGAAGAAATAAAGCGCAAAGACGAAGAGGGGGCGGTTAACCCTGTGTCTACCGACGATCCTGGGCAGAACGGATCGGCAGCCAACGGCAATTCTCAATTGCCGAATTCTGAGCCCGATGTGGTAAGTTCAGACGATACATCGAGCGCAGAAGGATCCGAATCCTCTTAGGCTATTGCCGCTATGACTTCTAATTCGACAGCTGCTCCTAGAGGCAAACTCGCCGCGCCGATGGCCAGCCTGGCGTGTACTCCTTGCTCCCCCAGGACCGCAGCCATCAGATCTGAAGCTCCATTAATCACTTGGGCTTGTTCAAAGAAATCAGTCGCAGAAGCCACGTAACCGCCTAGCCGTACTATCGAGATCGCGTCCAGATCACCTGTTTCTGCCTTGAGTATACTAAGGGCATTGAGCGCGCATAATCTGGCCGCAGCATAGCCCGCATCGATATCGAGATCCACGCCGAGCGTCCCCGCATATTGAATCTTGCCTTCGGCCAGGGGCAATTGACCTGCGACGAAGACCAGGTTGCCGCTGATAACTGCCCGGGTATAGGCACCCGCCGGCTGGGGTGGGGTGGGGAGTTGCAGGTTTAATTCAGCCAGTTTTTTCTCTGCAGACATTAAGATCCTCCTTGGCTATTCCTAATTAGTGCGGTTAATATAGGCCGAATGGGGCCCGTTGCAAGAGTCTAATGCGCAATCTTCTAAAACCAGGAACTTGGGAACTTCTCAGTCCGCTTAGCAATGGCGATTTTGTCCGCCTGTGGTTGGCCAATGGTCTGTGGTGGCAGGCGATGTGGATGGAGATGATGGTCCTGGGCTGGCTGGCATTGGAGTTGACCAATTCCCCCTGGTGGGTCCAGGTGGTCGGATTTTATCGCTCTATTCCCTTGCTGGTGATTGGTTTATTCGGTTCTGCCATAACCGACCGCTTTCGCCGTCGACATCTGGTTCAGGTATTGCAACTGGGCAATGTATTGGGGGCGGGTCTGTTAGCTTTTCTGCTCTGGATTGGCAAGCTGGAATTTTGGCATTTGTCCGTGGTGTCATTGGCCCTGGGGGCGACCTGGGCCTTGGATTGGCCGACTCGCCGGGCAATGGTTCCCGATTTGGTTGGTAAGGCCCGCACGGTCGATGCGATGGTCCTCGAAAATGTGATCCAGGGTTTTACCAGAATTACAGGACCTTTGGCTGCTGGCTACATCATGGCGGCCTACACTTCTCTCGGTGCTTTGCTGATTCTAGTTGGACTTGGTTTTCTATCACTGATCTCGCTGTCTGGTTTAAAAACTGATTCTAAAGCACCTCAGGTCAGTGCGGGCATGCGGGCGGTGGTAAAAGAAGTGAGGCAGGGATGGTCCTATGTGCGGGCCTCGTCATCGATATTTGGTGTATTCCTTATCACGATCCTTATGAATGTATGGGCATTTCCCTATATGACCCTGCTGCCGGTTTTCGCCCGCGATGTATTTGGACAGGGACCAGAGGGTATGGGGTGGTTGGGAGCGGCCAATGGGGTTGGGGCATTCATTGGTTTGGCATTGGTTCATAACGGTCGTAGGACGCTCTCCAACGAGAGGTTATTTGTCACCGGATCTTTGATCGCTGCAATTGGCCTGGTTGGTTTCTCCTGCAGTGGAACCTTTGCAATTTCTTTGGTTATGCTCTTTTGCTCCGGGCTGGGGCAGGCGGGTTTCAGCATCATGCAGAGTAGTATCATTTTAGTTGAAGCATCGGACGAGATGAGGGGGCGGGCGATGAGTGCATTGGTTGTGGCGATTGGGATTGGTCCTTTCGGTAGGCTTCAAAGCGGGGCGATGGCCGAGGTCTGGGGGGCGGAGATCGCGGTGGGGGTGATGGCGATAATGGCCGGTCTCGGAACTTTGGGGGTGGCCTTTGGGGTCTTGAGAAATAGATCACTTGTGAAACGAAAATAGGATTGGGCTGAGTATCTTCGGCAAGGAGGCATCCAGTTGACGCGAGATAGGATGCCTTCTATATTGCGCGGAGCAAACCGGACAATTAATAGGAGTCATTATGGCAGCTTCAGTGTTAGGGGCGCAACTCTTCACATTGCGCGATCATACTAAAACCCCCGATGAAATCCGTCGAACCATAGGCAGAGTCCGCGAAATGGGTTACGTGGCGGTTCAAGCTTCGGCCCTAGGCCCCATAGAGCCGACTGAATTGGCTTCTATTTGTTCAGCGGCAGGGGTCCAAATCGTTGCGACCCATATCAATTATCAGCGGATCTGCGATGAGGTCCAGGCCGTCATTGACGAGCACCAGTTGTGGGGCTGTCGCCACGTGGCGATCGGGGGATTGCCGCAGGAATTTCGCAACCGCGAAGGTTTTTCCCGTTTCGCCGTAGAAGCTTCTGAAGCCGCACGCCCGTTGATCGATGCAGGCCTGACCTTTAGCTACCACAATCACAGTTTCGAACTCGAGCGTTTCGAGGGACGTACGGGCTTGGATATTCTCTGCGAGGAGAGTGATCCGGAGGTTTTTTCTTTTGAAATAGATACTTATTGGATACAGCACGGTGGAGCGAATCCCGTGACCTGGCTGGATAAATTAGCGGACCGGATGCATATCGTGCACCTGAAAGATCTGGCTATGGATGGGGCTCAGCAGCTTTTCGCAGAAGTGGGGGAAGGAAACCTGGAGTGGGAGCCGATTCTCGCAGCAGGAAAAAGGGCGCAAATCGAATGGTATCTGATTGAGCAGGATCGATGCCAGCGCGACCCTTTTGAGAGCTTGGAACTCAGCCTACGCAATTTGCGGGCTATGGGTCTTGACTAGGAGGGAATTTAAATGAGCGAAATACATGCTCCCTGGGCGGCGTGGTATGGGACTGAACCGTTCAGAATGGATTTCCCCGAAGATTGGGAAGTTGCGGTGCACCATATGAAGGGCGGATCTGATATCGGCGATAGCGGAATTCGCCAGGCTTTTGCTGAATCGATCGGAGCTCCGCCACTGCGCGAATTTGCCCGTGGCAAATCATCGGCCGCGATTCTCATCGACGATCTATCACGCCCGACTCCTTCCTTTCGGCTCTTGCCTTACCTGCTTGAGGAATTGGCCGCGGCGGGAATCCCCGCTGATGCGGTAAAGATCATTTGTGCCCTGGCAGCACATCGCCCGATGACCCGAGACGATTTGATCAAGAAGGTGGGGTTGGAAATTGTCGAGCAAATGCAGGTCCTCAACCACAACGCCTATGAAAATTTAGAGTTCCTCGGCTATTCCAGTCGCGGTGTGCCGATTTGGGTCAATCGAGACCTGACTTCCTGCGAGGTCCGTATTGCTCTAGGAATGATAACTCCGCGGGGGGGGATGTTTGGTGGTGGGGCCAAATTGCTCATTCCCGGGGCCTGTGGTCAGCAGACCATTATGCTCAATCATCGCCATGTGCATGAAGGGTTTCGCGAGCACCTCTCCGAAGTGGCGAAGATGGCCGGGGTCCGCTATATCGTCAATCCGCTGCTAAATCAGGATCTGGAAATTATGGGATTGGTCGCTGGCGATACCGATGCGGCCTTCGAGCGGGGATGCGAATTAGGGCGGGACCTCTATGCGACTGAAGTGCCCGATGCCTTTGATATCGGCGTCTTCAGCGCCTTTCCCAAGGATACCGAACTCTGCCAGGCCGGATTGGCGATGACGCCATTATCGGGAACGAAGAAGAACCCTTTTAACGAAAATTCAACTACCGTGATGTGCTCGGCCAGTCCAGAGGGGTTGGGTTGGCATTCGGTTTTAGGTCCTGGTACCGCTTTGCGAGGCAAGGCGACAAAACCAGCCCGGCGCACCATTCTCTTTGCGCCCGGGGTCAACAAGTGGGATTCGATCTCCCTTTTTGGCGAGGGAGTTGTTTTTTGCAAGACCTGGGATGAAGTCCAGAGCGAATTGAAAAGGCATCATGGCCCCGGATCGAAAGTCTCGGTCTTTCCGGCCGGGGCGCTGCAAAGAGCAGCTGATGCCGATTACTAACCAGGAGGAGCGATGGCAGCATTAACGCGTTTTGGTCTCGAAGATAAAATTGTAATTGTGACTGGGGCAGGGCGGGGGATCGGCCGGACCATTGCTATGGAATGTTTCCAATCCGGAGCGAAAATCGCCATTGGTAGCCGGACCACCACCGAACTCGAGACGCTGGCCTCGGAGATAGAAGCTGAGGGGGGAGAGTGTTTCTACCACTCACTCGATGTGACGAATGTGGAATCTATCCAGGCTTTTATGGATGCAGTGATCGGCCATTATGGGCGGATTGATGTACTGGTCAACAACGCCGGTTACAATAAAGTGGGTAAAATCCTCGATTACGACGAGGAGCTCTACGATTTGATTGTCGATGCCAATCTGAAGAATGTGTTTTTCTGCAGCCAAATTGCTGCGAGGCAGATGATTGCTCAGGGAGAGGGGGGGAATATCGTAAATATATCCTCCCAGGCCGGGGTGGTCGGTGCGCCCGAGAGAGGGCCGTATTCGGGAGCCAAAGGGGGAGTCAATAATATGACTAAGACCATGGCGGCCGAATGGGCAGAACACCAGATCCGTGTCAACGCGGTCGCCCCGACAGTCACTCGCTCGCCCTTGGCCGAAACGGCGATGCGCGAAAGCGAGGCCTTTGCCAATGCAGTAAAGGAGAAAAATTTATTGCGCGGAGCGCTGGCCGAGCCCGAGGAGATGTCGGCTCCGGTAATTTTCCTGGCTTCGGAAGCCGCGGCGATGATCACCGGCCACACTCTGGTTGTGGACGGAGGCTGGACGATCGTCTAACGCTAATTTAAACTAGAGCTAATTCGCCGACGAAGCCCAGATTTTCCTCGATCTGGGCTTCGTCCATCATGCCCAGTACAATGGAGTGGACCCCCGGTACATCCATGCTGTAGCGGATTGCTCTTCCCGGATCCTGAGTCAGTTCGGAGCCGCCGCCAACGACTTTCATTCCGTAGATACCCTTGCCGGCTTGGGCCATTTTTTCGATGACCGGGGCTACCTTGTCCGGGGTATCGTCCATCGCATGGCCGGCGTAATTGATTCGGGCCAGAACCACGTCGACCCAATCGGATTCGACCGTGGCGCAGAACGCCCCGAAGTCGTGGTTGGAAACCCCTAGCGCTCGTATCACTCCGCGTTCCTTGTATTCCGCTAGCAGATCCATCGGGCCATTCATCTCCGCAGGCCAATCGGCTGAAGTCATACAGTGGAGCAGGACGATATCGATATAGTCTGTATCCAACTCCCGTAGGAAGCGTTCGATATCCTTTTTGACTCCGGCTGTGTCGCGGGAAACGGTTTTAGTGGTAATGGTCGCCCGGTCGCGGCCTACCTGCCGCAGTGCTTCTGCAACATGGGGATGGGTGCCGTATTGGTCGGCGGTATCCCAAAAGGTAATGCCGCGTTCGTGGGCAAAATTCAAGAGGTAGGCCAGACGGTCGATACCAAGGTCGCTTTGGTTGGACCGGCCATTCCAGCCCTGGGTTCCAGTGCCGAAGCAAAGCGGGGAGACAGAGAGTCCGGTCAATCCCAGGTCAACGGGTTCTAACATGATTGGTACTCCTTTTAAATGGGTCCCAGACGAGTGCGGTACCTATCCAGTCGCTCGGCAAGCATGGCGTCAAGGTCCGACGAAGACCTCGTCAGGGCCGGGTTGATTCCCCGTTGGGCCAGTTGGATCAGGAGTCGCACCAGCATCAGGGCGTCGTCGAGGTGGATTTGCTCAGGTGCCAATTGAAGCGCTGGGCCCGAGTTGTGGTAGTTGCCCAGTGGGAGCGCGACCGCTCCGGTGCGCAAGCCCGACTGCATAAGGGGTGTTGCTTCGCAGGCCCCGCTGTCCATCAGTTTGCGTTGGTAGTGGAAATTGTCATCGGAGGAAGTCATTTCCTCAGCTAGTGCCACGAGACCCCCACAGATCCCAGGATCGAAGACCCAGAGTCGATCGCCTACTCTCAGGATCGGGCCAGCGCCCTGGGCCGCTCCGGCTTTGATACTCGAACACTCAATATTTATATACAGGGCTCGGCGGCGGAGAAATCCCGCCTCAAGGGCGGCGAGCATTCCGACGAATCCCACTTCTTCTGCCCTGGTAAGCAGGAGCCCGACTCTCCCTGGAATCTGGCGTTTGCAGAGTTGGTCGAGGACGCAGAGGCCGACCGAAGCTCCGGCCAAATCGTCGAGCGCCCTTCCGCTCAATGTCCTGCCGCGAAGTCGGAACCCAGGTAAGTCCCACATCGCAAAACTACCAGGTCCCTGGTCGATGCGTGGTGGAGATTCTATTTCCAGTAATGGATAACGGGCACCAGGTTGATCCGCCGTTCCGACTATGGAGCCCTGATTGCCGCGTTGAGTGGCGGAACCTTTGAGGTCGAAGATCCTCACGCCGGTTGCCAGGGCGCTATTTAAATCGACTCCACCCAAAATCTCATAGTGGGCACGACCAGGACTCAGTGTTTTCCTCCAGACCATTCCTGGATGATCGAGATGGGCTGTTAATACCAAGAAATCACCCACTGATTCAGGGGGGCCTTGCTGATATATGAGCAAACAATTGCCAAATTTATCGTAATGGGATTTGATCTGTATTCGTTGGGCAACAAATGAACGTACAAAACTCATTGCAAAATGCTCGTGGAAAGGAGCAGTCGGCACGCGAATCAGCGGCTTGGCGATCTGGAGAAATTCGTTGTCCACAGTGTGGAAAAAGCAAAAAAGGAAATCTGCTGTCAAGTCGCGTTGCTACAATCGGTTAAGTCGCCTATCTTCAAGCTAGAAAATAAAGGATAAGAGATTGGAAAGGCACCTACCTAGTACCTACCAAAGCCACCTGGAGGGGCGGAACCAGGCCGTGCTCTCAGATTCCCAGAGTCGTCACTTGACAATGCGCGGATTCTGGGTGGGGGCCTTTCTCAGTTTTTTCCTCGCTATCGGTGCTCCCTATGGCAATATGATCATTCGCGGTTCGTATATGGCCCTGGATTTCAGCACGCCGGGGGCCATATTTCTTTTTCTGGTTCTCATAGGTTTTATAAATGTGCTCTTCAAGGTTGCAGCGAACCCTGGGGGGGCACTGATTTGGGCAACGATTTCGACCCTGGGATTTGGCTATTACTATGGCTGGCTCGCCGAGATCGATCCTTTTGACCCCGGCTTTATATTCGTCGCATTTCTCCTCGCGTCATCGGTACTCAATCTAGGATTGGTTTTGACGGGCAGAAGTTTGGTGCTTAATCGGGCCGAGTTGATCCTGGTCTATGTGATGCTCCTGATCGTTTCAGCTTTATGTACGATGGGATTGAGCGAACAGATCCTGCCGATGGTCACGGCGATCTTTTATTATGCCACGCCGCAAAATAAATGGCGGGAAACGCTTTTTCCCCATTTCTCAAGCCACGAAATACTCGTCGATGACGCTCAGGAGAGCAAAAGCTTTTACGAGGGCCTGGGTCCCGGTGAAGAGTTGCCCTACGGAGCGTGGGTCGAGCCCTTGTGCTGGTGGGGTATCTTTCTCCTCGCGCTCTATGTGACCATGGTTTCGATTGCGGTGATGGTTCGGCGGCAGTGGATGGAGCGCGAACGGCTGCCTTATCCGTTGACCCAGGTGGGGTTGGCAATGGTCCGTGGCGAAGAGCCGGGCAGCAAGCTCAATTCCTTCTTTCGCCAGCCGGTTATGTGGGCGGGTTTCAGCTTTCCATTCATATTTGGCAGTCTCAAGGCGCTGCATCTCTACGAACCGGCTTTTCCCGTTGTCAAACTGCAGTGGTGGTTGCCGCTGGTGGGTAAGCAGGTATTAGAGCTTTCGGTCAGTTTCGCAATGGTCGGATTTTCTTATTTCATCAATGCCAATATTGCCGCCGGGATCTGGGTTTTTCACATTCTGGCCAAATTGGAAAAAGAGGCTTTTGTGCTGTCGGGGCTTAAATCCGAGCAGAAGGTCCTGTTCGGAGTGGCGGATTTTCCCTTTTTGGCCTATCAGGGGGCAGGGGCCTTGATTGCTATGGTGCTGGTCGGTCTCTGGGTGGGGCGGGGCCATTTCATTAATGTTTTCAAAAAAGCCTTGGGACTTGCTCCGGAGGTGGAGGATGGAGACGAGATACTTTCGTATCGCGGAGTAGTTTGCGGTCTAGTGGGTGGAATACTGGTCATGGCTTGGTGGTTGTGGACGATGGGAACTCCGCTTTTAATCGCCGCGATTTTTGTGATCGTAGCTCTGCTTATTTTTCTGGGTATAACGAGAATAGTCGCCGAAGCGGGTCTGGCCGCATTGAGAGCGCCGATGACAGCGCCTGATCTGATGATTTTGGGCTTGGGTACTGATTTGGTGGGGCGGACCGGGGTATGGAATCTGTCTCTTTCCTATATGTGGGCTGCAGATATCCGAATATTCGTCATGGCGACCTGCGCCAACAGCCTCAAGCTGATCGAGGAAATGGAACCGCATTTGCGCCGCCTGGTGTTTTGGGCGATTATTTTGGCACTTTTCATAGGGACCTTAGGTTCATTCTGGATGATTTTTCACATGGCGTACCAGCATGGTGGGGTGAACCTCAACGACTGGTTTTTCAAAGGGGCTCCCCAGGCTGCCTATGGTACCGCATTTCGCAATATGGAACCAGCCGGTGTGTACTGGCCGGGGTTGGGTTTCTTTGGTGGGGGCGGAATCGCCATGGTGGCGATGATCTGGGCGCGACAGCGGCTGCCGTGGTGGCCGGTGCACCCGATCGGTTTCCCGATCGGAGCCAGCAGTATCCTCGGCCATGTGTGGTTCAGCGTTTTTATCGCCTGGTTCTTAAAAAAGGCGATCATGCGTTTTGGCGGGGTGGCCCTATACCGCCGGAGTCAGATGTTTTTTCTGGGATTGATCTGCGGGCAAGTTTCGTGCAATGGGGTCTGGTTGGTTATAGATTACTTCACAGGTAAGGTGGGAAACGGTATCTTCTGGATATGATTCGCCCGGTCTTTTATATCATCAGCGCGCTTTTAATCGGGGTACACTCTGCATCGGCAGAGGTGAGCAGTCTGCGCCAGACCGTCGAGACCCTTTCCTCGTACGGGTCTAGATTGAGCGGTTATCCGGGTGCAGAAGCTGCTGCAGACTACGTCGAGAATCGCCTGCGTTCTATGGGGATCGAGTCCGTTATACGCGAACCGTTCGAGATCACGGTGCCGATCGATAAGGGCGGAGAACTCTATATCGGGGAAGATGCCGAACCCTTTACACTCTATGGACTGTGGCCCAATCTGGTCCGGACACCGACCCTACCCCCGGAAGGATATCGGGGCGAAATGATTTATGGAGGGGGTGGGGATTGGGATGAGTTGAATGGTCTGGAGTTGGAAGGGCGGGTCGTGCTGATGGAGTTCAACAGCTGGCACCGCTGGCTCCAGCCCGCCTCATTGGGCGCTCGCGCCATTGTCTTCATCGAGCCTGAGGAGACCACCGGGGAACAGGGCACGGCCAAATATTCGACGGCGCCGCTGGATATTCCGCGATACTGGATCGACCGTGAGTCTGGTCTCCAACTCAAAGAACGGCTTTTAAAAAACCCGAGTTCGGTGCTCATCAAAGGCCGGATGGACTGGGAGCGGAAGACGGCCTGGAATATATGGGCAAAAATTCCGGGATCGGATCCAGAATACGCGGACGAGAATATTCTTATCGAGAGTTATTACGACGGGATGTCCGTAGTGCCGGCTCTGGCTCCCGCGGCCGAGACGGCGAGCAGTATTGCCGCGTTGCTCGAATTGGCTGAGCACCTGGTCCGCAATCCTCCGATGCGAACGGTTTACCTTGCGGCTACCGGAGCGCATTTCCAGGCCCAGCAGGGGCTGGTCCATTTAATCGATCGCCATGCGAGAATCCATCCCCACTACGCCGAGCGGATGACTAAACCCTTTAATCCCAAACTTTTTATTTGTCTCGATCTCTCCAGCCAATCCGATCAACTGGGGCTTTGGAACAATACGTTCAGCTATGATCTAAAGCGGTTCTTCGTGCCCTTCGGTCGTCGTTTTACGACCTATGCTGAAGAGGAGGCCCTGCTTTTGGGCCAGAACCAGGAGCGGGCGCTGGTCAACGGGATCAGTCCGATCCGCGGTATGGATTGGTCGACTTTTGTTCCGGGCGGTATTTCGGTAAGCGGAATACACACCCTGGCAGCCGGGATCGTCTCGCTTTCCCTGGTGACGGTCAACGACGGCCGCTATTTGGTCGATACCCCGCTCGACGTGCCCGGGCGGATGAAGTTCGCCAATCTCGAGCGGCAGAGTGCCCTGCTCAATTCAATGCTGGCACGGGCACTGAATGATACAGCGCTCTTCAGCGATCTCGAAGATTTTGGCCCGGTACTCAAAGACAAATTGCGGTCTTTGGAAGTCAAAATTCGTGCATTTCCGCGCCGAAGTCAGGTGCCTGATAGGCCGATCGCCGATGCATTGGTGGTTGTTGCTCCCTGGAAGAAGTCGCATAAAGGCGTGCGAATGGCCCAGTACCACCTCACGGACCGACTGGGCAATGTCAGTATAGATGGGCTTGAGACCAGGGCCTATCCGCTTGCCGCCTACCAGCTCGATCCAGATAGCGGTGATATTATTTACGCGCCAGACCTCTCTACTCGAGGGTTGCAAAAATTGAATAACTCGGGGCTGGCTGGTGGCTGGATGCTCAATAAAAAGATCCGTTGGGCACCTTCCAAGATGACGATAGTACTCTTTCCCTGTATTTCTCAAGCTTTTTACAGTTTAATTGATCCTCGCTATCTTAAGGCTTTTGGGGGAATCAGTATAATCGATAAAAGTGGGGTTGCTCCCAGTCAGTTCGGGCTGGCCAGGGGATTGGGCGATGGGGAGGCGGTCGGAGTCCTCTTTGGCCCGCAGGATGCGGCAGAAGACGATGGTTTGAAAATGATCATCGATAACCGGGTGCTCCTGCTCAATGGGGAGGGGAGTGAAACCGAGGATCAAGCTCGAGGAAAAGGCTATGTACTCGGTCGCAATTCGCTGATGCGCACCGGTATGCTGGCCGTAGAGGATATGTGGCGGCTCAACGAGGCCAGGCTTCGCACCATGCAGGAGCACGCGATTGAGAACCAGCGTTTGAATCGGTTGCATAGCCGAGGCCAGGTCTTGATTGAAGAAGCCAAAAAGGCCGAAGGGGCCAGGGATTGGGAGCGTTATGTCGCAAAGGTCAGAGCGGCGTTAGGGGTGACGACTCGCGCTTATCCAGAGGTGAAAGATACGCTCAACGACGTCATCAGTGGGATGGTCTTTTTTCTCGCCCTGGTTATCCCGACTGCTTTTTTAGGCGAAAGACTCCTTTTCGCGGCGGCGGATATTCGCCGGCAGTTAGCTGGCTTCGGCGGCTTGCTGCTCCTGATCTGGATTGCGATCTCACAGGTCCATCCCGCCTTTTCGATCGCCCACCCGCTGGTGATTCTGCTGGCGTTTGCGATTATGGCCATGTCGGCATTTGTCATATCGTTGATCAGCTCCCGCTTCAATCGATTCATGCGCGAGTACCAGACCCGCGAAGCTCATGTGCACGAGACCGACATCAGTCGGGCCAGTGCCAGTTACGCGGCTTTTATGCTGGGCATCTCCAATATGAGGAGGCGCAAGCTCCGCACCGGCTTGACCCTGCTGACCCTGGTTCTGCTCACCTTTACCGTTCTATCATTTACCTCATTCAATTCCCAGGTCCGCTATATGGCTTTCGAAATGGACCACGAGGGGACCTACGAAGGTGTGCTGATCAGGGATCGCAATTGGAGTGAACTCAATATCCCGACCTTTGATTTCACCCTCTCTCATTTTGCCTCTGAGGGGGTGGTGGTACCCCGGAACTGGTATATTGCCTTTGACGACGAGCAGAAAAAATATATCGAGGTTTTTGGTGAGACCTCGGTGGTGCGGGCCACGGGGATGTTGGGACTGGTCCCGGATGAGGTCAGAGTTAGTGGAATTAATTCCGCGCTGGTTGGGGGTTCGTTTTTTACTCGGGACGACGAGTTGAGTTGTTTGATGTCGGAGGGAATGGCACGGGCGTTGGGTATTGAGCATTCCGAAGTGGGTGCTGCGACCGTCCAGGTTTTTGGTCGGGATCTGGTGGTACGGGGCATTTTCGATGCTAAGCGCTTTAATGAGATCCACGATCTCGACGACGAATCGCTAACCCCGGCGGATTTCCAGATGTCGAGTTCCCAGGCACTCGGCCCGACCGGCCAGGATAAAATGGAGATCAGCCTGGAGGAAAACACGCTCGAAATTCGTCCCTTTGTACATCTGGAATCCGACAATGTTCTGGTCTTGCCCTATGAACTTTTGCGCGAGTCCGGGGGGACCTTGCGTTCGGTGGCTGTGAAACTGAAAGAAGGGTCCGATGCTCAGGGATTAGTCGAGGATTTTCTCCTGAGACTGGCGATGACCCTCTTCGCTGGCCTAAAGGATCCTGGCGACTCGGCAATCAAAGTATTTTCATATACCTCGATTGGATTGACCAATGTCGAGGGGCTCGGGGCGCTGATTATTCCGATGTTTATCGCGGCGTTGATCGTGCTCAATGCGATGATGGGAGCGGTGTACGAACGCTTTCGCGAGATCGGCATCTATTCCTCTGTCGGTTTGGCACCGATGCATATCGCCCTGCTTTTTGTCGCCGAAGCCTGCGTATACGCTATAATGGGGGTAACGCTGGGTTATATTCTCGGTCAGAGTCTGGGCAAGGTCTTTATCGCATTCGATCTGCTCCAGGGCATGAATCTCAACTATTCATCGTACTCGGCGATCGTCTCGTCGCTGATCGTGATGGCGGTGGTGCTGCTCTCTACGGTTTATCCGGCCAGGATTGCGGCTCGGTCTGCGGTGCCCGACACGGTTCGCCTCTGGGTCCCGCCGGACCCGGACGGAGATCGTTGGGAGATGGAATTCCCCTTTATGGTCGGCGAGCTGGAGGTGATAGGACTTTGTGGTTTCTTGGCTAATTATTTCGGTGCCTACAGCGAAGAGTCGATCGGGGATTTTTACGCCGAAAAGGTGGGCGTGGTCGCCGAAGATGGAGAAAATGGGCCAACCTATGCCGTGCAATTGCTGCTCTGGTTGGCGCCCTTCGATATGGGGGTCAGTCAATTTCTGCAGCTCGAATTTCTGCCGACTTCAATGCGGTCGGTTTATACCGTTGAGATCTACATTCAACGAATCAGCGGTCAGGATACCTTCTGGAAGCGGGTCAACCATAGGTTCATTAACGGGCTGCGCAAAGAATTTCTACTCTGGCATACTCTGCATGATGAGGCCAGGATCTATCATCGTAAGACGGCCGAGAAATTTCTGGCCAGCGCCGAATCCGAAGTCGAGCCAGTAGCGGACGAGAAGAGTTTATGAGCGACGAAAGGAACAAACGCCGGGCGGAGAAAAAGAAGCGCCAGTGGGCAGAGGTTGAAGAATACCGCGCTCTGCTCGAAGCGCCAAACCGTTTCGAAGAAGGTTTTACGATTCGGACGGTTATAGGTGTGCTCTTCATTTCGCTGATCATGACTCCTGGTGAGATGTTTCTCGGTCTTTTCACGGGTGGAGGAATCGGCGCGGCTGCCCAGTGGGTGACCGTAATCCTCTTTCTGGAAGTCTCCAAGCGCTCTTTCACTTCGCTCAAGCGGCAGGAGATCTACCTGCTGGTCTACGTTGCTTCGGCGCTCGTCGCGCGAGAAGAGGGGGCATTTCTGGATCTGCTCTGGCGGCAGTACTTCGTTCGTTCGGTCGAAGCCGAGCAATTCGGAATCTCCCAAGTTCTGCCCTGGTGGTGGGCTCCGCCACCGGATTCCGAAGCGATCGCCGAACGTACCTTTATCCACGAAGATTGGGCTTACCCAATTCTGCTGTTGGTTATTGGTACGATCATGGGCCGGATTGCCTGGTTTACTTCCGGCTATATGCTCTTTCGCCTTACTTCCGATCGCGAACAGCTGCCCTTTCCGACTGCGCCGATGTCTGCTCTTTCTGCTATGGCGCTTGCCGAGGATTCCGGGTCGGAGGAAGAGACCTGGAAATGGCCGGTATTCAGTATCGGCGCCGCGATAGGGGCGGTTTTCGGAGTAATCTATGTGGGGGTTCCCGTCGTCACCGATCTATGGGGCAGCAAAGTGGAGATTCTGCCGATTCCATTCTGGGATCTTACTCCTTACTTTGGCAATGCAATTTATGCGACCCCGCTGGGTATAACTCTGCATTTAGGACCTATTTTCAGTGGATTGCTGATGCCATTCTGGTCGGTTGTCGGCTCTTTTTCCGGGGTGATGATCCATACTTTTGCCAGCCCATTCATCCATGAACTAGGGTACATGCCTCGTTGGCAAGTCGGGATGGACACCATCCGGACTCAGATCGCCACCGGGATTGATTTCTGGCGCGCTTTTTCTATTGGCATCACCCTCGCCGTGACCTTGATAAGTTTTTACCAGCTTTTCACCATCGGACGCGAGAAGCGAGCCGAACTGCAGGAGAAGCTCAAGCTGCAGAATACGGATCAGCCCTCGGTGTGTAGCCATTCCGACTGTCAGCATCCAGCCGAGATCAAGGGGTATTGTCTCAAACATCTGGGTCGCGGTGATTTCAATTTGTGGGTCTGCGCTTCGTTGTTCTGCGTCGCGGCGATATATCCTATCATCCTGGCAGAGATGCTCTTTCCAACCCTGGTCACTACCGGATTACTGGTGATTTTCGTGCTGATAGCATTTGTCTATGCTCCAATTCTATCCTTTGTCAGCGCTCGCTTAGACGGTCTGGTTGGTAAGGAGATTTCAATTCCTTATGTCGACGAGGCCATTCGCTTTATGACCGGTTTTCGCGGTGTCGATATATGGTTCGTGCCCTTTCCTGCGCGGAATTTCGGCGGGCATGCCGAAGGGTTTCGGGTGGTCGAGTTGACGGGCATGAAATTTACCAGCCTTTTGAAGGCTGAGTTGTTCATGCTGCCGATTGTCTTCGCGGTCAGCCTGATGTACTGGACCTTTCTCTGGCGGATGGCGCCGATTCCTTCGGAGAGCTACCCCTACGCGCAATTGATGTGGCCATTAAAAGCATTTGATCAAGCGCTATATCTCTCAAGTACGATGTACAGCAAGATGTGGCGGGCCGGTGAGGAGCTGGAAGGTGAAGTTGTGCCCGGGGGCCATGCTGTGTGGAGTCCGAGCAATTTACAAGATGGCCGATGGTGGTACTGGCGAGCTCGGACCACACGCGATCTCGGTGTGCCTGACCAGGCTAAGCGAGAATACGCAGACTGGTCGCAGAGTGGGTATTTCTATACTAACTTTGAAGAAGGTGGTGAACCCCCTCCGATTCCCGATGTGGCCAGGGAGATCGAGGCGGCGGTGGGGGCAGTCGAGGCTGCCGAGATTCCCCGTTTGGTCTGGCCTCCTAATGGTATGGCGATCGATACACCAAACCCCAATTTTCGCGCCGAAGTAGATCTGGCACCCGGCGATACGCTCGATTTTTATTTCGAGGTCGACCGGCTGCCGACTTTTGACGGAGAATTCCTGCAAAGATCATCCGATCGGCCATTGCTTTTTGAAGTCCTTTGGGAAGATCTTCGCTTTACCGGGGATCGCAAGGACAACGATGGAGATCTCAACATAGAATTGATCGTCGATCATGTGGACCCTGGTGGGTTCGGAAACCAGTTGGGAATAGAAGTCGGTGACCTGTTAAGGGCGGTCAACGGCGCAAAAATCCGCCTTGCCGAATGGGATGAAACTCGGATTCCCGGCCAGGTCGAAGATTTTTTCCGCCAGGGTACGGATTCTCTTTTTGCCCTTTTGCAGCGTGACGAAAAAATCCTTACTAAGGCCGTGGAGCGGATTCCGGGCGAGAGCCTAGGAATGACCTTTAAAGCCGACACTGCATTTGTGAATACGTGGACCGAATACGAAGAGGTAAGCGTCGCAACCGTGATCGATAAGGGGATCGGAGGACGTCTGGGGATCGAGATCGGAGATCGGGTTTTAGCGGTCAATGGGGAGAAGATTTCCGACGATCTCTGGCGCAGTGAGGAAGTCGTCTCCGCTATCGAAGATCTCGTCCAGCAAACTGCAACGCAAGTTCGGTTTGAATGGGAGCGGGAGGGGGAGTTGCGCAACGGATTGGTGGATCTGGGGCAGGTCTCGGAACTGGGGCTGAGTTATACTCCCGGCGACACCACGGGCATAGACGAAGAGCTGCCCAATATGCTCGATGATGACGGCGATGGACTGATCGATGAGGACATCGGACACCCCATTGACGGCAAGAAGTGGAAGATTATTCTCTTTGGTGCGAGTTTCGGTTTAGGAGCTTATTCGATCCTAGCGCTGGCTGGGATGCCTATCTTTTTGATCTGGGGTTATGTGCAGAGCGTCAACGGTATTCCGCATGCCCTCATCCCGCAAATCATCGGCGCGCTTTTGGCCCGGCATTATTTCTGGAATAAATACGGCAAGCAGGAATGGCGGCGCTATGCGATGGTGTTGAGCGTGGGGTTCGGCGTGGGGATGTCGTTGATAGGGATGTTCTGTGCAGCCCTGGCGATGATTAAAAAGGCTGTATCTTCGCTCGCCTACTAGGGGGACTGGACAAAGTCCACTAGCCCCATTATCTTCCCGAAAAGGGAGTTGCAAGCAATGGATTTGCTTAGTCGTATGTATCGTATTGCGCGAGCGTACGCGACTGTTGATGAGTCGGAGATGGACTCGGATCAGTCAGCGACCAAACGTGGCTACGACGGTCGCGAGAAGGCTTCTTTCGGGGCTTCGCCGGACCGAGAATCCGAACCTGATGCCTGTGATCCGGTGCTCGAGGGCTACTACGCGAATCTGGAGATTCCCTACGGGTCCGATTTCAGCCGGGTCAAGGCGGCCTGGAAAGAACAGATGAAACGCTACCATCCGGACCGGCATTCGCAGGATCCGGAAAAGCGCAAGGTCGCCAACGAACTTTGCGCCGAGTTGACCCGTGCTTACCAGGAGTTAGAGAGGTCTCTGAGCTCAGAGCGAAATAACCGAAGTTCTTAGAAAAGCGGAGGAGCGGATGACTGATTTTAGTACGGTCAAGGATTTCGTCCTTGAACTGGGTTTGGCGATTGATAAGGAGATTCCCGAAGAGGAAATCGTCATAGTCAACGACGAGGAAAGAGGAGTCCAGAATTTAGTTATAGATTGCGAAGAAACGGTGCTGGTGCTGGAGCAATTGATCTTGAAGTTTAATAGCGGGGCCAATGCGCAGGTCTACGAGCGGATCCTGCAGATGAATCGCGATCTGGTCTTTGGAGCCTTTGTACTGAACGAGGACGGCGAATCTCTGCTTTACCGCAATACCTTGGCGCTGGAGAACCTGGATCTGAACGAGTTGGATAGCACCATAAGTGCGCTCAGTCTCGGACTTGCCGAGAATGGCGAAGAATTACTCTCTTTCGCCGCAAAATAGGGGAGATTATACAAATGGCAGGTATATTTCAGCGCTTGTTTAAGACGGGGCAGGCAGAAGCACACTCCCTGGTGGACAAGCTCGAAGATCCGATCAAGATCAGTGAGCAGGCTATCCGCGATCTCAAGAAGGATCTACAGGAAAGCCTCAAGGCCCTGGCCGAGGTCAAGGCGATCGCGATTCGCTTGAATCGCGAGTCGGAAGATCACCGTCGGCGCGCAGTGGACTACGAGCGCAAGGCCATGCTGCTGGTGCAAAAGGCGCAGAGCGGGCAGATGGAAGAGGCCGATGCCGACCGACTGGCCCGCGAGTCGCTGACCCGGGTCGAGGAATCCCAGGCTCGACACAACGAAACTTCCAGCCAGGCACAGGCACAGCAGCAAACGGCCGAAAAACTCCAGGCCAATGTCAATGACTTAAAATCCAAGATCGGCTCTTACGAAAACGATCTGGTGACCCTCAAAGCGCGGACCAAGACCGCCAATGCCACCCGCAAAATCAACCAGCATCTGGCCAACGTCGATTCTACGGGCACCGTCGCGATGCTCGAACGGATGAAGGAAAAAGTTGAAGAGCAGGAGGCGCTGGCGGAAGCATACACCGAAATGGGCGAGGCCAGTACCTCGGTCGACGATGAAATAGAAAAGGCCCTGGCCGATAGCCAGGGCGGAGAGGTCGATGATTCTCTGGCGAAACTAAAAGCCAGAATGTCATCTGAAAACTAAGACGCCCAGCTGGGCATGAGCAGCCTCAGTCGCAGAAAGTTTCTCCGGCTGCTTGCGGCCTCCGGCACTCTATCCGCCTGGTCCGGGTGCAGGACGGATCCGCTCTTTGACCGGGTTATACCCGGCCGTATCGTCAACGAGGGCAGACCGCCTGGGCACCTCGTGCGCGAATCCAACCGCTGGTCCGATTTTGCCGCGGCCGATTCTGATCTGGTTGATGTGGTTATCCTCGGCGGGGGAGTTTCCGGTCTGGCGGCAGCATGGAAGCTGCGTCGCTCGGGAGTAGAGCGGATTCTGCTCCTGGATATGGACGATCAGCTGGGTGGGACCAGTCGCTCTGGGTTTTCGCAAGGGGTGCATTTTCCCTGGGGCGCTCATTATATCAATATCCCTCCCTCAGAAGCCGATTGTATTCACGAAGTTCTGCTCGATATCGGGGTGATTGAAGGATATGACGCGGCGGGCAGGCCGAGAGTGGCTTCAGATGCGCTATTGCGCGAGCCCCGAGAACGCCTCTTTTATCGGGGAAGCTGGGTCGAAGGACTGAATCCCTTAGTCGACGCCTCGGAGTGGGAACGCGGCGAACACTTGCGTTTCGAAGACGAGATGCTCCGCTGGGCCTCGTACCAGGGGCAGGACGGTCGGCGCGGTTTTGCGATGCCGATGCAATACAGCACCGCAGATTCCCGTCTGCGGTATCTGGATCAGATCAGCATGGCTCAGTACCTGCGCGATGGGGGCTGGCAAAATTCGGAACTCCGATGGCTGGTCGATCACGCCTGCAGAGATGATTATGGTGCTAGAGCGAGCCAGGTTTCGGCCTGGGCGGGGATTCACTACTACGCCTGCAGATTTTATGATAAACGCCTAGCGCAGGATTATCCCTCCGACACCCTGACCTGGCCGGCGGGCAATGGGCACCTGGTAGCGGAACTGGCTCGGACCTTGGACGATGACCAGATCAAGAGACGGACCCTGGTGGCCAAGGTGGCCGAAGATCAATCACAAGTGCGATTGGGTGTAATCGATCTGGTATCGGGAGAACGGCAGATCCTGAATGCCAAAACCCTGGTCTATGCCGGCAAGCTCCACACCGCCCCCTATATTATTGCCGATTTGCCCTCCCGCCAGGCTCGAGCGATGGCCTCCATCGAGTACAGCCCCTGGTTGGTCGCGGCAATTTTCCTCAAAGAGCGGCTTGAAGCAGGAAAGTCGACCTGGGATAATGTACTGTACGAGAGCCCGTCGCTGGGCTACGTGGTTGCCGATCATCAGCAGGGAGCAGAAGGCCGAGTACTGGTTTACTACTGGCCTTTTGTCGAAGATCTGGACCAGGCTCGTCGCAATTTACTGGCCAAAGATCACCAGTATTGGGCTCGTCAAATCGTGGCCGATTTGCGGCCAGCTCATCCCGAAATCGATGATATCCTCGAGCGGATCGATCTCTATCGCTGGGGGCATGGAATGATGCGCCCCCGGCCAGGGGACCTCTGGGGGGATGAAGCCGAATGGCGTCGACAAGCGATGGAGCGGATTTTCTTTGGTTCCTGCGACGCCAGCGGTTTGCCGCTGTACGAAGAAGCGGTCTTCGGCGGTTTGCTGGCTGCAGAGCAGGCGATGGATCGTCTGGGAAAGAGTTATCGGACTTCGCTCGGCGGGCTCCGACTTGGTTGAAAATAGAAACGATGATAGGGGATTAAAATGCGCTTTGGTAATCGCAGAAATGAAGAAGAGGCCCCCCAATCCTTAACACTTGCAACAATGCGAGTGGGGTGCCTGGTTGACTACGATTTAAAGACTTGGGAAGTAACGGGCTTTGGCACCTTCGACTACCAGGGAGAAGAGACTGTGGAGTGGGAGTTGCGGTCGGAGGGGGCTGTTCATTTCCTCGAACGATCCGATGATGAAGGGGAGATTTATTGGACCTTTACCCGGGAGATCGGCATCGATGAACTCGAAGGGGATATTGCGGCGATTATCAGGGCCAAAGGCGATCCCCCTGATAAGGTCTCCTTTGCCGAGCAGAGCTATACCAGCGAGGGGAGTGAAGCGGGTCTGTACCGTGAGAATGGAGAGGGTCAGGGCGAAGAATTTGTCTCTTGGTCATTTGCTGGAGCAGAAGACAGGGTGCTCTATATCAACCATTGGGGTGCGGGCGAGTTTTCTGTGTACGCAGGTTCGTATGTTGAAGAGCACCAATTTACCGATATCTTACCGGCAAATAAGGAGCAATGAGCACTGAATCTGAGGGGGTTTAGGCCTTTGCTGCTTTGGCTTTTCACCGTTTCTCTCGCCTGCGCTGGCTCAGCCACTGCCAGAGCAGGGCCGGGCCGCCAATAGCGAGGTAAGTCAGTGTGGCCAGGGCATGAGCCAGGGTGGCACTGGCGAGTGCCGGATTGAGAGGCACAGCGTAAAGTGCATTCAGGGCTTTGGAGAAGAGAAAGTGATAAGATCCTGTCGCTCCAGGAGTTGGGGCAATTACGCCAATAGATGAAATCGCCATAATGACCAGCGCAGCCTTCCAATCCAGATCGTAAAGCTGATCGTATTCCATGCCGCAAAAGGTTGCGTAAATGATCAGGACATATCCGATATTGAGCAGGACCGAAGTGACGAAAATTTCGAGATAGGCGGTCGGCCGTTGCAGGGCTGATAGGCCAACGATGAAGGTGGTGAGCAGGTCGATTATTTTCTCGGCGAGTTTTGGAGATAGTCGTTCGAGATAGGGCCTAATCTTGTCTAGGGCTTTCTCGCGATAGACCGAGACCAGGCCCAAGCCAACCAAAAGTATTGTGGATCCCGCTAAGACCAGCAGACTGGCCTGTTCCATCCAGGGAAAGGCTTCGTTTATACGGGTCCGGAGCAGGACTAGGGCAGCTCCGACAAAGACGATGAGCCAGATCAAATCCAGGATCCGCTCGATCACCACAGTGGCCATCAAGGCGCTGATGCTCGCCCCTTTGGTCCATTTGAGACTGACGCAACGCAGGACTTCGCCCGAGCGGGGAATGACGATATTGGCCGCATAACAGATCATCAGCGCTAGCGAGGCATCGAGATTGCCGACTTGTGGAGCAAAGGGGCGTATCAAAACGGTCCAGCGCCAGGCTCTGAGGGCGATAGTAACCAGGGTGGTTAGAAATACGATTGCGATCCAGCCAATAGAAATCCGTTTTATGGCTTTCCACAATTCGGCGGGGTCTGTTCCGGCGAAAGCCCAATAGAGAAAGAGGGCCATCAAGCCGAAACTAAGCAGAACCTGGAGGGTTTTTTTTATGAAGGGGTTCATTGTGTCGGAGGGCGAAAGAGAAACCAGGGAATCCTGTGATTCCCTGGTTTGCGATAATCGATGCTTGCTCTTTCTTTAATCCTGGAGGGGTGCGATTTTGCCTTTGGTTTCGAGCATGTCGATGATCTGTTTTGCGGCTTCCTCAGGGGTGCCATCCGCCGTCTCGATGATCATTTCGGCGTTTTCTGGCGGTTCATAGGGATCTGAAACTCCTGTAAAGTTAGGAATTTCACCGGCACGGGCTTTTTTATAGAGCCCTTTCGGGTCGCGTTCTTCGCAAAGTTCGACCGGTGTGTCGATAAAAATCTCGATAAAGTCCCCCTCGGCCATGAGGGCTCGTACCTCATCGCGGTCCTGGCGGTAGGGGCTGACAAAGCTGGCCAGGGTTAAGAATCCAGCGTCGACAAAGAGCTTGCCCACCTCGCCGATTCGGCGGATATTTTCTGCTCGGTCGTCGGCGGAAAAGCCTAAATTTTTATTGAGGCCGAAACGGATATTATCTCCATCGAGAACATAGGCCAAGTGGTTGCGGGCGACCAGAGCGTGCTCGACGGTGTAGGCGATGGTGCTCTTGCCCGAACTCGGTAGCCCGGTGAGCCAGAGCAAGGCCCCTTTTTGCCGCAGCAAGGTTTCGCGTTCATCACGGTTCACATGTCCCTCGTGGCGAACGATATTGGTTGCTTTTATCTGAGTCAAAATGCACCTCGTACGAAAGTTAAGAATATAATAGATCTCATTTAAGATCAATAATTTAGGCCCACATCAATTTTTAGTCAAGCAAGAGCTTCAGCCCACCCCAATAACTATGAGTTAATGCGGATTGAACCGGGTCTTTGGTTCGCAAGCTGGCCGATTGGAGGGTAAAAAAAGAGTCGCTCCAAGATGGGTTTAAACAAGTGGTTCCACAGGGCTCCGAGGGTAAGATCGGAGGTCGGCAGAATAATACTTTGCTTGTACTCTCACATCTAGTATATTAAAGCTGTATCAGTCCAATACACTCATAGAGTCCTGCTAATTTAAGGAGACGCTACCTCATGAGGATTAAATTAGGCATTATCTGTGCGCTCATTGGTTTCATTGCCGGTTCGAGTGAAGCAGTGGTTAATATCCAGAATGTGGGTGCTGGGGCTCGCTCCC
>CAZFMY010000014.1:0-88090 GCA_964520345.1 uncultured Gemmatimonadaceae bacterium | reverse complement strand
TCCCGACCAGCGCCCTTTTGATGCCCGTGCGCCCAAATACCGCGGCTTGCTCGAGGAAACCATCCCCAAGATCTACGACAATCAGCAGCAACGGGATCAGATCGAGGTCAGTCGCTACACCATTCTCGTTCGCGCTGCTTCTTCCGAGCAGCGGATTCGTCTGGGGGGTGCGTTTGGGGGGGTGCGATCCGAGACGGTGGAAGTGCGTCTGAATGGTCGTGGGCTCACGCGCGGTACGGATTATAATGTCGACTTTGTCGGCAATGTGACCTTTGTCGGCAATGTGGCTCAGGAAGTGTCCGATCCGGGGGCAGATTTGGAGATTACTTTCGAATCGGAGGATCTTTTCGGGTTGGGCAGTCAGCAGAAAACGCTTTTGGGTCTTCGCTCAGAATACGAGTTCTGGAGTGGTGATGGGCGCGTGGGCAGCACGATGATCTATAACAACGAACGTTCGAGCGAGCGGCGGGTTCGGGTCGGCACTGAGCCCAAGCGCACGGTGATCTGGAACTTCGATCTTCGCGCCCGCCGCGAATTGCCGATTCTAACCCGGATAGTGGATATGCTGCCGCTGGTTAAGACGGTAGTTCCCTCGGAAGTCGTTCTAGATGCCGAAGTCGCTCAGAGTCGTCCCAATCTCAATACCAAGGGGCGCGGTTATATCGACGATTTCGAAGGTAGTGAACGTCCTAGTTCCCTGACGGTCATTCGCACGCGTTGGTCGCCGGCGAGCGCTCCGGTGGGCGAACGCTTAGGGGCAGAGAACCGTGGACACTTCATCTGGTACAACCCCTTCGACGGGGTGCAGCGCACTGAGATCTGGCCGAATCAAGAGGAGCAGCTCGAAGCCCAAAACCGGCGCACAGACATTCTGGCCCTCGAACTCACGCCGCTCCCGGAACTCGGCGAATCCTGGGGCGGGATCGTCTCTGCACTGTCGGCGGTCAACGATTTTTCGCAGTCGAAATTCCTCGAGATCTGGGTCCGCGGGGAAGAGGGCATCCTGCACGTTGACCTAGGTGACCAGATCAACGAAGACTACGTCGCCAATGGTCGGCTCGATACAGAAGACGAGCCCTTTCCCGGCCGTGCCACGGGCGACGGAGTGGTATCCAAACAGGAAGACCAGGGGATCGATGGTCGCGACGACGAAGGCGAGCTCAACTACTACCTGCTGCTCCAGGATGCAGCGTTCGACACCACCGTGGCGTTGGAAGAGCGCAAACAAGCCTTCAACGAATTCTACCGCGATCCTGACCCATTGCGCCCGACTCGTTCGGCCGATGATCCGGAAGGCGACAACTGGAAGTACGATCCACAGCGCAACAAGAACGACTACAGTCGGATCAACGGTACTCAGCGCAACAAAATAGATCTAGAAAGTGGCGACCGGCCCGATACCGAGGATTTGAACAACAACGGTGTACTCGACCAGCGCGACAACTACTACCACTACTCGATCGACCTTTCTTCAAGTCGTTACGAGGTTCCGGGAACCCAGAGTCAGAATTGGCGGCAGATCCGGGTTCCGCTTTTCGGCGACCATGTCGGACGGGTGGGATTGCCCGATTCCAGCCGGATCGAATACGCGAGGCTGATTCTCTCGAGCGGTCCGCTACCCGATCCCGGACAAAAGGCTTTGGCCGAAATCGCACTAATCGAGGTGGTGGGTAACGAGTGGCAGGAGGACTCGATCGTGCAGTTGGACGATCGCTTTATGGTGGGCGATGAAGAGGCGCTCGATGTCACGGTGGTCGGTACCGATAAGAGCTTGAGCTATCGGCCGCCGCCCGGGGTCAAGGTTCGGCGCAACGTGCAGTCGCGCACCCGCGAGCGCGAGCAGTCACTGGTCCTGGCCTACGATGGTCTCGAACCAGGACACCAGATGTCGGCGACCAAGATTCTGAGTCGGGCGGCCAACTACACCAATTATCAGCGGTTGCGGATGTTCGTGCACGGTGATTCGACCGAGACCAACAGCTACGTACACGGCGATTCGAGCGATCTGGAGCTCTTCGTGCGTTTTGGCGCCGATTCGACCAATTACTACGAAGTGATCTCTCCGATCTTTCCCGGTTGGGAGGGTGGGCGTACAGGGTGGAAGGGCAACCAATTGGACGTGGACCTGCTGGTTATTTCCCAGCTCAAGGCGTTCTGGCAATCGGGGAAAGCGGATACGACCTCGGGGGAATTTTACTACACTTATTTGGTTCTCGATTCGCACGGGGCGCCGATTGATGGTAAGACTTTGATCGATCAGGACGAGTTGGAGCGGCTCGGGGCCGCGGGTTATGAACTCCGGGTCGATCGTCTCTACCTTAACCAGGTCTTTAGCAAGCCGGGGTTGCGCAGTGGCGAGGAGGCGATTTACCGGGTGCGGGGAAATCCATCGATGCAGGGAATCAAGCAATTGAGCATCGGGTTGCGCAATCGGGCCTCAAATCGCGCCTACAGTGGGCAGGTCTTCTTGGATGAAATGCGCCTCGACGAGGCGCGTAACGATCCTGGTTTGGCTGCTTATGCACGGGTTAATACCAAATTAGCCGATTTTGTCAATCTCGATGGCAATGTACTCTGGCGGCAGGAAGATTTCCGCTCTTTTTCCGGCGCAGGCGGCAACAGTACCGACCGTGAAGCTACGATGGCGGCCTCCTCTAATCTGCAGAAATTCTTGCCGGGCAGCTGGGGGTTCTCTATTCCGCTAAAGGTCAATCTCAGTCGTACCGAGAGTTTGCCGCGCTTCGGCCCTGGTTCGGATGTCGAACTGACTCCCGAGGAAAAGCGGGAGCAGCAAGCCACCAGCAGCAAAGCGTTCTACGATGTATCGATCAGCCGCCGTCAGGGTAAGAACTTCCTTTTGCGCTGGAGCATCGACCAGATGAACCTGCGTCTCTCGCATTCGCGCGAGCAGCGCTCAGATCCGGTGCGTCTGATTGATAATCGGGAAGTGCAGACCATGGGTTTCAATTACCGCATGCCCTTGCCCAAGCCTTCGTTGCCGATTATGGCTTGGCTCCCGGATTTTATGCCCAAGGGGTTGGTCGAGATGCGGTTGCGCCCTTTGCCTTCGAGTTTGACCTACGCGGTTAACGGTAGCCGGCGGGCATCGGAGCTTCTGCACCGCGGCGATTCCGAGCCAACGGTACAGGAGGATTTCGCCCTCAACGAAACCTATACTTCCAAGCTCAATCCGATCCCGGGGCTTTCGGCTGACTACAACCTCAAAATCGACCGCGACCTGCGCAAGAAGTTCGTTCCCAATGCCCGCAGTTTCGGCCGCGAAATCGGCCGCAAACAGACCGCCGACATCAGTTTTTCGCTTCGTTTGGTTCAGTGGTTGGACCAGAATTACACCTTCAAGGCCAACTACGAGGAAGAGAACGATCCGGCTCAGCGGCGCGGTGCTGCTCCGATCGATTCGACTACCGGGGCGCCGTTTAAGACCCTGGATATCACCACCCAGAACGACCTCTCAATGCGTTTAAATCTCAAAATCCCACTTTTGCTCAAGAATCTGGGCAAATCGTCCGGTCAGCAACGAAAAGCCACGGATAAAAAGGAAGCAGCGGAAGCAGCGGAAGCAGCGGAAGCAGCGGAAGCAGCGGAAGCAGCGGGTGGTGGAAAAGGGACGGAGCCGCAACGCAAGAGCCCGTTTATCCTCAAGCGTCTGGCCGGATGGGCCGGCAATGTCGTCGAACCGGTCAACGCCAACTGGCGTCGCAATACCAACGGACGCAATTTCAACTTGGTGAACCGACCGCCATTTCTCTACCAGCTGGGTTTTGACAATTCGCTGATGGTGCGCCGGGCGACTCAGGGGCTTACGACTCAGGATAACTGGTCGCGCACTTCCTCACTCGAGGCCAGTTCGGGTTTGCGGATGCCCCTCGGGATCAGCCTCAAGATCAATTCCAACGATCAGACCACAGAGCGCAGCGGTTCTTCGCAGGAACGCCTGCGAGTCCAGCGCGAGCGCCGCTTTCCCCGTCTAAACCTGAATTGGGGTCGGGCGGATCGATTGCCCTTCATCAAAAAGGTGATTAACAGCGCGCAGGTGAATCTCAACTTCGAGAGTTCGATGACCAGTGAGGGCGAAGGTGGTCTTGGTCCCAGAGATCGGATTAGCGAAGGCTTCTCGACCGAGTTCAGGGCTTCTTGGAATGGCCGTTGGCGCTGGGGACCGACGACGACGATCGAACGGGTAATCTCGACTTCTGAGAGTCGGGATTTTGAACTGGCCACAGCTGAATCGGATAGTAGCGCCGGCCCGCGGCCTCTGCGCGGTACCAGTAGCAGCGAACGTTCGACGATCACCTACAAGGTAACCTATAACCTCAAACCTCGCAGTCTGCCGCTTTTTGGCAAGCTCAAAAGCGATGTCACCTTAAACTTCGAATTCGGGCTCGAAAGCGAGACTCGCTCCAATGCTACAGCCGATGAAGAGCGCACTCCGATCACTGGTACGGATCGCTGGCGGACCAAGCTTTCGTTGAGCTATAGTTTTAGCGAAAATTTCCGCGGTGAAGGGTTGATTCGCCTCGAAAATAACGATAACCGCTTGACCGATAAGACGCGCAAGACACGGGAATTAAAGCTTTCGGGTACGTTCTTCCTCCGCTAGGGGATATTGCCTGACGCGGTTTCGGGAGGTATTTTCGATGTTCAACCGTCGGGAGCAGGAAGCGCTGATCGGTTTGGCGACAGCATTACTGGTGGGTTTTGTTGTCGCGCTTAGCGATTGGTTTAGGCCTGAAGCGCTGGAAGAGTTCCGCGTAATACCGCGAGCGGTCAATCCGCCGCCGCCCGTGGAGATGGTGATCGAGGAGGAAGTGCCAGTTTTGCTCAACTCGGCCACGGCGGCGGAGTTGGTTGCGCTGCCGGCAATCGGTCCCAAGACTGCTGAGCGGATCGTCGGTTTTCGCCGGGAGCACGGTCCTTTCGAGCGGTTGGAACAATTGCTCGAAATCAAAGGTATCGGCCTGCGGACGCTGGAAAAACTGCGGCCACTGCTCGAAGTGGAGTAGGGGAACGCGATAGTGCAGGAAGGATTGGGCATTGTTCGGATTCGGCAAGAAATGCGCTACCGGGATTCATGTAAGTGATCGGGTTGTGCGTGTTGCCGCGCTGGAGTCTGGTCGTGCTGGAGTCTGGCCGCTGGCTCTGGTTGCAAGCGAGTTAGAGCAACCCTTTGGCCCCGCTTCGCTGACCGATGATGAGCAGCGACAGGGTCTGGCTTCTACGTTGAGTGCGGTCGCCGAGGAGTACGGTCTTGATTACGCCAATGTCTGCATTGCGCTGGACCGGCGCCTGGCTCTGGTTAAGCGCCGGCCGCTGGTGGCAGAGTCCGAGAGGGAAAATCGCGAACAGCTCTTGTGGGAGTCCGAGCAATTTCTGGCCGAGGAAGTCGGGGAGTTCAGTCTCGATTTCTTGTTGACTCCGGACTGGGGTTTCGCAGTGGCAGCTCGTTATAGCGCGCTTGATAGTTATCTCGATCTAGGTGACGAATCCGGGATCAGTCGACTGGATGTCGATCTGGCTCCCTTCGCTCTGTACAATGCGGGCGAATGTGCCGATTTGCTACCGGGTGACGAATTGGAACTCTTGCTCTACGCCGATACTGGCGAGGCTTGGTTGCTGCTGGTGGAGGCAGGTGAGCCGCTGGCGCTGAGTACGTGCACCTGGACGGAAGGGGATGAAGTGGTAGAAGTTCTGGAGAGTGCGGCAGGCAAACTCTTGCAGGATGTGGGACAAGGTATCAAGTGCGTGTGGAGCGCCGGTGTTGGTGATATCGTCTGGAGTGAGGATCTGGCGACGCGTCTGGGGGCGACGCCGATGACTCTGGATCCCCTGGCCGGAATCGATCCAGAACTCTTGGATGGCGAGATTAGTCCTGAAGAACGCTCTGCCTATGCGATCGCAGTGGGTTTGGCCCAGCGAGGGTTGGGGCAATGATCCGAATAGAGCTTCTCTACGGTCATCGCCGCCAGGTGCCGTCCTGGTTGGGGCCGACACTCTTCGCCATGGTACTCTGCGCGGGGATATACGGAATCAACGCGTTTTTTCCGTTTTCCGAGTTGGTCGATTCGTTTGCTAACGATGATTCTGCAAGCAGCCAGAATCTTTGGCAAGAGGTTCCGAATAGGCCCAGCGAGGCTCTTGAGGAGACCGCTGCCGGGTCTGAAGTGTCGCCACCACTTGCCTCCGCTGAATCGACCGAATCTCTCGCAAAAGGTTTGGCACCAACGCAGGAGGCGGTGCCGACTGCAGAACGAGTAGCGGCAGCACCGCCATCGCCTGCCGAAGTCGCTGCTCTGCCCCTGGCGGCAAAGGGTGTGGAGGCCGGGTATGGGCCGCAGTTCCCGAAACGCAGCGTCGCCTGCCAATCGGCGGTACAGATCAACGAGCGGGTTCCCCCGGGTATTAGCCTGGCCTCGTTGCATTGCAGGTCTGCCGGTGAGTACTTGATTGAGGGGACCAGTGTTTCGCCAGAGGCACTTCGCGTGTTCAAAGAGCACTTGCAAAAAATTCCGTCAGAGTTAACACTTTCTTCGTGGTCTGAAGGCAAGGGCCAGGCCAAGGTTTTGCGTTTTCAATTTCAGGGTCGTTTCGCGGAAAACTCTTCGCGCGATCTGGCCATCCTTTCGTCCGACCAGGCAGATAAGCTCTTCGGCAAAGTGGCCCACTGGGCCGACGAGAGCGGTCTGGACGGTCTCTTGATCGATAAACCCATTGCCATACTCCTGCCATCGGCGCACAGCCACCAGCGCCAGAAGCTCTGGGGGACCGGTTCGTATCAGCAGATCGGTGCCTTCCTGTCCAGGCTAGATGAGGTTGAGGACTTCGCGGTACTCGGCGAGGCGATATTGATGCCGGTCCAGCGCGGTGAGAGTGAGTGGGTCGAGGCTCGTCTTTATGTGGCCGTCGACGTGGTCGTGGGTATGCCCTGAGGAGCACGCTATGGACGTGGCCATTTATCCCGGGAGTTTCGATCCGATCACCTTCGGTCATCTGAATATCCTCGAGCGAGCCCTGGATGTTTTCTCCGAGGTTACTTTGCTGGTGGCGATCAATCCCAACAAGCAATCGCTCTTCTCGCGGGAGGAGAGCATGGAGATGATTTCCGAGGCTATCAGCGATTGGCCCCAGGCGCGAGTCGACTTTCACGATGGGTTGACGGTGGACTATGCGCGGCAGCACAATATCCGTACAGCGGTGCGGGGGCTCAGGGCGGTGACCGACTTCGAGCACGAATTCGCCATGGCCCTGACCAATCGCTCGCTCTGGCCCGACTTCGATACGGTCTTTCTGATGACCAAGGCCGAGTATATGTACCTTAGTTCGTCGGTGGTGCGTCAGGTGGCCGAAATGGGAGGAGAGATCGGCCAGTTCGTGCCGCCTTGCGTCAGTCGACATCTGCGGAAGAAGTTTGGGCATGCCTGATACCCGGGAAGAGACCCTGGCTCTCTTGGCACTGACTCAGGTCGAGGGGATCAACCATCAGCTTCTGAGGCGTCTACTCTGCCGTTTTAGTCCGGTGCAGACCGCGCTGGAGGTTCCAGATTGGAATGAACTGAGTGGTGGTCGGGAATTCTCTCGGCGTCCAGGGCGTGCCGAATTCGCCTGGGCTGAGGAACAGTGGCTGCGATTATCTGCGGCAGGAGGGCGTTGTCTGGCCTATGGAGATGCGCAGTACCCTGGATTACTGTCCCATATTTCCTCGCCACCCCCGGTGCTTTTTGCATTGGGGCCGGACGATTTTAGCGGGCCGACTGTGGCCATCGTCGGACCGCGTAACGCATCGGAATATGGCCTGTATTTGGCCGGTGAGTTGGCCCGGGGTTTGGTGGCCAAGGGTGTCTGTATTGTCAGTGGTTTGGCTTTAGGCATAGATGGGGCCGCTCATGCAGCAGCGCTGGAGGCAGGTGGGCGGACGATCGCGGTCCTGGGGTCCGGGGCTGATGTACCTTATCCGCGTGCTCATACTGGATATTACCATCAAATCTGTGAGCGTGGGGCGATCGTTTCCGAATTCCCCTGGGGTGCTCAGCCCGGGCGGGGATCTTTTCCGCGACGCAATCGGATCATCAGCGGGATGAGTCTGGGGGTAGTGGTCGTCGAGACACCACAAAAAAGTGGGGCGCTGATCACGGTGGCGCACGCGGTGGATCAGGATCGCGAGGTTTTCGCCGTGCCTGGTGACGTTCGTTCAGGGCGCAGTGCTGGTTGCCATCGGCTGATCAAGGACGGAGCGAAATTAGTCGAAGGGGTAGAGGATATACTGGAGGAGTTGACGATTGATATACCACCGGATCTTCCGTCAGCGCCCGCTCGGGCATTGGCGCCTGCAGATGAACGCATCTATGCTCTGCTTTCGCGCGAGCCCCGCCATATCGACGAGTTGACGCAGGACAGTACCCTGCCTCCCCAGATTCTCCTCGATGCGTTGCTCAGGTTGGAACTCGATGGGCTGGTAGACCAAGTGGCGGGCAAACGATTTCTGCGGAGAGCCGACTGAGTCTGGTTGGCTTCTTGATTCACTGCTACAATAGATTCGAATAAACTGCTGGTCGAGAGTGCTGCGGATCAGGTATCCAGGCCCTTGCGATATGAAGTACGGGGGTCAGTTTTCGGGTGTCTCGATCTGCAGGAGTTCGTCGCTATCCTGGTCTGCCTCGGTTTTGGCGGCGAAAAGAGGTCGGGTCCACTGCCAGAGCGCATAGGCTCCAGCGAGTGCGGAGAGAGCGATGGCGACGGGCGTTTGCCACTCCATCTCAAAAGCCCAGTGTCCTACCTGCCTGGTATGTTGCGAGTGCACCGAGATAGGCCAGGCCCGTCATATAACTGAAGCTGAGCAGGGCCCAGCGCCAGGAACCGGTCTCTTTGCGGATGACGACCAAGGTCGAGAGGCATTGGGCGCAGAGGGCGAAAAAAACCATGATCGAGAGTGCTACCGAGAGCGTGTAGATCGGTCTCCCGTCCGGCCATGTGGCGGCTGCTAGCGTTGTACGCAGGCTCGCGGATTCTTCGTCTTCGCCGTCGCCGAGACTGTAGATGGTTCCCAGGGCAGAGATGACCACCTCGCGGGCGGGAAAGGAGGCGATGACCGCCATGCCGATCCGCCAATCCCAGCCCAGAGGCTGAATGATGGGTTCGATCAGGTGTCCCGCCTGTCCCAGATAACTGATTTCGACTAGTTCGGCGGCTTGGCGATTCTCCAGTGCGGCGAGCTTTGTTGCCGGTGCAGCCTGGAGTTCGATCTGGTGGCGTTGCGTTATGGAGTCGGGACGTGGGAAGTAGACCAAGGCCCACATGGCGATCGTCGTGGCCAAGATGATAGTGCCGGCGCGCACGACGAAGGCTCGACTGCTGTGGTAAACCCGCAAAAATATGGTGCGTGGGGCGGGAAGTTTATAGGAGGGGAGTTCGAGGAGGAAGGGGGGCGGATCGCCTTTGAGCAGAGTTCGTTTGAGCAGCCAGGCTATGGGTATGGCTACGAGTACACCGAGTCCGTAGAAGGCGAGCAGGACTAGGGCTTGCAAGCCGATCAGGTTGCCGAGCAATGTGTGGTTGGGGACGAAGGCACCGATGAAGAGCACGTAAACCGGCAGGCGTGCCGAACAACTCATCAGGGGAGCGACGAGGATGGTGGCGAAGCGGTCGCGGCGATCTTCGATCGTGCGGGTGGCCATGATCCCGGGGATGGCGCAGGCGAAGCTGGAGAGCAGGGGAATAAAAGAGGTGCCCGAAAGACCAATGCGGGTGAGTACTCGGTCCATCAATAGCGCTGTTCTGGCCATATAACCGCTGTCCTCCAGCAGGGCGATGAAGAAGAACAGGATGGCAATTTGCGGCAGAAAGATGAGCACTCCTCCGACCCCGCCAATGAGGCCATCGACGACCAGACTCTCTAGTGGTCCAGGCGGAATAAGGGTCGAAGCGCTGGTGCCGAGTGCGGCGAAAAACAGGTCGATCGCATCCATCAGCGGCCCGGACCAGGTGTAAATGGCCTGGAAGATCAGGATATTGACCAGAGCGAAGGCCAGCGTACCGAGAATTGGGTGGGTGAGGATCCGGTCGGTTCGGTCAGAGCGGTTGGGTTGGAGTTGGGCTGGCTGGGATAGCGAATCGCTTAGGAGCTGGTCTATCCAGGTATAGCGAGCTTTGGTCTCCAGGTCGGAGAGTGAGTCTTCCCCATCGACTTTGCGCAGTTGGCTCAACTGGGTGGCGGTGATGGAGTCGGCTTCCGCCAGGAGGCGATGTTCGGCATATCCGCCTTCGTCGACTATCGCGCGCAGGATCTCTACGGCAGATCTTGGCTGGCCGACAAGGGTTTGCACTGCGCTGATCTTGTGCGGTAGTGGCTCGGGCAGCTCCATTCGCTTGGGTCGGGCCTGGTCCGACGGGTTGGTGCAGAGGGCGGTCAGTGCAGTTGTCAGGTCCCCGAGTCCCTGGCGGCGGTGGGCGCAAATGGGTACGACGGCGACGCCGAGAGTCTGGGATAGGATCCCGGCATCGATACTCATATTTCTTCTGAGCGCGACATCCATCATATTGAGGGCGACGACCATCGGCAGATCGGTTTCGGCCAGTTGGGAGACGAGGTAGAGATTGCGCCGCAGATTGCTGGCGTCGAGGATAGCTAGGATGCCGTCGATCTGGGGGGCTTCTTCCTGCCGGCCCAGGAGAACATCGACGGCGAGCATCTCATCGGGCGAGTGTGCGGTGAGACTGTAGGTGCCGGGAAGATCGATTAGATCAAGGGAGGTATCGTCGGCTAATCGCAGGGCGCCGACTTTGTGTTCCACGGTAACACCGGGGTAGTTGCCGGAGTGTTGGGCAAGTCCGGTTAAGGCGTTGAAGAGGGTAGTTTTACCGGTATTGGGGTTGCCGATGAGCGCCAGGGTTTGAACGCGGGACGGCGTGAGCACAGCAGATTTGCGCGGGAGGGAATCTAGTAGGCGAGACGAACGGTAGCGGCATCGCGCCGTCTGAGCGCCAAACGGGTCTGGCCGATCTGGACAATGAGCGCCGGGCCGGTGCGCAAGACGCGAAGTATTTCGCCGGGCAGGAAGCCCAGTTCGCGCAAGCGCGAGGCCAGACGGGGTGTGGCTTCGATAGCGGTGATGGTCGCATCGTGATTTAAAGGCAATTGCGAGAGGTCGAGTTCGGAGTGGATCGGGTAGGATGTTTTGTGCAGTTCCATGTATTTGATCCGGCTAGTTAGGCAAATATATGATTGGTTCAAGAAATAGATGTTTATATTAGTGATTCAATGTTTGGCATATAAAACTTCTGTAAATATACCCAATCAATCCAATAAGTCAATGTATTTTTGGTACTAAGTGACAAGATTAAATTTTCGTTGCGATAGACAAAATGTATTGACGAATATTTCAAGCAGGTTTATATTGTCAATCCATTGTTTGGCATGTAGAACACTTGATTCATATAATATTCTATTGTTGATGGGGATCAACAATGGTATCGAGTTATAAACTCAATGAGAAAGGACTGCTTTACCATGTTATACCCTCGTCGGTTGTACTGCGGATGGGCTGTTTCCCTATTGCTTGGTCTGGTTGCTATTCCACTGGAGGCTGAGGATAAGAGGCCAGCGACCGTCGGTGGTCCCGACGATAAACCCCATTTACGCGGTGCGACTTCTGGTACCACCATTGGCGGTTATATCGATCACGAATTTTTCTTGAACGGCAAAAAGACCTTCGATCAGCACCGTTTTATCCCTTTCATACACGGTTCAGTTAGCGATCGTATACACGTGATGGCGGAGATTGAATTTGAGCACGGTGGGTTGGTCAAGGGGTCCGGTGATAGCCATGGTGAGATCAAACTCGAATTCGCCACGCTCGATATCAACTTTGCCGAGTCTATAAACTACCGCGGTGGTGTCGTTCTATCTCCTTTGGGCAAATTCAATCTGATCCACGATAGTCCGCTCAACGATTTCACCAACCGGCCGCTGGTCGCGCGTGAGATCGTGCCCACTACTCTGGCAGAAGCCGGCATGGGTTTTTTCGGCACTCTTTATCCCACCGAGGTGTCGGTACTGGGCTATGAGATCTATATGGTCAATGGATTTAACGCCGCTGCTGCTGAGAGGATCCGCTCGGGGCGGGGCAGTCACAAGCAGGACAACAACGAAGAAAAATCGCTGGTTGGGCGGTTCAACTACAGCCCCTTTCTGGGCTTGGATCTCGGAGGTTCGTTTCACGTCGGAGCGTACGACGATGCCGGCGATCACAATTTGAGTATTTTCGCCGCGGACTTGAGCTACAATCGCGGCCCCTTCGACTTTTTCGGCGAATTCGCTACGGCTTCGATCGACGGGGCCGCCGCCGACACGCGTTCGGGGTACTATGCCAAGGTTGGCTACCACTTTCTACCTGGTATAGTGCGCGCGTTTCCGAATTCTATTTTCACTGCTTCCTTTCGCTATGACCATATCGATCTGGCCGTGCGGGACGAGACGCGGTTGAGTTTTGGACTCAACTTTCGCCCTGAAGAGGAAACCGCGATTAAGCTGGATTACGAGATCTACGATCAAGACACGGCTAATAATGGATTGATTTTTTCAGTGGCTTCCTATTTTTAGACGTATCCGACTATTCAGATGAGGAGAATAGGTCTATCTTATTAGGCGTTTACTATGTTGCTTTATGCGCTGATAATTATTCTTGGTGCGGGCGTTGCCGCCGCCGATGAGATCGGTTCGATTCAGGTCTACATGACTCCCGAGGAAGGGCGTGATAAGCTCTTCCCCGGGGCGGCAGAATTCGTCCGTGAAGTGCAGTCTATAGATAGTCAGGCCAAAGCCGGGTTGGAGACGAATCTCGGTCGTGCCTTTGCCGACGACAGCCTCGAGGTCTATCGGGCCTACGATGCAAAACGCGTGTTATTAGGGTATGCGATCATCAGTGAAGAGATCGGCAAATTCAGGCCGATCACCTTTATGGTGGGGATTGGTATCCACTTCGAAGTGCTGGGTGCGGCGATTTTGGTCTATCGCGAGAGCCGTGGGGGGCAAGTGCGGCAGCCGCGCTTTCTGCGCCAGTACCGCGGCAAGAGTCTGCAGGATCCTATCCGTATAAATCGCGACATCGTCAATATCACGGGTGCAACACTCTCGGTTCGCTCGCTCAATTTCGGAGTGCGCAAGTTGTTGGCGTTGACCGAATATTTCTATCAGACCCGGCAGAGCGCTATGCACTGATGCGATACTTCAACGGTCGTTCACAGCTAGCGCGGATGGATTTCAACACCCGACTGATTATGACCTATTTTCTGGTCTTCATCCTGGCGGCGGTCGGGGTTTCGATCTTGATGTCCTATCAGAAGACCCGGTTGTCTAGTCAGGGTGCGGCGGAGTACTATCGGGGCAGCGAGCAGGGGATGAATTTCCCCAAAGAAGAGGCCGAACTGATCGAAACCACGCATTTCCACCTCTTTATCATGCCCATGGTTTTTCTGACCACTGGGCATCTTTTTTTGCTCAGTGCCTGGAGTCGACGCTGGAAGACCGTTGTGATCTCTTCGTTTTTTATCTATATCGCGCTGGATGTGGCTAAGCCGTGGTTGGTGCGCTTCGTTGGTGAGGGGTGGGGTGTGCTGGCTCCGGTGAATTCGGCGTTGTTGAGTGTGACGACCTTGTTGTGCATTCTGGTACCGCTTTACGAGATGTGGTTCTTGAAAGAGCCGCGTCGCGAGGCGCCGCCCTTTGCTTGAACGAGGGTACGGGGCCGGATGGAGCGATCCAGAGATGGGAGTGGGTGGGTGATGATAAAATGGATCCTGGGTGGGTTGTTGGTCTGTACGGTACAGGTCAGTGCCATAGATTTTTATGCGCATTGGGGAGACGGCAAGGCTGAACTTTCCAGTTATAAGGTGATGCAGCCGCGCTATGGCGAAGTGAGGACGGGGTACGGGGTGATGATTTTCGTGACCGAGGATATCCACAAGAAGACCTTCATCAAAGTCGAGTCGCCTGTGCCGGACGAGGAGCGACTCTATGTACTCAAACTCAACAGCGTGTTGAAGTTCCCGACCGGGATTTATGATTACTCGGTAATGACCTCGGTCTTCAGTCAGGTTGAAGGGGAAGAGCATGCTTTTGATTTGCGCAAGATCTCGCTCAGTGCCCAAGAATGGTGTGGCCATGTATTCGACGAGGTGTTGTTGCGCGGCGATACGATCAAAGGGCACCTCAATAGCTATTTTGAAAGCGAGGGCCGCCGCGACTACCGGTTGTCGCGGCCGGATGCATTCGAGAGCGAAGACCACTTGCTGATTCGGATTCGAGAGTTGAAAGAGCCGTTTATGCAAGCGGGCGAGGTGCGGGAGATGGAAATCCTGCCCAGCCTATGGTCGTTCCGCCTGGCGCATCGGCCGCATGAGATCGTAGCGGGTCGGGTGCAAAAAGGGCCAGTGGAGTTGGTTGAGATCGCCGGAAGCACGCTGGCTGCCGTGCGATGGGAGTGGATGATTGGGGCGCGGCAGCGGACGCTATGGACCGAAAAAGCCTATCCGCATCGGATTCTGAAGTGGGAGGACGGCGACGGGGGGAGTGGCGAAGTGATGCAGACGATCCGGGTGCCTTATTGGCAATTGCAAGCGAATCGGGACGAGGTCTATAGGCGGGAATTGAGTATTCCCTGAACGGGGGATAGGTTTGCCGTTCAGGGAATAGGGCGGTGTTGTTCTGCGGATGCCGCGGCCTCGATCGGAACTTTGGCAGCGGGTGTTTCTCAGGCGGTCTCGTATTCGGCCATCAAGGTGCGCAAGTACTGAACAGCCTTTGGTATGGCGGTGGCCTCTGCTTCTACATCCTGGCCTTCGTAAACGACCGAGAGCCAGCCATTGTAGTTTACTCCTTTTAAAATGTCGAAGATACGGGGGTAGTTGAGCCACTCTTCGGTGCCGTTTTGGATGCGATAGATCTTGCACCGGACATGGACGGCCAGGGGAGCAGTTTCCTCGATGCTGCCGTAGAAATTGAGTGCGGGATCTTCGTGGCCGCGCTGGCCCGAGGCACCGGGTGAGCCGACGTACTGGCCGGTGTCGAGGATATGCGAGAAATAGGGGTTGCCTACTTCGTCGATGATCCGCCGTACATCTTTTCCGGTCCGGGTTACGCAACCGTGGTTGTGATTGTGCAGCCCGACGACCACGCCTTTTTCCTCGCCGTGCTCAGCGACTTCAACAAGGCAGGGGATCATCCGCGCCCAGACGTCTTCTTCGCTTTCACCTTCGGGTATCCAGGCCGCGAATACGCGAACCAGGGGGATGCCCATATAGGCGGCGATGTCGATCCAGTGTTTGGCGCTAGCGACTTCTGCGTCGAGCTCTGATTGGGGTTTGCCGAAGTTGGAACTAACGCCGATATAGGAAAGCGCTATGCCACGTTTCTGGGCCTGCATGCGGATTTTGCGAAGGTACTCGGGTTCGAGGGAGGCGAAGGCGCCGGTATGAATATCGATGCCGTCGAGGCGGAGCTGGTAGGCGCGTTCGATGAATTGTTCGAGGTCGAGTTTGTTGGCGCCGAATTCGTCTTTATAACTGAGGGACATGCAGCCTAACTTGAGCATCTCTAGCTCTCCTTTGGATTCTGTTGTATGGCTGGAAGGGAGAAGATAACAAAAAGACAGAATCGGCTCAATGAATCGGCTATGGGGGTGGAGCTGGGATTTGTTTGCGTGCCGGTCGTTGCCAGCGTCGATTCTATGTGTTCGATACGGTGTGATCCGTCCGTCGGCAGATCGTTTGCCGGGGGGGGTGATTTATACTAATTTCCCATAGCGCAATAGAGCTTAAACTCGAAAAAAGTCAAGTTGATTATGATTGAAGATAGAGGTTATAAGGTCGCTGACCCCGATGATATAGAGACGCCGGCGATGCTGATTTTCTCCGACCAGCTCGACAATAATATCGCAGTTGTTGCCGACCTGGCTGGCGGTGCCGAAAATTTGATCGTCCACGTCAAGACCCATAAGTCTGAGGCGGTGGCCCGCAAGCAATTGGCGGCGGGGGTCGCTGGGTTCAAATGCGCCACCCTCAAAGAGCTGGAGATGGTGCTTGAGGCCGGAGCCAAAGAGGCGATTCTGGCCTATCCGATGGTGCAGAAGCTCAAGGTGCAGCGTTTTGCCGAATTGGCGCGGGGTGAGGCGGTGCTCAGTGCGATCGTCAGCGATCCGGCGCATCTGCGCGTTCTGGGCGAGGTGGCTGCGGAGCGGAGCCAGGGGCTCAGGGCGATGATAGATATCGATGCCGGGATGCACCGGACTGGTGTGGCGCCGGAGCGGGCGGCGGATTTGTACCGAGAGATCGCGCGGCACCCACAGCTGGAGCCGGGTGGGTTCCACATCTACGACGGACATGAGCACTATACCGAGTCGGATGAGCGCTGGGTCGCAGCGCAGCGACACATCGATGCGGCCAATGAACTTAAGGGGTTGCTCGAGGCCGAGGGTATCGCCGTGCCGCGGATCATCGGCGGCAGTACTTTTTCCTTCCCCGCCTATGCCAGAACCGAAGGTATGCACGGATCTCCCGGAACCTGCATCTACTGGGATACCGGGTACAGCAGCATGCTTAAGGATTATCCCTTCGAGTGGGCCGCCCTGGTGTTGACTCAGGTCGTCGACCGGCATGCGGGAGCTGGGACCATTACCACCGATCTGGGGCTCAAGGCTATCAGCGATGATGGTCCTTTGCCGCGCAGGGCTACTCTCTTGCAGAATACCGGGGCCGAGTTTCTGGGGCAGAATGAAGAGCACGGGATCTTCCGCTGGTCCGATCCTCAGCCGGAGATCGGCACTTACCTTTTGGCGGTGCCCGGTCATGTGTGTCCGACGACGATCCGCTATCCAGGCTCTTATCTCATCGATGCCGAGGGGCAGATCGCCGATTATTACCCGCACTCAGCACGCGACCGGCACTAAAATCGGATGGGGCTTTTTGCGGCCAACTGGTTGGTCGAGCGGATCACGCGGGAGCATTTGCGCGAAGCGGTCGCTCGCTATGCCCGGGGGCGGGTACTCGATGTGGGATGCGGTCGGCGGCCCTATGCCGAGTTTTTGGAGGATTGTACGGGACTCGAATACGACCGGGTGCGCTACGCCGAGATCCCGGCCGATGTGTGGGGTAGCGGCATGGATTTGCCTTTTCGTGCAGAGAGTTTCGCCACGGTGTTTAGCGCCCAGGTTCTCGAGCACGTGGCGGAGCCCTGGCGGATGGTCGCTGAAATGGGGCGAGTGCTCGAACCCCGGGGTTATCTGATTCTGACCGCCCCCCATATCTGGGAATTGCACGAAGTGCCGCACGACTATTTCCGCTTCACTTGCTATGGCTTGGAACACCTGGCTAGACGCGCTGGTTTGGAGCCTGTCGAAGTGCGTCCGCTGGCGGGGTACTGGGTGAGTGCTGGTGCACAATTTTGCTATTATCTCAAGCGTTTCGAACGCGGAGTGCTCAAACCCGTGATTCGCCTCTTATATGCCCTGATACAACTCGCGGTGTGGGGTTTGGATCGGCTGCATAGGGTTGAGAGCAGTACCTGGAATTACCTGCTAGTGGCACGGAGGGTTTAGTAGATGTTCGTTCTCGGGCGTTGCCGCGCTGGCGGCTGTGGTGGCGGAGGGGGCGATGAGTCGCTTAGTTGAACTGGCTGCCAAGGAGCGGCGGCTAGTCGTGGGGTTGATGTCGGGTACTTCGGTTGATGGGATCGATGCGGTGCTGGTCGAGTTGTCGGCTAGCGGTGTACAGGTCGAATACAGGATTCTAGCTTTTGCTACAATCGAAATGCCTGCCGAACTGCGAGCTGAGGTTTTTGCGCTATTTGCAGCAGCGGCTTCGATCGACGCGCTCTGCCGAGTCAATGTTGCGCTGGGAGAGGCGTTTGCCGCCGCCGCGCTGGAGATTATAAAGCGGGCGGGGCTTACCGCCGAAGAGGTCGACCTTATCGGCTCTCACGGACAGACCATTCGTCACTTGCCTGTCGCTAGCGCGACGCTGCAGATCGGTGAGCCCGCCCTCATTGCCGCGCGGACCGGGGTGGTGACCATCGCCGATTTCCGACCGGCGGATATGGCCTGGGGCGGCGAGGGCGCGCCGCTGGTGCCTCTGGTCGATCGCCTGCTCTTTGCACACCCAGAACAGGATCGGCTTTTGCTCAATATTGGCGGGATCGCCAATATCACGGTTTTGCCGGCCAGTGGTGATGGGGGGGCTTTTGATCTGGGACCGGGCAATATGCTGATCGATGCGGCAGTGGTGCATTTTTCCCAAGGAAGAGAGCGCTTCGACCGCGATGGAGAACGGGCGGCGAGGGGGAGTGTGGACGAGGCCTTGCTGGCAGAGTTGATGCAACACGAGTTTTTGCAGCGCCGACCGCCCAAGTCCACGGGACGCGAGGAATTTGGCACGGTGTTGCTGATGGATTTACTGCGCCGGGGCGCGTGGAGCGAAGACGACCTGGTGGCAACGCTGACTGCTTTCAGTGTCCGATCTATGGTCGACGGAATACGCCGTTTTTGTCCAGGTGAATTTGCGGGTATGTGGGTCGCCGGTGGTGGGGTGCACAATCCGCAGATCATGGCGGGATTGCGTCGGACATTGCCGGGGTTGGCGATTGCTTCGCTGGCTGAACTGGGTGTAGATCCCGATGCGCGCGAAGCGCTGACCTTTGCGGTTCTGGCCAATGAAACGCTGATGGATCACCCTGGGAATATACCCTCGGCCACTGGCGCAGAGCGTCCGGTAGTCCTGGGCAAGATCGTCCTGCCTTGAAGATCCGCACAGGGCTGGGCGGTTGCGAACTCGGTTCACGAATCAAGTCCGAGGGGAAGTATCGCCATGGTCGTAGCTAGGCAGGCGCAGTATTGGGGCAATCCACCTTGTAGAAAACACTCTTTTATGCGGTCGGCAAAGTATATAGTTCGGCCAACTTTTTAATCGTATAAACAGGTTGAAAATCAAATGATCGTAGATACGCACGTACACATTTGGGAAATTGATCCACCCCGCTATCCGGTCGGGCCGACGGCGCCGAATTGGACGTCCGAACCCGACGAACCCGCTACTGCCGACGAACTCATTGCTGATATGGATGCCAACGGCGTCGATCGCTCGGTGATCGTCCAGACCAGTTGGTCGACCTGGGACAATGGGTATATGGCCGATTCGGTGGTGCGCTTTCCCGACCGCTTTATCGGTCATGGGATGGTCGACCCACAAGATCCGGACAACGCCGACAAAGTCCGCTACTGGATGCAGAACCGCGGTTTGGTCGGGTTTCGTTTCCATCCAATGTATTATCCCGATGAGCAGATCCTGCTGACCGAGCAGAACGGGCCGATGTGGGAGGAACTGGCCGGTCTGGGTGCGGTGGTGCAATTCCACATGCGGGCCCCGGATGCCGTGCAGGTGGCTGAGATCGCTCGTCGCTACCCGCAGATGCCTCTGCTCATTGATCATATGGGCTACCCGGATCTACAGGAGGCCAGGGAGGCTTTTACGCCGATCGTCGAATTGGCGCGCTTCGATAATGTCCACGTCAAGATTTCGGATGTGAAAGGTCGTTCCGAGGAGGATTTCCCCTTTGCGGATATACACCCCTTCATCGAATCGCTGGTCGACGCGTTTGGTGCCGAGCGCGCGCTCTGGGGTACGGGCTATCCCGGTGCGCATCGCACCAAGCACAACTGGCTGACGCTGAGCGACGAACTGAAATTGATAAGAGAGGGGCTTCCTTTCTTAAATGAGGGCCAGTGCGATCAGATCTTGGGGGAGACGGCAGCGCGGATCTGGGACCTAGATTGATCGGTGCAAGCGCTTTTTTTAACTAGTTATTTTCTAGCTTCTGAGAGGGGTTTATGCACGATTTTGAGCTTTTGCGCGTTGAAGAAATTCCCGAGTTCAATATTCACGGGTCTTTCTATCGGCATCGCACGGGCTGCGAGCTCATTTCGCTGATCAGCGAAGACGAGAACAAGGTCTTCGGCATCAATTTTCGCACCCCGCCTGCGGATTCGACGGGCATCGCCCATATCCTCGAGCATGCGGTGCTCTGCGGCTCGCGTAAGTATCCCGTAAAGGAGCCTTTCGTCGAGTTGATCAAGGGGTCGCTCAACACCTTTCTCAATGCCATGACCTATCCCGATAAGACGTGCTATCCGGTGGCCAGCACCAATCTCCGGGATTTCTACAATCTGGTCGATGTCTATCTCGATGCCGTGTTCCACCCGAGACTCACACCGCAGGTCCTGGCGCAAGAGGGTTGGCACTACGAGTTGGAAAATACCGCCGACCCCTTGAGCTACAAAGGGGTGGTCTTCAACGAGATGAAAGGCGCGTATTCGGATCCCGAACAGGTGCTGGCCGAGCACGTGCAGCACTCGATCTTTCCGGATACTGTCTACGGAGTAAATTATGGTGGTGATCCGCGCAGTATCCCGGAGTTGAGCTTTGCGCAATTCGAGCGTTTCCACGCGGATTTCTACCATCCGTCCAATGCCCGCGTGTATTTCTACGGCAACGACGATCCCGAGCACCGGTTCGAGCTGCTGGAAGAATATCTCGCCGAGTACCAGCCACACTCTATCGATTCGAGGATCGGGCTCCAACCGCGTTTCGTCGAGCCCCAAAAGCTCCGTTTCCCCTATGCGGTCGATGGGAGTCAAGGCGATGAGTTCAAGTGCTTCGCGACGCTCAACTGGCTCTTGGTCGACGATATCGATGCCGATCAGCGTCGAGCCTTGCAGATACTCGAATACGTGCTGATCGGTACGCCAGGTTCGCCGTTGCGCAAGGCACTGATCGATTCGGATCTGGGCGAGGATCTGACCGGCAGCGGGTTGGAGACGGGTCTGGCCCAGATCTGTTTCGGGATTGGGTTGAAGGGGGTGCAGTCCGAGTTCGTCGACAGGGTCGAGGAGCGGATTCTGCAGATTTTGGCCGATCTGGCACGCGAAGGCCTCGATCGCAGTACTGTCGAGGCAGCGCTCCATACGGCTGAATTCAGATTGCGGGAGAACAATACCGGTTCTTTTCCGCGCGGTCTTTCGCTGATGCTCAGGATGCTTACGGATTGGTTGCACGATCGCGATCCCTTCGAACCGTTGCGCTTTGAGAGCTCGTTTGCCGCGCTCAGGGCCAGGCTCGCGGCGGATGATCGCTATCTCGAGGGACTGATCCAGCGCTATTTGCTAGACAATCCGCATCGTACGACGGTGATTCTCGAGCCGGACGTCGGCTTGGCGAAGCGCCAGGAGGAGGAAGAGATTTCGCGTCTGGCTGAGGTTCGAGCCGGTATGGGGCCGGAGGAATTGGCGGAGCTGGTCAGAGCGACCAGGGAACTACAACTCCGTCAGGAAAAACCCGATGCTCCCGAGGATCTGGCCAAGTTGCCGCATCTGAAGCTGGGGGATATAGAGCGCGAGATCAGATCATTGCCGCTGGAGGAAGCGGAGATTGCGGGAGTACCGGTGCTCTATCACGATCTATTCACTAACGGCATTGTCTATCTAGACATTGGCTTCGATTTGCGGGTGCTGCCGCTGGAGTTGTTGCCCTATGTAACGCTCTATGGGCGAGCACTGCTGCAGATGGGGACCAAACGCCAGAGCTTTGTCGAGCTGCAAGAGCGGATCGGTGCCCAGACCGGTGGGGTTTGGTCTCAGGCGCTTCTGGGAAATAGGCTCGGGGGGGGGCGGCCGGCGTCCTGGCTTTTTTTGCGCGGTAAAGTGATGGCTGATCGGAGTGCGGATCTGGTGGCGATCGTGCGCGACGTACTGCTTGAAAGCTGTTTCGATGATCGGGAGCGCTTCCTGCAAATGGCGCTGGAGGAGCGGGCCGACGAGGAGGCCGGGCTGGTGCCGGGTGGCCATCGGGTGGTATCGATGCGGCTCAAGGCCAAATTTGATGAGACTGCGTGGATTTCGGAACATATGCGGGGTTTGAGCTATCTGTTTTTTCTACGCCGATTGGTCGATGAAATCGAGAGCGATTGGCCGGCAGTACAGGCGCGATTGGAAGAGATTCACACCCGTCTGGTCAACCAGCGGGGAATCCTTTGCAATGCGACACTCTCCGGAGGCCGAGCGGATCTCGAGGCCAATATGGCGCCGTTGTTCGGCGCCTTGCCCACAGGCGTGTACGCGGAGGAGACCTGGGGAGCGAGTGGGGACGCTCGCGATGAGGGACTGACGGTGCCGGCTCAGGTCAACTATGTGGGTAAAGCGGCCAATCTCTTCGATTTCGGCTACGAGTTCGACGGTTCTGCGGCGGTGATCACCCGCTATCTGGCGACGACCTGGCTTTGGGATCGGGTGCGGGTCCAGGGTGGAGCCTACGGAGCGTTCTGTGACTTCGATTCATTTAGCGGGGTGCTGACCTACGTGTCCTATCGAGATCCGAATATGCTGGAGACGCTGGAGGTTTACGATCGGAGCGGTGATTTCCTGCGTGCATATCCGATAAACGATGAAGAACTAACCAAGGCGATCATCGGTATGATTGGGGACCTTGACGTCTACCAGTTGCCCGATGCCAAAGGCTATACTTCGCTGGTGCGTTATCTGACCGGAATCGACGCTGGCTATCGCCAGAGAATACGCGACCAGATCCTGGGAACTACGCCCGAAGATTTCGAGGCTTTTGCAGCCGTTCTCGACCAGGTCGGTGCGGCAGGGCGAGTTGCGATCTTGGGATCGGCGGAAGCCATTGAAGCGACCAGAGAGGATCGGGGAGATTGGCTGGAGAGTACCAAAGTGCTATAGAGATTGATTTTTCGCACTCGGTCAGTTGGAGCTGTGTTTCGGTTGGTTTTTTGTATACTCGCCGCGAGGTTTGCGAAAATAGATATGGAAGTATAGCACGCCGAGCGCGGTGATCAGCGAACTGCTCAGGAAGAGTGCTCTATAGCCCAGAGTATCGATTAGCCACCCACCCCCGAGAGAAATGCCGGCGGTGCTGATTCCATAGGCCATGGTCAGGGCTGAACTCATGGTTATTCGCCAGTGCTCGGAGACCAGTTCCTGTTGAAAAACGATATAGATCGATCGACGGATTGAGCTGAAGGCGATAAGGCTTGCCCCGGCGATACCTGCCACGATCCAATGGGGTATCAAGGCCAGGGGCACCATACAAGAGGCCATTGCCGCAGCACCCCAAACGATGACTGGAACCCGGCCAAATCGCTGGCTGAGTGCCGGGCTGGCCAACGCGGTCAGTCCGGCCAGGAGTTGGCCGCCCGCGATCAGACCGCCGATTAGTGCGGTTGAAATGCCAAGTTCTTGATCCATGTAAACATTGAAGAAGATGCGGAAGCTGTTCTCTGCTGCCATTTGCAGACAGGTGACCAGGCTCAAGCTGAGAATGATGGCGAGGGGAAACGGCGTGGTGCGGTTGGATTTTTGCTTGGTGTGTCGGTGTGTTGGTGGTTTGGTCGCCGCCACTGCGACTGCACTAAAGAGCAGTACGCCAGAGGCAAAGAGCAGCGGCCAGCGGTAGGGAGCTGGATGGGCATCTGGCAGATCGAGCAATACAGAAAAGAGTTTGGGCAGCAAGCCCCCGCAAAGGCTGCCGGCAAAACCTGCCAGCGGCCATAGGGCCACCTGGGTCGAAAAGACGTAATTCCGTACTTGAGGTGGACAGATCGAAGTTAGGAAGGGAATAGAATTGACGAGGAAAAACGTGTTGCCGAGGATGCCGAAGGCATAGGTCGCCATGATCCAGGGTATCCGCGAGGTCGGCGAGACGAATTCGCCCAGGGGCAATAGCCCGAAACCCAATGCGGATAGTCCGATACCGATGATCATGCTGTGGCGAGAACCCAGATGGTTGCCGATCAAGCCTGCGGGCATGCTCAGCAGGGCGAAAGAGATCGCACCGGCAGCATTGACTTGACCGATTAATTGGGGGCCGTAGCCCAGGCGCAGGAGGTAGAGGTTGAGCAGGACGGTATAGATACCGCCGAATATGGTGAAGCCGATTAGAGCCTGGCTGAAAAGCACGAGGCGAATATCGCGGTTGAATAACGAGAGTGCTTGGCGGTATGTCGTGGCCAAAATAGATTTATTTTGACTGGGAAAAGATCGGTTATTTATTATGTAGAAGGTAAATCAATGGCTTGGTTGGAAGGAAGGCAATGCACTTGTGAGGCGAGTGAGGTCTTAATAGTAACTGAGCGGTCCTAGTTTTTTAAATTCGGATGAGTCAAACGCATTGCAGGGGAGTGAGAAGCGTTATGAATCAACAGCAACATCGCTTGATGCAGGTGCTGCAGAAAATTCCGATCTTCAAAGGGTTGGAATTAGTTCACATTCAGCGAATTCTGCGGGTGGGAACATCTCGGCAGTTTAGTCTGGGTGAGCAGATCTATACCATCGGCGAACCGAGTTTGGATATGCTGGTGCTCTTGCAGGGCCGTCTGGCGGTGACCAGCGAATCGGGCGAATTATTCGGAGAAATTGGGCCGGGGATGCTCACGGGTGAGATGGGTGTCTTCACCAATCACCCACGTTCCGCTAATATTGCTGCGACGGAGAATTCGGTGGCGGTGATTATCGAGCAGCGAGCTCTGAAGGCGGCACTTGCATCGGATCAGATCATGCACTTTCGGATTCTAGAGAATCTCGTTGAGATTCTGAGTGAGCGTCTGCTGATGTCGAATGAAAACAACGCCGATCTGCACAAAAAACTCATGGCAGCGGAAGGGATCGAAGAAGATGATTACGATGCGGGGGGCCACAATCATGATGGAATGGCGGACGAGCACGACGAATATCCTGGGGACATGGAAGAATCGGGGGTTGAGCACTAACTAGCCAGCTCTACGTTGGTCGAGCAATCCGCGCAGGTTGCGGTTCTTGTATATCTCAGATGATGATGTCTATATGGCCATCATCTGAGATCTGGAGCCGGTCTTGATCTTCGGGTGGGGCGGTTTCGCTGTCCTGCTGGCGCCGACGCCGCTCTCGATCGCCAGGCTGGCGATCGTGGTCGTCGACGCGGTTTTCCACCTCGTCCGCTTCAGCGGATTCCCGAATACGACTCTGATTGAGCGCATTTTCCTGGGCGAGTTGCTGGGTGAGGTTGTGCTGAGTGACTTCAGGGCGGATCTGCTGCAGGTTTTGCTCGCGGGCCGCTAAAGGGGCCTTGGAGAAGTTGTCTTGCAGATCCAGTGGGCGCAGCATGGAATAGACTCCTGCCGGGATAGTGTACTGCTATCACTATATTTCGCTAAAAATGATCTAAAGTCAAGTTTATTTATCGATAGGCTCTATGGCTATGACGCAAGGGGTTTACCCACCTATCTCAGGTTCTCACCACAATCGCGCGATAAATCAGGTATGGGGCGGGTAGAGTTTCAAGGAGTCACCGCAGCATAGATGTCGCAATCGACGATCAGCTCTAGATCTTCCACGGTTACTCCGCCTGCGAATCCGTTTGGCCGCTCGCAGAGGGCGATCTCCAGGATATTGGCACCCTGCTTTGGGGGCGTGGCGGCCAGGTCGAAGACTAACCACTGACCGGTAAAGGTATCGTAGGGACGGATGGTGTGCCGGCAGGTGTCGGGACTAAGGAGTACCCCGTTCAGTGTAACTTCTAGATGGTCGGCGGTAACCAGATTGGTGATGTTGAGTTTGAGGTGAATGTGCTGGATCCGATCGTTGTCGGGACTATCTGCCATGGTGAAGGGAATCTGGTAGCGCTGCTCCGGGTCGGCGGCGGGAATTTCCACGGGCAGATAAGCCGGATAATCGAAGCGGTTCGGGTTTTCGGAACGCCGCCGCAGGAAATAGTGCTTGTCTGCGTCCTGGACCAGGTCCGGATCGCCGATCTCGGTGAGGGTCTGTCGCTCTGCGGGACCCAGCGGCCACGGCATAAACCAGGTATAGAGCCCATCGACTCCGGCCTGCCAGAAGTTGGCTGCCGCCGCGCGGGTCATCGCTGGTGTGGCATGTTCGACCATGGTGTTGGAGCGCTGGCCGTTGCCGTAATAGGGTTGGAGCATGCCATAGACTGAGATCTCCTCGCTGTGCGCGGCTTCGATAATCCAATCGATCGGCATATTGGCATCGAGCACAAAGCAGGAATAGGCCATCGGCACGACGAAGTCGACGAGCCCTTCGCGCAGCCAGGTTTCGACATCCAGACCGGCCCGCTGGTTGAGCTCCGGAGTGGGATAGACTCGGACGCCGACCTGTCCTGGATCGTCCTGGCGCTGCCGTACCATGGCGGCCACATCGCGTACGAACTCGGTTAAGATCGGGGCTTGTTCGGGCGCTTCTTCCGGGGCGAGGCAAAATGTATCGCCCCCCGGAGCTGCCGCAAAATCCAGCTCTATCCCCTCTACTGCATAGCGGGTGGTTAACTCGGCCACTTGCGCGTACTGGTGGTCCCGAACTTCGGAGTGGCCGAATCCGCGACCGCCGTTTTCGACGCTGTGCTCGGGATTCATCCCGAGGTAGGCGCCCAGTCGCAGACTGGCGAAGAATTCCATCTCCTTCTCGTGAGCCCGGTCGATCAGCACCGTCAGGGGGTCATGGCCTCGAGCGATCAGACTCTGCATATTTTCCCAACTGCGCCATTCGTAGGCGTGTTGGAAAGGTTGCAGATCTGCGCCGAAACACATGCCTACTTCGGAGGGGAAAAACAAACCGGTACCACCGCGCGAAACACCGTAGATAAAGGTGTCCACGGCCGTACCGGCGACTTCGTCGATCGGACGCCAGGCGTCCTCCATACGCATCGGGGGATCGAATACAAAGAGATAGTAATGGCGAGCATCGTTAAAGTAGATGGTGCGTTTTTTTCTCATGGCAACCCTCTTTGTAGATTCGAAAAAAAGCCCGATCGCTATTTAGCGTAAAGGATAATGCCGGGGATAAATGTCCGTCAAGTTCGGCTAAAAGGCTATTAACAACGGCCGGACTTGTCGCGGCTGTGGCGATTGGGTCTTTCGACCGATCACTGAGACGGACTGAATACGGGCTCAGCCGGATATGGCTGAGAGGCGCTTGCCGACCCATAATACCCCCCGGCGCACCACTTCCTGGAACGAGAGATTATCCAGCACCGCCTGATCGTGACCCAGCGCGAAAAAGAATACCCGGCCCTGTCCGTGCATATGGCGATAAGCCATTACGTGGGTTTCGTCGCGGCCGGGATCGTAGGCTTCCATGATGTGATGCGAGCGGGACGGATCGTGCTTGAGATAATGCAGCTCGTCGGTCACTGTAAAATCTTTCAGGCCGACGGCGATGGGGTCGGAGGCGTCGGTGATAGTGACGGTGAAATCCATATAGGGACTATGGCCGTCAAAGAATCCGTTGAGCATCTGATGGTAGCCGGCGTTGTCGCGGAAGGAGGCATCGGCGGTGTGCAAGCCGAAAAAACCACCACCGCTTTCGATGAACTCCAGTAGTCCTCGCTCCTGTTCCTGGGTGAAGGTACCCACATCGGTGAAGAAGAGCGTGGCGTCATAGGCTTGGAGGCCGTTGGCCATGATCGCGTAATCCCGCGAAAACTCGGCTTCGATCAGGGTTTCTCTATTGAGTAATTCGCTTAGAAAACGGCCCTGGCCTTCGTGGTCGTGGTAGATGCCTTCGGTGCCGACAAAGACCAGCACTTTCATCGGGTTTAGCGACATAGTGTTCCCTTTTCTGGTTGCAGACGGGTTTCAAGCTCCCGTCAAAGGATAACTCCAGATTACAAATTCGAGTTTTGTTGTAGTGGGTACCTCATAGTGGCAAGGTTTATTTTACGATCCCGAGTTTTTTATTGTGAAAAAGGCTGATTTTCCGTTTCTTTGTGACGGTTGAGCACTAAAGCAAGGTGTTCGACAAACCTCACCTATGAGGCCTTTGGCAGAAGGTGCTTCGTGAATCAATTACCTCGTCAGCAATAAGTCTTTTCCTCTGAATAGCGCGCGCTAATTGTGTGCTCTATCATTCTCTTAAACCTTTGGCAGGAGGTGTTTCATGCTATTTGCAGTTACTGCGTCATACCAATCGGGGAATATGGGTACCCTGGTCAAGCGTTTCGTTGAAGAGACCGAGAAGGGAGAATTTGGCGACATGAAATTGGTTGCCCGATACCATTCTCTTTTGACTAAGTGGGCGTGCATTGTAGTCGAGACGGATTCAGTAGAATCTCTACAACTCTGGAGTATCAAATTTAATGATTTGGTTGATTTTGAGATCCACCCAGTGGTAACAGATGAGGAAGTAGGGCCAATTGTCGACGCACTGGTGGCAAGACATTAATCGCGCTTCAAATGCTTTTAACAATCTTTGGCAGGAGTTTTTTATCATGAAACTGATACATTTTTTAATTGCGGTCCTGATGTTGACCTGTGGGTCGGTCAGTGCTCAGGATATTAAAGCCAACAAGGATGTTTTACGGCGCTGGATTGAGGCCATATGGCAGAACCACGATAGAACTCACATAAAAAACAATGCCACGGCTGATTTCCCTGTGGAAAATTATGAAGCCTGGTTCGACAGTATGACTACGACCTATCCCGATGCCCATGTCAAAATTCTGCATATGATCGCAGAAGGCGATGAGGTTGCGTTACACTGGGAGTTCACAGGTACCAGTTCGTTGAAAAATACTGAAGGTCGCAGTATCAAGGTGCCAGGTTTGAGTATAGTAAAAATAAAAGATGGCAAAATCGCCTCCGCTGTTTTTGCCTACAATGACTTGGATGGTCATCGCCAGTTGGGCTTTACTTTGCGAGCACCTGAAGAAGACAAGATTCATCAGGTCATTCTCGATTTTCACGAAGGACTCAAGAATAATACGCATGATAATGCAAAGATATTCGACGAGGCAATGATTCGGGTATATAAGGACCCGGAAACTGGCGAGTGGGGTGGTTTCTGGTACGGTGATGCAATCCACACTAGTCCAGCGCAGGACCGAGAAGGAATAGACTACGAAAGTAAAGTCGAATTCATTCATACGAAAGTTGAGGGTGACAACGCCATTGTTCAGGTTCGTGAAACCGGACATCACCGAAACCTCGAAACAGGTGAAGGGGGTTCGTGGACGGATGTACCAAATATCTGGTTGCTCCACAAGAACACAGCGGGAAACTGGAAGATTGTCGGCGCATTACTTGGGGCAGGACCCACAGTAGAGACAACCAAGCTTGGCGATTGATCCCAAGGTCAAGGTGTCAATAAGCTCTGGTTGAGTTAAGCTATGGCAAAAGAAGAAGCGGGGCGGCAGAGAGTGTTGCCCCGCTTCTTCTTTTGCCTTTTATCAGTTGAAAGGGAGAATGTATTGACCTAAAACTAGAGTATCCGTATGGTACTACTATGAAAAAAGTAACCCCCTGCCGTAGCAGAGGGTTAGATTAATGGTGGCTCCTCCCGGAATTGAACCGGGGACACAGGGATTTTCAGTCCCCTGCTCTACCTACTGAGCTAAAGAGCCACCTGAAAACAGGGTTAGAATTAAAGCCTCCTCACAGATATTGTCAAGGATCTATGATGCCCGTATCCGTTATTCCGTTCAATATGCCCGAACCTGCTGAAATTCCTCCACATATCATTGAGTCGCTCAAGGCCATGCTACCCGACGAAGCGGTGGCCAAAGGGATGGAACTGCTGCTGCAGATCGAAGCGGCAGATACAATAGTGTACGAGCGCGTTGGCGCTGAGGGGGGTGCGGAATTGAAACGGGTGACCGGAGCGGGCGAAGACGTACTGCGCACTATACTAGAGCAGGATACGCAGTGCTCTTTCGCCATGCAGGAGGGAGGTGGCAAGTCGTCACTCTTGATTATGGGGCAGGCGAGCGCCGAAGAACAAAGCCCCCTGCCAGCAGGGGTGGTGAGATTCCTGCTGGAGGGGGCCGAAAGCGGAATGCTCGGTTTCAGCTATGTCCTGCCTCTCAATGGAGGCGACGGTCAATTATTAGGCGCGCTCACCTTGATCCGTCGTGCGGCGAGTGGGCCGCTCAACCACGAACAGCCGAATATCTGCGAGGCGTTGCGCGTCGAACTGAGCCGGATCCTGGAGGCTTAGGCGCTCTGCGGCAATATCCGCTGAGTGCGGGGCGATTGCTCAGGTCGTCGCGGGCTCTACCACTCCATTTTCGATCAGCCAGGACTCGACTTCTCCGCCGTCGACATCGGCCAGCATCTGGCCGTTGATCTCGACGCAGGGCGAGAGGGGCTGGCCGCTTTTCTGCACCATTTCAGCGTAGATTTCCGGATTGTTGATGATGTCTCGGTCTTCGTATTCAAGGCTGTATTTGGCGAAGGTTTCGCGAACGCTGTTGCTCCAGCCGCAGACCGGCTTCAGGTAGGCAGTTATTGTGGGGGCTTCGGACATGATCGCGCTTCCTTTCTAACGTAATTGAGTGGCTTGCCATTCTGAGTCAATATAGGAACGTGCGCGCAGGTGTCAAGCATAGACAGGCATTTCTTATTGACGAAAGGATTGCTCGATCTTAGATTGAGGAACAGCGTCACTCCATCCAGTGCTCTCCAGTGCTCTCATCGTCTTAAATTCAGGATTGACAATGGTTTCTGCAGAAGTCCTCTTTGTCCAGGGTGGGCGTAAACTCGAAGGGGAAGTCGAGGTGCAGGGGGCCAAAAATGCCGTTCTGCCGATGCTGGCTGCGTCTCTCTTGGCTAGTGAGGGCCAGACCGTTCTGCACCGGGTGCCCCCGGTCAAGGATGTGTTGGTAGCTTTGGAGGTGCTGCGCAGGCTGGGGGCCCGGGTCGATTACGATATGACCGAGGAAACTGTGGTCATAGATGCGCAGGATGTCAATGATCATCGTTTGCCACCAGAGTTGACCAACCGTTTCCGCGCCTCCCTGCTCTTTGTCGGACCGTTGCTGGCGCGTTTTCGCCGGGCTTGGGTCAGCGAGGTCGGGGGTTGTACGATCGGCTCGCGACCGGCAGACTATCACTACCGCGGCTTTGCCCGGCTCGGGGCCGAGGTCGGGGGAGTCGGCGGCGGCGGTATCGATGTGGTAGCCAAACGGCTCGAGGGGGCTTTTCTCTATTGCGATTTGCCCAGCCATACCGGGGTGGAAAATCTGATTATGGCGTCCAGCCTGGCCACTGGGGAGTCGGTGATTGAGAATGCGGCCTCGGACCCCGAGATTGTCGATTTCGTGTCTCTCTTGCATAAAATGGGTGCTGAGATCGAAGGGGCGGGTACAAGGCGGGTGCGGATTCGCGGTGTCGAAGGCCTGGTCGGTGCCGAGCATACGGTGATGTACGATCGTTTGGACGCGGGGCTCTTGATGATGGCGGGAGCGATTAGCGGCGGCGACATCGCCCTCAAGGGTGTGGTACGAGATCACCTGCATGTTTTCGAGGCCAAGTTGCAGCAGATGGGTGTCGAGATTGAAGAGGACGGCGAGTGGGTACGGGTGCGCCGCCCGGGAGTGCTCTCGCCGATCAATGTGGTGACGACCTTTTATCCCGGCTTTCCGACCGACCTGCAACCTGGCATAATGGCTCTGGCCTGCATCGCCAAGGGCGATAGCTATATTCGCGAGACGGTATTCGAGGACCGTCTGGGCCACGTCAAAAATCTGCGTGCTTTCGGTGCGCAAATATCTCCGGAAAAAGATCGATTGGTGTTGGTACATGGACCGGCTCAACTCAAGGGAACTGAGGTTAAGGCGATGGATATTCGCGCCGGCGCAGCCTGCGTGCTGGCTGGCTTGGCTGCCGAAGGGCGCACTGGGATCAGCAATCTCTATCAATTGGATCGCGGGCATGCCCATATCGAACGTCGCCTGCGGGCTCTGGGAGCCGATCTCGAAAGGCTATGAGGCGATGCGGGTTGCATGGGTAGCAGTGGATTGCGAAAGGTTTGGTTCGGCCATAGCTGGTCTCGCCGATTGCTGCTCGCTGCATCTTTCGAGTCGGTCTAGGTGCTAATTCTTTGAGTATTGTGTTCAGCGTTGTTCCTATGGTTCTAAAAACGGTCTTCTTTAATTTTCACCCTGCTATTTAGTTCGAAGGGAAATATCGATGGAGTTAGATCTCGAAAAAGTTTATTTGGCACGGACGCCTATTCATAGCTCCGAAGCTCCTTTTGAGACCTATCGCGAGTTGGCCTGGCGTACGCTTTCGGCTCTGGCGTTTCCCCTGCCCACCGAGGGCACGGTTTTGATCAAACCCAATGCCACGGTACTCTATCCGCCCGACAAGCGCGTAATCACCCATCCTGGTTTTGTCGGCGGGCTGCTCGACGCGTTCAGCGAACGCGGAGTAAGTTCCGAGCGTCTAGTCGTCGCCGACGGGCAGTCCGGCGAGAACCCGGCATCGGGGCATACCTGGGATAAATGCGGTTACCGCGCAATGGTCGCAGAGCGAGGTGTGCGGCTTGAGGAAATGAATACCGACGAGGACTCCCGCCCTGTCGAAGTGAGTGGCGGTGTGGTTTTCGGGCGCTACCCGCTCTACCGGGAAGTGACCGATTGCGCCTTCTTTCTCAACGCCCCCCTGGCCAAATGCCATAACCTGGGTTGCACGACCTTGTCGATTAAGAATCTAATGGGCATCGTCGCCAAGCCCGAGCGACATCTCTGCGCGGTTCAGGAGGTCGACGAGCCTTTCGCCGATGATCTCTGGCGGCTAACCGCGAGCGGGTTCAGTCTATTCGAGGATCGATTTTACCACAAATTATGCGATTTGCTGGTGGCGTTGCGCAGTCTTGGGATACCGCGGCTCAGTGTAGTGGATGGGTTGATCGGCCGCGATGGCACGGCGTTCAACGAAGGCGAAAACCATCCGCTGGGTTGGTCTATAGCCGGGGTCAACGAGGTTCATGTGGATGCGGTGGGGACCTACTTGATGGGGCTTGATCCAGCGCAGACTCCCTATTTGCGCTTCGCCCGTGAGCGCGGCCTGGGAACCATCGATATCGATGATATCGAGGTTGTCGATTTGGCCAGCGGTGAGGTGTTGGGGACCGACGGATTGGCGGCTTTTCGGGCCGGTGATCCGCTGATGCCCGTCGCTCGGATCAATCAGGGCGGTGGCGAGGACGGTTATTACAAGCGCTTTCGCTCGGATGGCTCGGCGGTGCCGTGGCAACTTGGCCAGGTCAACGCCCAGCGATCGGCAGACGATTTGGAGCCGATCTCCTTCGAGCGGGTCGATGCCTGAGCGTACCCTCCGCGCTTGCCAGCGGGAAGTCGACGAGTGGATCAATACCATCGGCGTGCGCTATTTTTCCGAACTGACTAATACCGCCGTACTGATGGAAGAAGTAGGCGAGTTAGCACGGTTGATGGCCCGAACTTTCGGCGAGCAGAGTTTTAAGGAGGGGGAAGACGCGGACCTGGGTATGGAGATGGCGGATGTGCTCTTCGTACTCGTCTGTCTGGCCAACCAGACAGGAGTTGATCTGGAGGAGGCTTTTCAGCGGGCGATGGATAAGAAGACCAAACGAGACCGCAAGCGTCATGCGGAAAATCCCAAGCTAAAATCGTGAGGCCAGATCGTTTGTGGTTGCTGGCTGCGCTACTGATCGCACTTGGATGTGGGCGATGGAACACGGTCGATGGGGCTGCTGCTGCAGCGAGCCGAGTACCCGTCGGTGAACTCGTTGTCGGTGCATGGTTGCCGGCGGGGTTGGATCGCTATCGCTTCAGCGCGGAGGATCAGGCGCTGCTGGGCGAATTGGGACTCAATCAGATCGAATGGTTGCAGCGGTCCGAATCGGATGGTGAGACGGCCGAAGCACGGGCAATGGCCTGGTGCAATGAGCACGGAGTGCAGATGCCGGTTTTTTACGAACCGCGCGGTTATACTCCCTACGATAAGCTGCAGAACTGGGCTACGCGTTCCCCGCTCGACGAGGATTTTGCCGACTCGGTGGGTCAGCGGGTAGCGGCGCTCAAATCGCAATGGGAGGGAGCACCGGGATTTCAGGGCTACCTCGTGGGGCACGAGGACTACCGCTCGGAATACTACCAGGCGCTGGCGGAGGTCGTCGCTGCGCTTGGGAAGGTGGACTCCTTGCGGCCGGCGCTGACCGTGGGCCGCCTGGATCACTACTCGGATAGTCATGCTTTCGCCGACGCTTTTTTCCAGGAGGGGGGGCCGCCTCCGGTCTTTCAGCACGAGCACTATGTATTTCGCGGCGATGTCCCTGCTGCCGGCGCTGCGCTGCAGCGCAAACTGAGTGCGCTGGTTTCCGGTTACGACCAGGTCGCTGCACATCTCAAGGGCCGTTGGGGGCGCTGGCATGCTGTCGTTCAGGTCCAGAGTGAGGTGCGGGGCACCAAAATCTATTATCGCAAGCCGTCGGCGGCCGAGATCTCGGTACAGGTCGGGTTGGCGTTGACGCGGGGCGCTGCCGGGATCGTCTATTTCCTCTACAGTTCGGGTATCGAGCAAGTGCGCGACGACCGGGGCCAGGTTGTGCAGACGCGGTTCTACGAGGGGTTGGTGGATCGGGATGGAGCGCCGACGGCCACTTATGCGGCGGTGCAGGAACTCAATCGGCAATTACAGGTGCTGAGTCCACTACTCGCGGGGCTTTATTTTCATCGAGGATTCGGGGCTGGAGCATTGGTGGACAACGACCTGTTATCCAGCGTCGATGAGGATCTGGAATTCGGACTCTTCGGCGATAAAGTGCAGCAGACGCATCTGCTGGTGGTCAACCGGCGTACCTGGGAGCCGCGCAGCACCGTGCTGGAGGTCAAAGGGGGGAAGGTCAGCGATGCGGTTACGGGGGAGGTCCTGGTCGTCGAGGACGGTGCCGTAGCAGTGGAACTGGCCGCGGGCGGATTTCGTTTGCTGGTAGTTGCGAGTGATGCGGACCGCGGACCTTAGTTGCTCAGACCTGCGATTTGATCGGCGATTTTAGCGGTTGATGTGCAGATGCTATAGGGCTTGTATATCCCTGAAAACCTTTAAGAGAAAATATCGCTGCTTGCTCTGGCTGGCTGTCGCTTTACTGGTGACCGCTTGTGGCCAGACTGCAGGAAAAACGGTGATCGGTGCGGTCGTCGAGGTGTTGGGGGTAGATTTTGTCCCCAGGAACGTGACCGTCGGCGAATTGGTAAGGGGGGTATGGCTTCCGGCCGGTCTGGCTGCAGGGCGTACCGATTTCGGCGTGGCGGAACAACATCTGGTCCTCGATCTCAACGTCAATTTCCTCGAATGGCTGCAAAGAGATACCCTGGCGGTTGAGGATCTAACGGATCTTGTCGATCCACCGCTCGGACGCGATTGGATCAGGACCGAAGAACTAGCGATGCGTTTTGCCGACGAGCACGGCATGGGTTTGCCCGTGTTTTACGAGCCGCTCGCGCCGGGTTTCAGCGACCACGACAAGTTGGAAAACTGGTCGACCTGCAATACGGATTCCCAAAGCTGGCCCGTGCCAGGTTGCGAAACCAAACCCGGCTTCGACACTGGGGTTGCAGAGGTGGTGAGGGCACTGCAAAGTCAATGGGGAGGATATGCGCATGGTTTTCAGGCATATCTGGTTTCCCACGAGCAGTACGATAGCCGTTTTTTCCCAGCGTTGGCCAGGGTGGTCGAGATCTTGCGTCGGGAAGATGCATCGCGTCCGGCGTTTGCAGTAGCAGGGCTGCACGAACTCGGTGCTGAAGCCTCTGAGTTCCTGGATCACTTTTTCCAGGGCAATGACCCGCCCAATGTTCTGCAACACGAGCACTATGTTTTTCGCGGCGATGTCTGTAGAGATGACCGAAGCAAGGTCGAGCAGGCGCTGGACGAGCTATTGACAACCTATAATCTGGCGACTCGGCAGGTCGGCCTTCGCGATGGCCGCTGGCACGCGGTTATCCAGGTGCACAGCGAGTTGCGCACCGATAGAGTCTATGCTTCGTGCAGTGGACAGAGTGATCTTTTTTATCGCTATCCCACGGCGGCTGAGATTCGCGTCCAGGCTGGACTGGCTTTGTCGCGTGGTGCGTCGGGGATCATTTATTTTGTCTACAGTTCGGGGCCAGACTCCGGTCAGGACCACATTACCTATAGAGGATTGGTGGATGCAGCAGGTATGCCGACCGATGCCTATGCCGGAGTGCGGGCGCTCAATGATAGTCTGGCGCAGTTGAGCGAGTCTTTACGCGATTTGTATTACCACGGTTGGATGACTACGGCGAGCAAGGTCGTGAAACAGGTGCCGACAATCTTAGCCAATGATATTCTGGTCGCAGCGGATCGGGATCTCGAACTGGGTTTTTTTGGCGATGGCCACGTTGAAACTCACTTATTGGTGGTCAATCGCAGGACGGATGAGGGTGGTGACCGCAGGGTCGGAATGGTGGTCAAAGGGGCGCGGGTGGCCTATGCGTCTAGTGCGGAGCCGATTGAGGTGGCAGAATTGAATAGCGATATCTTCGAGGTTGAAATTCCGCTCGAACCGGGTGGTTTCCGCCTTATAGCCATTGATTGATGATATTGCGCTCTCGTCTGGTGCATTGTATCTTGATCAGAATCTCCAGCAGGGAGTTTGTGCGATGAAAACAGGGAGTTTGTGCGATGAAAAAGGTTGTGATTATTGCTGGTCTGATGCTCGTGCTTTCGGGTATGGTATGGGCTCAGCATACATGTAGAGAGGCTGCACCGCGCGAATTGCGGGCGCCGAGCGATGCCGCGGTGAGCTTGCACCAGGGTCGAGCCGATTTTGTACTGCTCGAATGGGAGGCGGTCGAGGCGGCGGCCTACTACCGTCTTTTTCGCGAGATGCCGGTTCGTGAGGGAGCCGATCGGCATTCTGAAGATGGTCGGCTTTCGATGTGGGTGCCCTGGGCCAGTATCGATGCCGTGCCCGAAGAGCAAGAGATGCAGACCGTAGTCTCGACTCAGGACCAGCTCAAAACGGCCTGGGGTGTGGCAGCTGCGACTCTCGATGCAGGGCAGGAGTTGCTCTCGCCGATCGCCAAGGCTCGCTGGGTGCGCGAACCTACGCCGACTTCGGTAGCGGCGGTCGGTTGGGCAGAAGTCAAGGCGATACCCGCCAAGTGAAGCCGAGACTGGCTATAGTTTGATCCCGCCGGATTCGAATCCGGCGGGATTTTTTCATGCGTTTAGCGGTAGGATTTTGTTGCAGACAATGAACGAAGAGTGTGATCGCACAGAGCTGCGGTTGGATGACGAACGGCCCAATAGCGGATTGCGCGAGGGAGAGATTTCCCATGCGGATGTCAATGATGCACTCCGCGCACATCTCAAGACGGTGATTTTCGGGCAGCAGACGCGGTTGCGGGATGGGGTGTTGCTCGAAGACGAGAAACTGGCACGCTTTCACGCCGGCCATGACCTGGTCAGGTTTTTCTACGGTGGCGTGCGCCAGTTGCCCGAATATCTGGTCGATGCGCTCTTGGCATGGGGGGTCAGTGTCACGCTGGTCAGGAGCGAGGACCTGCTGGTTTTTCGCCACGCGCGCGAACACCAGTCCTTCCACACCGGCCGAACTCGCAAGACGATCTACATGCCGGAACTGGTTATTGAGGAAGCCCGCGCCAAAGGTTACGACTACTGGGCGATCAGCGAAGTGATTATTCAGGAATCCTGGCCGCTCCTGGATTATCATCTGCTGATCGAATTGATTCGGCGAGCACAGCAGCACTTCCGCCAGTACTACACCCTGGGCCATGCTTTTGTCTACGACCAATTAATGGAACTGAATAAGCATCGCAAATTTTCCGACCGCGAACCGGACAATGAATTCAACGAGTTTTTTGCGCAATACTCAGAGCCGATTTTCGACCTCGATCGCGATCAGGTCCTAGTTGCCGACCCCTTTGCGCTGGTCGATGAATTTTTCGACGAGGTGCGGGAGCGGAAATGGGCCAGTGAAAAACGCACTGCAATCAGAAATGCGTTGAACTATCCCACTTACTACAATATCGATCGCGACATCGTCCATCCGACGGCATTTCGCATCAGCGAAAATCGCGCTATGACGATTGTGCCGGAGACCATCGACGAGATTTTGCACGATATGGAGGATGCACTTCGCTTTGAGGTCGGGGTCCAGATCAAGACCGATCGATACATAGATATGCTGATCGAGCGCGGTGAGCCGGGGATCAGTGGTTTTTCGCGCTTGGGTTGGAACGAAGGAACCTATTTCGGTACCGGCTACTATCCGCTGGTGGAGTTCACCGAAAAAATCCAGGCTTTTTCGACCTCGCCACCGGAGGGGGCTCCGGGCAGTATCAGCCGGGATTTCAAACGGCTCATGCGTGGAAAAGAACAGCAAGTGCACGATTGGTACTGCGATTTTTGGAATCTTCCTTTTCGCAGGAAGCGGTTTTTGGTGCTGAAGCTGGCGGATCTGGCCGGAATGGCCGATCTAAAACAACTGGTTTTCGAAGTGGAAAATGCATTGCGCTATAGCAATGATGATGAAGCTTTGCTCAAGGGATTGGCCGATATCTTCTACGATCACTACTTGCAGCTGGATCGAGTGGAGGCCGATTTTAATACCTATCTGCTCGGGCAGATCTTAAAGAAGCTGGATCTCCACCCGCGTTATCGGGAGGTCTACGTGCCGCAGTACGAGCACTTGGTGGGCGGGCGGGAGCTTGTGGTCGGTGAAGATCTCCGACCGCAGGTCGATGAACTGGCCGAGCTCATACCCGATAAGGCTCTACGGCTTTCCTCCGATCCGCAGCGGCTCAGGTTGTGCTTACAGCGCTTCGAAGAGTTACGTCGGAGCAATCCCGGCAGTGCGGAATTGCTCGAACTTTTGGCGGGGATTTTTTTGCGCCTAGATCGCAGCGACAAGTACCGGGAGTTGTTGGCTGCTCTTAAAAACTTAGGTGAGGTGGCCGACCGGGTCGGCGCTGAGATCGTCGCGCAGATTGGGGCGAAGGATCAGGTGCGGGCCGATATCTTGTCGGCGGTGCAAGATCTATTGCAGGAGCAGGAGCGGTTGGGGGTCCGCAGAGCAGAGGACAAGGAATGGGAGTGGCCTTCGCTGGTGGAGAGCCTGTACCGACTGCTGGGTATGGAGGGGGTTGAGGAGCGCGGCCAGCCTCTTCACTTGTACCTGCGTCAGGATCAACTGGATAATAAGGACGTACTGCGCGGTCTCGTAGAGCGCGGCAGTGAGATTCCCGCCGCTCACCGCGCGATTATTACACTCTTATTTACAGGAAAATAGGGTTCATATCTTGAGAAAGGTGATCCGATGAGTGCTCGAAATGGATTTATCGAAACGCATATTTACGACTATATCCTCGCCAATTCGCTGCGCGATCTGGATGTGTTGAAGCGCTTGCGGGACGAGACCCGGGAAATGCCGATGGGCGGAATGCAGATCTCTCCCGATCAGGGGCAGTTTATGGCGCTCTTGGTCAAGGCGATCGGGGCCAGGCGGATCGTCGAGGTGGGCACTTTTACCGGGTACAGCAGTACGGTAATGGCGCTGGCCTTGCCCGAGCAAGGGCGGTTGGTCGCCTGTGATCTGAGTGACGAGTATACGAGCGTGGCCCGGCGCTATTGGCGGGAAGCGGGAGTATCGGACAAGGTCGAGTTGCGGTTGGGGCCGGGAGTGGAGACGCTGGACCGGATGCTCAAAGAAGGTGGGGCGGGTGGATTCGATATGGCTTTCATCGACGCCGATAAGGAAAATTACGATGCCTACTACGAGCACTGTCTGCAACTGGTGCGAGAGGGCGGATTGATTCTGATCGACAATGTACTCTGGCAGGGCAGGCCTGCAGATCTTCGAGAAGAGGATGAGAGTACGGTGGCGATTCGGGCTCTCAACGCCAAAATACATACCGACGAGCGGGTCGAGGCCTCGCTTTTATCGATCGGGGATGGGTTGACATTGGCGCGTAAACGCTGAGATCGGTGCGGGCATCCTCTCGGCGAGGTTGTTCCCTCATTGACAGCGTTTTGTACCGATTCTTAGATTTAGGCCGTCATTTCCCCGATAATGTTCCCGATGCATTGTTCTTTGCACTCGACAAAGAGCATTCCCGAACTATTGGCAAGGACTATACATGGGTAAAAAAGAAGCCGCCGGCCAGCTAGATTTGCTCGGAACAGCAGCTAACGGCAAAGAACCCCCCCCACGCAACGGTCGGGCTACTGCGCAGTCGATGGCGGCCAAACAGCGCGAAATTTCAGTCTCTGAGTTTTTCAGCCGCAATCGTCATCTGCTCGGATTCGATAATCCGCGCAGGGCGTTACTCACGGGGGTAAAAGAAGCTGTCGACAATAGTCTAGATGCTTGTGAGGAAGCGGGTATTTTGCCCGAGATCGAGGTGGTGCTCAAGCAACTCGCCGACGACCGCTATCTGATGCGGGTTGTCGACAACGGGCCGGGAATCGTCAAGAGTCAGATTCCCAATATTTTTGGCAAGTTGCTCTATGGTTCGAAATTCCATCGGCTCCGCATGTCGCGTGGCCAGCAGGGGATTGGTATTTCTGCAGCAAGTATGTACGGGCAGTTGACAACCGGCAAGTCGACCAGGGTTATTTCGCGCCCCGGGCCCAGACGGTCAGCGCACTACTACGAGATCCAGATCGATACCACCCGCAACAAGCCGCAGATTGTCCGCGATGAACAAATCGACTGGGTGCGCGGCAAAGGTACTCAAGTCGAAATCGAGATGGAGGCGCGCTATCAGCGCGGTCGGCAATCGGTGGACGAATACGTGCGGCAGACAGCGTTGGCCAACCCTCATCTGACCTTGCTCTATACGCCCCCGGATGGCAAGGAGGTTGTCTACGGACGCAGCACCGAGGAGATGCCGCCGGAAGCCCAGGAAATCAAACCGCATCCCTACGGAGTTGAACTCGGGGTCTTGATGAAGATGCTGCAGGGTACTCCACATCGCACCTTGCAGGGCTTTATGACCCAGGAATTTTCCCGCGTCTCGGTGCGAGTGGCCAAGGAGATCTGTGAGAAGGCCGATCTCAAACCCAACGGGCGGCCGCGCAATATCGCCCAGGACGAAAGCGACCGGCTCTTCAAGGCAATCAATGCGACCAAGTTGATGCGTCCGCCGACCGATTGCATCGCGCCGATCGGTGATGAACTGCTGGTAGATAGTCTGCGCAAAAATGTCGCTGCGGAATTCTTCACCTCAACGACTCGGCCGCCGGCGGTCTATCGCGGCAATCCATTTCAAATCGAAGTGGCCATTGCCTACGGTGGAGATATCGATGCCGAAGGTCCGATTTCGCTGATGCGCTTCGCCAACCGAGTGCCGCTGCTTTATCAGCCTTCAGCTTGCGCGATTACCAAGAGTCTGGTCGACACCGACTGGCGGAATTACCGCCTCAGTCAGAGTTCGAGCGCGCTGCCATCGGGGCCTCTGGTGGTTATGGTACACATGGCTTCTGTGTGGGTGCCTTTTACTTCGGAGAGCAAGGATGCGGTGGCGCACTACGACGAGATTATCAAGGAGATCCGTCTGGCGCTGCAGGAATGCGGTCGGCGGGTCGGTGAGCACATTGGTCGCGCTCGACGCGAGGCTGAGGCTGCGCGCAAAAAGGACTATATCGCGCAGTATGTCGAGCACATCGCCGAGGCGTTAGGGGAGATCTTGTCCGATAGCGATAAGAAGACCACTGAGGTGGCCAGCAATCTCAAAGGGATGTTGGAGAGGAGCCGCTCATGAACCAGGCGCTGCTCAAGCTCATCGCCAAAGAGGCCAGGCAGATTCGCGATAGTATCCTGAAGAAGCAGAAGCCATCGATGAAGTTTCCGCTGCGCAACTTGAGCAATGTCAAATTCGATCCCAAGGCGGGATTCTTCCAGATCGGGCGCAAGACCAAGGAGCGGACTCTGGCGGTTTCGACGGTCAAGACTTTTGCGCAGTCTCTGAAGATGATTGCGCTATCCAAAAACCTGATCGAGACCGACGATATAGCCACCAAGCGCGAAGCCTATTACGTGGCCAAGGGCTGGGACGAAGAAGTGCGCTTTGCCGAACAGACCGAGTCGGATGCAGTGCTCGATGATGTCGAGGCGTTTTTTTCGGTCAATCGCGAGCAGTTGGGTTTTGTACCGGAGGAGAAGGGGGGTGAGGTGGCGGGTAATTTGGTGGTCTACGATGAAGATCGCGACAGCGGCGACGAATTGGCGATCGACTGTACCAAATTCGGCTCCGGGGCCTATTCGATTCCTATTTCTGTCGAGCATTTGCGTTTCGAGTCCGACGCCAAGTTTGTATTGGCGATTGAGACCGCGGGGATGTTTCAGCGTCTGGTCAAGCACAATTACTGGCGTCGAGCTGATTGTATTCTAGTGTCGATGGGAGGAGTGCCGACCCGGGCGACGCGGCGCTTTATTCGGCGGATGTCCGAGGATCTGGATATTCCGGTCTATGCTTTTGTCGATTGCGACCCCTATGGGATCTGCAATATCTATCGGACCCTAAAGGTTGGTTCGGGCAATGCGGCGCATATCAACGAGGCGTTTTGTGTGCCCAAGGCCCATTTCTTGGGCGTTACCCCCGATGATATTGCCGATTACGAGCTGCCGACGCACAAGATGACAGAAGTAGATATAAAGCGGATCGACGATGCGCTGAAGAACGATCCATTCGTTCAGCACTACAAGAAGTGGCAGGAGGCGCTCTTGGCACTGAAGGAGGGCGGTGTCAGGGCGGAGCAGCAGGCTTTTGCAGTGCACGATTTGAATCACGTGATGGATAGGTATTTGCCGGATAAATTGGAGCGGGCGAAGGCCTTTCTGCCCTAGACTTTCAGGGTGACGGATTGATGTGTTGGGGATTCGGTGTTTCTCTTTGTGCCAAGCGCAGCGGCTCGGCGAATTTGGTTTTGCTGTGCAGGACTGCGGCGAGTTGGTTTTTCAGGCGGAATTCAATCGAGTTGAATAGGCGATGGTTGAAGGCAAAGAAGTTGTAGGTGCAAAAGGTGCGGTAGCTGCGTGGCCAGCAGAGGCGGCCAGGATCGGAGCGCGGATACTCGATGCGGGCGGCAATGCGATGGACGCGGCGGCGGCGGCCAGTCTGGCTTGTGCGGTGATGGCACCCGACAAAAACGGTATTGGCGGTTATGTACTGGTGGCAGTGGTCCTGGAGGGGAAGACGGGGCGGGTTTGGTCATTGGACAGCAATGCCAGAGCGCCCGCGGCAGCGCGAGACGATCTCTATGAAGTCCTGCCCGAACGCGAGAGTTCCAAGGGCATCAACGAATTTGAATACCAGTGCAGTGTGGTCGACGACGCCAATATTCACGGGCCGCTCGCGGTGGCGGTGCCGGGGCAGATGGCGGGGATCGGCACGCTCTGGGAGCAATGGGGGCAGTTGGCCTGGACCGAGATCGTTGCCCCCTCGCAGCACTTGGTCGCGGATGGTTTTCCATTCGGTGCGGAATTGGCGCGGAATATCGCGTTGCTGGAGGGCGTACTGAGGCGCTATCCGGCTTCGGCTGCGCATCTTTTGCCCGGTGGGCGCTTGCCCCAGGCGGGTGATATCTGGCACCGTCCGGATATGGAGCGGACGCTTAAGCGGTTGGCGGAACTGGGATGGCGCGATATGTACGAAGGCGAGTTGGGACGGCAGATTGTCGGGTGTGTACAGGAGATGGGGGGGATTTTGACGCGTGAGGACATGGCTCAGTTCGAGCCGCGGCTCACCGAGCCCTATAGGGCAACCTATCGCGACGCGCAGCTCTATGGCCCGATTCTACCCAATGGCTGCCTGTCGAGTTTGCAGGCCTTGCAGATGCTCGATGGCTTCGCACCCGTCGCCGACAATGAGGTCGAGTACTGGCATCGCTGGGCGGAGGTTCTCAAGCTGGTCTGGCGCGACCGGATCCGCTATCTGGGCGATCCCGATTTCGCCGAGGTGCCGATCGAGCGGTTATTGAGTTCCGATTATGCGATGGGGCGAGCCGAGGCGCTGCGAAATTCACCCGAGCGGGTGGACCTCGAATCATGGGGATGGTCGAGCCAGACGGTGCCCGAGACGCTGCATCTCTCGACGGCCGATGCCGAGGGCAATGTGGTCGCGGCGACCATCACCCAGGGTGGCAATCTGGGCTCGGGTGTGGTGGTCGCAGGGACGGGCATTGTGCTCAATCATGGGATGAATCGTCTCGATCCGCGCCCAGGTCATATCAATTCGGTTGCCCCCTATAAAGGCCCGCTTAACAATACTGCGCCGATGATCCTGCGGTTGGCCGATCGCGATGTGGCTACCGGGCTACCGGGCGGACGGCGGATCATTGCAGTGGGGGCGCAGCTGGCGCAGCGGATAATCGACTTTGATGCCGGACCGCAGGAAGCGGCCGAAGCGCCGCGACTGCACGTGGTGGTTGAGGAGCCGATCGAGGTGCGGCCTGATATGGATGAGGCACTGGTAGCGGAGTTGAAAAAGATGGGGCACCGGATCGCATATAACGATCGGATCGGGGGTATGGCTCATATTGCCGAATATCTGCGCCGAGCACAGAGCGTGCGCGCCGGTGGCGGTGGGTGGGCGGCGGGGAGTTGAGATGAGTGCAGAACACCATACGGTGATTGTTGTCGGTGGTGGGCCTGCGGGACTGCCGTTGGCCGTAGTGCTGGGGGGCTGGCATCCTTTTTATCGTGCTAGCCGGATCTTCGAGACGCGTTATGGGCCGCTGGCAAATCATTTGCGGCAATTCGAGGGTACGCTCCTGGGGATGGATATGCAAAAGCTGGTCCAGAGCGGGGTCAAACCGGTGGATTTGTTCCGGACTCTGCACCATCCGCGCCAGCTCTTTGAGGAACTGGATCAGGTGGCGATGGAGTTTCGCCGAGGCCAGCCGCTGGATACCCTGCTGATCAGCCGTGAGCCGGTCGGCGGGTTGTGGAACCGGGCGCCGCAGAATCTGCTGACCCTATCCCCGGCCCAATGGATGGAGTTTGCTTTTCATCCATTGGCGCAACACGCCGACGAACTCGGGCTGGATATCGACGTCAACGCGTTGATCGTCAAGACGGAGTTGATCGATTACTACCACCGGATACCCGAGCGTTTTGCGGTTGGAGAAACGATTCGTATCGGTGAAGATGTCGAGCGGATCGAGCCGCACGAAAAGGGCTTCGAACTCAGGAGCCGGAATGTGGAGACAGGTGCAGAGCGGACCTATACCTGTAAGTACCTGATCTTGGCCACTGGTCAGCGCGGGCAATTGCGGGATTTAGGCGTCGAGGGCGAGCAACTGCCCTTTGTTACCGCGCACTACGACCGTGCCGAGGATTTTCCCGGTACGCGGGTGGTGGTAGTCGGTGGTGGGCGCTCTGGTGATTGGGCGGCGACCGAGTTGCACGATGCGGGCAAGGAGGTGCACTACGTGATGCGTCAGGGGCCGGATGTGCATTGGCGGCTGATCAATGAAAGCCGCCATGGCCTGCCGTACTACGCGCGGATCGCCGAGATCCTCGAGGGGCGCTCGACTCGGCTCAAGACCTGGTATCAGACCCAGGTGACGCAGATTGGAGCAGATGGGCAGGTTGCGCTGGAGACGGCCGAGGGTCGTGAGGTGGTCGCTGTCGATCACGTGATCAAGGAGATCGGCGGCATAGCCGACTATTCGATCCTTCGCAACTTCAAGCCTTTGCAATTGGAGCCGATGCGCGACAGTTATCGTTTCCAGCTCGATCAGGTTCGGACCCATATACACAACTACGAGTCGGTCGACATTCCCAATTTATATATTGGCGGCTATCTGGCCGCGGGAATTGGCCTGGTCGTCATTGCAATGCATGGGACGACTTACGCTATTGCGGGTGATATTCTGCAGAAGGAGGGGCGGTGCTGAGGTCGGGTAGATTGTAGCTAGGCGATGCTGGGTTTCGAGATATACCCATCGTGCCGGGATCAGCGTTGCGTGGTCTGGCTCTTTCAGCGCTCTAAAAAGTAAGATGGTTGCGGTCGGCGTCCGATTGGGCGCCGTTTTTTTTCGGGTCTAAGATCTAGACTTGCGCTGCACTTTGCGCGGCGCAGACCTTGTATGTTCTTTGCCGTGGGGGCTGGTCCCAAGAGCGGTAGAACCCAATCTGCAGGGGAGGAAATATGAGCGGTCGCTGTGCGCTAATGCATCGGATGGAGATCAACGAGAGTGCGTTGCTTCTCGACGAGACGCTAATCGAACGGGAACACGGAATCGAGCGGGCGGTGCAGCCCGGGGAGAAGATGCCGTTTGTTATGGAGCCCGACCTGGACAAGCCCTGGGAGTTTTCCGGACCTGGGAAGAGCAAGCGCATCTATCTCTATGGTACCGTGCTCTATGATGAATTGATGGGAAAATATCGGATGTGGTACTTTTGCCGTATGGGGCCGCACTGGCGTTTTGCCGGTGGCACCTATCAGATCCCCGGCTTGTATATACCCCGCACCGATGAAAAACCCTACCATTGCGATGGTCTCAGGGCCGATAGCTATGGCCGCGAATTCGCCGATAACGATCGGGGAGATTTGACCTGTTATGCCGAGAGCGACGATGGGATCCATTGGTCTAAACCGGATCTGGGTATTTTCACCTTCAATGGCCGGCTCGACAATAATATCGTCTGGGATTTGCACGGGGCTTCGGTTTTCATCGACCGGGAGGAATCGGATCCGCAAAAAAGATACAAGGCCATCGGTTTTTGCCGCCGCTATCGCAATATATTCTTGATCACCTCGCCGGATGGGATCCACTGGGACGACAAGGATCATATCGAACCGGTTTCACGTCGAGCCAATGAGGGGACGTTTAATGTCGTTTACGATGATAAGCAAGACCTCTATCGGGCCTATTCATTGACCCGTCTCAGCGACCGAGACCATCGCCGGATCATCTGTTATAGCGAAAGCCGGACCTTGGCGGGGCCGTGGAAGGATGCCGAGCCGATTTTCGAACCCACGCACTGGGACGATGAAATTGGACGACGCAAATACGGCGCGTTGCGGGCTGAATTGCACAATATGTCGGCTTTTCGCTATAACAACATATATCTCGGTTTAGCGGGAGTCCTCTACGTGACGGCAGAGCAGATTCCCGGTGAGCAAAACCAGATGCCTTGCGATGGACCGATCGACGCGCAATTCGTCTATAGCCGCGATGGTTTGCACTGGTCGCACGCTGACCGCGAGCGCACGCCGGCGATACCCAGGGGTGGCACCGATTCATTCGACTGCGGTATGATCATCGGCACTGCCAAAGAACCGGTTATCGCCGGCGACGAGGTGCATTGGTATTATTCGGGTGCGGAGAATACGCACGGGGGCCGACTCGAAGAACGCGTCAAACGAATCGGGCGGGCGACCTGGCAGCGGGATCGCTTTGTGGCTCTGCAAGCCAGGGGAGATGGGTTGATCGAGACCAAGCCCTTGCTGCCCATTGGTGTGGATCGGCTGGAACTAAATGCCGATGCGACTGGGGGGCAGCTTCGGGTCGAACTCTGCGATGCGCAGGGAGAGGTAATAAAAGGCTTTGCACGGGAAGAGTGCCTGCCGCTGGCCGGCGATGAAATCCGCTGGCCAGTGCAGTGGAAAAATGCCGATTTTTCCTCGCTCAGCACGGCGGTGAGGATCCGCTTGATCGCGAATCGGGCCAAGGTCTACAGTTTCAGTTTTGCAGACTGATAAGTTGAGGCGCGCTGCACTTTGAACTCGATCAGCGGATGCGATGCGATATGGACTTGCGGTTTTTCGCCTGATTCGAATGCTCTAGCTCGGGCTTTTTATGATTTCTCTAGGCTGGATTTATGTGCGAGTACGGTGGCTTGCCATTCTTCCCAGCTGGGTTTGGCACCTTCTGTGAGCACTACCAGAGGCACATGACCGCCCGATAGAATCTTATTCTGCACAAAAAGGGCCTCCTGGTGCTGCTGGGGGGGCAGATCGGCCCGGTCCGGGTTGGGAAAATAGCGGTAATCGATGCTCCAGCGGCAATCGCGAGTGGAGTTGAGTTTGCTGGTGTGGGCACAGAGATTAGACATAAAGAGTGCTCCGCCGGGTTTGAGTGGGATCGGGACCGCGGTGCCGCGGGATTCGACATCCTCCTCCATATGCACATTGGAATCGGCGCCCCGGGCGCCGTCGAGCAGCCCCCAATGGTGAGAGCCGGGTATGACCCAGCAGCAGCCATTCTCGCTGGTCGCCTCGACCAGCGGAACCCACACGGTGACCATCGGCAGGTGGGCGGTGTGTTTTTCCTTCTTGCCGATGGTCGACTGATCGACGTACTGGCTGTCCTGATGCCAGGGAAAGGAAGTGACCACGCTACCGGGGAGTTTGGTTCTCAACGCCGGGCTGCCGAGATTGGATACTTCGGATCCCAGAATGAGTCGCAGGATGCGCAGGATCCCCGGTAGGTTGTACAGGTCGTAGAACTCGCGGCCGAAGGACCCGAAAGACCAGCCGCGCGGCGAGAGATTCTGTTCGTTGCAAATGGCGGCATAACGGCGGGTGAAGGACTCGTCCTGATAGGTCGAAGAAAGCTTGCCCTGAGCGAATTGATCGCGGGCGTATTCATCGACTCTGGCTTCGATAAATGACCGGATGGGGGCGAGATCTTCGTCGTCGATGAGGTCTTCGATGACGAGATAGCCGTCGCGGGCGTAGGATGCTTTGATTTGCTGGTCGTTCATGGGATGGGGCCTTGATAGTGGTTATGCGCCGAATTCGCCTGGTTCTCGGCGAATTGCTCGGGCGTGGTTTCCGGCTTTGTCCAGAGCTCTAAATATCGTTATCGAGAAATTCCCCGCTGCCAGATTCCTGGCTGGTGATGGCGCGATCAAGATTTGGGTTGCAGGTTGAGCAGCACCAGAAGCCAGGTGCGACTCCAGTACGCGCTGTTGATATAGGGGTTGTCTGCGCTGGGCCAGTTGGTCCAGTAGGTTTCGTTGTGTGGGATGCGATGCGGCCACTGCACGATCGGAATTGAAGGTAAGTCGGCAAGCCAGAGGTCCATGGCCTGGCGATAGTGCTCTTTCATGGCGGGGTCGTCGGTCGGGGTCTGACCCATTTGATCGATCACTGCGTCGTAGGCTTTGTTGCGCCAGCGCCAGGGCATATCGGCGGGCTGCTCGGTGGGTTGGACGAAGCGGCTGTGATATTGACGGAGTACGAAGTAGGGGTCGCGCATCGAGCTGAAGTTGCCGATCAGATAGGCGCGGGCAGTGCCCTGGCGCAGGCGCGAGTTGAAGTCGGATGTCATGCGGAAAGAGGCATCGATTCCGGCTTTTTTTAGTTGGGCGATGAGCACCGGTGTTAGGTCTTGGAAGTGGGAGAAGATATCGATGACCATGCTCAGTGTCTGCTCGTCTTTTTCCCAGAACTCGCCGTTGCGCTGATAACCCTTATTGCGCAGGATTGCGGCGCTCTTTTCGAGATCGAAGACACCGACCTGATGTTTTTCGACCAGATCGGCAGCCCAGGTGAAGTACTTGCGCATTTGCGGCAGGTCGGGCAGGGGCAGATGGGTCCAGTCGCCCGAGTTTTGCCAGCCGATCTCGACCAGTTGTTCGCGGTCGATGGCGTAATTTACGGCGCGGCGCATTCCCGGATCGGACCAGGGCTCTTCCAAACCGTTGAACCCCAGTGATATCGGCCACCAAGTGATATAGCTGTAGGGAGGCTCACGACCCGTCCAGGTGGTGATATTGGGGTTTGATTCGAGCAGGGAGACAATATTGGCCGGACGTAGTTCGAGACAGGTGTCGATATTGTTGGCAATGAGGTTTTGTACCCGCTTGTTTTCCTCCATATAGGTGAGATAGATCAGTCGCTCGACCTTGGGCAGTGGCTGAAAGCCAAGTTTTTTAGCCCACCAGTCGGGCCGCAGGTCCCAGATCCGCTGAGCGGGCTGGGAGAGTGCGATCTGGTAAGGGCCGGTCAGAACCGGCCAGCCCTTTTGCAGGTCGAAGTTGGAAAAGATCAGCGGATCCTGATCCTCCCAGATATGCTTGGGTACGATGGGAATGCCCTGGTCTCCGCTGTGGACGAAGTAGCTAAAGAGGAAACGGGGATTCGGGGACTTGAGCTCGATTCTGGCGGTCAGGCTGTCTAGCGCGACCGCCTCTTTGACCCAGGTCGCCATATCGGTCGAATAGACCAGCTGTGGGGCATTGTCCATCAGCATGTTGATCGTGAAGACGAAGTCGTGCGCCGACCAGGGATGTCCATCGCTCCACTCGACGCCCGTGCGGATTTTAACCGTGATTTCGGTATAGTCTTCGTTGAAGCTGTGGCTTTCCGCGATCCACGGGATCAGCTCTGCATCTTCTTCATAGGCGTTAAAGAAATACAGGGGTTCGTAGAGGAAATTGAAACCGATGCGCGAAATACTGCCCGGAATAAAGGGATTGAACGAGTTGTAGTCCTGGATCTGGCCCGCACAGGTGTTGCCTTCGGCGCAGTCCATGATCAGGGTTCGACTACGCGGAACATTCTTGAGTGTACTCTCGTTGCCTCCGCAGGCGATGAGGGAGAGGCAGGCCAGGATCGAGATAAGGGCAGTGAGCATAGGAATTTTCACCTAAAGGTGTTGGAGGGTGATGGTGCGGCTCTTGCTGAGTGCCGTGGTCGGGTCTGGTAGATTGGGGTTGAGTTCGAGGCTTACGGGACCGTTGTAGGGACTTAGCTCTAAAGCGGCAAAAATGGCGTCCAGCTCATTTTCTGTGAGCACGCCATCGAGCAGGGACCAATGCAGGTCGCCCTCGCCGTCGTTATCGTCCAGATGTACATAGCTGAGTCGGTCTCCGGCGGCGGCGATGACGGTCGCCGGATCTTCTTTGGATATTTGCAGGTGGCCGGAATCCAGAAGCAAGTAGAGGTTGGGATGGCCGAGGTCGGCCAGATAGTCGAGGGTCCCGGAGGCAGTCGGCAGGGCTTTGCCGGGAAAATGCTCGACGCCGACGCATATACCGCGCTCGGCGGCGAAGTCGGCGACCTGGATCAGCGTTGTTGTGAAATGGGGCAGGGCGGTCGAATCTTCGCCGGGGACCACATAAGTGGTGCCAATGCCCAGTGCCGCAGCGTGGTCCAGGGATTCGCGGCAGTGATCGAGGGCGGCTTGTCGGGCTGCGGGGGTGGTGCCGTCGAGGGCGGCACCGTCGTCCATGTTGAAGGAGAGTCCGAGACAGCGCACGCTAAAGCCGAGATCTTGGATGCGGGTGCGGGCCTGGGGGCTTTGAAAGGTTTTTGCCTGTATATCGACAGAGCGGAAGCCGATCTGAGAGAGGGTGTCGAGGGCATCTTCTTCGGGGCCGGTTAGGGCCCAGGCGCAAGAGGATAGTTCCACAGTGGCCATTCCTTTCTAAAGGGCTTTGAGGGTGCCGTAACAAATTCGACGTCCCTCCTGAACTTTGGCGAAGCCGAGGCGCGTGAGGTTGGGGCCGGGCTGGCGATCCTTCATGATCACCCGGCGGCGGGCGACGCGCCGGGCCTGGTCCAGATCGGCGGGCGAGGGGATTCCGGAGTGGCCCAGGCGGCGGACGAGATCCAGGCCGGTAGCCGCGTCGATGGTCTTGTTGAACATGGGGTCGAAATATACGACGTCCCAGGTGGACTCCTCTGCTTGGCGCAACGCGTGGGCGAAGTCGACCTGGCGCACTTCTATACGGCGCATGGCCTGGGTGAGTTCCTCGGGGTGGGCCAGGGTATAGGAAGCCATGCCTTCACCTACTAGCAGGGCCAGTGGAGCCGAGGTTTCAAGCGCACATACGCGGCCATTTTCGCCGACGATATGCGCGGCGAGGATGGCATCGGCCCCAAGACCGCAGGTGCAGTCGAGGACGCTCTCGCCGGGAGTGAGCTCCATTGCGCTGGCCAGTGAATCGTTCTTGCCGGATAAAAGCGCCAGGAGTCGGAGTTTGGCCATATTGGGATGGTAGCGAAAAACCTCACCCGCTAGCCAGAGGGCCAGGGTTTTACGCTCGACGACCAGCAGGCCGTCTAGATGGGATTGGGCGGCTTGTTTAGCTAGTGAACCATTTTGGCGTGGGAGGTAGGGGTAGCCGGTTTGTTCGGCCAGGGTTTGTGCCTTTTGCTGCTCTTGATCGCCGGGGCGGGTGGTAGTGGTTATAGCCAGGACCAAATCGTTTTTAACAGAGATATTCATCCGGGTATTGCAGCGGGTCGGTTGATGCACAGGGCCGAGATCTCTTCAAACTAAGGCCGGGGAGTATCAAGGGCAATACGAGAGTGAGCCGCAGCTCTCGCGAATCCTGGGTTGAGCGGAATTGGGGGGTGTCAGTACGAGCGAATCAGGTTCAAATGGGGTCGGTCTCAGAACGGATTGTGGATGTATTCAGGGCAAAATCATTAATCCGCAGGCCACCCATAGCCGCCTGTGTATTTGGCGGCGATTTTTTTGGTGTTGGTCAGACTCCAGGTCTGCATGGATTTGAATAGCTCGTTATCGGTGTCGAAGCTGAGAGCCAGGAATTCGAATTGACCCCGTTGGCCGGGTGCAAAAACGTAGCTAGCCCGCCAGATTCCAGCACTGTGAGCACTAGTGGTCAGGTCGTTCCAGGCGCCGTCTGCTAGACGCAGGATTGGGGCTTCGCTATGGTCGAGTCGGCTGATGAGGTAGAGGTCGACGTATTCGGGCTGCAGGGGATTGGGCAGGATCACGAGCTGGAAGTCCTCGCTTTCCAGACCGGCGCTCCCATCAGCCGGGAAGACCTGGGCTCGAACAATTCCGGTGTATTCGTTGCCCTGGGGATCGATGGCGACTAGTTCAATGAGATCGCTGCTTTGCCAGGGGGTGTCGGGCGTCAGGACCAGAGTCTGATCCTGTGAATCGTAAGATGCCGATATTGGTTGCAGGCCTTTGGCGACCCAGGTGAGCAGAGATGGATCGATATCGCCGCTAACTAGTTGATCGAAGGGCAGGCGCAAAGTGGCGGCGCCGGCGAAGAGGGGAACTTCGGTCTGTGGATTGAGGGCAAAGCTCAGGGTCTGGGAATACACCTCCACCTCTAGCGCGGTTTCGAGGCGAGTGCCATCGGTCAGTGTGCCGATGAGCAAGAGGGTTTCCTCGCCGCTAAACCCCTCGTCGGTAAAGACCAGCAGGTGGTAGGTTTCCGTATCGACCAGTGCGCGGACATGCGTGCCGCCACTCAATTTCCAGGTGAAATCGGCTGCGTCGGCGTTGCTGAGAAAAGTGTTGAGGTCCAGGGTCTGATCAAAGGTTCCTGCCTCGATTTGCAGTGGGGGCAGGGCATTGAGTTCGGGAACGATGCTCAAAGGTGGAGAATTAGGGTCGGCGATGATAGCGATCCGGACCGTGCGCGCCCGCGGCGGCAGATCGGGAGCCTCGGCGATAAAAGTGATTTCCTCGTTGCCGATCCATGCATCGGCCGAGTGCACGCTGACCTGGCGAGTGGCCGGGTCGATGGCGACTATCAGGTTTTGCTGGCCCTGGGCTTGCCAGACGACCGTTGCTGGTTCGACGTCGCCGACGACAAAGGCGTCGAGACTGAAGGAGTGGATCTTGCCAGTGATGAGGGTGAAACTGGGAATTTCAGCCAGGTCGAAAGAGGGTGCAGCAAGGTTGTTTTCGCCGAGAAGTTCAAGGCGCAGAATCTGTACCGCCTCGTGACCATCCGGGTCGACGACGCGCACTTCCAACTCCAGCAGGCCGGGTTGAGCATTGGCGCCGGGGTCTACTATGAGCAAGTGAGTCAGCGGGTCGACTCGAAGCTCGACCTCGTCGAGTACGGGTAGGAAGAAGGCCAATTCGGCATGGGTGTGGTCGGGGTCGAAGACGTAGTGGTCGAGGTCGATCGAAGTATCCACTCCGAGGAGCGACATCTGGATCTCAGGCAGTTCTGCGAGTAGCGGGCCGCCGTCGGTCGAGGCCGCGAAGACGATCAGATCGAAAGCACTACTGCTGCCCGAGGGGTCGGCAACCGAGAACGTCAGAGTCTCGATCCCGATGAAATTAGCTGGGGCTTCGATCCGGGCTAGGTTGCCGCCGCTGAACTGCACGCTCAGGTAGGTATGGCCATGTACGGTCCAGACCAGGTCTTCGGCGCGATTGTCGGGATCGACGGCAAGGTCGCCCAATACCAGCAGGTGGTGCTCTCCTGCTGCTAGGCCCAGCCGCTGGGGAGGGGCGATGAGAGCCGGGGGCAGGGAGGGAACAACCGTTACGGTCAGCAGAGCGGTATCGGTCAGCCCTCCCGAATCTTCTACTACCAGAGTGATTTCTTCAAGGCCTTCCCAATCCGCAGGACTGCTCAGAATCAGTCGTTCGTTGCGGAACTCCAGTCCGACCCGCTCGTTGCCGCTCCAGGAAAACTTTAACGCGCTGGATGGATCTTCGATGTCGGCGATCAGTTCCGCAAGTACCAGGCTGCTATCCTGAGTGCCGCTGGTCAGGCGCAGGTTGGGAGAAGAGAGCAGACGGGGAGCATCGTTGACCGGATCGACTGAGACCTCGAGGTGCAGGGTATCGGCGAAGTCGTAGTTGTCCTGGACCATCAGTGTGATCTGTCCCTGACCGTGCCACTCGGGTTGCGGAACAATATGGGCGCTAGCGGGCGATCCGGTGAGTTCTATTTCGATTTTCGGGCTTTCGCTCCAACCGCTCCAGGTGAGCGACTCGGTGGGGCTATCGGGATCGTCGACTAGGGCGTCGAGGGGGATTTCGTAGGATTCGTCTTCGGCAAAGACCAGTGGGCCTATATCGCTCAGGGTGGGGGCTGCGTTGACGAATATATCGATCGTATCAGATGCAGTCTGTCCTTCGGGATTGGCGACTGTGAGCACCAATCGTTCCCACGGTGAAGCGTCGGCAGGGGTCTCTAAGAGTAGATTATTGCCTTCGCGAGTCGAGGTCAGCGCCGCAGTTTTGGAGATGGTCCAGGTCAGGTCGTCGGGGCCGTAGAGCGGATCGAAAACCAGATCGTTCAGGTCTAGTTCCCGGGTACTGCCCCGAGCCAGGATCAGTTTTTCGGGCAGGCCGCTGATCGAGATGCCCTTTACAGTAAGGTTGAATGGGGTGATGAAGCGGAAAGCGCGTTGCTGACCATCGGGCAGGAACAAACGCGTCTCGCGCACCCCGCTTTCGTCGATGCGGATCGCACTCCCTATAGTGGGGGCCAATGTTCGCAGGCGAAAAGAGGCGATAGGTCCCTGCCCCTGGTCACCGGCGCGGACCACGCTATAGTCGAGTTGGGTGCCGGGGGCCCCGGCAGCCGGGTCATCCTCTGCAAGCAGATAGTTGCGATAGATTTCGCCGTTGCCCAGAAACTCGCCCGGAGCGAAGGGCTGGAAACCTGCCTGGGGGACCCGATCCTCATCAACCAGCGCGAAGCGCGTTTCGTCAAAGCTGAGAAAGATCGCCGCTCCGGAAAGCTCTTCGCTTTCCGAATCGATCCAGACCTCGATTTCGATCTCCTGACCGACTAGCGCGGAGGCTTCCGTGGCTCCGGTGCCGGATTGACGCAGTTCCAACCGGGCGGCGAATAGGGTCGCCGGCAAGCTGAAAAGTACAAAAATCAGGTTGTATAGGTTTCGTTTGTCCACAAGCGCTTCCTCCCTGAGTAGGACCTGCCGCAGGATAGGGGGCAAATCTCATGCCAGGATGGACCCGGGTGAAATCGGGGGGCTGGATGGGGCAATTACCCTCTGCAGGGGAAGATCTTTCCCGAATCAAAAGAAGGAAATTCCTTTCGTCAGAAGAGAAATGGCACCTTATCTGGGGTTTAAGCCAGATCTTTTGCCCATATATAAGTATGGCATCTTTCTTGCTGAACCGGGGCTTGTGAAGGGAGTCTTTCGTTCTCAACGGGTGGAACGATAATTCTAAGGAATGGAATTGTGAAATCCTCGGCTCAGAGCAATACGCCGCTACATACCGGCTGTCGATCGCAGTGCACAGGGCGGTTCTCGACCCCCTGGATCGCGATCGGACTGCTGGTGCTGCTCTGGTTGGCCCCCTCGGTCTACGGTGCTGCTCCGATTTTTGAAAACCGCACTCCGGTGGGGTTTTCGACCCAGGACAGTACGACCCAGGAGGATTTTGTTCTGGGCAATCAGGTCACTGTGCGCGCCGATCTCGATCAGGCTGCGACTCCGACCCACCCGCTCTACGGCCATTTCCACAATATAGAACAGAGCGTGCAGATCGAAAGCAGCGATGTCGATGGGCTGCGGACCGATCTGGCTGTTTCCTCCAACGGAGTGATCCATATGGCCTGGATCTCCCAGGAAACGGTCAGCACTGTGTCGACTCCGGTCTATTACGTCCGCTATGCGCGGAGTGAAGATAAGGGCAAGACTTTTTCTACACCGGTCAGTGTTTCGGGCACGCTGCGCTACGACTTGCTGACTCTGAGCGTTGGCGGAACCGGCAATGCCTTTTCGACCGTCGATATCGAGGTGGACAGCCGGGGCAATCCGCGCGTGGTCTATGCCTTCAATCACTCGCCGGATGGCCACACGGCGAGATTTGTCAACACCAGCGGCGATGCCGATAACGTCTATTTCAACTATTCAGAAAACGGTGGTGCTTCGTGGCTGCCGGGAAATAATTCAATCGTTGTCAACGATACGGCGACGGTGGGTAATATCGAGGGCCGGGCCGCGGCCTTTTCCCGGATGGTGATCGACCAGCGCGACAATATTTTCATCTCCTACGTACGAGGGTCGAGTCCCGGCAGCGGTGCCGACGATATTATGTTGGCCAAGGTCGATCGCGAGACCACTCCCTTCTCGATGGTGGAAGTGGGTCAATCGGCCAATAGTGGCAGTAAGGGCGGAATCAGGATCACGCCCAATGCCGGGCGCTACACTGGCCCGGATATCGATGTGGGTACGGGAGATGTATTGCATCTGGCCTATTTCAACGATGCCGGCAACGATATAGAGCACAAGACCTTGCTGGCTGATTCGTGGCAGATGGTCGGCAGCACGGGGTGGAATCAGGACGCCGACGGAGCGGATATCGATGATTTTGTCGATGAAGCCACGGTGGCTGCGCTGGAGACCGAAGCCGATTTCTTCTTTCCGGCCATTGCTGTTGATAGGCAAAGTTCGCCGGATGAGATCTACGCAATCTATAAGTTCGGGGATGCCACTCTGGAGACGATCTTCTTCAATAAGTACACCTACGACAACGCAATTGGCGGGAATGCCGGCTGGAATACGAGTCAGGCCGCGGCGGTGTGGAGCACCGCTGCTTCGCCGCTTTTTGCAGATGGAACCAACTACAACGTCGAACTCGAGTGGACGGTAACGGAGCGCGTGGCGGTGGCGATCGACGATCGGCGCCCGGACCAGGGCGAGGTTCATATCGCGTTCAGCGCCGGGTATTCCAATAATGCCGGTGAGCACGATATATACTATGGGTTTTACAACGGTTCGAGCTGGATTCTGCCAGAGAAAGTAGCCGATGACGACTCGGATTCGGCTACTGAGGACGGGATTGCCGCCACAGATGTTTTTCTCGGATCGCCGGTTTTGGCCAAGGCCGAGGGCGACACCAGCTTTTATCTGGCTTTTTCGGGTGGTGGTGGAGAGGGATTGGGGGTCAAGGGGATCAGCGATGTCGATCACCACGCCTACTTTAAGGTCCTGGGTCGCGCTCTGACATCCGAGGACCGCTCGGTGCCGGTTGGAGCATTTCAATACGATTTGAGCTATACGCCGGTCAACCCGCAGAGTCTCTCTTCCGAGATCACCAATAATATGGTCTTTGTGCACGCGGCCGATAATGCCGATGGAAGCGGACTGGGTGCAACGGGCAAGGGCAGTACGGACGGGTTCCTGGCCGGCGATTGGGAAACGGTGGCTACCAGCCTGGCCGACGACGACAAGCTCTTCGAGGGCAAATACAACGAGGATACCAGCTCGACCAATGAGTGGGGCGATGACGACGACAAGATTGGTCTCTTGCTCAAACTCAACGTGCTCGGCAGCGATTCGGCGACCAATATCCAGGTGGTGACCAACTCGACGGCCAGCGCTTCCGGCACGGGGTTGGGGGCGCGTACGGTTAGGGTCGCTACCGACCCGAGGGGGTCTTTTGTGGTGGCCGGAGACTTCTTTCAACTCGGGGCTGATATTGATATCGTTACGTCCAATACTTCGCCCGTAGTTTCGATCTCGCAACCCGATGGTGTGGGCGATGAGGCCAGCACCTCGTACCCGATTGTCTACAGCCTCGACGATATCGACGACGAGATTGCGAGCAGCGGACTCTTGGTTTCGCTCTACTATTCGCCCGATAGTTCGCTGGCTTCGGTGCAGGACATCCGGATTTTCGGGACCCTGATCGCCGACGAAAACGATGTTTCTTCGATCTTTGCCAGCGGTACAAATGATCTGATCGAGGGCCGGAGCGAGTCCTATACCTGGGACGAACCTTCCGCCGCGCTCAAGGCCAAGCTCTTCGCTTCGATCACGCAGGTGATCAGCGGCGAGTACTATATCTATCTGGTCGCCGACGATCAGAAAAATACGCCGGTCTTTGCGCGGAGTCCCGGAGCACTTGCGATCAAGCACAAGCCGATCATCGTCCATGTAGATCCATCGGTGGCCGATACGGTCGACACCGGCGTGCGCAGCGGAGAAAATGCGAATCCCTACGATCTCGATTTCACCGTGCGCGACTTCGATTTGCAGGGTACGGCCGAGATCCAGCTCTTCTATGCGTCGGTGAGTGGTCTCTCTTCAGTATCGGTCATCGGAACCTTCCCCAACCAGCGCTTCACGCTGGGCAAGAGCGTATCGGGAGTCAGGGCGATCCCGATCACCGGAACCGATACTCTGACCAGTATCGCCACCGAGTTCTCCTGGGACATAACGGATTCAGTTGCCGTCCGCGTTGGCGCCGGTATCGATTCGCAGATCGTAGCCGAGAACGCCTATTTCATCTACCTGGTGGCCAGCGACTCGCTCAATCTCGCAGTCGGTCAGTCGGCCGCGGCGCTGACGGTCAAGCACTCGCCGTCGTTCACCTTCTACGAGCCGCCGAAGGACACCCACCGAAATATCAATAGCGGATCGCAGCCGGTCTATGCTATTCAGTGGCAAAAAGGGCGCAGCGATCAGGATTTCGACAACGATGCAATGATCGATCTCTACTTCACCACCGATAACCCGGCGACGGTCAATTACGAGAATTTTCCCGATTCACTGCTCAAGGATGCCGATACTCGGACCGTGGTCAAAGGGCTGAAGGAGGACGCCGAAGGCAAGTCCGATATGTACATTTGGGATTTTCGCAGCCCCCCCAACGACGTACCGCGTTCCAAGCGCAAGGTCTGGCTCTATGCGGTGATCAGCGACTCCAGCGGCAACAGCAGCGTGGCGCTGGGTGGGGCGCTGACGATAGAGCACGATCCGCATATCAATCTGCTCAGCTCAAAGCTGAACAGCTATAGCAATTTCCAGAAAAACGATGTTCTGCGCATCACCTGGGACGACTATATGGTCGATGATGGTTCGAGTACCGACAATGCCTATATTCGGCTCTATGCCTCGACCTCATCGTCTTTGCTGACTCCCCAGCTACTCGAGGCCGATATCGGTAATAACGGGTTCCTGATCAACAGCTCCAATGGCCTGACGACGGGCACGATCAGCGAGGTGCGCGAAGATAGTCTCGACTTCTTCGACTGGAATACCAAACTCTTCGGCGCTGCCGGATCCAACTACTATATCTATGCGGCGATCTTATCCGATCCGACCTTCAGTAATGGCAGCAACGCGGCTTCGGTCAGTCGCTCGGTGGCAGCGCTGAGCCTTTCGGGTACTGGTTCGATGCCCAATATCAGTGTCAGCCCGACCGATCAATTGGTGGCTGTGGGCGATACCTTGACTCTGGACGTGATGGTTCAGCACACTAGTCCGATCAACTTCGTACAGGTTGTGCTCGATCTCAACAGTAGTACCAGTTTTTCGATCGTTGATCAGAGCTCGAATTCCGGCCCTCAGCCATTTGTCGATCTCGACGAGGTCTTCGCCGGTACCAGCCCGATCGAGAATACCTTCGTCAGCGGCAGCAACGAACTGCGCTTTTCCAAATCCAGTTTCCTGGGCCAGGTCGTCGGCAGTGCTACCCAGCCGGCACGGCTGGCGCGATTCCAGCTGGTTCCCACTGGCAATTTAGTGGCAGCACCCTCGTTGACCTTCGCTACCGGTGAAGCGGGAACGGTGCTCGGGGTCGAAGGTCGTTCCGACCCTTTCGACAGTGGGGATGGACTGACGCTTTCAAATCCGCAATTCACCCGCGTTACGCGCGGCACGATCACCGCCATTGTGGAATTGGAAGGCCGCACGCTGAACGACAATAACTTCCAGACCTTACTCGATGTGCATTTGCGGCAGCCGGGCAGCACCATCGATATCACCGACCCGATCTTCATCAGCGCCAATGACGACTATACCGCCACTAGCGATACCGTCGAGGTCGAGACGGCTTTGACAACCGGGGCTTTGACTCTCAGCAGTGTGCCGCCGGGGCGCTATGTGTTGACCGTCAAGGATTCGAGCCATATCAGCGGGCGCACCGATACATTCACCGTGGCCAACGGCCAGACCGTGGCGGTCGGTACCGACATCAGTGGTTTCTTCAGCTCCGATCTGCGCGGCGATCCGACGACGCTACTGGACAATTCGGGAAGGCGGCTGATGGCCGGAGACGCCAGCGAGGACAACGAAATAAACGAGGACGATGTCAACATCATCATCGCGGCCTGGGGCACTTCGCAGATCGCACCGAGATTCCAGCAGGCCGATCTCAATAACGATAATGAGGTTGGGGCGGCCGATCTGACGGCGACGACATCTAATTTTGGCAATAGTGAGGGTTTTGGAGCCCCGCCGGTCTTCAAACCGATCGTGCCCGGGGCAAACGATGGGGCTGTGGTGGAAATACTCCCGCTTTTCGATCTGCGTCAACCGCTGTGGCCTGGTCGGGAAATCGAGGTGGCGGTACAGGCGCAGAACCTCGGTGATCTGGCTGGTTACGAGTTTGATCTGTATTTCGATCCGCAGCTCATGCGCCTGGTTCCGGGCGGAACAAGAGAGGGAGATGTTTTTGCCGAGAACCCGCGCGGAGCCATCTTTGAAGCTCGTACCGATCATGGAGGCACGATCGAAGTGATCGGGGCTCGTTACGGCAAAGAGTGGTCGGCAGTGGGGCAGGGGGCTTTGGCGCGCTTGCGCTTCGAGATTTTGCACGAGGATGCGCTGGAGTCGCTGCGGACAGGGGAGGGTATGTTGCTCAGCTCGGGTTATGAGCTAGAAAGGGTGCGCTGGCAGGGCAATCTGATCGAAGCGCTATTGCCGCTCAGGCCCGATCTCGAACAAAATTATCCCAATCCCTTCAATCCCAGTACCAGTATCCCCTTTGCCCTGCCGAACCGGGCATCGGTGCGACTCTCGGTCTTCAATGTCCTGGGACAGCGGATGCGGACTTTGCTCAATGGCCCGGTAGAGGCGGGGTACCACCAGATGGCCTGGGATGGCCGCGATGATACGGGGCGCCAGGTGGGGGCCGGTGTGTACTTTTACCGGCTCGAGAGCGGCCAATTCCAACAGATCCGCAAGATGACTCTGGTCAAGTGATGCGAAGCCTCTTGCTCTATAGCGCGCTGGTGCTCTCTACAGCCAGTGCACTTCGGGCGGTTAAACCGACCTTCGAGAACAAAACCCCAGTCGGCTTCTCCGTACAGGACAGTACGGTCCGGACCGATTTCGTCGTCGGTGAGTCCATCAATATTCGCGTCGACCTGGATCAGGCGGCGAGTTACGAATATCCGCTCGTCGGCCATTTTCACAGCGTTGAGCGCAGCGAGCAGATCGGTTCAGTCGATACCGATGGAATGCAGGTGGATATCGCGATGGTCGATGTAGTGCCTTTCGGCGTCAACGACAATATCCCCGCTCCAGGTTATACCTCTTCGGCGACCCATCCGGCCATCCATATGGCCTGGATCGAGCAGACCACGACCACCCCGCGCGCGGGATTTCCCTATACCGGAGGCTCCACGCCGCTCTACCGCGTCATGTATTCGCGCAGTTTCGACGGCGGCGCGAATTTCGATGCGGCGGTGAGCATCACGGGCGATATCACCTACCACCCGCTTACGGTCAACGGCGGCGGGGGTTCGTTTTCGACTCTCGATCTCGAAGTTGACAGCGGAGGACAACCGCGAGTGGTCTACGGCTTTGTTTCGACGGCAGATCGCGAGCGCAAGAAGAATATCTACCTGGCCTACTCAAACGATGGGGGCACCACCTGGCCGATGCCGCTTCAGGTTAATGACACCCGGGTCGGCGGAGCGGTCGAAGGCCGCAAGAGCGCCTTTCCGCAGATGGTCATCGACGATCGCGACAATATCTTCATCTCCTATGTACGTGGCTCCGGGGCCGGTAGCGACGATGTGATGCTGGCCAAAGTCAATCGCTTCACTTCGCCTTTTTCGATCCTGCCAATCGGCGAATCAGGAACCGCAGGTACCGGGGGTATCCGGCTCTCGCCAAACGGTGATAGAGCGACCGGACCGGACCTGGCAGTGGGGGATGGCGATGCACTGCACCTGGTCTATTTCAATGATACTGATGATCGTATCGAACACAAACGAATGGCCACCGATACCACCTGGATCGATCTGAGCGCCAATGGTTGGAATCAGGATGCGGACGGGGCGGCGGTGGGTACTTTTGACGATGAGGCTAACGCGGCAGTTGAGGTCGCTGCCGATTATTTCTTTCCCACAGTCGTCGTAGATCGCAATCGCCTGCCTGATCAGGTCTACTCGCTTTTCAAATTTGGCGATGCGACTCCAGTAGAAGGGGTCTATTTCAATAGTTACGCCGATTCGGGATTGGTGGGCAGCGGTGTCACCTGGGGTTCCGCCACGTCGATTTGGAAGACGGCGTCACCGCCACTTTTCGCCGACGGGGCCGGCAATTACAATATCGAATTGGACTGGGAAATCACCGAGCGCATCGCAGCGATAGTCGACGATCGATTCGACGATCGGGGCGACTTACACATCGCTTTCAGCGCCGGCAATTCGGGCAGCGCCGAGCACGACATTTACTATGCGCGCTACAACGGCACCAGCTGGACCCTGCCCGAGAAAGTGGCCGATGACGACTCCGACGGCACGGGTACGCAGGACGGTATTGCCACTGGCGATGTCTTCTTGCTGAGCCCGGTCCTGGCCGAAAACCCGGATGAGGAAAATATCTATCTGGCCTTTGCCGGTGGGAGTGGTGAAGGGTTCGGTTTGGGTCACCAAACCGATGTCAATCACCATGCCTATTTCAAGGTGCTGGGTAAAGCTTCGACGTTCGAAGACGACTCGATTCCAGTCGGAGCGTACCAGTACACATTGTCTTATACTCCGGTCAATCCCCAGAGTATTACTGCTGAATTGGTTGATAATCCGGTCTATGTGCATGTGGCCGATCCTGCGGACGGTAGCGGCCTTGGTGCCCAGGCCGCTAGCTCCGACGGTTTTCTGGCCGGCGACTGGGAGACGGTAGCCACCAGTCTCGCCGACGATGATAAGTTTTTCGAGGGGCTGATCGACGAGGATTCTTCTTCGCTTAACGAATGGGGCGACGACGGCGATAAGGTCGGTCTCTTGCTCAAGCTCAATGTGCTCGGCAGCGATTCGGCGACTAATTTACAAGTCGTGACCCATTCGACTGCCAGCGCGGGCGGCAGTGGGTTGGGGGCGCGGACGGTGAGGGTCGCTGCCGATCCGACGGGCTCTTTCGTAGGTGCTGGCGATTTCTTTCTGCTGGGAGCCGATATCGATATAGTAACCTCCAATATCAAGCCGATCGTTTCGATCGCCCAGCCCGATGGCAGCGGAGATCTGGCCAATACTTCCTTCGCGATCCAATACAGCGCCGTCGATGGCGATGACGACCTGGGCGCAAATCTCAAAGTGGCGCTCTACGCCTATCCGACCAATGGGCTGAAGACCGTGCAGGATATCCGCATCTTCGGGATGCTGATCGCCGATGAAAACGACCTGAGCAGCGTCAATCCAGCCGGGACTGACGACTTGACCGAAGGCAACGAACAGACCTATACCTGGGACGATCCGCCCGCGGCGCTCAAGACTTCGCTTTTCGCTTCGATCTTACGAGTGCCCAGCGGCACCTACCATATTTATATTATTGCCGACGATCAGAAAAATCCACCTACTTTTGCCGTCAGTTCCGGGCCGCTGACTTTGCTCCACAGTCCGGTGATCGAGCAGATTGATCCTATCGCGGCCGATACCGTCGATACCGGGGTGCGCACTGGCATCAAGGCCAGCCCTTACGATCTGGATTTCACCGTCTTTGATTACGACAGTGAAGCACGGGTGCAACTCTTCTATGCCTCGGTGAGTGGCATCACCTCGGTTTCGGCATCGGGCAACTATCCGCACCAGAAATTCGCACTGGGCAAAAGCGTGTCCGGTACTCGGGGTACGGCGATTACCGATTCGACGACCTTGAGCAGTCGCGACGTGGAGTACGCCTGGGATATTGGTTCGCCGTTGGTCGCCGAGGGGATCTACTACCTCTATGCAGTAGCAACCGATTCGATCAGTGTCAGTGTCGGTAATAGCAGCACTGCTCTGGTGGTCAAGCACTCGCCGGCCTTTACTTTTTACGAGCCGGCCGAGGACACTCAGCGCAGCGTAGATTCGGGGTCGCAGCCGGTTTATACTATCCAGTGGCAGAAAGGGCCAGGGGATAAGGATCTCGACCACGATGCGAGTATTGCGCTGTACTTCACCACCGATGATCCGGCAACCACCGATTACTCGACCGAGTCGGGTGCCGCATCGACGGCACTGACCAGCGATGTCGATACCAAACTGATCGTCAATGGGCTTAGCGAAGACAGCGATGGCAGGAACGATATGTACGTCTGGGATTTGCGCAATCCGCCTAACGCAGTGCCCAAAAGCGGTCGTCAGGTCTGGATTTACGCAGTGGTGACCGATGGCAATGGCAATACCACGGTGGCCCGCGGTGGCTCACTGACCATTACTCACAATCCCTTTATTCAGGCCAATACCCGCTTGCCCGAGATCGGTCGGGGCGATATTTTGCGCTTTGAGTGGGATGACTACCTGGTCGATGATGCTTCGGGTACCGACGATGCCTATATACGTCTCTATGCAGCAGCCAACGGTGCACATACCACACTGGAGAGCCTGGAGGGCGATCTGGGAGATGGCGGCGGCAATGCATTCATAATCAACAGTTCCGATGGTACGAGTGCCGGTACAATCACCGAACTGCGCGAGAGCAGCGACAACTCGTTTACCTGGGATACGGAAACCAGTTCTTTTGCAATGCCCGTGGGAACTTATTCGGTGTACGCGGGAATTAGCGCCGACGCGACCTTTGCCGATAATACTACCGGGCGTTTGAATAAATTCTCAAACGAACTGGTCGTTGGCAATGGTTCTGGCTCGGTACCGCTGCTTTCACTGAGTCCGAGCAAGCTCCTGGCTTCGCCCGGCGACACGCTGACCTTCGAAATCAGGGTTCAGTCCAAGAGCCAGTCGATCGAGTCGGTCAGCGCGGTTGTCGAGCTGGGCTCAAGTCTTTTTACCGTGATAAACCCGGGCAGCCCTTGCACCGATCTGGGAGAGGTGTTCAGCGGTGGTTCTATAGCTGAGAATACCAGTTCCGGCACCCAGATTCGCTTCACCAAAAACAAAACCGGCGGTGAGATCGTCGGTTCCAACGGCGATCAGGAGCGTCTGGCCACTTTTCAAATCGTGGTACAGAGCGGAGTCACCGGCGTTATGAATATCGTCTTCGACTCCGATGAGGCAGCGTTGAGCATCACCGGTTCGGCCAGCGCGCTCAAGCAAAGCACTGGTCTTTCGGTGCAGAATGCCCGGCTGCAGGTTGTGGCGCGCGGGCGGGTTCTGGCCACAGTTCTTCTCGAAGGACGCAGCGAGGGCAGTGGCGATCACAGCACCTTGCTCGATGTGCATCTGCGTCTGCCGGGTAGTACTATCGATATTGCCGATGCGATTTATCTCAGCGCCAACGACGATTTGCCCGCAACGACCGACACGGTCGAAGTGCAGACGACGAGTTCGGGGGCACTGACGCTGGTGAGTATCCCGGTTGGTCGTTATGTCCTGAGTGTCAAGGATACCAGCCATCTGAGCGGGCGCACCGATACGCTGGCGATCCGCAGTGGTGAGACCATTGTACTCTCGTCGAGTAGCGGCTTCTTTGCCTCCGACGTGCGCGGTGATCCGTCGATTTTGCTCGAACAGGATGGTCGCTTGCTCAAGGGGGGAGATGCCAGTGGAGATAATGAAATCGATGAGGATGATGTCAACACCATTGATGCGGCCTGGGGGATTGATAGCAGCGTTGCCAATTTTGCTCGGGCTGATGTGACCAACGATGGTCGCGTCGGGGTGGAAGACCTCTCACTGGCGACATCGAATATCAGCAATAGCACTGGTTTTGGAGCTCCACCGGTTTTCAAGCGAGCTTTGCCACCATCCAATTCTAATTCGGCGCTGGATATTGTCGCACCCGATTTTGCCGGCGAATGGCGTGCTGGGCAGGAGGTCGAACTGGTCTTCCTCGCCCGCGATTTACAAGATCTGGCCGGATATGAAATGGAACTGCGCTATGATCCATTCGACCTCAGCGTGATCGGCGATCCGGATCTGGGCTCGGTATTTGACGAAAATCCACTCGGGGCCTTTCAGCGCTTGAGTGCTGAGGAAGGCCATATCGCGGTGGCGGGGGCTCGTTACGGCAAGCATTGGGCAGCGGCTGGTGATGGCGAATTACTACGGGTCGTGATCCGTCTGCACCGCGATGGATTTCCCGAATCGCTGCAGGTCGAAGAAGGCCGAATGATTAGCTCGGATTATCGCAGCGAGCCGCTGGAATGGTTGCGCGATCCCAGTCTCTTGGGTATCCCCGAAGAATTTGTGCTTACGCCGAACTATCCGAACCCATTCAATCCATCGACGACGATTCCATTTGCGGTACCCTCGTTTGGCAATGGACCGGTGCCGACTTCGGTAGAGATTTTCAACGCGCTGGGGCAGCGAGTGCGGGTGCTTTTGCAGGAACCGCTGGCGCCGGGTTATCATCGCGCAGTGTGGGAAGGGAAGGACGCAGCCGGCCGCGAGGTCGGATCGGGGGTCTACTTCTGTCGGGTGCGAGTCGGCGAGTTGACGCAACTAGGGCGGATGACCTTGGTGAAGTAGGGCGATGGGGGCTTAGTCGCGGCCTCGGTCCGTTTGGCTTATCGAACTCTCACTGGCTTGGTAGAGGCGGACCGATAATTATTCCCTGGATCATCAATCGTTATGGACGGATCTGCGCTGTCGTTGGATTTCGTAGAGAAAAACGGCGGCGGCGCTGGCCATGTTCAAAGACGGCATTTGCCCGGCCATGGGGATGGTGACGATCTGGTCGCAGTACTCGCGGCAGCGTTGGCTCAGGCCGCTGGCTTCGTTGCCGATGATGAGCAGCGTCGGTGCGGTGAGCGAGGCGTTGGAGAGGAGAGTCGCCCCCCGGGCGCTGGTGCCGACTATCTGGAGGGTGGGGATCTGGCAGCGGATCTGGTCCAACCATCGCGAGAGCTCGATCTGGGAAGAGATATATGTCGTCGGCAGGGCAAAGAGCGAGCCGGTCGCCGCGCGAATGGTACGGGGGTCGTAGAGGTCGGCGGCGTGGCCGGTGATGACGAGGCCGTCGACGCCGAAGGCTTCGCAGGAGCGAATCAGGGTGCCTAGATTACCGGGGTTGGCCGGCCGGTCGGCGAGCGCGATCAGTGCGTCTGGGCGAATGGGGATCCGCCCGGGATCGTCGGCGGGTATTGCGACGATGGCCAGGAGCTCGGACGGGTCTTCCTTGTCGCTGAGCTTGTCCAGCAGCGGGGCGCTGAGTTCCAAGCGGTGATGTGCGCTCGCTTTGGCGAGCACGGTGCGCGCCCAATTCGATAGTGGACGATCCGGGGTATAGAGCAGGGCTTCGATTGTCCATTCATCGCGATCGACGAGCTGATTGATCGACGACACGCCTTCGACGAAGAACTGTCGGTGTTGAGTGCGCTTCTTGCGGTTGCGTTTGAGTACTTCGGCGCGTTGGAACCACTGGTTTTCAGACTGGACTTTGAGGACCTTAGTTTTCATTTTTATTCTCTCGGTTATATCCCCAATACTAAGCAAAAATTCCTGTGGAGTGACAGATGGAGGCGCAGCGTCTCGAGATCCAGTTGGGTTTTATCCTCGAAGTAGAGCAGCTAAAGCAGATCTTCCGCCAGACGCTCTTGCCGGGCGATAAGCGCCGGGAGAACGACGCCGAGCACTCGTGGCATTTGAGTCTGATGGCGATCCTGCTCGTCGAACATGCCAGTGCAGAAGTCGATCTGCTACGGGTACTCAAGATGCTCTTGATCCACGACGTGGTGGAGATCGACGCGGGCGATACCTTTGTCTACGATCAGGCCGCGCTGGAGGACAAGGACGAGCGCGAACAAAAGGCTGCCGACCGCCTCTTCGGCTTGTTGCCCTCTGACCAGGCTACGGTTTTACGCGCCCTTTGGGATGAATTCGAGGCGCGGCAGAGCCCCGAAGCACGCTATGCGGCGGCGCTCGATCGGCTGCAGCCGATCTTGCTCAATTTTCATACCCAGGGAGCAGCATGGCGACGGCACGGAATCTGCAAAGCCCAGGTGATCGCTCGTAACGAACATATTCAGGAAGGGGCGCCAGCGCTCTGGGTCTATGTGCGGAAGCTGATCGACGAAGCGGTGGAACGGGGTTATCTGGCTGCATAGTTCAGGCGGCAACGAAGCGTTCGAGCTTCAAGCGCTGAGCCCAGGTTTTTTCGAGGCGAACGCGCAGGCAGACATCGTTGTCGACATAGCTTTCTTCGAGGATCTGGCCCTGCTGGTGTAGGTGGGCCAGCAGCCGACCTTCGGCCTGAGGGACCTGGAGTTCCAGAGTGATATCCTCGGCGATGCTGTAGGAGAGTATTTTTTCCCTCAGTGCATCGATGCCGATCGCTTTGTGGGCCGATACTGCGATGGTGTTTTCGCGTTCGGCGTAGGCACTGATAATTTGATCCTCGGTGCCGGGAGCGACCTGGTCAATTTTGTTGTAGACCATCAGGGTGGGGCTTTTTTCGAGCCCTAGGCTCAGCAGTACCTGATCTACGGTATCGATCTGCGACTCGTAATGGGGGAAACTCAAATCGATGACGTGCAGGAGCAGGTCGGCTTTGATCGCTTCCTCGAGCGTGGCGCGAAAAGAGGCAAAGAGGTGGTGGGGAAGGCGCTTGATGAAACCGACCGTATCGGTGAGCAAAATCTTGTGGTTGTGGTCGAGATCGACTGCTCGGGTAGTTGAATCGAGGGTGGCGAAGAGCTGATCCTGGATCAGGACCTCGGACCCGGAGAGCGCCCGCATCAAGGTGGACTTGCCGGCATTGGTATAGCCGACTAGGGCGACTTTAAAGATATCGGTGCGGTTTTTGCGGTTGGTCGCCATCTGGACATCGATCTTTTTGAGCTTGGCCCCGAGGGTGTTGATCTGACGGCGGATCAGGCGGCGGTCGATCTCGAGCTGGGTTTCACCTGGGCCGCGGACACCGGCCGAGCCCATGCCGCGGATGGCGCCTCCTCCGGCCTGGCGCGAGAGATGGTTCCAGTAGCGGGTCAGGCGGGGTAAGAGATAGTTGAGCTGGGCGAGTTCGACCTGAATTTGGGCGGTGCGGGTACGGGCATGGCGCGAGAAAATGTCGAGGATGACGGCACTGCGGTCGAGGATGCGCCGATTGGTAGTATTTTCCAAATTGCGCATCTGGGCCGGGGATAGGTCATTGTCAAAGACGATAATATCGGCCTGGTGCTTGCCGGCCAGCGTCTTGAGCTCTGCGGCTTTGCCCTTGCCCAGGTAATGGGCCGGGTCGATGCGGTCGCGCGATTGGAGCACGCGCTCGACTTCGACTAGATTGGCGGTGTCGACCAGGCGGCTGAGTTCATCGAGCGAGTCTTCGGCTTCCCAGGAAGGCATGCCGGGCAGGACGACGCCGACGAGAATTACGCGTTCTTGGTGCGGCTTGAGATCCTCTCCCAATTAAGGTCCTTTGCAAGGCTTGGGGCTGCTGGCGTTTAGAGTATGAGCTTATACAAAACGAAAAGCGGCTCTCCTTGTCAATTGCGTGAATAAGCCTCGGTATCGCGGCTCATTCACGGCCAATTATCGCGTAGTACTCTGATCGGTCCGGAGCCTTGTGGCTCTAGGTTGTGGCTCTTGACACTGACTGCTTCGATTCCAATCTTAAACTCTCTTTATATTGCGGGACAATCCCGCGCCGGTTTGCCGCCAATCCGCGGTTCGGGAGTGCATCGTTGAGCGAAATCGAAAGCGCAGCAACGAATTTGGATCTGCCTGCAGAATTGGGCATTTTTCCGCTGAGAAACAGCGTCGTCTACCCCTATATGCCGCAGCAGTTGACCGCGACCAGGCCGCAGTCGATCGCGGCTATTGAGGCGGCGGAGGCGGATGATAATCTGGTCGGAATCTTCGCGCAGAAAGATCCCGAACTCGAGGATCCCGATATCGACCAGCTCTATGCAGTGGGGGCGATTGCCAAGATCCACAAAGTCTGGCGTCTGCCCGACGGCTCGGTACGGTTGATCGTCCAGGGTCTAAGTCGGGCGACCCTGGGTGCAGCCGTCCAAGTCGAGCCCTATCCCCGGGCGGTTCTGGCACCGCTCGATGATCAGAGTGCTGCGGACTCGATGGCGGTACAGGCGATGTGTCGCTCGGTGCATCAGCAGTTCCAGTCGATTGTCAAACTCTTGCCCCATCTGCCGGACGAATTGCAGATCATGGTGGTCAACATCGACCATCCAGGACGGCTCGCAGATTTTATCGCTTCCAATCTCGACCTGCAGCTCGAAGAACACCAACAATTGCTCGAAGCTCTCGATATCGAGGCTCGTCTCGAGTACCTAACCGAGTTGTTGGTGCGCGAGTTGGAGATCCTCGAAGTGGGCAACCGGATTCAGACTCAGGTTCAGGAGAAGCTGGGCAAGTCGCAGCGCGAATATTTTCTGCGCGAGCAGCTCAGACAGATTCAGAAGGAGTTGAGTGGTTCGGATCCGCTGCTGGCCGAAGTCGATGAACTGCGTGAAAAAATCGCTGCGGCGGGAATGAGCGAAGAGGCGCTAACGGTTGTTTCGCGCGAGCTGGACCGGATGGAGAAAATGCAGCAGAGTTCGCCCGAGTACTCGGTAGTGAGGACCTATCTCGACTGGATGATCGAGATGCCCTGGAGCGTTGCGACGCCGGATGATTTAGAGATCTCGGAAGCTACTCGGATTCTCGACGAGGATCACTACGGGCTGGAAAAGATCAAGGAGCGGGTGCTCGAATACCTGGCAGTGCGGACTCTGCGTCAGGAGATGAAGGGGCCGATTCTGTGCTTTGTGGGGCCGCCCGGGGTGGGCAAGACCTCGCTGGGTCAATCCATCGCTCGGGCTCTGGGGCGCAAATTTGTGCGGATCTCTCTGGGAGGAGTTCGCGACGAGTCTGAGATCCGCGGCCATCGCCGCACCTATGTCGGCGCCCTGCCCGGTCGGATCGTCCAGGGGCTGCGCAAGGCGGGGACCAACAATCCCGTCTTCATGCTCGACGAGATCGACAAACTGGGGGCGGATTTTCGCGGCGACCCGTCAGCGGCGCTCTTAGAAGTGCTGGATCCCGAACAAAACGACACTTTTGCCGATCACTATCTAGACGTGCCTTTCGATTTGTCCAAGGTCGTGTTCATCGCCACCGCTAATCTGCTCGGGTCGGTGCCCGGTCCCCTGCGGGATCGGATGGAGGAAATTCCGCTCTCGGGCTATACCCCGGAAGAAAAAGCGCAGATCGCCCGCCGCCATCTGCTGCCACGCCAACTTGTCGCGCATGGGATTGACGAGCGCCACCTGCAGATAGGCGAGAGCGCCCTCGAACGCCTGATCGGAGACTATACGCGTGAAGCGGGACTGCGCAATATGGATCGGGCACTGGGGACAATCTGTCGCAAGGTGGCGCGAAAGTTTGTCGAGGGTCGCAAACGGCGGATCAAAGTGGACGAGAAAAATATAGTGACCTATCTGGGGGCGGCTCCTTTTTTCCACGAGACGGCTGAGGCCGAGGCCGAAGTGGGGATGGCTACCGGGTTGGCGGCGACCGCGGCCGGGGGCGAGATCCTCTTTATCGAGGCGACGCGGATGCCGGGGAGCAAGAAGCTGATTCTCACCGGTCAGTTGGGCGATGTGATGCAGGAGTCGGCGCGAGCGGCACTGAGTTGGATTCGGGCCCAGGCCGAATTATTGAAAATCGACATTGATTTCTTCGACGAGTCCGATATACACCTCCATGTGCCAGCGGGAGCCACTCCCAAGGAGGGGCCTTCGGCCGGGATTGCTCTGACAGCAGCTCTGGTCTCGCTCTTTACGGGGTATCCGGTCAAGAGCGGGATCGCGATGACCGGTGAGATTACCTTGCGCGGCAGAGTGCTGCCGGTGGGTGGAATTCGCGACAAGGCCTTGGCGGCGCAACGGGCGGGGATTCGCACGGTGGTGATGCCCAAGCGCAATGAATCGGATCTCGACGAGATCCCGGCAGCGGTGCGCCGCCGCTTGCACTTCGTACTGGTCGATCATATCGACGAGGTTCTGCGTCAGGTACTCGACAAGAAGGGCAGAGTGCGCAAGAGGCGGCCCAGGCGGAAAGCCGGCAAAAAAGCACCGGCGACGAAGAAGGCTTCCCGCCGCAAGGCTCGGAGCGCGAGCTAGGTCGATGCAGTTATTGGAAGAGATCGAAATCAAAGTGCAGCAAGCGACCGACGACTCGCTTGGGACGGTATTGCGGCCGTTGTGGGTTGAGGCGTTGGAGCGGATTGAGGCCGATCACCGGGCCGAGGTCGGTGGCCAGGAACTGGCTCGGGAAATCGCCGTGGTGATGGATGCGGTAGTTCTCGCGACCTATCGGCGCGTCGTCGATCGGGCTTCCGGTGCCCATGCTCTGGTGGCGTTGGGCGGTTATGGTCGCTGCGAAATGGCACCTCATTCCGATGTCGATCTGCTTTTTTTGTGTGAGAAGGAACAGGACAAAGTACCCGAATTTGTCTCCGGAGTGCTCAATCCCCTCTGGGATTTGGGTTTCGAGGTGGGGCACAGCAGCCGTACCCTGGCCGAGAGTGTCCAACTGGCACGCGAAGACCTGGAATCGCGTACCGCGATGATGGATGGGCGTCTGCTCGCTGGCGATGAGACGTTCTTTGTCGAGTTTCAGGAGCGGCTCTACAAGCGGGTGCCCAAACGCACGATATCGGATCTCGATACCTGGCGCAGACAGCGAGTGGCTGCCTGGCAGTCGGTCCAGCTTTTAGAACCCAATATCAAGGAGAGTCCCGGTGGCCTGCGTGAGATGCAGGTTTTCGATTGGGCACTCAAGGCCAAAGCCAAAACGCCCGAAGTGAACGAGCTTAGAGGCCAGTACCTCGATGCCGGTGATGTCGAGAGACTGGCCCGCTCTCGGACCTTCCTCTGGCGGGTACGTCATGCGCTCCATTTCGCGGTGGGGCGCAAGCGCGATGTGCTCGAACACGACCTCAAGCCGCAGATCGCGGCCGGATTGGGCTACGAAGACGAGTTCCAGGAACTGGCCGTCGAGCGCTTTATGCGCGACTACTATCTGCATGCGCGCACCACCTATCACCTGGTCGAATTGGCCTTTCGGCGACTCAGGCGCAAACCGCGTAACAGCCGTCGCAGCATGTATCTCGAACGCGGTGTGGCTTCGGTGGACGGGGAGATCCTCCTGGCCGATGGCGAGGAGTATTTTGCCGAGAAACCCGAGCGCCTGCTGGGGATTTTTCTCACTGCGCAAATGAAAAACCTGGAATTGAGCGAGGAGGCGCAGCGCACGGTTCACGCTTGTTTGCACTTGATCGATGATGGCTTCAGACGCTCGCTCGCCCATCGCGATATTTTCCTCAAAATACTCAATCACAAAGATCGCGTTGCTCTGACGCTTCGCCGCTTACACGATCTGGGCGTACTGGGCGCTTATCTGCCCGAATTCGGAGGACTGACCTGTCTGGTCCAATACGATATCTACCATATCTACACCGTCGACGAACATACGCTGGTGGCGTTGGAAAACCTCGAAGCCCTGGGGCAGAGAGAGGGATCGATGGCGGAGATTTTCGTCGAGTGTGAGCGTCGTGATCTGCTTTTTTTGGCGGTGCTTTTGCACGATGTGGGCAAGTCGAAACGAGACGACCACATTGTGCGCGGTATCGAGATGTGCGCGGTCTTGAGCGAAAGAATGGGTCTTACCGAAGAAGAGCAGTCGATGCTGCTTTTCCTGGTCGAGAACCACCAGGAGATGGTGCTGATTTCCAGACGCCGCGACCTCGACGATTACGAAATGATTGTCGAATTCTCCGAGCTCTTTGCCAATATGGAATGGCTCAAGTCGCTTTATCTGATCTCCTATGCCGATCTTTCGGCGGTTTCGCCCGACGCCTGGACCGACTGGCAAGAGGCCTTGCTCTGGGAACTCTACTCCAAGACTGTCGAACAATTGCGCTCGGGGCTGCAGACGCTGGAGGAGAAAGAACGCGCCCGGCGCGTGCTCGCCGGGCATCTCGAGCATATCTCAGGTCGCTGGTCGGAGCAGATGGTCGTCCAGTTCAAAGAGCACGTCGAGCGCTTGCCACCGCGCTACCTGATAGCCTACGACCGCGGACAGGTCGAAATGCACCTGGAGATGATTGGCCGCTTAGGCCAGCAGCAACTCTTCGATGTGAAATTCATCGAGCAACAGGGCCATACCGAAATCGCGATCTGCGCTTGTGATCAGCATCAGTTGATGGCCAAGATCTGTGGAGTCCTGGCGGTCAACGATATCAATATTCTCCGCGCCGACCTCCATACCCGCGATGACGAGGTGGTGCTCGATATTTTTCAGGTGACCGATATCGACGGTAGTGCAGTGCTGCCCGAGTGGAAGCAGCAGCGGGTGCGCGAACAGTTGGCGGAGGTTATTTCACTGAAACTAAAGGCTCGCGAACTGATCAAGCGCTATAGCAGCAATTGGGATCGACGGCGCAAAAAACAGCAGCACGAACAATCGCCGCGCGTCGAGTTCGACAACCAGATATCCGCCTATTACACGGTGATTGATATCGAAGCTCAGGACGATGTCGGGCTGCTCTACAGAATCGCCTATGAATTGGCCGATATGGATCTCAATATTCATATGGCGATCATCAATACGGTTGCGGCGCGGGCGCAGGACGCTATCTATATTGTCGATGCCGAGGGACAGAAGATTGTCAACTACGAGGTACTCGATATATTGAGCCAGCGTCTGCTCGGTAGACTCTCTGCCTGAGTTCGAGGTGTCTGGGCGTCGTTTCTTTTCCCGATAAATACAGTTGTTGAGATGTTATGTAGATCGGTTTCCGGCCGGCGGGTAGGTGTGATTTTTTGGGGGTGGTATAAGGCGTGCAGGTATTGATTCGGGCGGTGGGCTCATTGGTAGTAAACCTGTACGCCGCGCGACTGCAAAGAGGGTATCTGGGTACCGAGTGCGGCCGGGGAGAGTTGATTGTGCCAGATTTCCAGTATCGTCAAGGATTGGAGTTCGAGCAGGGGCTCGAGATCGGCGATCTGGTTGTTGGCGAGGCGGAGGATCCGAAGATGTTCCAGAGTGCGCAACGGATCGAGATCAGTGATTTGATTGTGTGTCAAGTCGAGGATCTCGAGGCTTAAATCGCTCAGGGAATGGAGATCTTTTATTTGATTGTCGGCGAGGCGGAGTTCGACGAGAGATGGGAGATCTGCGAGGGGCTTGAGGTCTTTAATCCGGTTGGCATCGAGGCGCAAGGTGCGCAGTTGATGCAGGTTGGTCAGAGGGTTGAGGTCGGCGATTCGATTGGCCGAGAGGTTGAGGTGGTGGAGTTGGTGCAGATTGGCTAGGGGGTTGAGGTCGGCGATTCGATTGCCCCAAACGTTGAGGTGGCTGAGTCGGGTTAGTTCGAGGACCGCGCCGAGATCTTCGAGCTGGTTGGTTGCGGCATTGAGATGGGTCAGGGTCTGGAGGGTCGAGAGCGGTTCCAGATCGCGGATTCCACATTGGGTGAGGTCGAGTTGAGATAGGCCGACCAGGCTGGCGAGGGGTCCAATATCCTGCAATGGATTGGCATTAAGTGCCAGTTTGCGGAGGTGTTCTAGTCGGGCTAGGGGGTTGAGGTCGCGGATCTTATTGGTTTGCAGGTAGAGCTCGCGCAGGCTATTGAGATCGGCTAGGGGAGTGAGGTCGGCGATGTCGTTGTTGCGCAGGTCGAGTTCGTCGAGGTGGCGCAGCCCGCGGAGGGGGTTGAGGTCGGTGATCTGGTTGTTGGCGAGTTGCAGCAGCTCTAGGTCGTGCAACTCGCCGAGGCCGTCGAGGCGGGTGATGGTCTTGCGGTCGGCTTCGAGAATGCGCAGGCCGTCGAAATCTTTGCTCTGCAGGGAGCCGCGTTCCTTGCCCAGGGTCTGGCGCACTTGCCGGGACAGGCCCTGGTCGGGGATCTCGACCGCGGCGCAGAGTACTGGCCAGAGAAGCAGGGAGAGGATCTGGATGCGCATAGGGTTCAGCGCAGAAAGAGCAGTTTGCGCGTCAGGGCGATCGACCCGGCCTGCAGGCGGTAGAGGTAGACGCCGCTGGCGACGATCTGACCGCTCGCGTCGCGCCCGTCCCAGATCGCCTCGCGGTAACCGGGCCCGACCGGGCCTGCTAGCAGCGTGCGGATCTTCTGGCCCTGGAGATTGTAAATCTGCAGGGCGGCGTTGGCGCTAGCGTTAGCGGCCTGGAAGGGCAGGACCGTATTGGCGTTGAATGGATTGGGGTAGTTGGGCTCTAATGACCAGTGCGAGGGGACAGGCCCACCTCCATTCTCGCTGATTGCGGTGAGTCGGCGGATGGTCTCAGGGGGGCCGGAGGTATCGAATCGTTCGACGATGGCGGCGGCCGGCTCGCCGATGGGCAGGGGACCCGGGCCGCCGTCGACAAAAGGCCGGGTGCGGATCTGTCGCCCATCGGCTAGGGTGATGACCAGTTCCCACTCTTCGATCGGCGTGTTTTCCGCATCGGAGCAGTCCCAATAGGCGTCGGCGGTGCGGATATTGTCGACGGGGGGCAGGTCGGGATTGTAGGAGAAAATCGGATCGAGCGTCATCTCATCGGCCGAGAGCGTGGTGTAGAGTCGGGTGAGGTACGATTTCTCCTTGAAAAGGCGCTGTACTTCGCTCAGTGGTTCGACGACGATCCGCTCCAGATCAGCGGCAAAGGCTGCAGCGTCGAACTCGAATTCGCCGAGATAGCGGTCGTAGGCGCGGATATTGTTGTAAAAGGAGCTTTCCGCTATTTCCTGGAGCCAACCTTCGTCACGGGCCTGGTCATAGGCTTTTCGATCCCCACCGAAGACGATTTCGAGGACGCCCTCCGAAAAGACCGCAGGGGGGATGGGAATGTGGCGGCGGATCAGCGTCTGCATTTGTGCATCGCGCGGGAAGCCCTGTCCGAGGGCGGTTGCGAGGAAATCGGCCGGGTGCTGCTGCTGGCGCAATCGCTCCAGATCGAATTCTGCGAAGAAGAAATCGCTGATGATCCGGCTGGGACCGGCATAATCGGTGACGAAGGCCTGTCCTCCAGCCTCGTCGGCGGCTTCGGTGACGACCTCGGGGTAGTTGAAACCGCCGTTGAACCAATCGATCCGCGCCTCGTTGATCTGGACGTGCAGGTAGTTTTTGGGGATGGCGCGGTGCTCGCCCAGGATCCAGGCGATCACGCCGAGATCGGGCGCGGTGGCCACGGCGGTGAGACGGATCGGGATTTCGGGCTCGGTGGCCGCATAGGTGATGGCGATCGGTTGCAGATCGCCGACCTCGCGGTCGGCGGCCAGCTTGAGGGCTAAGAAGAAGCAGCCGTCTTCGGCATAGGGGGTCAGCAACTCGACGCCGAGATCGCCGAGTTGATAGCCGTTGTCGACGAGCCAGTCGACGATGGCCTGCGGGTCTGCGGAGGTGATGACGACGGTTTCGTAGGGACCGACTTCTTCTCTGGCGACGACCTCGACCGCGCCGGATTCGGCCATGGCGACTGCCCCGTCATCCTCCAGGCTGCGGAAGAGCGGGAAGGCGCAGCCTGGTTTATCCTGGAACTGCAATTGGAAAAAGGGCTGGGTCGCAAATTGCAGCTGGGTGAAGATCTGGTTGTGGCTTACGGCGAGTTCGGGCAGGGCGGGCAGGGGCAGGATCCAGGCAAAATCCGAAGCCGTCCCGCTGTACTGGAGCTGGACATGGGTAGTGATGGTGCCTTCGCCCTGGACGAAGAGGATATTCTCGGCGATCTGGTTCATGGGAAAATTAGAGCAGAAGAAGCCGCCGCAGGCCCGGGCGGCCTGGACGTTGAGCAAGAGGGCCAGGATGGTCAATACGAAGAGTTTGGCGATCATGCGCTTTCCTTTTTCGGTGGGACGACGGGCAACTAGGAGACGCGGGAAGAGGATTTTAGTTGCCCTGGTGGTTCTGGTCTAATATGTCTCCAAATGTCGATGACATTCTCTTTTTAATCGCGTTTGGTCCCAAAAAGATAAAGAATGATCGCTTTCACGTCTCCCGCGCTGCGCGTCTGCGCACCGCTATGCGGCGGATCACTTCGTCGGCAATGACGCCGGCCAGGATCACCGCGCCGATGATGGCGAATTCGAGCTGGGTGGGGATGCCGAGGATGTTGATCGCGTTGTAGAGGATGCGCATTACGGCAGCGCCGATGATGACGCCCAAGATCGAGCCCTCGCCGCCGCGCAGCGAGCAGCCGCCCAGAACCGCTGCAGCGATGGCATAGAGCTCATAGAAATTGCCGTGCGCGGCGGGTTGTACCGAGTTGACATCGAGGGCGAAGAGGATGCCGCCGAGGCCGGCGGTGCCCGAGCAGATGACATAGGCTAGGATTTTCATCCGTTCGATCTCGATGCCGCTGTAGCGCGCCGCTTCTTCATTGCGACCCAGCGCCAGCAGATAGCGGCCCCAAATGGTACGGTTGAGAAAGAGACCGGCCAGGGTGCCGAGCAGCACCAGGATCACAAAGGGAATGGGGATTGCAAAGCTAGCGGTGATCGGGATCTTGCCGATGGCCAATTGGCGCAGGCTTTCGTAGGATGAGCCGAAACCCTGGACCTGATCGTGGGTGAGCCAGCGGGCGAAACCGCGGTAGAAGAGCAGCCCGCAGAGCGTGACTACGAAAGGCTGTAGGCCGAGGCGGGTGATGAGCAGACCGTGCAGGAGCCCGATGGCCAGCGAGAGGATCAGGACGCAGCCCAGAGCGGTGAAGGTCGAATAGCCGGTAGCCAGGAGCATCGGTATGGTGCAGCCGACCAGCCCGATCAGCGAGCCGATCGAAAGGTCGATGCCGCCGGTGATAATGACGAAGGCCACACCGATGGAGATGATGCCGAAGAGCGAGGTCCAGCGGATGATGTTTTGCAGATTGTAGGCGCTGGCGAATTTGGGCTCGACGATCCAGGTGACGACGAAGACGGTCAAGAGCAGGCCGAGTATACCGAGGATTTTTTTCATCTCAGGCCGCTTTGCCGGTGGCCAGGGTCATGATGCGTTCTTCGCTGAGTTCGGCGCGGTCGACCTGGCCGGTGATCCGGCCCTCGCACATGACCAGCGCCCGGTCGGACATGCCCAGGATCTCCTCCATCTCGCTCGAGGCGAAGAGCACCGCCACGCCGTTTGCTGCCAGCTCCTCCATCAGGCGGTAAATCTCTTCTTTGGCACCCACGTCGATGCCGCGGGTGGGTTCGTCGAGGAGCAGCACCTGCGGCGCCAGGGTCAGCCACTTGGCGAGGACGACTTTTTGCTGGTTGCCGCCGGAGAGATACTGGACGATCTGGTCGGGGCCGGGGGTGCGGATCGAGAGGCGCTGGATCATCTGCTCGGCATCGGCGTTTTGACGGGCGAAGTCGGCGAAGCCGGCGCGGCGTTGGTGCCGGTGCAGAGCGGGCAGGCCGATATTGTCGCGCAGCGACATCGCGAGGATCAGGCCCTGCTCTTTGCGGTCTTCGGGCACCAGAGCCAGGCCGGCGCGAATCGCGTCGGCAGGCGAGTGGAGGGTCTGGGGCGCACCGTCGAGCAGGACGCGCCCGCTCAGGGCGGGGGCCAGGCCGAAAAGCACTTCCAGCAGCTCGGTGCGGCCGGCGCCGACCAGCCCGGCAATGCCGACGAGTTCGCCGTGGTGGACCGCAAAGTTGAGCGGCTGGTCGGGCCAGGCGGGAACGACGAGGTTTTCAGCCTGGAGGGCGACCTCTCCTTTTTGGTGGACGCGATGTGCGTAGTATTGCGAGATCTCGCGGCCGACCATCAGCGAGACCATGGTGTGATGGTCGATCTCGCGGTGGGCGAGTCGGCCGGCGTTGCGGCCGTCGCGGAGGACCAGGACCCGGTCGGCCAAAACCGCGACTTCGCTGAGACGGTGCGAGATATAGACGATGGATACGCCCTCTGCGCGCAGGTTGCGGATCACGGTGAAGAGCGCGGCGGCTTCTTCGCTGGTGAGGCTGGAGGTCGGCTCGTCCATGATCAACACCCGGGCCCGGGTCGAGAGGGCCTTGGCAATTTCGACCAGTTGCTGATGGCCGATCGGCAGCTGGCGCAGCGGGGTGTCCGGGGCGATGTCGAGATCGATCTGGGCCAGGGCCTGGCTGGCGCCGCCGCGGATGGCTTTACGGTCGATAAAACCGAACCTGCGCTTTTCGCGGCCGAGGTAGATATTGGCAGCTAGCGAGAGATTGTCGCAGAGATTGAGTTCCTGATGGATCAGGGCGATACCCAGCTCAGCGGCAGTGCGGGGGGAGTCGATCGCGACCGGTTTTCCCTCTATCTGGATCTCGCCGCTATCGGGAGTCTGGATACCGGCGAGAATTTTCATCAGCGTAGATTTTCCCGCGCCATTTTCGCCGATCACGGCCAGGACCTCGCCTTTTTCCAGCGTCATGTCCACCGCATCGAGGGCCAGAACTCCGGGGAAGCGCTTGGATATGCCGCGGACTTCCAGCAGCGGCATCACTGCGATCCGGTGAGCTTTTTCAACTCGCGCCAGAACGCCTCGACATTGTCCCGGCGGATTTGGCGCGCCGGCACGTCGAGCACCCCTCCTGCGGGCAGCGCCGAGCGGTCGCCGCGTTTGAGGGCGGCGAGGATCCGAATCGATTCGTAGCCATACTGGTAGGGATTTTGGACCACGGTGCCGTAAATATGGCCGTCGATGATGCCCTGGAGCGTCGGGTCTTCCTCGTCGAAGGCGATGATCTTGATCGCGCCGGTTTTGCCGGCTTCCTTGATCGCTTCCAGCGCCAGCGGCGGATTGTAGGCGAAGAGGCCGACGACGCCGTGGAGATCGGGGTATTTGGCGATCGCGTCTTCGACCTGGGCTTTGGCCTTGGCGTAGTCGAACTGATCGGTGCGGGTGTCGAGCACGGTGTATTTCTCGCCCCGGACCTGGCCGCTGTTGGGATCGCGGCGCTCGGGGTCGAATGAGCGGTCGAGGAGCTCGTCGATAACGCCCTGACGGCGCTGGCGGGCGTTGAGCTGTTCGAGACGGCCGACGAAGATCATGATATTGCCGCCGTCGGGCAGCGCTTCCTTGACCAGCTTGCCGCACTCGCGGCCGGCCGAGTAGTTGTCGATGCCGATGAAGCAGAGGCGGTTGCTCGCGGGGGCGTCGGAGTCGTGGGTAATGAGATTGGTGTGGGTGGCGGCTTCGTTGAGCAGGTCGGTCTGATTGTCGGGGTCTATAGGGCTGATCGCGATGCCGTCGATGCCGCGGGCGAGCAGGGCCTCGACCATCCGCTTCTGGTCGGCGACGCCCTCGCCGGGCATCTGGACCTCGGCGTTGGCGTCGAATTTTTCGGCGGCGGCTTCGACGCCTTTAGCGGCGATATTCCAGAATGCCCCGACGCCATTGGTGACGAAGGCGAGGTTGGGTTTTTGCGCTGTTTGCGGCGCATCGCCGCTTCCGCCGCAGGCAAAGAAGGCGAAGGCGAAGAGGAGAATCAGGTTTTTTTTCATGATCGATCTCGCTTGGGGGGGGGAGTTGGTCAGGTCATCTGGAATGCATATTTTAGGTTCCGCCGGGATGCGGCGCAAGCAGAGAGAGGAATCGGCACCATGCACAGGACGATCGGATTTATGCTGGCAGTGGCAATGACGGCAACGCCAGGGGAGGCCAAGGTGAACAAAGAGCAATTTGGGACGACGGCGGCTGGAGAGCCGGTCGATCGCTATACGCTGACCAACGATCAGGGGTCGATCGCCCGGGTGATCACCTATGGCGGCATTATCACTGAAGTGCTGGTCAGGGACCGCGACGGCGCGCTGGGCGATGTGGTGCTGGGTTTCGATACCCTGGAGGCCTACGAGCAGCGAAACCCTTATTTCGGCACCATCACCGGGCGGGTCGCCAATCGGATTGCCGGGGGGCGATTCGCGATCGACGGCGAAGAATACGAGCTGGCGGTCAACAACGGGCCGAATCACCTGCACGGCGGCCTGGTGGGTTTCGACAAGGTGGTCTGGGAGGCCGAGCCTCTGTCCCTGGATCGGGGGCCCGCGGTGCGGATGCGCTATTTGAGCCGGGATGGCGAAGAAGGGTATCCCGGCAACCTGGCGGTTGCGGTGACCTATATCATGACCCATGCCGATGAGTTGGTGATCGAATACGAGGCCACGACCGATAGGACCACGCCGATCAATTTGACCAACCACTCCTACTTCAATCTGGCCGGTGGCGGCGATATACTCGGCCATATCCTGACGCTGCACGCCCGCTATTACACCGAGCCGGATTCGACGCTGATCCCCACCGGGCGAATTTTGCCGGTGGCGGGGACCCCGTTGGATTTCACCCGGCCAGCCGCGGTCGGTGGGCGTATCGGGCGTATCGCTATCGGGGGTTACGACCACAACTACGTGCTCGATAATGGCGGCCGTGCCGAACCGGGTTTGGCGGCGGAGGTCTACGACCCGATGAGCGGGCGGGTGATGGAGCTTTTCACCACTGAGCCCGGGGTGCAATTTTATTCGGCGATCCACCTGGATGGCGTGCAGGGCAAGGCAGGGGCGGTCTACGACCAATATCACGCGCTCTGTCTGGAGACCCAGCACTATCCGGACTCGATCAACCAGCCGGGTTTTCCGTCGGTGCTCTTAAGGCCGGGGGAGACCTATTCGACGGTGACGGTACACCGGTTTTCGTCGCGCTGAGCGCGAATTATTCGCTCGGAGCAACCGGGGCGATTTCGCCTGCCTGGGGAGTCGTATTTTTATTGGCATTGAGTATTGTCCCGCCAAAACACATGTGGGAGCCCCTTATGCAGCAGCTCTTTTTCACTCTGCTCGCTTTTGCACTGGTCGCCTGTGCCACGGAGCAGGATCCGCTGGCGTCCACCGATCTGATTCCGGCCCGGATCGTCGATCTGCGCGACTATGGCGAGAATGGGGTGGCAGTGGTGCTCAAAGGCGAGAACTCGCCGCCGGTGCCGATCATCATCGGCCATTGCGAGGCGCGCGCGCTGATGGTGGCGATGCAGGACGAGGATTTCCCGCGTCCGCTTTCCTACGATCTGCTGGAAGCGCTCCTGGAGAAGCTGGATGGGACCGTGACCCGGCTGGTGGTGCACAGCCTCAAAGACGATACCTTCTACGCCAATCTCTATGTCGAGACGGCGGAGCAGGAGTGGGTGCTCGACTGCCGGCCGAGCGATGGGATGGTGCTGGCGACCCGTCTGGGTGCGCCGATCTATATCAAGCCGCAGCTCTTTGAACGCCAGATTCCGAGTCCACAGGCCTGAGGGAACAAGATCGATGAACGAGATGCGATTGAGTCCGGAAGATATCGACCAATTCAACGAGGACGGCTTTGTGGTCCTGCGCGAGTTCATTCCCGCAACGATGCTGGCCGAACTGCGCGAGGGCTACGACGCGGCGACGCGGGGTGAGTACGATATCGATGGCTGGAATCAGAAGATCGCCGCCGGCGATATACTGCAGCTGGGGATGCCGAGTACGCATATTCCCGGGTGGAAAGGCCACCCTTATATGGATCGGATCGTCGCGGTGGGCAAAGAGCTCCTCGGTGACGATATCGAGTTCCGCTACGACCAGTTGATCTACAAACCACCGGGCAACAGCGTCGAGTTGCTCTGGCATCAGGACGCCGGCTACGGCTGGCCGGGCAAGGCCAATTACCGCAGCGCGACCTGCTGGCTGGCGCTCTCGCCGGCGACCGAAGCGATGGGTTCGCTGCATTTTCTGCCCGGTTCGCACAAAGAGGGCATCGCCGAGCACGTCGACGCGACCTATAAGAATCCGATCGGCGGTGCGCTGGAGGTAAGGGTCGATACGGGCAGGGCGGTGGCGGTTGAGTACGGCCCGGGAGATGTGAGTTTTCACCATGGTCGCACTTTGCATTATTCGCGCGGCAACAGCACCGATCAGCCGAGGCGGGGGCTTTCGACTCATCTCTGGCCCGATCCCAACGAGGAGTAATTTATGAGCTATCGCGTCGGCATTGTGGGTACCGGGGGCATCGCCCGTGCTCATGGCAATGCCTGTCAGCAAATCGAAGAGGCGGAATTGGTTGCGATCTACGATGTCTCGGAGGAGCAGCTCGCCAGGTACGGGGAGGAGTTCGGGGTTGAGGCGCACTACACCGACCTCGACGAGATGCTCAAAAAAGAAGAGCTGGATATCGTTTCTATCTGCACCTGGGGTTGTTTTCACGCCGAGGTCGGGATTCAGGTCTGCAATTCGGGCCAGGTCCGGGCGGTGCTCTGCGAGAAGCCGTTCACCCAGACTGCGGCCGAAGCCGAGGCATTTGTCAAAGCAGCTGTGGACAATGGGGTACTGGTGGCTGAGGCATTCAAGTTTCGCCATCATCCGATGCATCTGAAGGCCAAGGAGCTGATCGAGGCGGGGGCGATCGGAGATCTCTTGAATCTGCGCAGCACGTTCTGTACCAATTCGGGGCGGCCGTTGTCGACGCGCACGCCCGAGTCCAACTGGCGCTTCAATAAAGCCAAAGGCGGCGGGAGTATTTACGATCTGGCCTGTTATAATATCCACCACGCGCGCTTTGTGTTCGGCGAGGAACCGGTACGGGTTTTCGCCGCGCAGGAGTTGGGGATCGAGGCGGACGATGCGGCGTCGATGGTGCTGGTTTTTTCCGGCGGCCGGAGTGCGCAGATTTCGGTGGGTTTCAATTCGTTCAGCTCGCAGTACGCCGAGATCTCGGGCCATGAGGGGATCCTGCGCCTGGACAAGGTATGGAATAACGAGAATCAGCCGGTGGCGATCGAGTATCAATCGCAGGAGGGGGTGGAGGTGATCGAGTTTGAGCCCTGTTTTCAGTTTGCGCTGCAGCTACAGCATCTCTGCGCCTGTCTGAGCACCGGGCAGCCGCATCGGATACCCGCTGCGCACAGTATTGCGCAGATGCGGGTTCTGGATGCGGTGAAGGAGTCGATGGAAACCGGAGTCGCAGTGGATCTATAAGAACGGATTGGCAACGCGAGGAGCGAGAGGGAATATGCGAGTCGGAATCATCGGACATACCGGGCGTGGAAATTACGGTCATTATCTGGATATGGCTTTTGTCGGCGTGGAAGGCGCGGAGATCGTGGCGCTGGCCGATCCGGATGAGGAGGGCAGGAAAGCGGCGGTGGAAAAAACGGGTGCGCCGAAGGGCTATGCGGATCATCTGCAGATGCTGGAGGCAGAAGCGCCGGATATCGCGGTCGTGGCGTCGCGGGAGATCGGAGATCATCTGCAGTTGGTGGTTGATTGCGTCGAGCGCGGGGCCCATGTCTACCTCGAAAAGCCGGTCGCGGCTTCGGTGGCGGAGGTCGATCGGATGATCGCGGCCCGTGATGCGGCAGGGGTGCAGGTGGTGGTCGCGCATCCGTGGCGGGGGCATCCGCCCGTACAGCGGGTGGCGATACCGGCGATAAAAGCAGGCAAGATCGGCGCGCCGCGGCTCTGTAGGATCTACGGCATGGGGGGGGAGCACGGCGGAGATCAGCTCTTTCTGGATTTGTATCCTCATTTTTTCGATCTGCTCTGGCAGCTTTTCGGTGCGCCACTCTGGTGCCATGCCCACCTGAGCGAGGGAGGGCGCAATGCGACACCGGCCGACCTGAAGCCGGGGGTCGAGGGGATGGGGCTGGTGGCCGGCGACGGGATCAAGGCCTACTACGAGTTCGCGAACGGTGTCGCTGCTGATTTCGAGTCGTATCGCGGCGACGGCAGAGAGAATCCGTACCGAATCGATATACACGGTACAGCGGGTACCCTCTCGCTGCCGGGACCGATGGTCGATCTGCCCGATATCTACTACCATCCGCTGGTCAACCCCGGTCTGATCGGCGACCAGCGCTGGGAGGTGCTGCCTTCCGAGCCGCCGCCCGATGGCGAAAAATGGCTCAAGGCGCATCGGCGGATGGCGCGGTCCTTTATCGATCAGCTCGAGGGGCGGGAGCCGGAATGGGAGCTGGTGGGGTTGGAGAATTCGCGGCTCTATCTCGAGATGGCGATGATGGCGCACGCTTCCCACAAGGTGGGGGCGCGGATCTCGCTGCCGCTGGAAAGTACCGCCAACCCCTTCGACGATTGGACCTAGGAGGTTAACGATGAGCAACGCAGCGGTCCTTCTCGACGACCAGACCATGCAGCGTTTTATTCGCGACGGCTATATCACCTTCAAACCCGATTTTCCCGATGGCTTCCATCAGCGGATCTACGACCGTATCGAGGCGACGATCGAGCAGAGCGGCAACCCGGGCAACAATCTGTTGCCGCGGGTGCCCGAGCTGATGCAGGTCTTCGACCATCCCCAGGTGCATGGCGCGCTCTGCAGCATTCTGGGGGCCGATTATTATTTGCATCTGCATCGGCACGTGCACGATCGCCCGCCCGGGGGCGCCGACCAGAATCTGCACAAGGACAGTCTGGGCAATAGCCGCTTCGCGGTCGACGAAAAGAAGCGTCACCACCGCACGCGCTGGTCGATGCTCTTCTACTACCCGCAGGATACGCCGTTGACGCTGGGGCCGACGGCAGTGATGCCGCACTCGCAGTATCTCAATGTGGATCGGCCCGAGGGCCAGGAGGAAGCGCAGCTGGCGGGGGAGGCGGGGACGGTGACCATCGTCCACTACGATCTGCTGCACCGCGGGATGGCCAACCACGGCGATCGCAATCGCCATATGGTCAAATTTCTCTTTACCCGGATGTCGGAGCCGAGCTCGCCGAGCTGGGCGCATCGGGGTGCGGATTGGGCCGGGAGCGGGGATCCACAGGAGGGGATTTGGCGCCATATCTGGGATTGGCACTGCGGGCGGCTGTCGAATGGCGGGGCCGACGCCGGGGTCGCCGAGCTGGTCGAGCGGCTCGGCGCGGAGCGGGAACTCGTGGCGCTGGATGCGGCGTACGCGCTGGGGCGCAAAGGCCGGGAGGCGGTGCCGGCGCTGGTCGACGCGCTGGCGGCAGAGGACGAGGCGGTATCGCGCAATGCGGGCTATGCGTTCAATGGGATCGGTGATGAGGCCGTGCCGGGGTTGCTGGCGGCGACCGAGAATGGCGACCCGCTGATCCGGGCGCGGGCGCTGGATGCGCTGGGCGATATGGGGCTGAGTGCGGAGAGTGCGGTGCCGGGTCTGCTCGCGGCGCTCGAGGATGCGGAGGAAGATCCCCGGCGGCGGGCGGCCGAGGCGCTGGGCACGGTCGGGCAGCGGGCCGATGGAGTGAGCGGTCGGCTGGGCGCAGTGCTGGCGGAAGATCCCAGCGGCGAGGTGCGGCGCAACGCAGCGCTATCGCTGGCGCGCTTGGGCCCCCGGGCGGCCGATGCGGTGGAGGTGCTGGAAGCGGGGATGCGGGATGAGAACCACTACGTGCGCGGCTTTTCGGTGCATGCGCTCGAGCGGATCGGCACGCCGGAGGCGGCGCGGGCCGCACTGAGACATTTGCAGACCATGCGCTGGGATTGAGTCTGAAAACGGATCGGATCGT
>CAZFMY010000013.1:22900-90307 GCA_964520345.1 uncultured Gemmatimonadaceae bacterium | reverse complement strand
GTGCTCAATCGGCCGCAGAAGCATCCGGGCGGTCCGGTGCTGCGCTGCGAAACGCCGTGGGACGCGCATGCGATGCACCTGGGCAGGGTATTGTACGATGCGGAGCGCGAGCGATTCCGGCTGTGGTACACGGCCGCGACCGAGACCGTTGTCGGGACGCGGGTGCTGGTGCGCGACAATCCGCCGCGCAATGTTCGCGAGTCGCAGATCTGCTATGCCGAGTCGCTGGACGCTGTGCATTGGGAGCGGCCGGATACGGGCATTGCCGAGCAGGAGCGCTATCCCGGAAATAATATCGTCGTCGCTGCTACGCGGTCGCCGGGCACCGCCGAATTGAGCTATCTGATCGACGATCCCTATGAAGAAGATCCGGAGCGCCGTTTTAAAATGATGTATATGGACCAGGCCGCAGAGGGTGCAGAGGGCGATGGTCTGGCGCCGGACCAGAAGCGCCGCTTGCACGCGCATTCGCCCGATGGTATCCACTGGACCCGCTATCCGTGGACGCCTCAGCACCTAGCCCGGCTCTTCGGGGTGCTGGCCTATCTCGACGCGGTGCCTTCGGGGCCGATCGACCCGGATGCGCAATACATTTTGTACGGCCAGCGCGGATCGAGGTGGAAGACGCGGCAGATCGGTCGCCGCGACAGCTGCGATTTTATCGATTGGAGCGACAACTGGCCCGTGCTCGAGAGCAGTCTGGTCGATGCACCGGGGTCGGAGTTCTATCATATGCAGGGACCGATCGTCAATCAGACCTATGCAGGCCTGTATCTGGGAATGCTGGGGGCTTATTACGCAGATTTGCGGCGCAAGTTCGATCCTGCGCGCAACGATGGGTTGACCGAGTGTCAGCTGGCCTATAGTCGCGATACGGTGCGCTGGGCGCGCTGGGATGAGCCTTTTATCCCGCGCGGTGATCCGGGTGCATTCGACTGGGGTGGGGTCTATTGCGAGTATCCGGTGATCAAAGGCGACCGGATCTACTTTATGTATACCGGTAATAGCGAGCGCCACGGGAAGCCGAGCGGGACGGCTTTCGGGTTGGCGACGATGCGGCTGGACGGTTTTGTTTCGGTGGAGACAGAGGGTTTTATGGAGGGGATCCTGGTCACTCGGCCACACCACTGGAACGCGGCGAAAGTGCGGGTCAATGTGCAGGCGCCCAATGGGCGGTTGAGGGTGCAGTTGCAGGACGAGACGGGTCGCGCTTGCGAAGGGTTTGGTGATGAGGACTGCGAGCCGATCGGCGAAGATGCAGTGGACGAGGTCGTCAAATGGAAGGGGGGAGACGTGCGCTCGCTAGAGGGTAAGATGGTGGCGCTGAAGTTCACCTTCAGTCCCGAGGCCAGGTTGTATTCCTATACGCTGGAGTCGTAGATGCCTTGAACGCGTCGGGCGTTACGCTCGCTCGAGCGCATAGCGGCGATCGGACCACCGCTATACGTCTTGAAATGGCAGACGGATTTTGTGCTGGTACGCTGGCGGCTGGTTTGGGGTTTCTACCTGTGCATCAGATTTTGTTCGGCTTGGATCTTCTTCAGACGTGGGAGGACGGCGAGTGCGGGGATATTGGACGTTCCATTAGAATGGATAAATTTCCAGACCGTGAATGCAGTTGCGAATATCCATGGTGATATTCACGGACTTGATCGGGGCCTGGGCCGATAAGTCGTATGCGGTGATGGTGGAGGGAGAGGATCCGGCAATGACGATATGATCCTTATAGATACAGAGACCACGGCCAAAGGCCTGTCTGGCAATTCTGCGATCGCCCAGTTCCGCGTTTAGAATCTGATCTTCCGGATATCTGCGGATATCCATGTTAAAACAACTCTCACCCTCTGCAAATACCACCCTGTCCGCATTGGTGTCGTTGTAAAGCACTCCTTTCTCGCACGGCATGGCATTGTGCGTCCCGAGCGGAAGAGCCGCATAGTGGTTGATTGTCCCCTGGTGCAAATGCAATATAGAGGGCATGTTCAGACCGCTCACATAGATCCCGTTTTCGTCCTGAGTGACGGTGTTGATATGGTATGTATTTCCTGGATCTGGACCCTGATTTTTGGGGTCGTATAATCTCACCATTATATCGCCCCGCTGCCCGGGGCGGATGAGCCATCCTTGGTCAAAGAGTTGAGTTTCGAGATCGAATCGAAGAATGCTGTCGAATCCCGTCGAAGTGATCAAGAGATGATTCTGATAGCATATCATCTCATGGGTATGCTTTAGATGGGGATTGCGGAACGATGAGACGATCGAAAAGTTCTGATCAAAGCAGTAGAGTTCGTCGCTGGCCGCGATATATATCTCTTGGTTGTGAAATGCGATGCCGCGCAGTCCGCGATCCCAGCCGCGCCCCTCCCATTCTATGTCACAGGTGTTCCAATCGACTACCTGCTCAATTTCTTCCGTCTCCATGTCGATCAGGTAGACTCCCCCGTGGCTCTCATTCTTGTGAGTGCCTCTGACTACTGATGTGGCGATCAGTGTGGGAAGTGGATAATCAGCGCGCAGCGGAGGCCGCGGACTCGTCCCGGCCATCATGCGCTGCTTGTGTCGGTTCTCGAAACGGGGATCCAGGACATCGGGTGTGTTATGAGCAGGCGGAATATAGTCGATGATCAAGTGGATACGCGCCGAGTTCCCCCGATTTACCACTGAATGCGGCACTCGGTTGTTCAATTCGTACAATATTCCGACATCCATAATCACGCGTTGGCCATCGACTACGAATTCGACGTCGCTGTTGGTTTGCAGAGGGATATGCAAACGATGAGCTGCGTTTAACATTGGAGATTGGTCTATATGCTGCTCGATCGCCGTACCGGGCTGCATGCGCGCTAGTTGGATCCGGCTCACGATTCCTCCCGCAGGAAAACGAGACACCGCAGATTCTACTATGGGCGAGATCTCTCCGTGCAACCGATCCCAGCCACCTTGTCGCGGGACATCATCGTCAGTTAATGGCCCGCGGCTAATCCGCTTGGCGAATTCCGGCACTAAAATAGACTTTAGAAATATCGAATTGGTTTGGCGACTTCCTGCTAATCGCTGACGCAGCTTTTCGTCTTCCAGCCAAACAGCTTCGGATAACGACGATACTTTATCAACGAGAACGGCAACATCAACTTTTCCTAAGGATCGGTAGCGGTCGGTCATCCACATGGCACTCCTTGCCTGATCGGCCACGAGTTTTGTGAGTTTGCGGCTTCCTTCTTTGAACTGGTGTCAACGGAGCAACCCGATGCTGCGGGATGGTGTCTTTTCTCTATGCAGTCTTTCCCGCCTGTCATCTTTTAAAGATACGAGGTACAGGCTAAAAATATGCATTCCAAATGGACACATTAAAGATCAAGCCCTAGGTGTCCAGACCGGGGATGTCATGGGTACTGGGCAGGTACTGGTGCCAGATGACCACTAAGATATTCTGCTGGGACATTGGGTTGACAATTGTTGGCTATATGGTTGATTCGGGTAGAAGAGCGAGTGCCGGGCTCTGGTCATAGAGTCTTCTATAAGACTTGTCCTGAGACCATTGACCTTCGCTGGCTTGAGATCAAGGCGGACTAGCTGCTCTGTCGGGAGGACTGAAATGCACCATTTGCCCGTGTTAAAGCCGGGGAATCCAGCGGTGTGGAAGAACGATGGGGATTTCGGTACATTGAATATTTGTGCTACCGGACCTTGGTTTTGCTTTGCGCTGGCCGTGCTTTTATCGCATGCGGTGTGGGCCGCAGAAACTATGACCTATCAAGAGGCGCTCGAAAAGACCGACCCATCCCGGGTGGGATATTTAGAGCCGGGTAGTGCGCTGGAACGGGCTGCACTGGATCGTTTTGCCGACCTCGTGGCTGAAATGTCGCCGGAACTGATTCGGGAAAAGGCGCGTGGAGTCTATGCAACGGGAGCTTATTTCAACGATACCCTCAAAGAGCTTGTCGGAGCTGACGCAATTGAGGAATATCTGGCTCATAGCATGGAAGCCACAGAATCTGTTCGCGTCGTAGTTGACGACATATCGAGTGCGAACGGGGATTATTACGTGCGCTGGACGATGGATATCCGTTTCAAGAATTACAACCAGGGTCGGATTGCGCGCTCAGTGGGGATCAGCCATCTGCGCTTCGACGCAGAGGGCAAGATCATTCTGCACAAAGATTTCTGGGATGCGGCCGGCGGATTGTACGAGTATCTGCCGGTGCTGGGCGGGGTGATGCGCTGGATTAAGAGTCGGCTTTAGTATCCGCTCCCGTTGCGACGGGAGACAATCGATACAAAGCTTGCCCCGACCGTCAATCGATCATTTATCTGGGATGGCTGGCGGAAGTATCTCGGACCAATGGTTAAGCCGCTGTTGAATCATTGAGCCCCAGGTGCTGTGAGAGGCGTTTCTTGATCTCTTCGGTTGGGGCGTTATTGAGGATATAGTCGGATACCTGGTTTTGCAGTGCCCTGGAAACGGTTTGCAAATCTGCTTTGGAGGTCAGCATAATCACTGGTGTATCTCCAAGGCGCACGGTGTGGCGAAGCTCGTGCAATGCGCCTATGCCATCGTCGTCGGGCATTGCCGCTTCGAGAATGACCAGATCCGGTTTGGACACCGTCGCTAGGTGCAATGCTTCGTTGCCGTTGACCGCTTCGACGATTCGACAACCCAGTTGTTTGACAATCGTACCAATCTTTCCTCGGGACCTGGGCGATGAATCGGCCAGGAGGACGCATTTTTGCCTGGAGCGCTCTGCGCGGTCCAGCGCAGTGCCGCACTCAGGACAGTGCCCGCCTACAGCTGCTCTACCAATATAGAGGCCACACGACGGGCATTGCACCATGCCCGCTATCTTGCTCATGTGCTTAGGGTCGTTCCTCCACGGGTTGGTAGGTCCGCAAAACAGGCCCGGTGTAGATCTGGCGCGGTCGGCTGATTTTGGTCGCCTTGCTCTCCTCGTACCACTGCGCGATCCAACCCGGCATACGGCCGATCGCAAAGATCACGGTGAACATTGCTTTGGGGATACCGAGGGCGCGGAGGATAACGCCGCTGTAGAAGTCGACGTTGGGGTAGAGCTTGCGCTGGATGAAGTACTCGTCCTCCAGCGCTACCGTTTCCAGCTCCTTGGCGATGTCGAGCAGTGGATCATCGATATCTAACTTGGCCAGGACTTCCTCACAGCTTTTCTTGATGATTGTGGCTCGCGGGTCGAAGTTCTTGTAGACGCGATGGCCGAATCCCATCAGGCGAATGCCGGTTTTTTTATTTTTGACCTGATCGACAAAGGAGCTGACCGAGAGGTTCTCCGCGCGAATTTTTTCCAGCATATCGACGACTGCTACATTGGCCCCACCGTGCAACGGACCCCAGAGGGCACAGACGCCAGCGGCGACCGAAGAGAAGAGATTGGCCTCGCTGCTGCCGACCATCCGCACGGTCGAGGTGCTGCAGTTTTGTTCATGGTCGGCGTGTAGTAGAAAGATCAGGTCTAGCGCTTTGACCAGCTCCGGTTCGGGCTGGAATTCGCTATAGGGTTGGCTGAACATCAAATGGAGGAAATTTTCGGCGTATTTTTTGTTGGGATGCGGGTATTCGATATGGTGTCCCAGTTGCTGGCGATACGAGTAGGCGGCGATGGTGCGGACCTTGGCCATGATCCTGGCCGCTGCTTCGGTGAACATCTCGTCGTCTTCGATTTCCAAGAGTTCGGGGTAATAGCAACTCAAGGCGTTGAGTACCGAGGAAAGCACCGCCATTGGTGGTGAATTCGGGGGGAAGAGGTTGAAATGGTGCTTGAGTCCTTCGCGCAGCATCTGGTGCTTGGTGAGCAGGTCGCTGAATTCCTCCAATTGCGCCGCAGTGGGCAACTCCCCCCAGATCAGCAGATAGGAGGTCTCGATGAAGTTGCTGTGTTCAGACAGATCCTCGATCGCATAGCCCCGATAGCGCAAAATTCCCTTGTCGCCGTCGATGAAGGTGATACCACTCTGGCACGAACCGGTATTGCCGTATCCCTGATCCAGGGTGATGTACCCGGTCTCACTACGCAACGCCGAGGTGTCGAGAGCCTTCTCATTTTCACTGCCTTCAACGATCGGCAGTTCAACGGACTGGTCACCGATCTGCAAACGAGCGGTATCCGCCATATCGGATTCTCCTTGTATATTCGCAACTACCCAGACGCTGCCCCAACCGCGGGCGGCGCCCATTTTAATGTGATATTTATAGTAGTCCCTAAGATTTGCACTGTCAATATTGCCGACGGTAACCCATTGCGGTTTTGCCTCTGCTGGACGGCGTAAAAGGATCGGTGTTATTTTTGAAGACCCGTGCATCCTGCCGGCTGCAGGTTTCTTCCTCGTAATGACTGTGACTTGCTCTAGGTGCTTCGACTCGCTCTAATAGTTTTTCTCCTCATCGTGTCTTTGGCACCTATCGTCAGCGGTGTCGAGGGACCGGATCGGGATAAAGGGCTTCAACTCGACGTTGTGAAGAGCGATGGCCGGAGTCTGGTTATAGAGTTGAACCTACCTGCGAGTACCGACTTCTATCCCGGCTTACCGCTTTTGCAGGAGAGCGATGGCCAACCTCCGCTTCCCTTCCTTGCCCGCCTGGTCGCTGTTCCTCCCGGGATGCATCCCGAAGTGCAAATTCTCGAGGCTGAAAGCGTCGAATTTACGGAGGTCGATCTGCCCGCTGCGCCTTTCTCCGATGCTTTTCTACCCTCTGAGATGGCCACAACTGAGCCTCTGGGCATTCTGCGCGGGATTACGACCCATGCGCTGCGCCTCTTTCCCTATAGCTATAACCACGCCCGGCGTACTTTGCGCGTCTACACCCGGTTGCGTCTGGAACTGAGTTTTGTTGCTCCTGGAGTGGTGCCGCAAGCGAAGATCGCGCGACGTTCAGGAGTGCGAGGACAAGCCGTCCATTCCGATCCACAGGGGCGATTTTTGCGCGGTGCCTTGCTCAACGGAGACCAGGCTGCTGCCTGGGTTGGGTCACCGGCGGTGGCCAAGCGCGCCCAGGACGACTGGTACGATCCGCAGGCTCCCTGGGTCAAGATATCCATCGCTAAGGATGGACTCTATCGCATAGACCACGAGTGGTTCGGCGAGTTTGCCGATCCGCTGGCCGTCGATCCTCGAAGTTTTCGGCTTTTCTATCTCGGCCGGGAAGAGCCGCTTCACGTCGAGGGGCAGACCGATGGTCGCTTCGATCCGAGCGATTTTTTGCTTTTTCACGGCCGCTACCGCCGCGGCGACCACGGCTTCGAAAGTCACTACGGTCGCACCAATGTCTACTGGCTGACCTGGGGCGGTGATGAAGGGCTGCGCTTTGCAGAGCGCTCTGGCGTTCCGGTTGCCGACTATCCTACAGAACACTCTTTCTGGACCACAGCCCATTTTGAACAGGATATTGCCTACGACCCTCTGGTCGAAGCCCCAAACGCCGAACGCGACCATTGGTTCTGGCGCGAACCTGTCAGGGCCGATAAGCCCGACCTACCCTCTTCTGCGGTCTTTCCCGGGGATCTGCCCTTTCCCGATCTTGACACTGAATACGAAGCCAGGCTACGCGTCGCTCTACACGGTTTTCTCGATCTGGGGCATCACACGGTGATCAAACTCAATGGCCGCTATTTGATCGACGATCGGATTTGGGGCGGCAAAGACCAGGGCCAGGTCGAACTGGTAGTCGATAAGGCGATCCCCAACAGCTACCTGCGCCAGGAGCGCAATCGCTTGTTGCTCCAGGTCTACGCCGATCAGGAAAAATTCGACGGCATCTATTTCAACTGGTTTGCCATTGACTATCGTCGCCTCTACGTCGCCGAGGATGGTCATCTGGAATTCCGCCAGGCTCCTTCAACCGGCCACCAAATCTCCATCAGCGGGTTCAGGCACCGGCATATCGAAGTGCTGGACCTCGCCAACCACCTTCGTTTCACCGGGGTTCAGGTTGACGGTCCGGAGGGCGATTTCACTGCGACCTTTGCAGACCAGCACGATCGGGAAAGCCGCTATATTGCCATTGATAGTCTGGCCTTTAAGACGCCGCGAGGCGTCCTCGACCAACCCTCCCGCTGGCGGGACTCTAGCTGGGACGCCGATTATATCGTCATCGCCCATCCCGGACTCTTGAATGCCGGTCGTCGCCTTGCCGAGCACCGCCAGACTCAGGGGCTGAAAAGTGCACTGGTCTCGGTCGAGGACCTCTACGACGAGTTTTCCCACGGTCTTTTCAATCGGGAAGCCGTGCGCGATTTCCTTTTTTACGCCTACCACAACTGGCAGAGCCGCCCGGCCTACGTGGTGCTACTGGGTGACGAGACCTGGGATTATCGCAATATTCTGGGCGCTGGCAGGCCTACGGTTGTGCCCAGTCTATTCTACCAGTCTCGAGGACGTGGCACCGCTCCCAGCGATTTTCTCTACGCCTTGGTCGATGGCGACGACCTGCTTGCCGATTTTCACATCGGGCGGCTTGCTGCATCTTCGCGTGGGCAGGCCGAAAAGGTTGTCGATAAGCTTATTCGCTATGACCTTGCGAGTTCCGGGCAAGCATGGCGAAATCGCATGATCTACCTGGCTAACAACCACCCCAAAAATATCTTTACTGATCCCTGCGATTCGCTTGCCGCTCGCTATAGCGAGCCTTTTGGGCTTAGATCGGTCAAGGTATATAGCCCTGATGAAACCCCGATTCCCAACAGCACGGGACGCGATCTGATCCGCGCCTTGAACGATGGTGCGCTGATACTCAACTTCAACGGCCACGGTAGCCCCGGAACCATGCAGTATTTTTTCACCTTGAGCCTGCCCGACTGGGACTACCTGGGTCAGGTTCAAAATGGAGATCGCTTGCCTTTAGTGCTCGCTTTTTCCTGCTTGAATGGTCTCTTTGCCAACCCCATGGTTGAAGGATTGGCCGAAGCGCTGGTCAACGAACCCAACCACGGCGTTATCGCCTATATATCGGCCAGTGCCAAGAGTTTCGTCGCCCAGAACAACCTGCTCGGCGAGCGGTTTTATGAGCAGATCTTTACCCATCACAATCTGGGCTTCGGTTCGGCACTCGACGTGGCCAAAGCCCAGGTGCTGGCTGCTCACTCGAGCTGGATCGATGCCGCACTCACCATGCAGCTGATCGGTGATCCAGCCCAGCAGCTGGGGCTGATGACGAGTGCCGATTACGCACCGATCGCGCTGGAGCTAAGTGACGACGAACCGCGCGGTCATTCCACCTTGCAGATCGACGCCGTGTTGAGCAACCATGGACGTCTCGGCCGCGATAGCCTCGCAGTGGCCGTTCTGGGACACACCGCCGCTGCGGTACCCGAAACACTCTTTTCCGCGATCGAGCCCCCCTTCACCGGTGAACGCACTCTCTCATTCGCCTGGCCCGTCGGCTCCCGGCGTGGTTCCTACACTCTGGAGCTGGTCCTCGACGAACGGGAGCAGATTGCCGAGCGCGATGAGACCAACAACCGTCTGTCCCGGCATCTGGATATCCTCGAGCCCCTGATCCCGGTTCCTCTCTTTCCTGCCTCCGGTGTCGTAATCGCCGGTCCCAACGTACGGCTCGAAGCCGCCGTACCCCTCGACGACCAGCTCTACCAGTGCGAATTCGTTCTCGCCACCGCACCCGATTTTACCGATGGCGTGCACTCTGCCCTGATCCCTGCCGATGCTGGGATCGCTATCGATGAGCGGACCGATCTCGATGCGGATACCGCTTATTTCTGGCGGGTGCGTTTGTACTCGGGACGAGCTGTTGGGCCCTGGAGCGAGTCCCGCTCTTTCCGTCTGGGTACTCCGGGACCGACCTGGAGTCAGTATGACCGACAATTGCTCGTCGGCGAAATTGAAGATCTCGCACCAGGCCCTGCAGGCCAGCTCGCTCCTTCGGTGCGCGCGCTGCCCTTTCGCCCTTCCGAAGCAACTCGCGAAGACGGTTTTACCGTTCGTGAGCTGGCGGGCTCGGGGGTTCTGGTTACCGATGGCAAGTACCTCTACACAAAGCGCTGGTACAACGACGACTCGACGATCTACCCCGGCATCGACTTCTTCACCCGCATCGGCACCGGTCTCAACGAGACCTTCCGCACCGGGAATTTCGGTGTGCTTGCCGATTCGACTACCGCCGGGATCTCGGCTACCTACCACAGCGACGGCTATATCTACAACGAGAGCGGCAGGGCTTTCGAGATCGAGCGGATCCGCGTGCTCGACGGTCGGCTCGACACCGTGGCCGTGCCCCCCGGGCTCTTGGAGTGGAAGCTCGGCCGGATCGTAGATGGCCACTCGCTGATCACCTCAGACGGTACCCATATCTACAATGTATCTATGAGTTCGGAAAAAGGGATCCGTACCGAATGGCGGATTCGCGTCTTCGATCCGGCTCAAGACTGGGCGTTGGTGCGCGAGTTTACCTCGCCGCCAACGGAGACCAGTTTCACCTTTGAATGGACCGACGGCGTTCTAGCCGACGGCGAACGTCTCTATCTGGTAGAGTGGGCGGGCAAGCGTCGGATTCGCATGATCGACGCCTTCGATGGCACCTTCCTCGACGAGTGGGAGAGCGGCCAGGATATAACGCGGATTATCACCGGCCAGTACGATTGGGTTAATAACAAAGTGTGGATGGGAGATCTGTGGAGCTCGGCGGTTTTTCGCTATACGGGGCTGGGTCAGGTTCTGAGTGGCCAGGTGTCCTCGCCGCCGATCGGTCCGGCCGCGCGCTGGGAGACCCTTGCGGTTTCGGGGAGCGGGCCGATGGCGATCGACGTGCTGGTCGCCTCCAGCGACGGTTGGACGCCTCACCCTCAGTTTCGCGACCTGTCGCCGGGCGATCTCGACATGGGGGAGCTCGATGCATTGGAACATCCTCAGATCCGTCTCCGCGCTCGGCTCGCAGATCCCGAGGCCCGACTCGCCTCCTGGTCCGTCGATTTTATAGCTCGTCCTGCGCTCAAACTCAGCGCGGTACGAAGCGCGCTCGAGCCGCATGGCCTGCACCTGGAAATAGAGGTGCGCAATCTGGGATCCGCTGTGGCCGCCGATGCGCGCTTGACTCTTGAAGTGAGCGGGCGAAGCACGCCCTTGCGCGAGGAGCTGCTCGGCTCCCTCGCGCGCGGCGAAACACGCTTGGTTCATTTCGACAGTCTGGACATCCCTCCCTCGCGCGCGCGCCTCTTCGCTTCGATTTCGACTCCCTTGCCCGATGCCAGTCCGGGGGATAACCGCCTCGAAGTACCGCTTTTCGTAGACGGTCACACCCCGCTTTCTTTTGCACTCTGGCCGGTGGATCGCCCGTTCTTAAGCGGCGATCCTCTGCTGCCCGGTCAGGGTCTTTTGGTCGAAGGGCCGGATCTGAGCGGTTCGCGTATCGATCTCTTCATCGATGGTCTTCCGGCTGTCCCCGATTCGACTCTCGACGCCTTTCCCGCACCTCCGCGCCTGCTCTGGCGCCCCGATCCTGGCTTTGCTCCCGGGCGCCATCACCTCGAAGCCAGGATCTCGAGTGATGGAGAGGAACTCGGCCGTCGCAAGGTCTCCTTTAACTACGGCAAGGTTCTGCGCATCGCCAATGCTCTGCTCTATCCTCATCCGCTGCGCCGGGAGTCCGCTTTTACCTATGTGCTTTCGGGAGAGGCCGAGGTAGCAATCGAAATCTACGGGCTAGGGGGCCGCAGAGTCTGTCGACTTGGAACTTTTGCACAGCAACCGGGATTCCAGGAGGTCGAGTGGGATGGGCGCGACGGATCCGGGGTTCCGCTCGCCAACGGTACCTATCTCTATAGGATTATCGCCCGCGATGCAGAGCGGGAAGTCGTTTTTCGGGGACCTCTGGTTGTGGCGCGCTGAGGAAACTTGCTCGTTTGAGTCCCGGTATGCGCGATATTGGCAGGGGATGACTGGAAAAATGGCAAGCCTGCCAGCGCGTCTGAGTCCAGCGAAGGCGGGTTTTTTTCACCGCTGCAGATGCCGAAGGGTCAGTCTCGAGGCGCTTGCTTCTGCAGCTACTCAGGTCGGAGTTTCTATTGGCTGCGGATCTCTTCGATTTTGGTATCGCGCTCGGCAAAGAGTCGTTCGCGCACTTTGTTCATCTCCGCCTGGACCTGAGTTTGTGCTTCGGCCAGGGTTTGAGGGTCTTCAGCGCTGACTTTTTCCAGCTGGCCTTTGAGTGCGATTTCCTGCTCGGCCCACTTGGCCTCGTACTGCTTGCGGACCTCGTCAATAGCCGTCTTCTGTTCGTCCGTCAGCTTGACCTTCTCTTCGCCCCCGACGGCCTGGTTGGCCTTTTCCATAGCCAGTTCAAGTGCCGATTTCATGTATGCCTCCTGGTAATATGCTTGCCCGGAAAGATATGGGGACGCCTATTCGCCCGCAAATGACGTACATTTAATATCCGCTAGCAAAGAAAGGAACCCACAATGTCCAGACAATGGAACGTCTACCTCTCTGGCGAGATTCACAGCGACTGGCGCCAGCGGATCGAAGCCGGTGCTGCGGATCTTCCCGTGACATTCACCGCTCCTGTCACTGATCACGCGGCCAGTGATAATTGCGGTGATGCGATCTTAGGTCCCGAGGAGAGCAGCTTTTGGAAAGACCGCAAAAGCGCCCAGATCAATGCTATTCGCACTCGCACTCTGATTCGCGACGCCGACGTGGTGGTGGTGCGTTTCGGTGACCAGTATCGACAGTGGAATGCCGCTTTTGATGCCGGTTTTGCCACGGCCTGTGACAAAGCGCTGATCGTGCTCCATCCGACCGAGTTGCAACATGCTCTCAAGGAGGTCGATGCTTCGGCACTGGCCGTCGCCAACCAACCCGAAGAGGTCGTCGAAGTGCTGCGCTATGTCATAACCCAATAAAAGACCCGGATGCGGCGATTCGATCTGGCTCGACTCAGGTGCCGACCGAATTCTGCTCTATGGCAATGGGGCAGGCGGCCGGACTGGTCTGGACGCACTCTTCTTCGCAGAATATCGAAGTGTAGGCGGTGGGCACAGCCCATTGCAGCAGTCCGACCAGCGCGCCGCCAGCCAAAAGATAGACCAATTTTTTGCTCATTGAATCCCTCTGTTTTCGCGTTTATCAGCCATTAATATACCCAGCAGACCGGAGTTGTCCAGCAGTATCGCAGGAGCGTATAGAGCAACGGGCCGCATGGATCGGTCGCTAGCCTGGGCGGCAGTGAATTTGGTCTGGCGTGGGCGGTGCAGTATTTCGCGCGATCCGAATCGGGCGTTGCCACTTCCGGATTTGAGAATAGCTAGAAAATGCGGCGCAGGTCGTAGGCCCAGATTATCCCCAGGGCGATATAACCCTTGCCGAAGACGCACTTGAAACCGCCGACGGTCCGTCCCGGTTGGTCGAAGAAGAGCCCCAGGGTTCCGTAGGCGGTACGCGGTTTGACGTGGCGGTAGCCCAATCCGGCGAAGAACTTGCCTGGCTGGTCGACAATCCACACTTCATCGATGATGATATAGGCCAGGTCGGCGCTGGCTGAGACCAGCATTTTGGTGCCGCCCGAACAGCGATAACTGGCCACTCGGTACTGGGTTAGACTGTCCACGCACAAGGTGCTGTTTACATAGGGTCGGAAGTAGCGCGGGTCGCGGTCATCGCCTTCGAGGAAACTGAGATCGAAAAGGTTGGCCGAACCGATTAACCGCAGGCGGTTGGAAACCATTTTAAATCCCAGCGGCACGCGCACTCCTACGCCTTGCGCATCGAGGTTGGCGAAGCCGACGCCGGCCGAAGCGTAATAGCCGTCTTCTTGGCGCTTCAGTACTGGTGCTGGTTCGAGGTCCTGGATTCGAACCGCTCCGGACTCGCTTGCTAAGAGCAAGCTGATCCAAAGAAAGTGTCTAGCGAGTATACACCTCATCCCTTATAATTAACGCATCCGCGAATGGATATCAAGGATTGAGCAGCATCCATAATCCGATCTGGTGTGCGGAGAGCCTTGTTCGGGGTCCGGTTCGCCTTGCCCCTCGCGCCAACTCCTGTATCTTATTCCGTGATGTGCAAATTCCACTTTTGCTTCGGAATCGCCCTGCTTCTGGTTGGCACCACTGCGTGTTCCGCCAAATCGGATAGTGGGGCTGAGTCTGCCCCATCCGAGCCAGCGGTTCAACCCGGGGATTCGCAGGAGATTCCGGTGTATTCCTACCGCGTGGTTAAGACATTTCCGCACGATCCAGATGCCTTTACCCAGGGGCTGGCCTACGCCGACGGGGTGCTCTACGAGGGAACCGGACCCACTAACGGTCGTTCGGGACCAGGATCCTCGATACGCAAGGTCGCACTGGAGACGGGTGAGGTTTTGCAGATCCAATTGGTGGATGAGGTTGTTTTCGGAGAAGGGATCGCCGTATTTCTCAATCGATTGATCCAACTGACCTGGAAATCGGGCCGTGGTTTTACGTACGAATTGGACTCATTCGAGCGAATCGGCCAATTCAGCTATCCCACCGAAGGCTGGGGGCTCACCTATGACGGCGAGCGGCTGATTATGAGCGATGGCACGGCCACGCTCTACTTTCTCGATCCTTTCAATTTCTCCGAGATGGGTCGGATTACGGTCTTGGCTCGTGATCGCCCCATTCGCAACCTCAACGAACTGGAGTTTGTCGAAGGCGAAATCTTTGCCAATATCTGGGGTCGCGAGATCATCGCCCGCATCGATCCAGCGACGGGCGTGGTCACCGGCTGGATCGACGCGACGGGCATCTTGAGCGATGAAGATCGCCAGGGTCATCGGGTCGATGTTTTCAATGGCATCGCCTATGACTCGAGTAAGAAGCGCCTCTTTGTCACTGGCAAGTGGTGGCCCAAGCTTTACCAAATCGAACTCGTACCCCCAATCCCATGAGGAAAGCAATGACTGAGAAACGCATCCCGGTGCGCATCGCGGTGCTCACTGTTTCCGACACTCGTGACGAAACGACCGATAAATCGGGCAAAGTGCTGGTCGAGCGTCTCGAAGAAGCAGGCCATGTCCTACATCAGAAGGCGATTCTACCCGACGATATCTATCGGTTGCGCGCCCAGGTGTCGGAGTGGATCGCTGCCGATGAAGTTCAGGCCGTCGTCACTACTGGTGGTACCGGACTCACCGGCCGCGATGGCACGCCCGAGGCTCTCGGCGTACTCTTCGACAAGGAGATCGAGGGTTTTGGCGAGGTTTTTCGCGTCCTCTCCTATGAGGAAATCGGTGCTTCGACCCTGCAATCGCGCTGCGTTGCCGGTGTCGCCAACGGCACCTACATCTTCTGTCTGCCCGGGTCTTCGGGCGCCTGCGCCACTGGTTGGGACAAACTCATCGGTCCACAACTTGATTCGACCAACCAACCCTGTAATCTCGTCGATCTGATGCCGAGGTTATTGGAAACCTAAATGGCGAAATGCGGTAGGGATGTTTGAGTCCAGCGTCGAGAAATTTGCATTTTGCTCTGGCGCTAAAAAGTATCTTTGTCCATACTTATTGCTGGTCATCGACTAAAAAGGTCGTGGCTGCATAGAACCACTATAGAACGGTCCAGGTGCCGGGCGTCTCAGCCCGGAGAATAGGGAAGGCAGTGCAATTCTGCCGCGGTCCCGCCACTGTGACCGGCCGACGGAGAAAATCCGTCCTTGCCCCCACGCGCCATTGAGAGTCGCGAATCGCGAAGATTCAGCGGCACCCGCTGGTCATCAATCGGGAAGGAGTGGGCGCAAGAGCTTGCCGGAAGTCAGGAGACCTGCCTGGACCCCAAAGGTCGAGCACACCTTCGGTAGAAAGGCAACTCACCGGTGCAAGCCAGATATGGCTCGCCCTGCCCTCATCCGAGGTCGGGGGTTTTTTTTCGCTATCTAGCGCGTTGCGCTGCACTGCTGCTCCTTCCGTCAGCGACGCTGGCTCTAGAGGGGCAAGTTCGGGATCTTGGCTTGGACACCCCCGTGTCCGGTGTAGAGATTCTCGCGGAGCCGCAAAACGCTGATCCCATTATGTCCCCGCAGCGCACCTACTCCGACAGTAGCGGCGCGTTCCAACTCAATCTCTCTCCTGGTCGCTGGCGGATTCGCGTTGAGCATCTGGGCTATGCCACGGTCTATCGTCAGATCGCGATCCCTGCCAGTGCTTCGCTCTCGATCCAGCTCAAGCCTCGCCCGTTGTTGATGGATGAGATGGTAGTGCGGACCCGGCGCTCACTCGATGCCGAGGAGTCGCCGGCCTTTGTCGAGCGGATCCCGATATCCGAAACGCACACCGTCGGCACTGATCTGCCGCGGCTTCTCGAGCAGGCCGTGGGTGTACAGACCCGCCGTTATGGAGGCCTGGGCAGTTTTAGTACGGTCTCGATTCGCGGCTCGACCGCCGAGCAAGTGCTGGTCTTCCTCGATGGCGTACCACTCAATCAGGCACAGGGTGGTGGTGTCGATCTGGGCGACTTACCGCTTGCGGGGATCGAGAGCATCGATGTCTACCGCGGCGCGGTGCCTGCACGTTTCGGCGGCAACGCGATCGGTGGCGTGGTTCATATCCGTACCCGCGAGCCCGACCAGAAAAACCGCCTGCAGCTGAATACGGGCGGCGGTTCCTTTCGCACTCGGCAGTTCGGCCTCAACTTTGGTGGTCGCTACGGCGTTTATCGCTATACCGCTCTTTTGGACTACGGCGCCAGCGAAAACGATTTTCGTTTTCTCGACGACAACGGCACCGAATACAACACCAATGACGATCAGCGTACCAGCCGTCGCAACAGCGACTTTTCCGGCCTGCGGACGCTGGCCAAAGTGCAACGCGATTGGCGCGGTCACCGCCTGAAGGCTTATACGACCTTCGATCTCAACCACCGCGGCATTCCCGGCATCAGCAACAACCAGGCCCTGCACACTCGCTATGACACCCGTCGTCAGGCGACCGAATTCGAGCTCTTCGGTCCTTTGAGCACGAGTGTCGGCTATCGTCTGCAGGTCTACCGACTCGTTCAGCAAGGCGTGTATAAAAATCCGCGCGGTGAAGTGGGTGCCGGGACCCAGCGCGAGCGCAGTACCATCTCTTCGCTCGGTCTGCGCGGTGAACTCAATGCCCTCTTGTCGGGCAGCGCTTTAGTTACGGTCTTTGGCTCTCTTCGCCGCCAGATCTTCCAACCCGAAGACCTGCTCGACCTCGAATCCCAGCTGCGCGAGAGCCGCCGCCGTGGCCTTGTGTTCGGCGCGGAGGTCGAGATTCCGCTGCGGCGTCTTGCGCTTAGCGCTGGTGCTCGGGCCGAGAGGCTCGACGATCGCTTCTACGGACCCAGTGCCTTCGCCTATAGTCTGCTCGAACCCGAACGCGAGAAGAAACAGTGGCTCGGAAGCGGGCAGCTGGGTTTTCGCTTCGGTCTTGGTAGGGGGTGGATCCTCCAGGGCCATCGCGGCTACAATCAGCGGCCCCCAAGCTTCCAGGAACTCTTCGGCAACCGCGGGGCAGTACTGGGCAATACCGACCTCGAGAGCGAACGGGGCAATAACGTGGATATAGGGCTCGTTTACCGCGGAGCGGGTTTTTTGACTTTGGCCGAGGTGGTGTACTACCGCAATACGGTCGACGATCTCATTCGCTTCGTGCAAAATTCCCAATACGTATCGCGGCCTCTCAACATTGGTCGGGCCGAGTTGCGCGGCGTCGAGACCCGCTTGCAGATCCGACCTCTGGTCTGGGCGCGAATAGACCTCAGTTATACCTACCAGCACGCCGAGAACCGCGCTCCTTTCGCCTATGAACGGGGCAATGATCTGCCCAATGCTCCGCGCCATGCTCTCGAGGCGCGCTCGAGCCTGACTCGCGATCGTTATTCCGTCTATTACGCATTCAGCCATGAGAGTCGCCATTTTCTCGACCGCGCTAATTTGCAACCCCTGCCCGCACGCCTGGTGCATGGCCTCGGGGGCAGATTGGCTCTTTCCACACTGATCTCACTAAACTGCGAAGTGCGCAACTTGACTGCTAACCAGATCGCCGACCTCTGGGGTTATCCCCTGCCCGGCCGGGCCTTTTTCTTCTCGTTAAAACTCAATTAGAAAGGAATTATTCGTGCGAAAGCTATTTGCCTCACTGGCCCTTTTTGTCTTAGGGGATCACGCCGCAGCCCAATCGGGCCTATTCGTGACCACTACCGATTTTGTCAGTGGCAGTGCTGCCTATCTTCAATCTGGGGCGTTGGAGGCCGAAGTCAATCTGCTCAATCTCCACTCCGATACCGTCGTCCGCTACTACCAGGGCCGAATCTACGTGGTCAACCGTCTGGGCCAGGACAATATCCTGGTCATCGACGAAAATGATCCGCGTACTCCGGTGCTGCAGTTTTCCACCGGCAACGGTACTAACCCCCACGATATCGCTTTTGCTTCGGCTAGTAAGGCCTATATCTCGCGCTACGACGATACCCGGATACTTATCGTAAACCCGCAGGACGGCAGCGAATTAGGTACGGTCGATCTTGGTGCTTTCGCCGATGTCGACGGCGCACCCGAGATGTCTCAGATGGCCATCGTCGACGATCGTCTCTACGTTGCCTGCCAACTGCAGGACCGGGACGCGGGCTTCGTGCCCGCCGCCCGTGGAATCCTGGTCGTCGTCGATATCGAGACTGACCAGCTCGTCGATATGGATCCAGCTGTCGATGGCGTCCAGGCTAGGCTTCTGGCTGCGGGCAATCCCACCAGCGTCGTTGCCGTCGGCACCCAGCTCGTCGTTGCCGAGGTAGCCGGTTTCGGCGATTTGGCCGGTGGCATCGAGGTGATCGACCTGCAGGACGGCAGCAGTAGAGGGCTGGTTGTTTCCGAAGCCGACCTCGGCGGCGATATCAATTTTCTGGCCCTATCTTCAGCTAGCAAAGGATACGCTGTCGTCTCCGACGTCAATTTTGCCAATCACGTCTATCCCGTGGATCTGAGCAGCGGTGTTGTTCATGCTAAATTGGCCAGCCACTCTACGGGCTTTACACCTAGCCTGGCAGTCGATGGCCAGCGCCTCATTATCGCCGATCGCGGTACTTTTGACAATCCGGACGGGGGCGGTTTGCTCTTCTACGATACCGATACCGACCAATTGGTCGCCGGACCGATTTCCACCGGTCTGCCCCCGGCGAGTATCGCCGTGCTCAGCGATGCTCCTATACCCGTGTCCACCAATGTTGAAGAAGGGACTGGCCAAGTCCTCCCAGATCAGAGCAGCCTTGGGCTGGTCTACCCTAACCCCTTCAATGCCGAAACGCTGATTCCGATCGGATTATCCGATTCCAATGCGCCAATCGAGCTGAGTGTCTACGATCTGCTCGGCCGTCGGGTACGTACGCTCTTTGCTGGTATATTACCTGCGGGTGAGCATCGCTATACCTGGAATGGCCATAGCGATTCGGGATTGGAAGCCGGCAGCGGAGCCTATCTCGTTGAACTGCGCCATGGGAAAAATCGCCAGATGAGGAAGGTGACGCTGCTCAAATAGGAGTACGGGGACGAGGTCGTCCAGATCTAAACCTCAGCAGCGTACTCAGGGAGAGGAAAAAACGGCTCCGGGGTATCTCTAAGAGTTTGCTGCGAAGATCGAGATCGCCGCAAGTACTTATATTTAATCTATGAAGGCTAGAGATCCCACCCGCGTATCGGCAGATGATGGTGGCGGTTCTTCTCTTTTGCTATGGACCGTTGCCGTCTTGTTCTTGCTGGCGGCAGTATTCCCGTACCTCCTCGGTGCAACGCTGATCGAAATCGAGGTTCTCGCCGCTCAGCCCTTTTTGCGTCTCATCCTGGCACTCTTTGCCTGTGCCCTCGTGGTCCTCGCGATTATGCGGCACAAACCTCTGATCGCCTTGCCCGCGTCGCTCGCAGCTCTGGTGATCTTTGGTCAAACCTGGGCCACGATGGGATGGTCGATTGGTGCCGATATTCCCCCGCAGCGCGCGGGTTATCTGCACGTGTATAGCCACAACATCGGCATGGAGTCGCCGGAGGAATTTATTGAGTTCATAGCTCAGGGAGACTTCGACCTGATTCTCTTGCAAGAGGTTTATGTCTCCCACAAAAGGGGTTGGGAAGTGCTGGCAGATAAGCTGGGCTACGAGTTCAAGTTTCAGATTCTGCGCCGCGATGCTGGCATGGGAGGGCTCTTTATGAGCAAGTATCCCATGACCGTATTGCCTCCGCTCCGCGCGCGGTCCTGGGCTCGTCATATCCGCTACTTGCCGCGGGTTCAGATCCAGTATGATCAGGTGCCTATCGACATCTACAATGTCCACCTCGAGTCCCTGCCTCTGGTCGAGGGTAGCCGGATGCTCTTTGGCGCCTCCAGACTCCGACGCCAACAGGCCGAGATTCTAGCCCGGGAAATCGCGGCTACCGACCACCCGGTCATCCTCGGCGGCGATCTTAATTCGACTCCGCTCTACTACTCCAACCGTCCCCTGCTCGATCTGCTGACCGATTCCTGGGGCCAAGCCGGTTGGGGTTTCGGCTTCACGTATCATGCGTCATTGCCTTTTGCACGTATCGACTATGTGCTCCACCGCGGTTTTCGCACCGTTACCACTGCGGTGGTCAATGTTTCCGCCAGCGATCACCGCGGTTTGCACGTAGTCTTGGAGCCAGCCCGCTGAATCTTGCGTAGACCGCGCATAGGCTTTATTTATATGCGCTGATTTTTCGCATTAAACCAAGGAATACCATGTCCAACCCAACCGCGTTCCAAACCACCACTGTCGGCTCTTATCCCGTTCCCGAATGGCTCCAGGCTCTGCCTACCGAACAGGGGATCATCGACGCCACTCGCGTAGTTTTCGATACTCAGCGTCAGGCGGGTGTCGATCTGCCGACTGATGGCGAACTCTACCGATTCGATACCAACCATCCCGATACCAATGGAATGATCGAGTATTTCGTCCGTCCAATGGGGGGTACCCGCTCTGAGTTCGGACGCAGTGAGACCGAAGAGTTCGCTGCTCTACAGAGCATGGGTTTTCGCGCCAAGCCGGCAGCGGTCGTCGATGCCGCACTCTCGGAGGGCAGGCTCGACCTGCTCGCGGACTGCACTCGTGCCGCGGCCATTGCCGGAGGGCCTTTCAAGTTTACCCTGACCAGCCCCTACATGCTCGCTCGCACCTTGCTCGACCATCATTACGGCGATTTCGAAGCGCTGCTGATGGGGGTGGCCCGGGTGCTCGCCGCTCAGGTTCGCGGTCTGCCCTGTGCCTGCGTCCAGATCGACGAGGCCAATATCCCCGGTAATCCCTCCGATGGTCCGCTCGCTGCCCGTGCGATCAACGAAGTTCTCGATGCTATTGATCCGGGAAGCGAAAAAGCAGTCCACTTCTGCTTCGGCAACTACGGAGGCCAGACCATTCAAAAGGGCGAGTGGGAGACCCTGCTCTCCTTTCTCAACGAGTTGCGCGCTGATCATCTGGTGCTGGAATTGGCTCATCGTCCGGCGAGCGACCTCGATGCGCTGAAGGAAATAGATCCTCGCCTCGGTCTCGGTCTCGGCGTGGTCGATATCAAGGTCAATCAGATTGAGACGCCCGATGAAATAGCTCACAGTATCGAGGTCGCAGCCTCAGCGCTTGGTCCCGAGCGGATTCGCTATATTCATCCCGATTGCGGATTCTGGATGCTCAAGCGCTCAATCGCCGATCGCAAGATCGCGGCGCTGGCCAAAGGGAGAGATCTCTATCTGGGATCCTAGGCTTCGACTGGTCCTCGATGGTTATTTCAGGATCTCGGCGACTTCCTTGGCGAAATAGGTCAGGATCATATCCGCTCCTGCCCGTTTGATCCCCGTCAATGTCTCCATAATGGCCGTCTCCCGGTGTACCCACCCCCGCTCCGCTGCCGCAGTGATCATCCCGAATTCTCCCGAGACATTGTAGGCGGCGATAGGCACGTCGAAGGCCGCACGAGCCGCAGCGATCACATCGAGGTAGGCCAGTGCCGGTTTGACCATCACTACATCGGCTCCCTGCTCGATGTCGAGTGCGATCTCTTTTAAAGCCTCGCGACTGTTGGCCGGGTCCATCTGGTAGGATTTTTTATCGCCTTTCTTCGGTGCCGAATCGAGGGCGCCGCGAAAAGGTCCGTAGAAACACGAGGCGTATTTGGCCGAATAGGCCAGGATCCCGATGTTTGTATAACCGGCCTCGTCCAGTGCGCGGCGGATGCCGCCGACTCGACCGTCCATCATATCTGACGGCGCCACCCAGTCGACGCCGGCCTCGGCGTGAGATAGCGCCATCTTGCAGAGTACTTCCACGGTTTCGTCGTTAACCACTTCACCGTCGATAACCAGTCCGTCGTGGCCGTGATAGGTGTAGGGGTCGAGGGCGATATCGGTCTGTACGCAGAGTTCGGGGACCGCCGCTTTGATCCCGCGGATTGCCCGCTGGATCAGCCCCTCCGGATCGTAGGACCCGGTGGCCATATCGTCTTTTTCAGTCGAATATCCAAAAAGGTTGACGGCCGGGATGCCGAGCCGACTCAATGTCTGGCATTCGGCCACTAGTTCATCGATGGAGAATCGGTATTGACCGGGCATAGATTCGATCGGCTCACGCGTGCTCTCGCCCTCGGTGACGAAGAGCGGGTGGATCAAATCGTCGACGCGTAAACTCGTCTCGCGCACCAGGCTGCGCACCGCCTCTGAGCGGCGGAGGCGCCGGGGTCTCTGGGTTAGTTCCATGGCAGTCTCCTGTCTTGTTTTTTGCGCTGGCAATGTACGTACAGTATGGGATAGCGACAAACGCTTTGTCGATTCGCTATCAGGCCTCTCCGTTGATCGGGGACCCGATTCAAGTGCTCAGCGGTCTATTTCGACAAGGGCGACGGAGTGTGCAGCGTCCTCTTAGACGGCCTATACCGCAGGCATTTTCGGCCACTTTGCGGCGCGAATTCAATCACGGTACAGAGATTGTGCCAGCACCTCGTGGATGGTACAAAAAGTATCTTCTAAAAAGCTTTGGCAGGGATCGACTTCGCCTTTATTTTCTTTGTGGTGGGATACTGCAGGGTATCGAACTAGCAAAAGGTTGACCTTGGCGCGTCTATGCAGACCGAGAGTCCATGTGCCTAATGCCTTCGTCTTTATCGCCAAGAGATCTATGACTTTCAAAAGCCTCGTAGCCCTTTTGCTTTTCGCTTTGCCCCTCCAGGGCAAAACCCTGGTCGAAGCCGGCTACGAAGCCGGTGAGATCGACCTCGAGACCGCGCTGATCTACCAGCTGCAGAGTTTGCGCGATCCCGCAGCGCTGCCCGCTCAGTACCGCGAGCCCGATGTGCATCCCTACTGCGGCACTCCGCAACTGGTCCAGGCTCTGAGCGCCATTCCTCGATTCGGCGAGACGTATCGTCAGCGCCTGGGCAAAATCGTCCAGCGCCGCCCGGTCAGAGAATTCGAAGCGCGCTCGCCCTCGGGTCGTTTTCTACTCCATTACGATACCTCTGGTTCCGAAGCTGTTGCTGCAGACGATGCCGATGGCAACGGTACGCCCGATTATATCGATGTGGCCGCGGTGATCCTCGACAGCATCTGGAGTCTCGAAGTCGATAGTTTGGGCTATAATCCGCCGCCTTCCGATCTGGGCCTGAGCGGTGAAGAATACGACGTCTTCTTCACCGACTTGGGCCGGGGCGCGGCCTACGGTTTTACATATCCCGAACAAGGGGGGGCCACCACCTACAGCTATCTCGAGCTCGACAACGACTACACCAACTCGGTCTACCAGCAAACGCGCGGCCTCGATGCGCTGAGGGTGACCATTGCCCATGAGTTTCACCACGCCTTGCAGTTTGGCTACTATCAGGGCAACGACGGTATCTGGTGGCAGGAATCGACCTCGACCTGGATGGAGGAAGTAGCCTATCCAGAAATCGACGATTATCTCCAGTATTTGCCGAGTTTTTTTAAATCTCCGCAGCGGGCTGTCAACTCGGGCAGCCGATTGGGTTCCGATTTCCATATCTACGGCAGCGCCATCTTCTCGCACTTCCTCGACCAGCGCTATAGCCGTCAGCTCAATCGCCTGATCTGGGAGGAACTAGCCCGTCGTTCCAGTGCTCGCTTAGAACACTTTGATCGCGCGATCCGCCCGGTCGAACCCGGGGGGTTGGGCGTGGTTATAGGCGAGTTCGCGGTCTGGAACTATTTTACGGACTCGCGGATTGAAGGTTTGTCTTACGAAGACGAGTTTTATGCTGAGGGCAGCAAGTATCCGCAAGTACCCACCCTCGAAATCAAGGTCGATGAGGAGAGTGCCACGTGGCGGGACTCGAGCGATCTCGACGCTACCGGCAGCGATTATCTGCGCATCAGACCCCAACTTCGCTCGGGCGGTGTCACCATCACTTTTGATCCTCGTCGCGGTGATTGGCGTCGTCACCTGCTGCTGATCGGCTCTAGCGGGGTCGAGATCCGCCTGGTTGCGGAACCGACACTTCGCGTTGCGGGTTGGGATCGCTATGATGAGGTGGTGCTCGTCGTTTCCTCTGCAGAAAACGCCGGTTTTGCCTACGATTACCAATTTGAAGTGGTCTTCGATCCGGACCTGACCGATTTGATGCCGGCTGCGGCCACTCTATTACAGCCGAACTACCCCAATCCCTTCCGGCCTGTCGAGCACCAGCAGACCCGCCTGGTTTTCGACCTGGCCGCTCCCAGTACCGAGACCCGCCTCTCGATCTTTACCGCTGCCGGCGAACGGGTCTGGCAGGTGGATCTCGGCTCTCGTCCGGCGCGAATAGGCCATGTCGCGCTTTGGGACGGCCGCAATCTTCTGGGCAAATTCGTCGCTACTGGAGTCTATCACCTGATCCTCGAGACCGATGACCATCGGGTGCAGCGCTCAGTGGCAGTAGTGCGATAGGTTTTCGCTACGCCAGGCCGTTGCCAGCGGATTGCAATATGAAAATCGCGACCAATGATTAGCCGCTCTAATCGGGTCTCGTTGCCAGATCGCGTAAGAGACGGGTAGGAGGCAATTCTGCTTGCAGGATCGCGTACTGACCCGGATCAGTCGAAGAAACCCAGACTTTCTTTCGTCGCTGCTTTTGCTACTCCTTCGTCGAGGGTCACGCCCAACCCCGGCCGCTCTCCGACCGCGATATGGCCGTCGACGATCAGCGGTTCTTCGACGACCAGTCCGGTCCAGAGGTCGTTGTCGAGGTGGTGGAACTCCAGGGCCAGAAAATTGGGCACCGCCGCACAGGTATGGGTCATCGCAAAGGTGCCGATTGGCCCGCATATATTATGCGGTGCCAGCGGCATATAATACATATCTGCCAGATCTGCGATCCGTCTCCCCTCCAGCAAGCCACCCGCCTTGGCCAGATCAGGCGAGACAATATCGGCTGCCTGTGATTGGATCAATTCGCGAAAACCGAAGCGGGTATAGAAATTTTCACCCGTGCATATCGGCGTTCGTGTCGCGTTTTTGACCATCGCCATCGCCTCGACGTTTTCCGCCGGGATCGGATCCTCCAGCCAGAGCAGATTCAGGTCCTCGAAAGCATGTGCTACCTTGAGAATATCCACGGGCGTGTACGCCCAATGCGCGTCGATGGCCAGGTCGGTATTTGAATCCAGCGCTTCGCGTACCGCGCTCACTATTTCGACATAGTGGGCGATATCGTCGTTGCTGATCGCGCGATTATAGGTGTCCCGCTGCGAAGGCAATGGGTCGATATCGAATTTGATCGCGGTAAAGCCCCGTGCCTCTACCTCTTTGGCTTTGGCCGCATAGGCGGCAGGTGTTTCGTCCTCGCCGGCATGGCAGTCGTTGTAGATCCGCACCCGGTCGCGAAAGCGGCCGCCCAACAATTGCCAGATCGGCGCACCCAGAGCCTGTCCGGCGATATCCCACAGCGCCATCTCGATGCCGCTGATGGCGCTCATCACCGCGCCCTGGTAGTAGCCCGAAGCCGACATGCCACGCATCATGTCGCGGAAGCGACGATCGACATCGAGCGGGTTCTGTCCCAGCAGCGTACGCGTCACTCGCTCATCGACCGCGATTTGATGCACCCCGGCCCCGTGGTAGGCCTCGCCGATCCCGGTGATACCAGCGTCGGTTTCGACCTTCACCAGCACCCAGGGCATCGGTTGTAATAATACCGAGCTCACGCGCTTGATTTTCATCCATACTCTCCTTATTCAAAGATGGTTCATCTCAGATTCCGCTGCATCACGCTTCCGATCCCAAGTACCTGCAGACCGGTGCGCCCGTCAGGATGATCCAGGATTTAAAACGGCATCACTCGCGGCGGGTCAGGCATATGTGCCTGTGCGGTGGCGTCGAAGCTCTTGCGCATCAATTCCGCTTTGATGCTCTGGTACTCGGGTTCCTCCGCCAGATTTCGATGCTCCCAGGGATCGTTCTCCAGATCGTAGAGCTCGCAGAGGTTCTTGCCGTGGTAGGATATCCATTTCCACTTGCGGGTTCGGTACATCGTCGCGTGGGTCTGGTCGGGAAAATCGATGGCACCGTAAAACTCGCAGCGCACGGCATCGCGGTGTTGCTGGGCTTTTCCGGTCAACACCGGCATCAACGAGCGGCCCTGCACGTAATAGGGTACGTCCTCGCCGGTGGCCTCGTAGAGCGTCGGTGCCAAATCCATCAACTCGACCAGTGCGTCCGTTACCACGCCCTCCGCGAAGTGCCCTGGCCAGGATATCATCAGCGGTACTCGCACCAGGCCTTCGTAGAAGCGGCACCCTTTGAGTACCAGGCCGTGATCGCCGAGCATCTCGCCGTGGTCGCTCATAAAGATGACAATCGTATTCTCGCGTTGACCGGTTGCCTCTAGATGGTCCAGAATCCGCCCAAACTCGTGGTCGACCTGCTCGATCATCGCATAATAAGAAGCCTGAATCTTCTTGTCCTCCCATGCTGCCGGGTCCTGCGGTTGCGACTGGAAATCAATCCCGGCCTCGGCCAGTTGCTGCTGTAGCGCCAGATCATCGGGAGTAAAATGGGCTCCAGGCAATGCAGCGGGGTCGTAGCGCCGGTAGTATTCCCACGGTGCGTCATAGGGCGGGTGCGGATCGAAGGGGTTGACGCTCAGCAACCAGGGCTGGTCTGTGCCGCGGTTCTCATCGATAAATTCGAGCGATTGCTCGCTGCACCAGTGGGTCTGGTGTAGATGAGGCGGGATATTGTCCTTGTCTGGCGTCGGTTCGTAGAGTCCGCCGAAGCTCTTGATCTTTGCCCCTTCGCGGTAGGTCTCGGTCACATAGGGATTCATCAACGCATCGGCGTCGCCTCCTTGCTGCCATACCCATGTGGCGTAGTCGTGATCATCGATTCTGGGCCCTTTGTGATCGTGGCTGTATTGGAAATAGCGATATCCATCGTCGACCCGGTTTTCCCTTCCCATCGCCGGGCTGGCCAGATGCAACTTGCCCACCAGTCCGCAATCGTATCCGCTGCGCGCCAGGCGATGGGGCAGGAGCCGTTCCTCCTGCCACTGCGGAAAAAATTCATTTCCATTGCCGTTGACTCCCACTGCACTGGGATAGGTGCCGGTGAGAAAGCTGGACCGGCTCGGCGTGCAAATCGGACTCTGAGTGTAGGCATGGGTAAAGGCCACGCCCTCGGCCATGAACGCATCCAGTCTGGGCGTGTTGATGAATTCATTTCCCAAGGCGGCGATGGTATCGAAGCGCTGCTGATCACTACAATACCAGAGAATATTAGGTCGATCGGCCATATTCGTTGCTGCTTTCTATCAATTAACTGAAGTTTGGAAAGAGCAAAAAACGGATAGGTGGGCGCAGGGTTCGGCTGCCCCAGTCGATCATCGGTACTTTAGCGGTGATCGGCTTGGTAGAGCTTGGCCACCTGACCCGCGATTCCGTCCCAATCCAATGTTTCGGCTTTGCTGCGTGCCGCCGTCTGCATAGTCTTCAGATCCCGCTTTCGCACTTCCACCATTGCCCCCTCCAACCCTTGCGGATCGCCGGCATCGTAGAGGACTCCCTGTTCTCCATCGATTAACTCCGGCATACATCCCAGACGCGGCAAGATTGTCGGAACGCCGAATCCCAATGCGGTAATCGCCGATCCCGATGTTAAGATTGCCGAAAACGGCAGCGCCGCTACATCGGCTGAGTTGAGGAAATACTGAAATTCCGAATTGGCAAAAAACTCCGAGGTGAAAACCCGGATTTGCGGATTGCCGCTAGTTAATTTTTCCAGCTCTGTACTATAGTCCGCGTTGAAGGATGCGCGCATCATCAGGAGCAACAGAGCATTTTCGTCTGCCGTTTTCTCGAAAGCCTTGACCAGTCGCTCGATGCCTTTATAGACGCGGGCATTGCCGAAGAAGATGTAGACGAAGGCATTCTCGGGCAAATCCAGTTTTGCCCGTGCCTCCTGGCGCGAGACGCGGTTGGGAAAGGCGTCGATGAAATGGCCGTGCGGCACCACTGCGATCTCGCTTTCACAATGGAATTCGTCGCGCAAGAGACCTGCGGCATATCCGCAGTGAGCGGTTACCGCATGAGCCAAACGGCAGATCAATAACTGGGCCAGATGATCCAGGTCGGGGAAGGGACGCTCGTGTGGATAGTGGTTGTGGAAAGTCCAGACGATCCGGTAACCGATTTTTCGCGCCCGGGTCATCATTTCGGCAAAACGAGTATAGGCTGCGACCGCTTCGGCCAGATCGTTGCCCCTGTAGAAGTGGTTCAACCAGTTGAGGTGCAGCACCTGATAGCGGGGCCATTGTTCCTCCAGCCATTCCACCGTCATGTCGTAACTGGCCCATTCGAGGTGGATACCCCGCGGGGCTAAGGCCTGGGCCAAAAGCGGGCCATAGGGATTGCACTGGTCGTTCAGACTCAGACCGGGCCGAGGTTCCCAAAAATAGAGTGCGTTCATTCTTATCGGTCATCTCCATTTGTTGCTGCCGCGCAGTGTGGCAGTGTAGAGAGGATAGCCGCAGAGGCGTAGTTGGCCGTCGATGTATAACCGGCTGCTGTTCTATAGCGCGAGCCCATCCGCTGGGCTCGTGGCTGCCACCGTGTGGACCGTATTTGAAGAGCAGGCGGACGCGTTGCCGAAGAAACGCCGGGTGTCTGGCAGAGTGTCTAGGTCTTCACCAGTGGATTCTAATGGGCAAAATCAAACTTCGCTTTCCATTCTTCGTCCAACGCCAGGCGTGCGGCGAACTTGTTGCCGTCCTTGCTTTTAAACCCCTTGATCAACCCGGTACGGCCCTTGGCGATCAGGCTTTGGATTTGTTTTTCGGTCAGTTTTTTGCCCGCCATTTCCTTCCATACCACGAACTCGCATCCCTCGCGATAACGGTCGCAACCGAAACCGCGCTGGCCCTCGATGATATGGCCTTGATTGCATTTGGGACAGGTGAGCGCTTCCGGTTGCTGAGAGGGGGCGGTCTTCGCCGGGGTCGGAGCCGATTCTTGTTCTACTCTACGTGGTGGGGTGGTTCGACCCCCGCCACTGGTCGCTTTATTCTGCGGTCTCTCGTCAAAGTCGAAAACGACTTTGAACGCGTCGTCGAATTTGAGCCGGGCTTCGAACTTCTTACCCGCCTTGGAAGTGAATCCTTTGATCTTTTCGCTGCGGCCCTTGGCGATCAGCAACTGCGCCTGTTTCTCGGTCAGCTTCTTGCGGGCCACCGTCTTCCAGAGTGCGAACTCACACCCTTCTTTGTAGCGGCTACAGCCGTAGAGTTTGGCGTTTTCGTAGATTTTGCCTTCTTTGCATTTGGGACAGGGCCCCAGGTCTTTGCCGCGGTTTCGTCCCCGGCTCCTCTTGGTGTCCGCCTGCGCCGCTTGCTCGGGTGTGAGTGCCTGGCCCTGCGAAACCTCGGGCACTAGATTGCGGACAAATGTGGCGATCCGGTCGTAAAATTCTTCCGCTGGGCGTATGCCTTCCTCGATGTCCTTGAGCTGCTGTTCCCATTCAGCCGTCAGTTCCGGGCTGCGCAATGGTTCGGTGACCAAGCCGACCAGCGCCCGGCCCTTCTCCGTCGAGGCGATCGATTTCTTCGCGCGGACTACATAACCAGTGCGAATCAGTTTTTCGATCGTTTCCGCTCTGGTCGCCGGTGTGCCCAGGCCCGACTCCTTCATCGCGGCAGCCAGCTCATCATCTGCGATTTCGCGTCCGGCGTTCTTCATCGCCGCGAGGAGCGTGGCATCGGTATAGGGCCGGGGCGGTTTGGTTTCCTTCTCGACCAGGTCGATGTTTTTGATGTGGATTTGCTGGCCCTGTTCCAGTGGCGGAATCACCTGGCGTTGGGCGTCGTCGTCTTGCCCCTTGTCCTGTCCGGAGTTTCCGCGCTGCGCTTCGACTACCTTCCAGCCTTCTTCGAGGACCACCGACCCCTTCGCTACGAAGATCGCGTCGCCGATTTCGATGGTCACGGTGGTTTCCTCGACGACTTGGTCGGGTAGGAAAACCGCGACGAAACGCGTCACCACCAGGTCGTAGATTTTTTTCAGAGCCGGCGAGAGGTTGGGCGAAGGTTTTTGTCCGGTTGGAATAATCGCGTGGTGGTCGGTCAGTTTGGTGCGGTCGACATAGGCCTTGCTCAAGCGATGCCCATTGCGCAGGCGCTCCAGGGCGGCAGCGGCCTGTGGGTGGGCAAGCTGTGCCAGAATTCCCGGTAATTCAGCTACCATGTCCTCGGAAATATGGCGGCTCTCGGTGCGCGGATAGGTGATGAGCTTGTGGGTTTCATAGAGGGCCTGGGCATGCTCGAGCACCTGCGCCGCCGTAAAGCCGAAGCGGCGGTTGGCATCGCGCTGCAGATTGTTGAGGTCGTAGAATGGGGGTGGGCGGTGCTTGACGATTTTCTGCTCGACCTTGCGGACGATGCCGATTTTGTGGGGGCTGAACTGGCGATGCAGACGCTCGGCCTCCTCCTTGTTGTCGATTCGGGTCTGGCCATCTCTGGAGTACTTAGCGGCAAAACCCTCTACGAAGTGAGCCACCAGCTCGTAGAAATAAGATTTCACAAAATCGGTGATCGCCGCATCGCGTTTGACGATCATCGCCAGGGTTGGCGTCTGTACTCGGCCGATGGTACAGAGCACTTTGTTGTGCACGGTATAAGCGCGGGTCAGGTTCATGCCCATCAGCCAATCGGCCTGGGTGCGCGCTCGCGCGGCCTGGGCCAGATCGTCGAAGGCCGTCCCCTCCTGCAGAGTGCGGAAGCCTTCCTGGATCGCTGCATCGGTCAGGCTCGAAACCCAGAGCCTTTTGAATGGCTTTCTGCAGCGGGTGTGCTCGTAGATCAACCGGAAGATATGCTCGCCCTCACGGCCGGCGTCGGTGGCGCAAATTACTTCCTTGGTCTGGGGATCGTTGAGGAGCTTTTTGACGATCTGATACTGGTCCGAGGTCGCGCGCGCGGTTTTGAGTTTCCACTGTTGGGGAATCATGGGCAGTTGCGCGAAGGACCAGCGCTGGTTCCAAGGCGGACCGTATTCGTCCGGCTCGGCGAAGTGCACCAGGTGTCCCAGGGCCCAGGTGACGATATAGCCGTTGCCGTTGAAATAGCCCTGATTGCGGGATTTGGCTCCTAAGATTCGGGCCAGATCGCGTGCTACGCTGGGTTTTTCGCTGAGGACGAGAGTAGACATACCTATACGCTAATAAGCGACTGGTACTGACGCAACTATTGAGCTCAACCTGCCAATTTGGCGAATAAATCCCGAAAAATCGCATCGCGATTGACCTGACGCCCGACGCGCATGAAGTGCCGCCCCGGATCTTGGCTCCAAGTGTGCTGGTCGGTCAGAATCGGGCTCTGTACCACGTCGCTGGGAACCCACGACTCGTCGAGTAACCAGGCGCTGGCCGAGAGATCCCAGATGACTTTTGAGTAGGCGAAGTGGTCTTTGGAATAATCTGCGAAGATCTCGAATAGGTAGTCGCCGATCGCGCCCCGCCCTTTGACGAAACGCTCTAATTCCGCCAGTGTCGTCAAGAGATGCGAAGCTACCGGCTGGCAGGGTATCTGCACCAAGGGTACCCCGCTGTCGAAGACGAGCTGCGCTGCTTTGAGATCGCCCTGCAAATTGAATTCGCGTGCTGTCGGCCAGTAGTGTCCGTGGCCCCCGAGCCAGACTACGACAATCCGCTCGATGATCGAAGGGTCTGCTATGATCGCCGAAGCGACGTTGGTGATCGCGCCGATGGCCACTACGTAAAGCGGGCCGTCGCCGGTCCGGGACTTGGCGATCATATCGTCAACCGCCTCGCTCTGCTGTGGCTCTTGGCCCTGGATTAGATCTGTCGATCCGCGGAATACAAATCCCTCGGCAGGGATGTCGAGTCGTTGCAGGAGTCGCAAAATTTCCTCGTAGCTCTTCTCCATCCCATCGCCGGGTCCTGTCGAACGGGCGTTGTAAAACGGTGCGGCGTAGATCGCCTCGACGGCGAGCTTATCGGGTGAGAGCAGGGCCTGGACCACTGCGAACTGGTCGTCGATTTCGTTGTAGGTATCGGTATCGAGCACCATGCGCACCGCGCTTGCCGGTGGCTCGAGCCGCTCGAGGCGCAGCGCTTCGTCTAGCTTGGGAAAATCCACATTGACATCTCCTGCATTTGAATGGATTTTTCAGGAATGGAGGAAATCATATGTCATTTTTGAGCGAACGACAACTCGACCACTTCGCAGCAGAGGGCTATTTGCTGGTGCGGGGCTTACTCGATGTCGAAAAGGTTATTCAGCCGATCATAGATGAGTACCACGGCGTGCTCGATCGCCTCGCCTGCGAGCTCTGCGCCGAAGGTCGGATCGATTCGAGCTACGACGATCTGCCTTTTGGTCAGCGTCTGACCCAGATCGTCGTCGATAGCGGCGATATTCACGCTCAGTATTTTGATTTTTCGCTGCCTCAGACCGGGATCCAATCCGACACGCCCTTCTGGGCGGGGCCGGCCGTCTTTCGCTGCATCACCGACCCGACTCTCCTCGATGTGGCCGAGTCGATCGTCGGTCCTGAGATCTGGTCCAATCCCGTCCAACACGTGCGCCTCAAACCGCCCGAACGCCTGGTGCCCAAAAACCACAACGGCCAGGCCCTGGTCAGTGCCACCAGCTGGCACCAGGACAATGGCGTGGTGCTGCCCGAAGCCGACGAGTCCGAGGTTTTGACGGTGTGGTTTCCGCTCAACGAGGCGACGGTTGAGAACGGCTGTCTGCAGATCATACCCGGGAGTCACCGCCAGGGACTCCACACCCACTGTCCGGGTCATACGGGCGGCTTGCGAATTCCCGAGCAGTTTATGGCGCTGGAATCGGCGATGCCGGTACCGATGCAGCCCGGCGATGTACTCTTCCTCACCCAGCACACGATCCACGGCTCGTTGGCCAACGAGAGCGACGATCTGCGCTGGAGCTTCGATCTGCGCTACAACCCCATTGGCCAGTCTAGCGGCCGCGATCTCTTTCCCGGCTTTGTCGCTCGGAGCAAGGCCGATCCCGCAAGCGTGCTGCGCGATCCGGTGGCTTGGGAAAAACTCTGGCGCGATACCCGCGACCGGTTGGCCCGGGAAGAACACGCCCCTTTCAATCGCTGGAGCGCCGACGCGGCCGTCTGCGCCTGACTCAATTCAGCTTCAACTCCAGCGCGAGTTCCGTCGCCAGCGTTTCCAGCTCTGCGATCAGTTGCTCTGGCAGCGGAATTCCCTCCGCCAGGTAGGCTTTTCGCCGCTTGAAGCTGCCCTCGCCCGGCCAGAGCGCCTCGCCCTGCTCAGGGGCCGAGGGTGCATCCTTGAGGTGTGCTACCAACTCGGCCAGTCGCGTGGGCAACCACTCGCCGAAAGGGCGTATGGCGATAAAGAGCTTGGCCGATCCACCGGCGGTATCGCTCGGGTTGCGCAGGGTGCCCTGCTCGTAGCAGAGCAAGCCGTTGGCCAGGCCAGCGGTCAATAATTCGACCATAAATGCCAGGCCCGAACCCTTGTGATCTCCCATGGGCAAAAAACGGCCCGAGTCGATGATCGCCTGCGGGTCGTCAGTCGGCGCTCCCGATGCATCCAGACCCCAACCCAGCGGCACGCGCTCACCTGCTGCGGCCGCTACGCGTACCCGGCTCACAGAGGACTGGCTCATCGCCAGGTCGAGCACGGCCGGTTCGGCGCCCGGTACGCCGATGGCGATGGGGTTGTTGCCGAGCGAAGGGGCGCTGGTACCCCAGGCGGCAAAGTTGACGATGGCGTTGGTAAAACAGAGTCCGACCATCCCCGCCTGGGCTGCTCTGAGCGCATAACTGTGCGCCCGGCCCCAATGCGCCACTCCGCGCACCGCCACCGAGCCGATCCCGTATTTGCGCGCCCGGTCCACAGCCTGGTCCATACAGAGGGCTGAGACGTAGCGGCCCAGGCCGCGGTCGACTTCGTAGAGCGCCGAAGCCGGATATTCGACCAGAGACTTCAACTCCGGCGCGCCGTTGGTGCGTCCGCTGCGCAAATGATCGATCATCGTCGGCAGCAGCCTGACTCCATGCGTATGCACGCCGCAGAGATCGACTTCGGCACCGATCTCTGCTTCGAGCTCTGCCACCTGCGGCGGCACGCCGACGGCGGCCAACGCATCTTTGAAGAACTGCTGCAGATCTGCATATGCGATTCGTCTCTTCATCGTATCACCGCCTCCTCGCCAGCATGCTCGCGGATCCACGCCCGCAGCGGTACGTCTTCCTCCTGTGGCGAGGTATAGCCGTGCCAGCCACTGGGACTGGCACCCAGCAGCTGCTGGCGGATCGGGTCGCAGTGGTCGATGATGTGGTCCACCGTCATATCGTCACGCGGTCTCAACCAGCGGTAGCTGTAGCCGTAGAATAGCACTTTGCGCGTCTCATTTGAATAGTTGTGGCCCGATGCATGCCAGATCCTGCGGTCGAAAAATATCGCATCCCCGGCCGCGGCTTTGATTGCCACCGTTTCCGCCGGATCCAGGTTTTCATCTGCGGGCATTTCGATCTGGTTGTAGCGATGCGAGCCGGGGAGCGCGTGGAAGTTGCCTTTATCGATTGCGGTGCAATCGGTGAGGAAGTAGGCGACCTTCAGTGAGATCCTCGGTCGCGGTTCGGTCTCCAGATCGAGGTTGAGCCGACCGCTGTCCTGATGCCAGCCCAGGCGCTGGCGCTGGGGTTGCCGACCGTTGAGCGGTGGGGTGACGATCAGGTGCGAATGGTAGAGCTGTATATGCCAGCCGAGAATGCCGAATACCTTGGCGAAGGTCTTCGGCCAATCTAGGAGTCGCAGAAAAAGCGGATCTTTGCCGATGAAGTCGAATAAGTTGAGCATCTGATGGGCTTCGAGCGCTTTCTTGGGTCGGTGCTCGGCGTCGAGACGGTCGACGATGGGGATCAGTGCGGATATCAGTTCCGGAGGCAGGACATTGTGGACGACGAAATACCCGTCCTCCTGGAAGAGGCGGTTTTCTTCATCGGTCAATGGGTGGTCCAGACAGCTCGCGTCCATCGGTTTCCTTTCTTTGCGCCGGTATGACCGATTCAATCGATGCCGGGCTTGGGTTCGGTTTCTAGCCGGTTGATTGCAATTGCTCCTCGGCCCAGGCTTTGAGGGGGATATCCTCGTCCCGGGGCCGCCAGTAGCGCGATACCGGGAGCACCTCCGGGTCGTCGCCGGCGTAATTGTCCTTGCCCGTACCCAGCTCGCCCAGGAGCTGGAGCTGGATCGGCGTGCAGCCGTTCAGCACCTCCGGGCGCTGGTGGTCGAAATCCGACGAGCGGATCCAGCGGTGGTGATAGCCGTAGTAGAGGCACTTGCGCGCGTGGCCGGATAGGTTGGGAGTCAGGCTGTGCCAGAGCGCGGTGCGCCAGACCAGCGCAGTGCCGGGGCGGACGTTGACCTCGACGATTCGGTCGGGATCGATGCCATTCTCGCGTGTTCCGTCGATCCAGGGGCTGGTACGGTGGCTGCCGCGGATAATGCAGATTGCGCCGCTCTGGGGTGTGGTCAGGTCGGTCAGATAGTAGCCGATCTTCATCTCCATATAGGGCAGCACGCCGTCGACCGCAGGCCAGCCGAAGTCGGGTCCGTCGGCGTGCCAGGGGAAGAAACTGTCCGTTGCGCCGAGGGCTTTTTTTCCATGCTCGGGCGCCATCGGCGGGCGCAGGTCCATATGCGAGGTGCGGAGCTGGATATTGAAGCCGATCAGATCGACCACCAGCGGCAGCGTTACCGGGTGGTCGATGAGTCGTTTGAAGCGCGGGTCGGCGGCGGCGATATTGCGCATCTGGAAAGGGGTATCCGGCGCCAGTGCGCGCTCTGCGGCGTAGCGTTCGTATAGTTCGTCGACCGCTGCCAGCAGCTCTGCGACTTCGTGCTCGGTCAGCGCCTCCTCGACGAGGAAAAACCCGTCCTCGTCGAAACGCGCTCGTTGTTCTGCCGTCAGTTTCAGTGTCTCGCTCTGCATCATCGCGCTCCAGTAAAGCGAAACGCGTAGAGATCGGCATCGCAGAGTGCGATGCGCAGGCGGACTGGTTGTCCGGCTATGGCACCCAGGTTGGCGTTTGTATCCCAGCGGACGACTCGGTCGATCTGGTCGTGGTAGATCTCAGGGCAATCGGCCAGGGAAAGGCCCGGCAGCGGTTGTCCGGCCTGGTCCTGTATCTCGACGCGGACGCTTCCGGCCGCACTCGTCGACATATTGAGCCGCAATTCGTCGCCCGCGAAGACCAGCGGGTGGGTCAGCACTTCGCCGCCGCGATAGTCGGCCTGCAGCGAGGCGAAGCCGTCTTTGCGCAATGCCAAGCGGCGGATGGTATTGCTCGGCAGACGCCAGTGGTCGCTCATGTAGAGCGAGATTTCGGTCGGGCCGGTGTCGATAATCCCACGCATGATATAGATGCTGCGCTCGTGCCAGTTATTCGGGTCGGGCCCGGGCCGGACCCAGGCCTCCTTGAAGGTGCGGTCGAAGTGTTTCGAATCGCGACTGCTCATCAATACTGCATCGTTGACGCCGACATGGGACCAGTCCGGTGTGGGCGAGCGGTCATTGACGAATCGCGAGGGAAAGATCAGATAGAGGCCCGGGGCGCGTTCGTAGGGCATAAAGGAGTTAGTGTAGAGGTGCTCCAGGGTTTCGTCGTCGGTCTCGATGAGTTCGAGCGGACTCCAAGCTGAGAAGTCGTCGGACTCAGCTCGGCGGATCCAGCGCACACCTTCCTTGAAGTTGGGTTTGACGCCGTGTCCTGGTATGCCCTCCTTGCGGATTCCGCGGGTGTACATCAGGTACTTGCCCGTCCAGGGATCGCGCAGGGCGATATTATGCGAATCGAAGGGGCCAACCGTCTGAACCGGATCGGGGCGTTTGGTCCAGTGCAAGCCGTCTGGCGAGACCGCGCTAAAAACCGCACCGCGGCGCCCGATGGCCTTATAGCGTTCCGCAGCCGGTGCCGTTTCGTCCTTGAAGGGGGCGAAGTTGACCAGGTCCGGGTCGTTGACGACCAGGTTATTGTCCGTCGAGCCCTGAAACTCGACCAGCCCCAGCGAGGGCTTGCGCCAGTGGATGCCGTCGTCGCTCTCGGCGTAGGCCGTCAGTGATTTGGCGGTCGAATTGGTATCGGCTTCAGGGGTGCAGCGATACCAGGCGCGGTATACGTCCCGATCTTCGAAGAGGACCGCATAGGCCACGCCCCCGATTTCCCAGGGCCGGTCGATTTCGATGATCGGCTCGCGTCGTTCCGGCTGGTGCAGGACCAGTCGGGTGTCGCGTAATGCGTCGATCAGATATCGATCGACAAAGAGTTGACGCGCGCTGCCGATGTGGATGGGTTCCATATCTCATACTCCGTATAGGGTCTGGTCCAAGATTTAATAAATCTGGACGCTGGGGGCAAAAGAGCGCAAGACCGTTGTTGTGATGCCGGCCTGCGCCAGCCCGCTGGGGCCGTGAATTTGTGGTTGGCCGGTCTATTTATTTGATCGGCTTGTTCTTTCCCTTCATATTTACGAAAACGACAATGGCGGGGAATATAGATATGATTTTCCGCGTCGATAAAGTTGCTCCCATGAAATCGCGTGCAAAAAATGTGTCCGCGCGAAATTTCCGGGCTCGCTCATCACCTCGTCGCGGTGACCAATTCGGCCAGCGAAGTGGCTGGCGACACCCATCTGGACTGCAAACGATGAATGCGACTAGAGAGTACCGTTGGATCGAGGTCAATGCTGCCGCCCCTTTTGCTCCTCGCGACGGTGCCGGTGCACTGGTCTTCGCCGATAAGATCTGGCTCCTCGGCGGCTGGAGTCCTGCGGACAAGACCTATTTTCCGCGGATTTGCAACAACGAAGTCTGGTCTTCTGCCGACGGGATAGACTGGACGCTGGTGAAGGAAAATACCTTTGCCGAGGGCTACGATCCCGCCGCCGATTGGGAAGGTCGGCACACTGCCGGCTACGCGGTTTTCAATGAGCGGATGTGGATCGTCGGTGGTGACGGCAATCAGGGACACTACCAGAATGACGTGTGGTCTTCGGCCGATGGGGCCCACTGGGACTGCGTTAACCGCGACGTCGCCTGGGGTCCGCGTCTCTTGCACTACACCTTTGTCCTGCGAGACAAAATATGGATTCTCGGTGGCCAGACCCTGCCGCAATTTGCTCCGGCTGAAGAGCGCTTTTACGACGATGTGTGGCATACCGAGGATGGAGTCGACTGGCAGCGGCTCGAGCCGCGTGAGCCCTGCTGGACCCCGCGCGGCATGATCGGCGGCAGCGCGGTCTTCCAGGACCGGGTCTGGATCCTGGGTGGTGGCACCTACGACACGCCGGACCGCCCTGATCGGATTTACTACAACGATGTCTGGAGCTCTGCCGACGGCATAGATTGGCACTGCCATGTCGAAACCGCGCCCTGGGCACCGCGCGACTACCACGAAGTTGCCGTTTTCGACGATAAACTCTGGCTGCTGGAGGGATTCGACGGCAAGGGCAACCGCAACGACGTCTGGTATTCGTCCGATGGCGAGAGCTGGACCGAGCTACCCGATGTGCCCTGGGCTCCCCGACACGCCGCCAGTGTCTGTGTCCACCGCAATGCGCTATGGGTCATTGCCGGCAACAATATGGAAAGCGATGTTTGGAAGCTGGAGCGGGTGGATTGAGGCCCGGCGTTCGATGAGGGCGATGAAGGCACTGATCGCGGGCGATCGCTGTATTGAACAGGTCCTCGGTTGACCTGCATGCCCTGGCTGCTAGCAATGCGGCGATTCTAAGTTGCTTCGACCCTATCCCGACGGCTCTGTATCAGTGCTCAGGCAGCTGTCGTACCGTTCCCGGCACCACTGGCTGGCTGCAGTGGGCGCTTTCGACCGCTGCGAAGCAGAGCGCCAGGCTTTCGAGATTGGAGCGGGCGCCGTTGTAGGGTTCGCGGTTTTCTTCGACGGCACAGAGCAGTTCGGCCATTGCGCCGTGAAATCCCTGCTCGAACCAGGTGCCCTCGAGACGGGGCTGGGCCACGCCTGCGGTGGTGTGGAGCGTGAGTTCCTGTGCGGTCAGATCCACGCCGCTGGCGCCAATCGCCCCTTCGCTACCGACCAGATAGGTGCGATCCTCTTGCCCTTGACGGGTATTTCCGTTGAACGCGATCGATACGTGTGCTTCTTCGCACTCTATAGCTGCCTGCGCCAAAAGTGGCGGTCGGGCCTCTTGGTTTGCAGCGCGTCTGGCTGAGGCGTAAACCCTTTGGGGCTTCTCGGCGCCGAGCAGAGCCACCGCCATATCGAACCAGTGTATTCCGAAATCGTAGAGCACCAGATCCTCGACCTCATCGAAAGCCGTAGCGGCGATCCAGTTGTGATCCCAGTGCACGGCGAAATGGATGCTTTGCACGGTACCGACCAGGCCCGCCGCTACGGCCTGGCGCATATAGCTGAAATGAGGGGCCCAGCGGCCGTTCTGGTTGACGGCCAGCTTTATGCCTCGTTGCGCTGCTCGTTCGACCAGTTGCTCGCCGAGGTCCAGATCTACCACAAAGGGTTTCTGGCTCAGGATGTGTTTGCCAGCGTCGATCGCCGCTTCGAGTATCGGTACTCGATCCTCGGGATGCGGTGTAATATCCACGACCTCGATATCGTCGCGTGCGAGCAAGTCTCGATAGTCGAGATAGATCTCGGCTGCGGGGTAGAACTCCTGCTGTCGCTGCTCGACGCGATCGCGATCCCGACTGCAGAGTGCTGCGATTTCGTAGCCGGCGTTCTTATAGGCCCGCAGGTGCATCTCGGATATGCCGCCACAGCCGATCAGACCGATGGCCGGGCGATAGGTCTTTGGGTCGCGCGGTTGGTAGGGCAGATCCGGTGCGGCAACCTCGCCGCCGGCTCCGATCTTGCCTCGCCCATAGCCGCTGTCCTGGTCCTCTGCCATCGCGGAGTCCTTCGTTAGTGGATCAGGGGTAAGGTGCGCTTCTGCTCGGCGCTCTGGTGGGCGGTGTCGACGATCTGCTGGCCGACGCGACACATTGTGGGCGATAGCGGCCCCTCGATTTTTTTGCCCTCTTCCAGACAGTGGATGGTGTATTGCACCGGATCCTGGAAAGGTTTTGTCAGTGTGTCGACCGGACGCTCTTCGCCTGCGGGGCAGCTTCGATTCTGGACGCGAATCGTCTGCTCGTAGTCGTAGGAAGAGATCGTACCCTCGCGGCCGACGATGACGAACCCGCACTTGGGCTGCGGCTGCAGGGTCCACGGGTCGGTAAAGGTGCCCCAACGCGTCTCGAATTTCGAGAGCCCTTCTGCATAACGCGCCACGGTGATGCTGTGCTCGTCGACCTCGAGCCCCGTCGGTTGGTCGACGGTTGCGGTCACCTCCAGCGGTATACGGCCGTTCATGTACCAGGTGCCCAGCGTCGTACCATAACCCAGATAATCCAATAGCGAGCCGCCACCGGCTGCGCGTTTGTAAAACCAGCTATTTGGTTTTTCGCGCTCGACCTCTGCTGCGGTGCGCTCGATCTTGTCTGCCAGGTGCCATAGCGGGCCGCGGTTGCCGTCGTAGTAGTGTACCTCGATCACTTCGCCGATTTCGCCTTCCTCTATCAGCCGGTGCGCCGTGCGGTGCGGCGGATACCAGGCCAGCGGCCAGTTGATCGCCAGTTCTTTGCCGGTTTTGGCCATCGCCGCCAGCATTCGATCGGCTTCTTCGAGCGTGGCGGCAAAAGGTTTCTCCATGATGATATGCACGCCGAAGGGAGCGACTTTCTCGGTCCACTCGCCGTGCTCGGCGGTGGCCGGGCAGAGCAGGACGATATCGGGTTGGGTCTTTTCCAGACAGGCTCTATAGTCGCTGAAGACTCGATCCTCTGAGATGGCGAAATTCTCTATGGCTTCTTGCATCCGCTCGGGCTGCTGGTCACAGATTCCGACGATTTCAACATCCTGGTGTTCGAAAGCCATCCGCAGATTGTCGCCCATGTGCAGATGGTCGAAGTTGATTCCGGCCACTTTCCACTTGCCCATTATTCTAACTCCTCGCTGCTCCAGCGCTGACCGCAACGCAGGACCTGAAAACCCTGGTCCAGGTCCCGACATCGGCTCTCGAATGCCGTCGGCGAAGCGGTGTTGAATTCGAACATTTCGTAGTGACAGGGGATGGCGATTTGGGCACCTATTGATCGGGACAAATCTGCGGCCTCTGCGCCGTTAAGATTGCCGGCTACCCGCCGTTCGGGTGCGCGGCCGTTGATCGGCAAGAGCGCGATATCGATTCCCAGGCCCTGCAATCGCTGCTCCATGCCCGGATAGTGCATTGTGTCGCCGCTGTGGTAGATCGTCCAAGTTCCGCACCGGGCCACATAGCCCAGGTAGTGGTGTCGCCCTTTGGCATCGGTCTCCAGCTCTTCGTGTGCCGCAGGCACGCCTTCGACCGAAAAGCCCGCGTGTTCAGAGCAGATACCGTCGTCCATTCCGACGAGAATGGATCGGTCGCAGCCCAGCCGATCGGCGGCGAAGTCGCGATTGGCTTCGGGGACCAGGACTTTGATCTCCGGGTTGGCTTCCATCAACGGCAGCAGGGTCTCGGCGTCGAGGTGGTCGGTGTGATTGTGGGTCGAAGTCACCAGGTCGATGAAATCCAGGCGGGCGGGCGCGACGGCGATCTCGGTCATCCGCACGTGCGGTTTGTCGCTGCCGGCGTATTTTGCGCTCAACGAGTCGCTGAGGTAGGGGTCGAAGAGCAGGTGCTGCCCCTGCCACTGCACGAGGAAACCGCTCTGGCCCAACCACCAGATCGATAGGTACTCGCTGTCGCGCCGCGCCGCGATATCGTCGAGCAGCGTCTGGTCTTGCTGAACCGGCTCTATTAAGGGCACCCCAACTGCTCCCGCACCTCGTGCACCCCGGCGACCATATTGTTCAATTTCTGTCTCGCCGCCCAGCGCGCTGTCTGGCTCAATCCGCAATCGGGTGCGAAGGAGAGTCGCTCGGCCGGAGCATATTCCAGGCATTGCCGCACTCTGGCCGCGATATCGTCGACTGTTTCTAGGTAGTAGCTCTTGACATCAATGATCCCGACGGCCACGTCCATCTTTTCGGCAATCTGGCCGATGACATCGAGCTCGGCGTATTCGCGACTGGCCATCTCGACGTGAATCTCGTCGAGATGCATATCCAAAAAGGCCGGAAACATCGGCGCGTAGCGGCGCAGGCCCACGGCGTGTCCCTTGTAATTGCCAAAGCACAGATGGGTCGAGAGCCGGCATTTGCCGGCCACCGACTCGACGGTGCGGTTGAAAATATCGACCAGACGTGCCGGGTCTTCGCGGTGCGCATAACAGCTCATCGAAGGTTCGTCCACGGTCAGTTCGCGGCAGCCGGCCTCGACCAGCGCAGCTAATTCGTCGCGCACCATCGGCAAGAGTACCTCGGTCACAGCCCAGCGGTCTGGATAGGCGTCGTTGGGCACCAGTCGACCGCTCAGGGTATAGGGCCCCGGTACGCTGGCCTTGAGCACCGGCCCCGATGGGGCCAGCCGCTTGAGCCGTTCGAATTCTGCGACCGCGCCCAGACCGCGCGGGGCCTGGAGCACGTCGGTGATCGCGTGCCGACCCCGCTGGTCATGAGCCGGGGGACCGAAGCGTCTGGGCGGTGCCGATTCGAGGTCGATGCCTTCTATGTAGCCGTAAAAAGAGAGATTGAAGTCGAAGCGGGTCTGTTCGCCGTCGGTGACCACATCCAGGCCTGCACGCACCTGGTCGCCGAGGGCCGCGACGACGGCATCGTCCTGGATTTCGGCGATATCATCGGGTCCGAATGCGTCCAAGTGAGCTGATGCGTGTTCGAGCCAGCTCGGAAAGGGGTAGGAGCCGATAACGGTTGTGCGCAGCGGTCGTTCTTTCACCTTTGATCTCCAGCCAATTTTTCCCAGGCCAGCGCTGCAGTGCCCAGGACTCCTGCGTGGTTGCGTAGTTTGGATAGTACAATCGGCACGCCCTGGCCCACTGGATGGCGGAAGAGGTGCGAGTCGACCTGTTTCTGCAGCGGCTCGAGAAAGTACTCAGCGGCGTTGGTCGCGCCGCCGCTGAGGATGATCTGTGTCGGTGCGTAGACGTGCACCGCGCTCACCAGGAGCCAGCCCAGATTGCGCGTCCAGTGCTCGAGCTCATCGCTGCAGAGTCGGTCCTGACGCGCAACCCCGCGGATTACGGCCTTGAAATCAATAGAGCCGGGATCTTTGAAATACGAGTCGCTGAGCAGCGATGGGATGCCGCGCGCCAGACCATCGCGCACTTGCTGCGCCAGTGCGGTGGCCGAGCACATCATCTCAGCGGTGCCGCGTGCATTGGTTATGCAGAGTCGTCCGCCCAGGGCCTGCATGACGATATGACTCATTTGCGTGCCGAACTGCAGATGTGGGTCGCGCAGGATCCTGCCGTCGAGCAGGACCCCCGAGCCGACTCCGGTGCCCAGGGTGATGGTTACCGCCCAATCCAGGTCCTGTGCCTGACCGTAGTAGCGTTCGGCATAGATCGAGATTCGCCCGTCGTTGTCGGCGATTACCGGTACGCCGGTGGCTCGGGCCAGCTTTTTTACGATCGGATATCCCTCGAGGCCCTTGATTTTCCCCGGCATGTACACCACTCCGACCTCCGGATCCACCGCCCCGGGAAAACCCAACCCGATCGCCTGTGGCGGGCCGCCTAGCTTGGCGGCGATCCGCGCGACTTCCTCTTTGAGCGTCTTGAGCAGGTTGCCCATCCCCAGCGCAAATCCCGATGGATTGATTCCCGGTGCCAGCATCCGTCCCCGCCGGGTCACTGCGCCGCTCTTGAGCCGGGTGCCCCCCACGTCGAATCCAACGACGTATTCTTTCATCGCGCTATTCCTTTGGTCAACTCACGCACCAACCCGCATCGACCGTCACGGTATCTCCGGTGATCGCCCGGGCTCCGTCCCCCAGGAGGAAGACGGCCATTGCCGCCACGTCTGCCGCCGTTATCATCGCCGCGAGTGGTTGTTTGTCCTGCATGAACGCCATAATCTCCTCGTTTTCTCCCGCTCGCCGACTCATCGGCGTTTCCACCAGCGCCGGTGCGATGGCATTGATGCGAATCTTGTGCGGCGCGTAGTAGCTGGCCATCGCCTTGCTCAAGGCCAGGATCGCTCCCTTGCTCGCTGCATAAGCGTGCGAGGCAAAGAACTTCCGCTCCGGTGAGAAAGCCAGTACGCTGGCCATGTTGAGAATCGCTCCCCGCATCCCATTGGCATCCGGTTCCTGCTGCAAAAGCTCTTGCAGTACCGTGCGGCAGACCAAAAACACGCTTTTCGCATTCGCATCCAGTGTCAGATCCCACCCCTCCTCCGTGCACTCGTGCAAGGGCCCGTCGCCAAAGCGCCGGCCGCTGATGCCCGCCACATTGAATAACCCGTCGATTCTGCCCCATGTATCGACACAGGCTCTAACGGCAGCTTCGACTTCTTCTTTGCAGGTCAATTCAGCGGCTCGATACGCCCCTTGCTCGCCCAATCGATCGGCCAGGCTTTTGCAGTTGGCTTCGGTACGCGAGCTTACGAATACTCTGGCGCCTTCTTCTACGGCTTTGAGCGCCGTGGATTCGGCAATGCCGGTCGAGCCGGTGATCAGACAGACTTTTCCCTCTAAACTTCCCATTGGATATCCCGCCAAGAGAGGGGCGACCAGAACCTCATCGAGATTACTCGTACAGGTGTTTCAGGCTTTTCCGGTACCCCTCGTAAAATCGATCCAACTGCTCTTCCGCGCTGACATTACCCACAAATTGATGGCTCGGCAGTAATTCGGGCTTCACCCCCCGCGCCAGCAATCGCTCTGCCACTTCGCAGCGCAGCATATTCATGAGCATGGACCCTGTCACGGTAGATACTGGTCCTGTGCGCCACTCCAGGCCCTCGAGCTCCAGCACGCAATCTCCCGGCGGACACTGGTTGTCCAGGACCACATCGGCCAGGTCCATCAGTTTCTGACCCGATGAGTGCGCTGGTGGTGACTGATCGCCATGCGGTTTGGAGAGCATCGCGATCACCGGCAAGCCTCGCTCTTTGGCCCCCATCGCCATTTCGACGATCAGCGGTCGGATGCCGCTGGTCGAGATCAGGATGAAGGCGTCGTGCGGACCGAATTGGAAGCCCTTCAGGATTTCCTCGGCATAGCCTTCGTATTTTTCCAAAAAGAGTGGTCCGCGCAAACCGTTGGTGCCGACGATCGAGGCATGGGTCGACACGGCCAGTTCGACCAGCGCGAAAAAACCTACATAGCATCCCTGGCGCGGCGTCATTTCCTCGCACATCATCCGCGAGTGCCCTGCGCCGAAGAGAAAGACCAGCCCACCGTTGGCGATGCTCTCGCTGCAGATTTCGGCCGCCTGGTCGATATTGTCCATTTGGGTCTCGCGCAGGTCTTGCAAGAGTTCCATCGTCCGCGCGAAATAGTCTTCAGCAGCTCCCATACGAATCCCTTCCAAATAGGATAATCTCATTATTACGGAAGTGCGGAAGGTACGGAGCGGGCCAGAAAGCGTCAAGAAAAGAGCGCGATGCTGCGAATCAGCGAGAGGGCGTGTTGTGGTGTGCAGACCAGCACGGACGACTCGGTGGTCGTCTCCGAGGCGGACCTAGTCGTGAGCGATCCGGCTGGAGCATTGCCGGGTAGTTCTCACTAATGCTCCAGTCGGTACGGTACGCGATGCTAAGGAGCAGATTCCGGTTCCTCGGCGTTGCTCTAGGTGCCGCCCCGGCGTTCAACTCCTCCGATTAAAGGCCGGCTGCCCTGAAGGCGGCGATCGTCTGGTCCGACACGGTGGCGATTGCTGCCGCGACGTTTCTCTCCAACTGCTCGACATTCAAAGAGCCGATTGGGTTGCCGTGAATCCGCTCTTCCCGCAGGCAAAACTGCAGCGTCAGCTCCAGCATCTCGATCTCCTGCGTTTCGCACCACTGGCGCATGGCGTCGGCCCGCTGGTGGTCTGCGCTCCACTGGTCGCGCGGTACGAAACGCTCTACCGGCACACCGGTCAGCCAGCCGCGCATAATCGACCAGCCGTTAAGCACGCCCAGATCGTTGGCTGCGGCCGCCGGCAGTATATCGGTGGCGGCGCTCTGCCGCAGCAGATTGTAGTCGCTGAAGCAGAGCAGCGCATCGGTGCGGCCCGATTCGATATGGGCCAGATGGAAATCGTGGGGATTCATGCCGTAGCCGATAAAGTCGACCATGCCCCGTTCGCGGGCTTGCTCCAGGCCTTCGAGGGTGCCGCCCGGCGCCAGGGTCGGCTCGATCTCGGGTGGATCGTGAATGAAGAGCACATCGAATTTCTCGATTCCCAGGATATGCAACTGGTCTTCGGCGTCACTCAGTGCGTGCGTCGCCGAATAGTCGGGCCTGCCCTCGCCGTAGCCGCCCCACTCGGCCGCGCTGTGGCAGCAGATCCGACCGCTGATGACGACCTCTTCGCGTGCAATCACTCCCTTTTTGATTGCCCGTCCCAACTTGCCCAGCGAGTTGCCGTAGCAGCGGGCACAGTCGAAGTGGTTGACGCCCAGATCCACTGCCCGCCGCATCAATGCCATTGCTTCGTCATCGGTGACCGGACCAAAATTATCGCCGAAACCCTGGGTTCCGAAGGGAATGACCGGGATCGAAAGTTCGGTTTTGCCCCAGCGGCGGCGGGGACACGCATTTTTCTCCAGGGACATATTTCCTCCTCTTTTTGATCTGATTATACTCCGTGGGGCAAAGAGCGGCAAGAAGAGCAAGACCCCGCTTCACAAAGTGCTCGCGCGTTATTAGATTCTAGGCTATGTCCTTTTTTCGCGATCTCTTCTACGCCCGTCGTCGCTCCACTCCGCGCGTGGCCGTCGATTGGATGGTGGACCTGGCGGTCCCCGATACCAACCCCCAGCACTGGATTGGCCTCTTCGCTACGGATTTGAGTGCTGAGGGTATCCGTCTGCGGGGGCTCGACTCGGCCCAGATTCGCCGATTGATCGACAAGATCGAAAGAGCGCAGATGAAACTGCGCTTGCCCGGTATGCGTCCACCGCTGCCTCAGGTCATCGCCGAACTGCGCTGGGGTTTGGGCGATGACGCCAATTTTAGCACCGGTTGGCGTTTCGCCGAGATAGATGCCCAGACGCTGAGAATCATCGATGCCTATATCGCCGACCATCCGCAAGATCTGATTGTGGATCCTGCTTAGGCCCGCTTCTGCGCGATCATCCGCACTAGGGCCTCATCGTCTACGACTCGATCCTCAAAATAGCGAATTCGCCAATCGGAGAATTCGGCGAGCAGCGCATCGGGTTCTACCATAAAGGCCCGGTTGCTGGGCCCTGTCGGGCGGGTGGCCTGGTCGACCGAAAAGGTTTGGAAGACGAAGTGACCCCCGGGCTTTAACGCTCGTTTGATGGCCGGGAAAATCGACTTTTCGTAGTAGTAGAAATCGATGACCAGGCCATACTGCTCTGCACCCAGATCGTAGTTCAGCAGATCGGCGGCGACAGTTTCGACCTCGACATTGCGCTCTTGCGCCAGGGCGCGGCACCAGTCCAGGCCGCGGGGCGAGATATCTACCGCTCTGACCGCAAAACCTCGTTCGGCTAAAAAAACGGCATTGCGGCCGCAACCAGCGGCCAGACAGAGTGCGTCGGTCGGGGAAAAAAGCTCTATCTGTTCGCGCAAGAAAGGCACGGGTTCCAAGTCCGGGGTATAGTCCACGGCTCTGTACCGCGCTTCCCATTTGGCATATGCTCCTTCGCTCATCTCGTATCCTCGGCGCATAAAAAAGGGGTGACAATCACCCGATTGCCACCCCCGTGCACTTTCGTTGCTTCGCCTTACTCTGCTTCGATTTCTCCCCGGCCCAGGGCAATCCGTCCTTCGGCGAACTCCAGCATGGCGCTGGCCGACGAATTGGGCTGTCCTTCTTCAGAGGTCATCTCTTCGTCGTTGCCCTTGCGGTCTATATTGATGTCGCGAGCGCGCTGCGACAGACCCCGGCAGGCTTCGAAGGAGTTGATTTGCGCTTCCAATTTGAGTGCGACTTCCCGAGAAAACATTGACTTGGCCATTGTAGCTCCCGAGGATCAAAGATGGGTGGAATGCCGTGTACGACGAGTGATGTCGTCGTATCGTGGCACTAACAAGCATATTTATAGTAAATTACGCGGTTTTCCTAGATCTGGCAAGATCCCGGCACTATTCGACCAGCCGGGCTTCCACTATGCGGTCCAGAGCCGGGAAATGGTGGGCGAGGTATTCCTCTCCCTCGAGGAGAATCCGATCCTGAGCCGGCAACTCGCCGTACTCGCCGTTGATTGCCGCTATGGTCTCCATGCCCTCGACCACTTGGGCAAACGGGGTAAATCCGAGGCGGTCGAAATCGGCGTTGTCGGCGAGGTTGATAAAGATCTGGGTCGTGCGGCTCTCGGCATCCGCACCGGCGGCGAAGGCGAGGGTACCTCGCTTGTTGCTACCCGTTACGGGGTCGTCGGGAATTGCCGCCTGGTACCAGCGTGCCGCTAGTTCGGGTGTGCCGTGCAGGCCGAATTGCACCAGACGTCCTCGCACCACCCGGAAAAAGCGCTGGGTATCGAAAAAACCGTGCCGCACCAGATTGAAGAAACGATCCGCCGCGTGCGGAGCCAAACGCCGCTCGACGGCGACGACAAAGACTCCGCTCGTCGTCGCAAAGCGCACCCGATACGCTGCAGGCGCTATGGCGTCCAATTCGGACGGCTCCATCAGCGCTGCCAGATCGGCTCCTCCGACCCGAATGGCTCCCGCGGCCTCGAGCAGATGAACGAGTTCCGCTTGATCGGCTAGTTCGGCTTGCCCCAATGCCGTACTGCCCAGACGCGAACGAGCGTTGGGATCGGCTCCGGCCTCCAGCAGCGACTGCACTAGCGCGATCTCACCCTGTTCGGCCGCTACCATCAACGGGGTGCGTCCCGTTGCATCGGCCTGGTCGACGTCGGCCCCGGCCTTGAGCAGCATGGTAGCCACCGCCGTTGCACCATGCGATATGGCTTCGATCAGCGGAGTAGATACTCCGCCGGAGGTATTGGGATCGGCCCCGGCCGCAAGGAGGATGGCTACTAGCGCGGAGTTTTCGCTGGCGTGTTCGAGCATCGAATAGCCGGCCGAGGCGGCATCGGGCTCGATACCTGCCCGGAGAAAGAGCTCGAGTGCTGCACTATCCTCCTTGCGGATCGCCTCGGCCATCGAGTTGCGCGAATAACTGTAGTCTAGCGCGATCAATTCGCGTCGCGCCTGTTTCGGCGACGGCTCGCAGGCGACCAGAAAGAGCATCGACAAAATGATCAGAGCATGCATCGCGGGTCTCTCCTCCGTCGAGTATTTCACCCGACATCACGTATAGAATACGCTATCTCAAATGGCCCAGTACTTCCACAGATCCTCAGGGACTTCGTAGCGCATCGCCTCGCGTTCGGCGTAGTGCCAGCGGGCGAAAAGTCCCAATCGCGGATAGGTGCGGAGATTAGTCGAACCGGTGTGGCACATAAAGCAGTGCCAGAGGATCAGGTCTCCCGCCCGGCCCACAAATTGCTTCGGTTCCTGCGGGGATTGGTCCGAGAACAACCCCCATTGACGTTTTTCCCAATCTTCGCGCTCGCGGAAACTGCCGTCGATCTGCTCCGGATATTCGCGAAAATAATCGTGGGTCGGCAGATGGCTCTGCGGCCAGTAGGTGAAGGCCCCGCCTCGTTCCTCCACATCGGCTAGATAAGTCGTCGCTCCGAGCATAAAGCCGCCGCTCCACCCGCCGGGACCGTAGCCGTCGATATGGCCCTGCGCCGGCCATTCCCACGTGCCCTCCTTGCGGGGCCAATGTACCAGCATCGATCCGCCGCCGCCCTGGAAGTGTCCTCCGCCCAGGGTTTCGATCAGCGCTTGCATCTGCGGCAACTGGCCAAAGGTCGGTTCGACGGCGAAACCGTCGATCACGTAGCTCTCGGGCCAGCTCTTAGGCTCTTGTGGATCGGCGCCTATATGCGTCCAGAACTGTTCTCGCCAACGGGCGATTTGTTCCGATCCGATGAAATTTTCGAGGATCAGATAACCCTGCTGCTTGAAAAAACCGATCTGCTCTTCGCTCAATGCCACGATCCAACCCCTTTACCGAGATTCTATAGTTTGCAATATGGCCTTCAAATAACCCAGATCGTAGGCTCGGCCCTTGTGGCCCCAGGCGCTGTCGCCGGCCATACCTGGTGGCGGTAGTGCGCGTACCGGGCCGGTGAAACCTGTCTCTTGCAACGCCAGCAGCACTCCGGGCATATCGACCTCGCCCTCGTTGAGAAAGGCTTCGCGGCCGGCAGCGATATTGCCTGCCCGCACCATTAACAGCCGCGCTCCATAACTCCGGATCTCTTCGACTGGATCGACGTCGTCCAGTGCCGAGAGATCCAGGTCGATACCGGCCCCGGGTCGATCCTCACTCAGGGCCAGCTGTACCCCGGTCGCCATAGCGGCGTCGATGATTTGGGGTACAGCGTTGGCGTTGAACGGGGTGTGTTGTCGCTGCCCGACCAGCGCCCCGCCCCGCCCCGTTGCCACGCGGTTAGCGAGAGTATGGGCTGCGCCGGCGACCAGGTCGATCCCGGCTTTGCCGGCTGCTTGCAACGACGTTTGTGCCGCATCCGCATCATCGAGGGGCAAACCCTCCAGGCCGGCCAGGGTCAATGCCGCTTTTTCCACTCGATTTTTGGCACTGGCCAAGGTCTCCGCATCCCAGCTTCCCACGCTCATCACGACCTGGTCGACGCCGAGTTGCTGGGCGAAGATCAACTGGTCGTCGCGTCCGTATTCTACGCTCAACGCAATATACATGGCTAAGTTTTCAGCCTCTCCAGGGTCTCTATCAACCCCTGTAGATAACCCACTTGAAAGGCGAAGGAGCGATCGGCTTGGGGGTTGTCGCCGATGACTCCCGGGCAATGGTCGATGCGGATAATGCCGTTAAAATCGATCTCGGCGAAGGCCCTGGTTGCGGCGACCATATCGATATCGCCTTCGTCGGGGAAGACTTCGTCGAAATAGGGTACCTGGCCGCGAGGGTTGCGGAAATGAGCGAAAAAAATCCGGTCTATGCCGCCGAAATGGCGTATTGCTTCGACGACATCCATGTTGGCCATGGTTCCGATTGTGCCCATGCAGAAGCCCAGGCCCGAGTTCGGGCTGGGCACCGCGTCGATGCATCTCTGCAAGCCGTCCCAGTCGACCAGGATTCGCGCTACGCCCATATAGGTCGGCACCGGTGCGTCGTCGGGGTGGGCTGCCAGTTTGACCCCGGCCTCCTCGGCCACCGGCACCGCCCGTTCGAGAAAGAAGTGCAGATTGTCCCACACTGCTTCGGCGCTCAATTCGCGGTCGGGTACCGTCGGGTACACTCCGCTGCCGAGCCAGTCCATCGCCGCCGCCGGCATTCGCTCGGCAACGTCCATATCGAAGCGCGGATAGCGCGCTCCGCCCCTGCCTGTGGGACTGTATTCGGTTCGCAACCCTCCCAGGAGCATCCACTGGTATTGCAGTACGCCGATGCCGGCCTGACCCACCGCGCGGATCGATGCGCAGACCTGGTCCATCTGTTGCTCGCGTCCCTCCTGGCCGAGCATCACCTTGTAATAGATCTCCGGTGATAGATTCTCGATCACGTCCCAGATTAGGCCGTGCTCGGCGTAGTAATCCTTCTTGCGCTGCACTTGCTCCACTTCCAGGGCTCCGGACTTGCCTGGTCCGATCGCGCTGACCACGTACTCGACGCCCAACTGGTGCATAAACTGCAGGTGCTCCTCGCTACCGCTATCGTGCAAGGCGATTTTCATCGCGGGATCCCTTCTTTGCTTTGTGCACGGAGAGCTTTACCTTCCCGGGTTCGACCCCGACGACCACCAGATCGGTTTCGTGGCGCACCAGCTCGGGTGCCACCGCGAAAGTTCGGCGCCCCAGCGCAACCAGACCGGCATCGATAATCAGCCGAAAATCTTCGTTTCTCGCCAGGAGCATGGCCCGTCGTGGTCCGGCGACTTGAACCCTTACCGCAGCCGGGTTGATGGTCTCGAGTGCGTATTCTTCGGGCAGGTTCTCGATCTCTATGGGCACTTGGTGGGTCACTTCTTCGACCGCTGCTCCCGGTACCAGGACCAGCCATGCGCCCACGGCCAGTGCGAACGAGAGCAGGCCCTCGATCAGTCGCCGTCCCAACCAACTCCATTTGATCCGCCGTGTGTTCGTCGGCGTTCCGGCGTGTTGCCAGTGTTGCTGCACTCGGTCCAGCAGAGCGCCGGGATCTTGCAGGATTTCTAGGCGTCCCCGCCTCGCGATGCCGATCGTACCGCGTTCTTCCGAGATTACCAGGCAGAGAGCATCGCTGCGCTCGGCCAGGCCCAACGCCGCCGCGTGCCTCGTGCCGCCCGGCCCCAGTTCGTCTCGGTTTTCGGAGAGCGGTAAGTGCACCGCAAAACGCTCGAGCCGATCCCCGCGAATCACCAGCGAGCCATCGTGCCCGGCCGAGCCGGTATCGAAGAGGCTATCGAGGAGCTCTTCGCTGATCACCGCATCGAGAAAGACCCCGCCCTGCAGATGACGCTCCAAGGGTTCGCGACCCGGCAGCACCACCAGGGCTCCTCGCCGCGCTTTGGCCAGCTGATTCAAGCCCCGGATCAGCACGGCCAGACTGCCGCTTTCCGGGCGTGAAGCCCGGCGGTTCAATCCCAGCGCGGCGATCTGCTCGAAAAGCCGCCGCAAGTCGTCCTGGAAGACGACGACCAGCAGGATCACCAGCACCGCGGAAAAGCCCTGGAAGATCCAGGCGGTCAGCTGCAGTTCGAATTGCCGGGCGATCAGATAGAAGACGCCGAGGAAAGCCAGGCCGAGCAGCGCCATCCGCGCGTGCATGCGGCGGGTCCAGGCTACCAGGCCCCAGAGCAATAGACCGACGACCGCGATGTCGACCAGATCGGTAGGTGCAATATCCAGTAGAGGCATGCTCAAAAGTACATTGGTGGCAAATGAGGAACAAGCTGATTTCGTTTTAGGAGCTGTTTTGGTAACGGGCGAGGCGTGGCGCGAAGGTGTCGCGCAGCGGATCGCCCGAGTCTGCCATGCGCTCTGCCAATCGACCTGCCAGGTCGGAGAGCTCTGCTTTGAAGAGGGGATCGTCGATGCGGTTTTCCAATTCGCCCGGATCCGCTACCAGGTCGAAGAGCTCGTCTGGACCGGAGGCCGTGAGGACCAGTTTATGGGTCTGGGTGCGGAGGATCTTCAGGGCGATATCGCCGTTTTGACGGCCCAGGTATTCTGCGAATATTTCCTCTCGCCAGTCTTCCGCCTGCGCGCCGAGGAGCAAGGGACCTAGACTGCGCCCATCCACACCCGGCACCGTTTCCGCTCCAGCTAGCTCCAGCAAGGTCGGCATCAGGTCGGAGAGTTCTACCAATTCGCCGCGTTGTGCTCCGGCCTCTATCACACCCGGCCACCGCGCGATCAGCGGGATGCGGTAGAGTTCGTCGTAGCCGACAGCCCCCTTCTGCAAAATCCCGTGCGCCCCGGTCAGGTCGCCGTGGTCGGAAGTGGAGATCACCAGTGTGTCCTCGGCTAGGCCCAGGCGTTCCAGCGCATCGAGTACCCGGCCGATCTGGTCGTCGATACACGTGACGTGGCCGTAGTACGCCGCGACAATCTCTGCAGCGGAGGTCCATTCGGAAACGCCCCACCGCTGCTTTAACCACTGCGTTCCCTCGTGTACCTGCTCCAAGGGGTCGTTGAAATTGGCCCAGGGCAGGATCGCGCTCGGGTCGTACTGCGAGGCATAGGGCTCGGGCAGGTAGTGAGGATAGTGGGGGCCGAAGAAGTCGAGACGCAAAAAGAAGGGCTCGGTCTGATTTGCGTACTGCTCCATAACTGAGATCGCCGCGCTGGCCCGCTGGTAATCCGGATAGTCGGTCAGCGGCAGGGGCACTCGTGCCGCCAGCGGTTTCTCTGGGGCATAGGGCAGCCGGAGCGCCGATTCTTGTTCCAGCCGGACTCCCTCCGGCCACCATTCGTGCCAGCCCGGTCCCGGGACGTACTCGTCAAAGCCCCAATCCAGCGGCGTCTGCTCCTGCCCCAGATGCCATTTGCCGACGTAGCTGCAACGGTAGCCCACCGTCTGCAAGATTCGGGGAAAAACATCGAGCTGGTGCGGCAACTCGCGCTGTCGCACCTGGCGGGCATTGCAGTTGTCGGTCATCCCGTGATTGTGCGGATAAAGTCCGGTCAGCAGCGAAGCCCGCGCTGGAGAGCAGAGCGAGGAGACGGTGAAAGCGTGGGAAAAATTCATCCCCTCCGCTGCCAGATGGTCGAGGGCGGGCGTTTGGCATACCGGATTGCCGTTGGTGCCCAGCGTGTCGAAGCGCTGCTGGTCGCTGCAGAGTAGGAGAATATGGGGACGGGGGCTCTTCATCGGGAGGAGTGTACGCAAAGAGCTGTCCGGACAACAGTAGCTGGACGCAGCTTCTTCTTTTTGGTTGCTTATCCGGTGAATGGCGCGAACGCTCGGCTCGAGAGGATGGGCGCTTTTGCCTCGGTTCGGCACCGGGCTGGATCCCGAGGGAGAAAAAATGGTATCCGGACTCTATGCGAGAGCCCCCGGTTTTGAGCGCGAATCCATCTTCTTCTGCGGCGGCGATTTCTTCAAAATCTGGGGTTTATAAAAAACGATGCGGCGGCGCGATCTACTGAAATGCGGTTTGGCCGGTGGCGCCCTGGTACTCACCAGATCGCTTCCGCTCCCAACCCGAGCCCTTTATGCGGAGTCTATTGCGATGGAAGAGTGGACGATTGCCCAGTTCCAGGCCGAGATGAGTGCCGGTGCGCTAACGGCCCGCGCGCTGACCGAGTTTTACCTGCAGCGGATCGCCGAGATCGACGAAAGCGGTCCGGCGATCAATTCCGTCATCGAGCTCAACCCCGACGCCTTAGCGCTGGCCGACCGGCTCGATGCCGAACGCCGGCAGAGCGGTGGGCGCGGCCTTCTGCACGGTATCCCGATCCTGATCAAGGATAATATCGATACCGCCGATCGGATGCAGACCAGCGCCGGTTCGCTGGCGCTGGTGGGTACCCCGCCTGCCAGCGATGCTTTCCTGGTAAAGCGTCTGCGTGCCGCCGGTGCCGTGCTGCTGGGCAAAACCAATCTCAGCGAATGGGCCAATTTTCGCTCGACCCGCTCGACGAGCGGCTGGTCGAGTCGCGGCGGTCAGACCCGCAACCCACATATTCTCGATCGCTCGCCCTGCGGCTCGAGTTCGGGCTCGGGTGCGGCGGTGGCGGCGAGTCTCTGCGCGGCAGCGGTCGGCACCGAGACCGACGGCTCGGTGGTCTGTCCCGCTACGGTCAATGGTATTGTCGGTTTCAAACCGACTCTGGGGCTGGTCAGTCGCTCGGGGATCATCCCGATCGCCCATAGCCAGGATAGTGCGGGCAGCATGGCGCGCAGTGTCGCCGATGCAGCGGCTCTGCTCGGCGCGATGACCGGCATCGACCCGAACGATGCTGCCACGCAGGCGAGTAAAGCGCAGGACGACTATGTCCGTTTCCTGGATGTGGATGGACTGCGCGGTGCGCGGATCGGTGTGGCGCGCAATTTTTGTGGCTTCGATGCCCGCGTGGATCGAATCGTCGAAGAATCGATCGCGGCGATCAAAGATCTCGGAGCCACGGTGATCGACCCGGCCGATATCGCGAATGCGGATCAGTTGGGCGAGAGCGAGATCACGGTGCTCTACTATGAGTTCAAGGCCGGTCTCAACGCCTATCTGGCCGGGCGCGGACCCGATCTGGCGGTCGAGTCCCTGGCCGATCTGATCGCCTACAACGAGGCGCACGCCGCCGAAATCATGCCCTATTTCGCTCAGGAGCATTTCATTGCGGCGCAGGAAAAGGGCCCGCTGAGCGAAGAGGCCTATCGTGCGGCGCTGGAGCGCAACCGGCGTCTGTCTCGTGCTGAAGGCATCGACGCGACGATGCGCCAGCACCGCCTCGATGCGATTATCGCGCCGACGGGCGGTCCGGCCTGGATGGTCGATCTGGTCAATGGCGATCGCGGCGGTGGTGGGTGTTCGTCGCCAGCGGCGGTGGCGGGCTATCCCCATATTTCGGTGCCGGCGGGTTTCGTTCACGACTTGCCGGTGGGGATTTCTTTTTTCGCCGGCGCTTGGCAGGAGGCGGAGTTGGTGAAATTAGCCTATGCGTTCGAGCAGCAAACCCAGGCCTGGCGGGCGCCGCGATTCAAAGCGACGGTAGGCGCTGAAGGGTAGGCAGAGAAGCGGGCGGCTGCGCCCGTCGCGCTCCGCACCGGCGCCGGGATGCGGGGGCAGCCATTCTGAATCTTGGAGCCACCCGGTCCGGTCCGCTTTATCAGGCCGCGTCTAACCGGGAAACGCCGCTAAATAGGCTTTGGTCCGCTCGTTTAGCACTCCGTAAAAAGCGCGGGTCTCCGCATCTGCGGATTCTCGCCAGAATGCGGCCGGAATACTCGAATCGTTGGCCAGCGGGGCGCGATCGCGGTGCCCGTAGTAGATCTGCACCGTGCGCCGCTCCGCGGTGGTTGGCCGCGTCGTGGCGGTGTGTAATACGGCTACGTTGAATAGCGCACAGGTTCCCGCAGGCCCGTGCAAATGGTACTCTCCGCCTCGTTTGAGTTGATCGTCGTGGTCGTCCAAAATCGGCTCTTCGATCGACTCGGGTGAGAGCGAAAAGCAATGCGTGCTTTCGTCGACATCGGCCAGGTAGACCATCAGCTGGATATAGTCCATCCTGAACGGATGCTCGTCCCAGTGCGCCTTGTCGCGGTGCCAGCCCTGGTGCAATTCGCCATCGTAGGCCCGCATCAACCGCAGCCCGATTTCGCCGAAGCAGAGCGGGCCGCCCATCAGCTCTGAGAGGGTCGGGTAGATTTTGGGGTGGCGGATCAGCTCGTCGAATTGCGGCGACGTGATCAACGCCTCGTAGTTGGCGTGCTGATGGTGACCGTAGCGATGCCAGAAATAGGGATATTTTTCCAGATCTGCGTCGAAGAGCCCACGAAAGTATTGTACGTCGTCGTCGTCGAGTACCCGTCCCATATTGAGGAAGCCGTTGGCGGCGAAGAACTGGCGGTCGGTCTGGTCCATTGCGTTGTCTCCCGTGTCGATTGCAGCCCTAAAGGTAGCGATGGCGCAGACCGGGGTCCAATCCAGGCAGTTGTAGGTGCGCCGGTAAATCGATACCTTGGACGCATTGGAGGAAACCGATGCCGATGCAGAGAACCGATCCCCTGGGACCGGACCAGATCGACGATTTCCGCACGCGGGGCTATCTCGTAAGCGGCCGCGTTTTCAGTTGCGATGAAGTCGCTGCTTGCGCCGCCGCCTACGATGTGTGCCTCGACGATCTGCACCGCCGGGATCGGCTGAAGAATATCCGCCAGGGCCAACTCGAAGATGGCACCCAGACCCAGGTCTATCAGATCCGTTGTGCCCATCTGGCCCATCCGCTCTTCGATCGCCTGATTCGCGATCCCCGGATCCTCGATCCGGTCGAGCAGCTCATCGGTCCCAACCTCAGGCTGATTCTCTGCCAGGGCTTGCACAAGCCGCCGCAGACCGGCGGTGCGATCGACTGGCACCAGGACGATTACTACTTTCGGATCAGCAAAGAAAATGCGGTGGTCTCGTGCTGGATGGCTTTCGACGATGCGACGACCGAGAGCGGCTGCATGTGGGTTTTGCCCGGTGCGCATACTCAGCTATGGCCGCATCAGGCTATCGAAGCGGCTGGCTACCGGATGACCGATCCGGACGAAAGCCGGGCGACGCCCATCGAACTCACCGCCGGCGAGATCATGTTTCACCACGGAAGCACCCCCCACCGCACGCTGCCCAACACCACCGACCGACCGCGTCGGGCTCTGGCTATCCATTATATGGACGCCACCGCGCGCGCCCTCGGCGGCAATCGCGAAGACGAGCCGCCGGAGAACATGCCTGTGGTGCGCGGCGCGACTGGCTGCTGAAGGAGCATTGCATGCGCATTGTCCGCATCGAAACCATACGCGTCGCCGAACAGCCCCAGATCATCTGGGTCCAGATCCACACCGACACCGGGCTCGTTGGGCTGGGGGAGACCTGGTATGCGCCAACTGTTATTGAGGCGGCTGTCCACGACTGCTTTGGCCCCCTGCTCATCGGTCGCGACCCCGCTGCGATCGAGCGCCACTGGGAGGCCTTGTTCCGGCTCTCCGACCACGCCGGGTACGGCGGTGCCGAAATGCGCGCGATCTCCGCTCTAGATATGGCGCTGTGGGATATCAAGGGTCAGGCGGCCGGGGTTCCGATCTACGAGCTGCTGGGCGGTGCGGTGCGCACCAGGATCCGCGTCTATGCCACCGGAATGCCCTACGACGGTGCTGCAGACCTGGCGCAAGAACTCTTGGACGAGGGGATCACCGCGATCAAGGGCGGTCCGACCATCGCCCTGGCTGTCGCCAGCGACGGTCAGTCGATCCATCCGATGGACCTCGATCGCGCGCTCAAGCCGATCCGCGAGATTCGCGATGCGGTGGGCATGGAGATGCAGATCGCCAACGACGGCCACGGCAAATGGAACCTGCCGGCGGCGATTCAGATCGCGCGCGCCATGGAGCCCTATGCGATGATGTGGCAGGAGGATCTGATGCCGCTCTTGAATCCCGAGGCTCTCCGCCGGCTGCAGGAGGCCACTACCGCTCCGGTCTGTATCTCCGAGCGCCTGCTGACCCGCTGGCAACTCAGGCCCTTTATCGAAAACGGGTCGGCGCGAATCGTCATGCCCGATCTGATCTGGACCGGCGGTATCTCAGAAACCCACAAAATCGCGCTCCTGGCCTCGGCCCACCAGGTGCCGGTCGCTCCGCACGACGCGACGGGTCCGGTCAATATCTTCGCCTGCGGCCATATCTGCTTCAGCGCTGCCAACGCCATGATACAGGAGCACGTACCGGCCTTTTACAAGGGCTGGTACAATGATTTCATCGATCCCAATCTCGAGATCCGCGACGGATTTTTGCATGCGCCGCAGATACCGGGCATGGGCACCCGGCTCAGACCTGAAGTGCGCGATCGGTCCGACGTTTCCGTCCGCGCGAGCGACAAAGCCGAATTGAGTCCGATCGACCACTGGTCGCCCTATGCCGCCCGCAGCGCGGCCACCGAGGCGGAAGTTCAGCGCTTGCTCGCGGACCGGAAGCCGCAGGATGATTGAGCTGGCCCGTTAGGGGGCGGTTCGCGCACCGCGGACAGACCCTTGTTGGTCTCGTTGATGCGGGCGTAAAGGTCCTCGGCCCGGGCGAATATATCGAGAATCAGAGGTTGGGATGCGGATCGGGTGAGCATTGCATCGGCATCGACATCGGCACTCGCGCCTATCGATAGGGAATGCCATTGTCGTGCCAGGGCTCGCGGAAAGTGGGCCGCTGGTTATGGTACTGCATGCCGAGTGATAATTCGATCTGGGTGGCCGGCTCCAACTCGACCAGGAAATACGTCCCGTTAACGGCGAGCATTTTGTCGTCGGCCCTGATTCGACCAAAGCGGTGCTCGCCGAAACTGCCGGCGCCGACCACCACCTGCCGGGTCCGGCTCGGACTCAAATTCACCAGTGTCAGCTCCACGCTTTCGGCGTCGATCCCGGTCACCAGCGCCGCCACGTCCGCGGGCAGGCCCGGCCGTCTTTGCTCGAGGTCGAAGTAGCGCACCTTGCCCTGCGCCAGCCCGCCCCAATAGATCGTCTGCGGAGCGCCACTCGTCAGTTGCACCAAGCCCTCGGTAAGTACCGGGTTGACCTGCTGCCACCAGTGCACGTCGAGTTTGGTGAGGTCCTGCTCGTCGCGGAGGACCTTGTCGATCCGGTCGCAGACCTCGCGGTAATTGGCCTGCAGCACCTGCTCGGGATACTCGGGCGAATCGCCGGCGAGAAAGCGGGTCCAGGCCCGGCAGTCCAGCGATCGCGGCCCCCGCTGACTCAGATTCGCCCATTCTGCTTCGGCACCGCGCCGCAAAGCCTCCATGCGCTGCCAGTCGCCTTCGTCCATCGACGCCGCCCACAAATGGACCGGCCCATCCGGGCAGATCGGGTTGAATTCGCCCCAGCCGTCATCGGTGTGTTTATGCGGCACCAGTAGCCGACCGTTTTCCTCCCGACCGTGCTCGACCAGCGCGTCGAGATGCATGCGCAAGAGGTCGAGGTATTGGGCCTCGCCGGTGACCAGCTGTGCTGCTTCCACGGCTGCGGTCATTGCATGAATCATCATATTGTGGCCGTAGCGGCCGGTCCAGCCATAGAGCCCGCCCCACCACTGCCCATCGCGTTTTTCGCCGACGATGCCGTTGGGACCGATATTGTCGGGCACAATGCCACCATTGGCTCGGGTGCGCTCGATCCAGGCCCCGACGTACTCGGCGATCCAGTTGCGGTACTTGTCCTCGCCGGTGTGCAGAAAGGCCGTAGCCACCAGCACCACCACGCCGAGATTGACCGTCACATCGCCATCCATTACGACAGCGTCGAAACGGGCCTCGACGTTGCGGCGGATCTCGGGATCGTCGGCCCAGCCTTCGGGCAGTGCGAAGCCCGGACCCAGGGTGGCGTGGCCGTGCACGATATCGTAGTGGATCTCGCCCGGACGCATCCGAAAAAGCGGCCCTTTGCTGCCGCTGCACGGCGAGCGCACGACGCGGTGCTCGGGGTCGTAGTTGGCTACCGTCGGATCTTCATTCAAATAGAATCCGGCGAAGCGGCGGGCGCGGCGGACGGTCTCCAGATTGGTCGGATCGGCCATTCCGAGGTGGTAGAAGTAGATGTAGTTCTCGGCGTTGTGGAACCAGTCGTCGTCGTTGATGAACTCGCGGGTTACGCGGCCGTAGTCCTGCTCGAGTTGGCGGGTGATGGCATTCCACTGCTCCAGGGCTTTGGCTCCGGTGTATTCGCTGCCGCCGAGCGCGTAGTAATGCGGCCAGTTGAAAAAAGCCTCGTAGAGATCGTCGGCCCAGACCCCATCGCCGGGGTTTTCTTCCTTCCAGATCAGCGCCCCACCGGGGCGGGTGTATTTTTCGAGGAAAATCGGCGCTGCTTCGTCGATGGCGTCGATCAGGCGGCGCTCCAATACGGCCCATGCGGGCGCTGCGCTGCGGTGGGTAGCGGTCAGTGTAGGTAATTCCAATGGCCTCATTGCTCAATTCCGTTAAGGAGTGAAGAGATCGATTCTATATCTTGGTCCGGATGGTTGCACGTATCCACCGAGATCGCGTTGGCAGCCGTTTTTTGGTATGGGAGCCGCAGCGGATTGCCCTCTGATTAGTAGCCTCTTTCCCGGCAGAACTGTCCCATCAAGCCATTGTATTCCATGCCTCCCTGCCAGTAGCCCCCCATCCAGAAATAGGGCACCGCGCCGCGTCGACACATTTCGTCGACAAACTGCGCGGTGATAAAATGCAGGATCAGATTGTTGAGTATTCCGCTGGCCGGAGAGACCTTCTCCGCCCTGTCTGCCACTGCAATGACTCCGGCGGCTTCGGCGCAGCGGTTGTTGAAGTAGAGATCGCAATGCGCCTCTAATGCCGGACTTTCTACCGGTCCGATCCCAATGATATAATTGCCGTTGGCGCGCGCGGTCTCGGCCCACTCCAATTCCTGCGGGTCATCGGGGCTGACGGCGGCGATCACCAGCGTATCCTTATCGCCGCCGTCGGCGGCAGCGCGCATCTCGAAGGCGTTGGTCAGCATCAGACCCTGGGCGACGGAATTCGAGTCGCCCTGTACTCCCGGGTTGCGGCTGCGGACAAAAAAGCGGCCGCCGACCATTATCCGCTTGGCGATCACTACCGCCAGCTCGTCCATCGCGGCTCGATCTTCGCGGCGGATCGCTGCTGCACGGTCGAATAAGACCTTCAGGTACGCGCGTCCGACTGCGCCGGTCGGCGTGTCGCCGGTCGCGAGCGCGGAGGCGAGTTCGGCGGTCAGCATCCAGTGGATCGCGCAGGTGAGATTGGAGGAGACGGGAAAAACCGGCATCTCCGGCACCTGGGGAATTCGCACAATGCCCTGGTCCCAGGGAATATGGGTTTGGAGAATGAGCGAAGAGACGTCTTCCAGCACCCAATCGTTTTCATTGGGGTGGACCTTGCCCGGCGGTGTGCCGCTGTTGTTGATATAAGCGGTGGGTAGGCCGACGACGAAAACTCCCGCGTCCCTGGCCTGGCGCACTGCCGATTTTACGTGATTGGTGAGCAGGACATCGCCCGGTACCAGCGCGGCATAGTCCTCTTCCGAACAATCGTGGCCGCAGCAGTGGATCTGGGCCGGATTGCCCTCGCGCTCATCTGCCATTTCGTGTGGCGGCATATGGCCAACCGCCGCATCGGTATAGACTTTGAAACCGGCGCGCAGGGCCTCGGTGGCCTTTGTGGCAACCGCGGCGACCTTATCGGCGTCGTCGTACACGTTTTTCAAGAGTCTGATCGCTTGGAGGTAGTACTCCTCGGCAAAAGACAGGGTATGGCCCCAGGTGTGTTCCGGATCGCGTTGCATGATTCTAATCCTCAAGAGATATGGGAAGCAGCAATGCGGGTGCTGACCATTGGAATCGTTCTATTCGCATTGCAGCGTTCTCCTCGATTTTGGGTCAGTGGGCGGTTCTCTTACTCTGCAGCGATGAAATATATGCGATTCTCAGGTCTGTCAAAAATCCCGTCCCCGGGGCCGCTGATACTGATCTGCCTGAGCAACCTCCGCTCTGGTTGATGTCGACGTTGCGGTTTGACCCGGTCGACGAAAAGGGCTTTTATATGGACGCAGCGACTAAGAGTCTACGACCATTGCTCATCCAAAGGAATTCCGCCATGTCCAATACCCAAGCGCCGATTGGTCCCAACGAGGCGATCAAGGTCACCAATATCGAGACCTTTGTGCTCAAAAACTCCTGGGTCTTTGTCAAAATTTCGACGGATGTGGGTCTGGTCGGCTGGGGCGAAATGCTCAAGGACGATGCCAGAGCTTGTGCCGCCGGAGCCCTTGAAGTTGCCGACTATCTGGTGGGTAAGGATCCTCGTCCGGTCGCCCTGCACTGGCAAGCGATCCATCGCGGGGCTTTTTATCGCGGCGGCCCGATCAAGACCGCGATCGTCTCCGGTATCGATCAGGCTCTCTGGGACATCGCCGGGAAATGCTATGGCGTGCCCATTTACAAATTATTGGGGGGGCCGACTCGCGAAAGAGTGCGCGTCTACGGCGAGGTCAGTGAGGAAACCGGCGTCAACGCCATAAAAGTCGGTCCGCAAGCCTCGCGCCGGGCTTTCAAATACGTAGAAGGCCAGAAGTTCGTCGACGAGGTTGTCGAACGCTTCAAGGCGCTCCGCGACCAATACGGCTCCGGGGTCGATATCGGGGTCGATTTTCACGGGGCGGTGCAGCCGCCGACCGCCCTGCTGCTGATGAAGGCGCTCGAACCCTACCAGCCGTGGTTCTACGAAGAGGTGGTACAGGCCCTCAATGTGGATGTCATGGCCGAACTGGCCCAGAAAACCCATATCCCGCTGGCCACCGGCGAACGCGTTTTTACCAAATGGGGTTTTAAGGAAATTCTCGAAAAACGCGCCGCTTTCATCCTCCAACCCGATGTGTGCTACGCCGGTGGGATCACCGAGTTGAAGGTCATCGCCGGCATGGGCGAGGCCTACTATACGCCGATGGCACCGCACAACCCGCAGGGTCCCTGTTCGCTGGCCGCCAGCTTGCAGATCGCCGGGGCGGTACCCAATTTTCTCGCGCAGGAGCGCGGTGATAACGAATACATGGACCTGCTCGCCGAACCTCTGGCGCCGGTTCGCAATGGGCATCGGCCGCTGCCGACCGAGCCCGGGCTGGGTATCACCATTGATGAGGACAAGCTCATGGCTCAGGTCGGCGACCCGCACCCCTATCGCGTCCAATACGATGACGACGACGGTTCGGTTGTGGATTGGTAGTTGCACTGCTTGCCGGGGGGTGTTTTCTCCTCGTCGCCGGTGTGCGGTGGAACTCGGGGTCAGCGCGGTGGCTCCGGGTGCTCTGCGGATTCTTGGAAAAGAGCTGTCTGCATTATTTGAGCCCGATTGCAGAACACCGTTTTGTTGGACACTGCGGTCGGGTGCGGTATATTCTTTCAGCGATTCAGTCCACCCCGTCCCTTCACTGAGCACCCTTGTTCGCCGGTAGTTCGTCTATGGTTGCACTGCACGATTTTCTGGGTATTGCGCTGGGTCTTGTCGGATTCATGGTGGCCTACCTGCTGGTCGGGATTCCGTTTAAATTCGCTGGATCGCACCGCCTGGGCAAAAGCTACGGTGCTGTTTTTTATTTGAGTGCGCCCTGTTATTCGCCCACTACCTGGGATCGCAGCCCCGGTTTTTCCCCCGAGCGGGTCTGGCCGGCGGTGCGCTCAGTGCTGTTCTGGGGGGTCCACTGCGTCGTGGCTTATAGTATACACTGGTACCTGGTAAAAAACTTCGAGCTCTCGCCCCTGCAGCGCTCTTACCTGGCCCTCTTGCCTTTCTACATTTTCTCGGAGACCTTCGCGGCGCTTTTACGCCTGGTGTTTCTGCCTGCGGGCCGGGTGCTCTGCCCTGTGCACGCGCGTCCCCTGCTGGCCCCTTCGCTCGCCAAATTCTGGGGCCGTTGCTGGAATCGCTGGGTCAGCGACTGGCTGCGCCATCTGATTTTCGCGCCGCTGCTGCGCAGACCGTATTGGGCGGCGATGGCTGTTTTCGTCGTCTCGGGTCTCTGGCATGAAATCGTGTTTGAGCTGCCCTACTATCTGGCCGGACATACACCGGCCTTCGGCTCGATGACCCTGTTTTTTCTCGTCCAGGGGTTGGCGCTGCTGATAGAGCCGAAGTTTATCCGTCGCCAGCCGCTGCTGCGCCGGCTCTACGCCTGGGTCGCGGTGGTCGGGCCGTCGCCGCTGCTCTTCAACGATGCCTTCCGCTGGGCCTTTATGCTCTGAGCAGTTCCAACGCTCCAACTTTCTCCAGCCCTGCTGCGGATGCTGTGGAGTTGGATTCCCACTAGCAGGACCGAGTCGTCGGGCTCAATCCGCCTGGCGTCGATAGAGTGCCTCGGCTGTGTTGCCGAGGATCCACGCTTTGTCGGCGGCGGAAAGAAAGTCCAATTCCTCTTCGATAACGCGAAAGCCCACCGCGTCTCCGCGCTGCGGATTCTCGGGAAACCCGGTACAGCCCAGCATCCGTTCGGGACCGAATGCCTCGTAGATCGCTTTTACGTAGGGGTGAAGATCTTCGTGCGGCCAGGGCTGGGCGGAGATCCCGTCGATCCGGGTCGCTTTGACGTAGAGATTGGGATGTCTGGCCGCTGCGAGGAGCAGTCTGAAATCGCCGTCCAGCCCGGTGGCGAGATCGGGTTCGCCGAGGTGGTCGACGATCACGTTGACCTCGGGAAACCGCGCTAATATCGGTTCGAGGAGCGGGATCTGGTCGCAGCGTCCGAACCAGGTGAAGGGAACGCCCAGCCGCCGGGCTCTGTCCCAGAGCGCTTGCTGCCCCTCGCTCGAGAGCCACGAAGCGTCCTGGTCGCGAATCGGATAGAGCCGCATGCCCTGCACGCCATGCTCTCGATAGAGGCGTTCCATTTTTTCGGGCGCGTCGGGTTGCAGCGGATCGAGGAGCGCGACCCCGTGCAGTCGGTCGGGAAACCGTCTGAGTGCGGCGCAGAGATAACTATTGTCGTACCCGTGGTACATGCACTGGATGAGCACCGTGCGATCGATCTGGTTGAGATCCATGAAGCGGATGAGATCCTCGACCAGCCCCGGGTATTCGGGGCGCTGGGGCGACATATCGTCGTTGTGCGGAAACGGCGCTTCGCCGAGTGTCCATACGTGTACATGAGCATCGATTCGCATGATGAACTCCCTCTTTTGTCGCCGGAAGGGGCGATAGGCCGGCGAGCAGGGTTCGGATTGATCCGCCTGAGTGCCAGCCCGGGTGGTGTTGGCTGCTTTGGCCTTTTTTTCGTTGTCCGAATTTGGGGATAATAGCCAGAAAAGAGAGCCGAGGCCAGGGTTGCGGACCCGTTTCGGCACTGGCCCGGGTCGCTAGATCACCCTCGTTCCGGTGGTCGGCGTTTGGGGATTGCGCGAACGGATTCGAGCCTGATCGGGTCCGTTAATTTATCGGCGATCGGGGTTTGAGGGGCCGGGTGCGAATGCTCGATCTAATGGGGTTGAAAAAATTGAGTTCGCCGGTACATCGATACCGCTCCGCTCAGTGCCGGCCTATGGTTGAGGTTTTTGCGCCGATTCGCGATAGGACCGCTCCGGTCCCGATTGGAATCGGGGTGCTATCGTATGCCGCGGTGAGCACCTATATTATCCGCATTATCCGCCGCTAAGTGCCGACGCATTCGCCGCTGGCGCGGGTTCAGCACCGATCGGCGCCATTCGATAGAGAAAGGATAGATTATGAAACGGATTGGAACGTTTTTTCTGAGCGTGGTCCTGGCGCTTGTCAGTGCTGCAGAAGCCGATGATACATCGCGGCGGCAGGCACTGGCGGCGCAGCTCCTGGATGCGATGCAGATGGAGAAGCAGATGGAATCGCAAGTCGATGCGTCGAAAGCGGCGCTCGGTCAAATGTTGCCCGGAGGGGTAGAGACCGGATTGGGGCTCGGGTTCTTGGACTTGATCCTCGCAGAGATGAGCTACGAAAATATCAAGAGCGAATACGTCGCGGTTCATGCCGAAGTTTTCACTGCGGCAGAGCTGCAGGGGCTGCTGGCGTTTTACCGCAGTCCAGTTGGCCGCAGCTGGGCTGAGAAACAACCGGAGGTGAATATGCGGCTTATGCAGATC
>CAZFMY010000013.1:0-22800 GCA_964520345.1 uncultured Gemmatimonadaceae bacterium | reverse complement strand
GCTGCTGCGGACGAGTCTGAATAGGCTGCGGCGCCCCAGTCGCTTTTACCGAAAGGATAGTGTCGAATATGACCGATGAAGATTTGGTGCGCTACGAGGCCGACGGCGCAGTGACCATCGATACTCCGTTCAGCACCGCGGAGCTGGATCGCGCCGAAGCAGCGTGGGATCGGCTCAAAGCCGACGGTGGCGCCCCTTACGAAGATCCGGACTATCTCGAGGTGGTGCAGCATCCCTATTTCGAGGAGGTTGCGCGCAAGGTCCTCAGGGCCGAGGCGGTGCACCTGTGGTGGGGGCTCTCGCCGCATGAGCGCGCACCGGCCGCGCCGCCCTATGGCGATTCGCGCGAGCAATGGGCCAACGGTTGCCATATCGATATACAGGCGACACTCGACGATTTCAATGCGACGCCGCGCCGGATGCGGGCCGAGTTGTGGTTCTGGCTCAACGAGGTGCCGGCCCACCGCGGTGCGATGCGGATCCTGCCCGGCTCCCACCGTTTGATCATGGCGCACTGGGGACGGGTGCTGCGGCCCGAGCACAAAGCCGAACTGCCCCGGGTACACGGGCTGCGGCCCGAGCCGGTACCGGATACCGCGCACGCCTATCCCGAATACGTCCCCGATCTGGGCGACACGCCCTGGGTTGAGTGCGAGCCGACGCCTTTCGTCGCGCGCCGCGGGCAGATCCTGGTGCTCTGCAGCGCGGGGCTGCATTCCGCCTGGCAAAACGAAGACGCGGTGCCGCGCAAGGCGATGGGCACATCGTGGGCCGCTGCCGGGGTGCGCTGCGGGCTGCCGAAGCCCCAGCGCGACGATCTGATGGCCTTTTTTCCCGAACTCCGGCGGAGGCTGCGCCCGGACCGCGCGCATATCGTACCCGATCACTTCGACTGGCTCTTCGAGAGTAATTACGAGCCCAGGTGGCCGGAGACCTTTCTGCCGGGCACTTGACTTTAGCGTATTTTAGCGTATTACCTCTAGGTCAGGCATTTGTGTGTTCGCCCAGTAAAAATTCAATGATCCGATTGCATGTCCGACAAAGAGAATACATCGGCTGAAAACCGCTGGTATCACAATCTGGTCCGCTGGTTCGACTCCTCCACGCCGTATCGCGACGAACTCATCAGCCGCTACGGGGTCGAATGGCTCCGCGTTTTGCCCTTTGCACTGGTACACCTGGTCTGCCTGGGCGTGTTCTGGGTCGGGTGGAGTCCTGTGGCCGTGGGTTTTGCGCTCGCCGCCTATTGTGTGCGGATGTTCGCCATCACCGGTTTTTACCATCGCTATTTTTCCCATCGCACCTACCGCACCTCGCGCTGGGCCCAATTCATCTTCGCGGTGCTGGGCAATAGCGCATTGCAGCGGGGGCCTCTGTGGTGGGCCGCCCATCACCGCCACCACCACCGCTACTCCGACCAGCAGCCCGATCCGCACTCGCCGCATCAGCACGGCTTTTGGTGGAGCCATATCTTCTGGATCACCTCGCGGCAGCATTTTCCGACTAAAGTCGACGCGGTGCGCGATCTGGCGCGCTTTCGCGAGCTGCACCTGCTCAACCGCTTCGACTTTGTCGTGCCGACGCTTTTTGCCCTGGCGATTTATGCGACCGGGGCTTTGCTGGAGTTCTATGCACCCCAGCTGGGTACCAACGGCTGGCAGCTCCTGATCTGGGGATTCTTCGTTTCGACGATCTTGCTATTCCACGCTACATCGACCATCAATTCGCTGGCGCACCAGTTCGGCCGTCGTCGCTATCCCACCGACGACCACAGTCTCAACAACTGGTTCCTGGCGTTGATCACCTTCGGCGAGGGATGGCATAACAATCACCACTATTGCCCGGGTGCCTGCAGGCAGGGTCACTACTGGTGGGAGGTTGATCTGACCTACTACGGGCTTAAAGTTCTCAGCTGGCTGGGCATCATCTGGGATTTGCACCCGGTTCCCGATCGGGCCTACGCCGAACTCAAGGGATGAGCGCCGAGTGCGAAAGGGGCGAGCCCGGTAGGGTCGCCATCGTCGGCAGCGGGATCTCGGGATTAGTTGTGGCCCACCTTTTGCACCCGCACTGCGAGATTACCCTCTTCGAAGCCGACGATCGAATCGGGGGCCATACCCATACCCATTCGCTTGAGCAGCAAGGTCTGAGTTATGCGGTTGATTCGGGGTTCATCGTCTACAACGAGCGGACCTATCCGAATTTTATCCGCCTCCTGGATCAGCTGGGCGTCGAAACGCAGCCGAGCGATATGAGTTTCAGCGTCCAGTCCGCGGCCAGCGGACTCGAATACAACGGGACCTCGCTCAATCGCCTCTTCGCTCAGCGGCGCAATCTCTTGCGCCCGTCGTTTCATCGAATGCTCCGCGATATCCTGCGCTTTTACCGCGAGGCCGGAGAATTGCTCGAGGGTTTCAATCATACCACTACGCTGGGAGAGTATCTGGAGCAGAACCGCTATGGAGACGAGTTCGTCAATGATCATATCATCCCGATGGGTGCGGCGATCTGGTCGGCCGACCCGGCCAGGATGCACGAGTTTCCAGCGCAGAACTTTGTTCGTTTCTTCCACAATCACGGATTTCTCCAGCGTAAGGATCGGCCGCGCTGGCGCGTGGTCCGGGGTGGCTCCCAGCGCTATGTCGACGCACTGACTCGACCCTTCGCCGAGCGAATTCTGCTCAGTACTCCGGTCGAGTCGATCACGCGTCGGCAGGCCGGGGTCGAGATTCGCTGCAAGCAGTGCGACCCACAGCGCTTCGACGAAGTCGTTATCGCCACCCACAGCGACCAGGCCCTGCAGATGCTCGCGGACCCGAGCCCGGCCGAGCGCGAGATTCTCGGGGCGATCGGCTATCAGCGCAACGATACCACGCTGCACAGCGATGCCCGGCTACTGCCGCGGCAGCGCCGGGCCTGGGCCAGCTGGAACTACTACCTGCCATCGGGCCCGAGCCCATTGCCGACCGTGACCTACAACATGAACATCCTGCAGACCCTGCGCAGCCCGAAGCCCTTTTGCGTCACGCTCAACCGCGATAGCGAAATCGACTCCGAACAGATCTTCGACCGTATGGTTTATCACCATCCGATCTTCAACCGCGCGGCGCTGGAGGCTCAGGGTCGCCGCGACGAAATAAGCGGCATCAATCGCACTCATTATTGCGGAGCCTACTGGGGCTACGGTTTTCACGAGGACGGCGTGGTCTCCGGGCTGGCCGTCGCCCGCCACTTCGGACAGGATCTTTGAGCGATGCAGAGCTGTATCTACGAAGGTCGCGTCCGCCATCGCCGTTTCGCTCCGGTCGAAAATATGTTTCGCTACCGGCTCTTTATGATGTACCTGGATCTGGCCGAGTTGCCGGGGCTTTTCGATGAGTATAGCCTATGGTCTCCCGAGCGTCCCAACCTCGCTCATTTTCGCCGCCGCGACCACCTCGGCGCAGCAGAAATCCCACTAGACCAGAGTGTGCGCGAAGTGGTGCGTCAGCAGACCGGCAGCCCTGTCGATGGCCCGATTCGGCTGCTGACTCATTTGCGCTATTTCGGCTATCGCTTCAATCCGGCCAGCTTTTTCTTCTGCTTCGATCGGCAGGACCGGGAAGTCGAGACGATCGTCGGCGAAGTCAACAATACGCCCTGGGGCGAACAGCATCCCTATGTCCTGAGCGAGACTCTGAATCTGGGTACGGCGCGAAAAAAGTGCTATCGCTTCGCCAAAGCCTTCCACGTTTCGCCCTTTATGAGCATGGAGCAGGAGTACACCTGGCACTTCACTACTCCGGGCCGCTCTCTGGCGATCCAGATGGAAAATCGCGAGGCCGGCAATCGCTTCTTCGATGCGACGCTGACCATGCGGCGGACCGAGATCTCCGCTCGGTCGCTGAGCCGGGTACTCTTGCAGTATCCGCTGATGACCGCCCGCGTCGTAGCCGCTATTCACTGGCAGGCCCTCCGGCTCTATCTCAAGAAATGTCCGTTTTATCCACACCCCAAATGGCAGGCTGTAGAGACGCATTCATGAGCGAAACCACTCTTATCCGTGCTGCGCAAAGTCGCAGCGCTATTCGTTCGGGCCGCTGGGACGACCTGGCGCGCAAGCTCGTTTTCAACAAACTAGGTCAGTTCAGCACCGGGCAGATCGCGATTAGCGAAAACGGAGCGACGCATTTTTTCGGCGTCGATGACGACACGCTCAAAGCCTCGGTCGAGGTCCATGACCCGCGCTTCTATCGTTCTATGGCGCTGGGCGGCAGTCTGGGCGCTGCCGAAGCGTATCTCGATGGCCAGTGGACCACCGATGATCTGACTGCCGTCTGTCGGATCGTTTTGCGCAACAGCGATACCCGCTGGCAAATGGAAAAGGGTTGGGCGCGGTTGGGACGGCCGTTGAACCGTCTCTTTCACAGTCTGCATCGCAATACCGCCAGGGGGAGCCGGCGCAATATTGCTGCTCACTACGACCTCGGCAATGATTTTTTCCGGCTCTTCCTCGACGAGACGATGATGTATTCGAGCGCGATTTTCCCGCGCAGTGACGCTTCGTTGGAAGAAGCGGCGGTTCATAAAGTCGATCGGATCTGTCGCAAACTCGATCTGCATCCCGGCGACCACCTGCTCGAGATCGGCACTGGCTGGGGTGGTTTTGCGTTGCACGCGGCCACCCACTACGGTGCCCGAGTCACCACCACGACCATTTCGCACCAGCAGTACGAGTTGGCGGTTGAGCGCGTATCCGAAGCCGGGCTATCGGACCGGATCGATATCGTCCTCGAGGATTATCGCGATCTCCGGGGACAATACGACAAACTGGTGTCGATAGAGATGATCGAAGCGGTCGGCCATCACTACTACGACGCCTATTTTGCCGCTTGCGGCCGTCTGCTCAAGCCCGATGGGCTGATGCTGCTGCAGGCGATCACCATCAGCGACTGGGTTTTCCAGGACCATATCCACAGCGTCGATTTCATCAAGCGCTATATCTTTCCCGGCTCCTGTATCCCGTCGCTGGCGGCGATGGCCGGAGCGCTGGCCGCTTCTTCCGATCTGCGGATGGTTCATCTCGAGGATATTGGTCCGCACTATGCACGCACTCTGGCCGCCTGGCGCGACCGTTTTATGGCCCGTTTAGACGAGGTGCGCGCGCTCGATCTGCCGGAGGAGTTTATCCGCATGTGGGAGTACTATTTCTGCTACTGCGAGGCCGGTTTCAGCGAGCGCTATATCTCCGATGTGCAAATCCTGCTGGCCAAACCGCAAAACCGGCGTTGCTCGATTCTGCCCGATCTGGCCGATGAATCCGCTTAGCGCGATCGGTTGGGGGGCGCTCTTTGCCGGCCTGGTCATGGTGACGACCTGGCTGATCCAGCGGCGCACCGGCGATGCCGGGATCGTCGATGTGGTTTGGGCCGCTTCTATCGGCATCCTGGCTCTGGTCTATGCCCAGGGGGGCAGCGGAGTGCTGGAACGCCGGGTGCTGGTGGGTTTCTTCGGCGCGGCCTGGTCGCTGCGTCTGGCGTCTTACCTCTTCATCGACCGGGTGCGGGCCAACCAGGAAGACGGCCGCTATCAACTTTTGCGCCAGCTCTGGGGCGCGCGGGCCCCGCTTTATTTTTTCGTTTTTTTTCAAGTCCAGGCTCTGCTGGTGGTCGTCTTTGCCCTGCCCTTCTTTTTAGTCGCGCAGAATCCCGCACCTCTATCCTGGCTGGATGGATTGGGTCTCGCCATTTTCTGCATTGCCTTCAGCGGCGAGAGTCTGGCCGACCGACAACTCGCCCGTTTTCGCCGCGCGGCGGAGAACAAAGGTCGCACCTGCCGCCAGGGTCTCTGGCGCTACTCGCGGCATCCCAACTACTTCTTCGAGTGGCTGCACTGGTGGGCCTATCTGCCCCTGGCCCTCGGCGCGAGTTGGGGGTTGCTCAGTCTGGCCGCACCTGCAGCGATGCTCTATCTACTCTTTTTTATCACCGGTATTCCCTATACGGAAAAACAAGCGCTCAGGAGCCGCGGCGATGAGTACCGCGCCTACCAGCGCAGCACCAGTGCGTTCTTTCCCTGGTTTCCGCGCGAGGAAGTCTCATGAAAAGGGTTATCGAATGGGCCGAACGAGGCCTGGTGCCCGACGCGCTGATCCGCGTCGGGATTCGCCGATTGCTGCGCCACAGGATCAGATCGATCACCCCGCCGACCAGCGAAGTCGCTCATAGCGCCAAACGAGAGTTTCTGCGCTCGATGGCCGATAGTGCCGTAGCCCTGCACACTGAAGACGCCAACGATCAGCACTACGAGTTGCCGCCGGAGTTTTTCGTGCAGGTGTTGGGCCGCCACCTCAAATACAGTTGTTGCTACTATCCGTCGGGCCATGAGGACCTCGACCAAGCCGAAGCAGCGATGCTCGCTCTCTGCGCCGAGCGTGCGGGTCTCGAAGACGGAATGGAGATCCTGGAGTTGGGATGTGGCTGGGGTTCGCTGACGCTGTGGATGGCGACTCATTATCCGCAGAGTCGAATCACCGCGGTGTCCAATTCACATGGTCAGCGAGGGTTCATCGAAGGCCGCTGCCGCGAGCTGGGCCTGAGCAATGTCGAGGTCATTACCTGCGATGCCAATCGGTTTGAGCCGGCAGGCGAGTTCGACCGCGTGGTTTCGGTCGAGATGTTCGAGCATCTGCGCAACTGGCGCGAGATGCTCAAGCGCATCGACGGTTGGCTGCGCCCGGGAGGCCGGGCCTTTTTCCACGTTTTCTGCCATCGCCACTATCCGTACTTGTTCGAGGTCAGAGACGGCGACGACTGGATGTCCAAGTATTTTTTCACCGGCGGTCTGATGCCTTCGGCGGATCTCTTCCACTATTTCCAGGAGGACCTGGTTGTAGAGGATCACTGGTATTTCAAGGGTTCCCATTACTCCCGTACCGCCAGGCACTGGATCGCCAAGATGGATCGCCGGCGCGACGAGATTCTGCCGCTGCTCGTCGAACGCTATGGCCAGCGGGAAAGCCGCCTCTGGTTCCAGCGCTGGCGGATCTTCTTTATGTCGTGCGAGGAGTTATGGGGTTTGGACGAGGGCGAGGAATGGGGCGTGACTCACTATCTGCTCGCCAAGCGCTCTGCATCCGGTGTTAGCTGAGTCCGATCAGAGCTCGATCCATCGCTGGCGGTGCATGGGTCTGTACTGGGTGCTAATGAGGTGGCTCAGCGCAGGTCTGGGTCTTGCTCTGTTATCGCATGGTCGCAGCGATCATCGCCAGCACCAGCAGCGAGCGCAGACTCCAGAGAGCAGTGCGCAACCAATTGGTGCTCACCAGCCGGCGGTGGGCTCCGGCGTCGAACCCGGCAGCCAGTTTGCGGTGGATTGGCACCTGCAGCCGCCAGGTCGATACCCAAATCAAGCCCAAGGCCAGAAACCCCAGCCAGGGGATGATGGGGGATACTGCGATCGGTTGCCACTGCAATAGAAGGAGTCCGCTAATCAGTTCGAGCAGCATCGGAGCCGCGACAACCCGTGTCGTGAATCGGGTATGGCGGTCTTCGTATTCGGCAAAAAAACCTTCGCCGACTCGGGACATCAGTGGATAATGCACCACCTGGACAAACCAGATCAACCCGGTCATAAAGAGCGTAGAGGCCGCGTGAACGACCAGAATCCATTCGCTTTTCATAAGGGGTGCACAGGTTGCGCCAGGGGCATTTCTACCTCGTGAACTCGGCAGCGCTTTCGATCGGGCTGGTGGCAGCGGAAATTGTGGGCCTGTTAAATCATAAACCCGTTATATTACTATATAAATGAGAGAGTGCGGATTTGTCCAACTGGAGATACTCGCCATGTGAAAGGAGCAGGATATGAAACCCAGAATCAGCTCGCGACACGGCACCATCAGCCAGAAGACTAAGGAACGTATAGATAAGTCTTGCACCAAACTCGAACACTATTCCGATCGGATCATGGATTGCGAGGTGGTACTCGATAAGACCAAACGCGGCGACAAAGTAGAGATTATTGTCAAGGTGCCGCAAAGTACCTTTGCATCCTCGGTGACGGGTGAAAATCTGTACAAGGCGCTGGCTGGGGCTGGAAACAAGATCCAAACCCAGTTGAAGAAACACCACGACAAGCTTGTGTCTCACCATTGAAGCCATCTTGTGTCAGGAGGATGGGCGACTGAATTTCGTTGGGGATAAGAGTCGTCCATCCTCGCCCAAGATGTCCGGGCCATTGTCACGAATCCCACCTCCCCCTATCTTTATTTAGTTATTTATACCATTTCTTTCACTATGGCCCACGCTGATCTATGATTGTTGGTATTCCTCAGGAGACCTTCGCCGACGAGTTCCGGGTCGCGCTGGTTCCCGATGCGGTCTCTGCCCTCTCGGACCAGAATGTGGAAATTCTGGTCGAATCCGCGGCTGGCGAAGCAGCCGGGTTTCCCGATGCATTGTACGCCGATCGCGGAGCCCGGATCGCTGCCGATCGCGATGAGATTTTCTCCCGTGCCGATGTGGTTTTGCAGGTGCGCACCTTTGGCGCCAATCCGCAGGCTGGACGCGACGATTTGGCGCGCACTCGTGCGGGTCAGGTTTTTATCGGATCCGCGGACCCGCTGACGGCCGGCCCTCAATTGCGCGAGATGGCCTCGGTGGGCGCGACTCTATTCGCGATGGAGTTGATTCCGCGGATCACCCGGGCCCAGAGCATGGATATCCTCTCGTCGATGGCGACCATCGGGGGTTATAAGGCGGTCTTGCTGGCTGCCGAAACGCTGCCGCGGATCTTTCCGCTTTTAATGACGGCTGCCGGCACCCTGACTCCTGCGCGGGTGCTTATCATCGGTGCAGGGGTCGCTGGACTCCAGGCCATTGCCACCGCCCGCCGTCTGGGCGCAGTGGTTCAGGCGTACGATGTCCGCCCGGCGGTCAAAGAGCAGATCGAGAGTCTCGGGGCCGAGTTTATCGAGTTGGATATCGACTCGGGGGACTCCGAGGACGCGGGTGGTTACGCTACGGCGCAGGACGAGGAATTTTATCGCCGTCAGCGCGAGGAATTGGCCAAAGTCGCCGCAGCGAACGACGTGGTTATCACTACTGCAGCGATCCCCGGTCAGGAAGCTCCGCTGCTGATTACTGCAGAGGCGGTGCACGCGATGGGGTCGGGCTCGGTCATTGTCGACCTGGCGGCCGAGCGCGGCGGCAACTGTGAGTTGACACGTCCGGGAGAAACGGTGGTGGAGGGAGAGGTACAGATCATGGGGCCGCTCAATCTACCGGCGACCGTGCCCTACCACGCCAGCCAGATGTATTCGCACAATATCGCGACCTTCCTGCGGCATCTGCTGGGCGACGAGGGGCTGGAATTCGATATCGAAGATGAGATTACGCGTGAAACTCTGGTGATACGCGACGGCCAGATCATCCATCCGCGCATCCGCGAAAGCGATTCTCAAGGAGACGATTGATGGAAGATCTCGTCGTCACGCTGACGGTCTTTGTGCTGGCGGTCTTCGTCGGATTCGAAATCATCACCAAGATCCCGCCTACGCTGCACACACCGCTGATGTCGGGTTCCAACGCCATTTCGGGTATTACGTTGGTGGGTGCCCTGCTCTCCGCTGGCGAGCACACCGGGCTTGCCACCTATCTCGGGCTAGCGGCAGTGATCTTCGCTACGATCAATGTGGTCGGCGGTTTCATGGTCACGCACCGGATGCTGGGCATGTTCAAGAGGCGGGATTAGGCGATGCAAGCGGCGCTGATCAATACGGTTTACCTGATTGCCTCGGTTCTCTTCATTCTCGGTCTTAAAGGGCTGACGCACCCGCGTACGGCGGTGCGCGGCAACCTCCTGGGTGCTCTGGGTATGTTCTCGGCGGTCGTCGCGACCCTGCTCAAGGAACAAATTTTACCCGTCGAGTACATCCTGATCGGGGCAATTATCGGTGCGTTGATCGGGGTAGTGCTGGCGCTGAAGATTCCGATGACCTCGATGCCCGAGCTGGTGGCTGTATTCAATGGCCTGGGTGGTGGCGCCTCGGTGCTGGTGGCTGGTGCGGCGCTGGTCGAGCAGAGTGCGCCTTCGAACCAGTTCACCGTATCGACGGCGGCTTCGGGTCTTATCGGGGCTGTGACCTTCTGGGGCAGTATCGTGGCGTTCTTCAAGCTGATGGAATTGCTCAAGGGGCTGGTGCAATTCCCCGGACAGCAAATCTTCAACGGGCTGCTGACCCTGGTCACTGTGGGCCTGGGCGCCTGGTTGGTGCTCGAGCCGGACCAGGTGAACACGTTCTGGATTATGGTGGGTGTGGCTTCGGTGCTGGGTGTATTGCTGGTGGTGCCCATCGGCGGTGCGGATATGCCGGTGGTGATCGCTCTGCTCAACTCCTGCTCGGGTTTGGCGGCGGCGGCTACTGGTTTCGTGCTCGAAAATACCGTGCTGATCATCGCCGGCTCGCTGGTCGGGGCCTCGGGACTGATCCTGACCCAGATCATGTGTCGGGCGATGAACCGCTCGCTGGCCAGCGTATTTTTCGGTGGTGTCGGGGCTGATACCGCCGCGTCGGGAGCCAGCGATGATGAGGTCTACGCCGGCAAGATCAAGGCGACCTCGGCCGAGGAAGTGGCGATGCTCTTCGATACGGCTCGCCGCGTGGTGGTGGTCCCCGGCTACGGAATGGCTGTGGCTCAGGCTCAGCACGCGGTGCGCGATCTGGCTAATCTGCTCGAGGAGCGCGGGGTCGAGGTCGAATACGCGATTCATCCTGTGGCCGGACGGATGCCCGGCCATATGAACGTGCTTCTGGCCGAGGCCGAGGTTTCTTACGACAAGCTCGTCGCCATGGATTTGATCAACCCCTCTTTCCAGCAGACCGACGTGGCGCTGATCATCGGTGCTAACGATGTGGTCAACCCGCTGGCCCGCAATGCCGATTCGGGGCCGATCGCGGGGATGCCGATTCTCGACGTGGACAAATCGCGGACGGTAGTGGTGATCAAGCGGAGTTTGAGCCCGGGGTTTGCCGGGATTCCCAATCCGCTTTTTGCCGCGGATAATTCGCTGATGTTCTTCGGCAGCGCCAAGGAGGCAGTACTGGATTTAGTGGCCGCAGTGAAAGAGAATTAAAGTTGCTGCGGAGCTTTAGGCCGAGCCTGTTTATTTGACAGATCCTTGCTCGGTCCGGTGCTGGTGTTTTCTGGTCGGTGGGAGGGGAGAAGACGCAGTCTGGCAATGAGCCTGTCCTGTCGACGACGATCATCGCCCTATTTCCCTGGTAAACTCAACCATGTTCAAACTCGATCTGGCGGGTACTACGCCCGCCCGCGAGGTACGCGCTGGCCTGACGACCTTTGCGACGATGGCCTATATCGTCGCGGTCAACCCGTTGATCCTCGCCGATGCGGGGATGCCTCGCGAGGCCGTGGTGGCTGCGACCTGTCTGGCCGCGGCTTTCGGGTCAATTCTGATGGGGCTTCTGACCAACTATCCCTTCGCGCTGGCTCCTGGGATGGGCCTCAATGCCTTCTTTGCTTATACCGTCGTATTGGGGATGGGTCTTTCATGGCAGGGTGCGCTGGCGGCGGTCTGTGTCTCGGGGCTGGTCTTTCTGGTGCTGACACTGGCGGGAGTTCGCGAAGTGTTGCTCAATGCGATACCCACCAGCCTCAAGTGCGCGATCAGTGTCGGCATCGGGCTCTTTATAGCGCTGATCGGCCTCAAGAACGCCGGCATTGTGGTCTACAACCCGGCGACGGGTGCCCTGGGGCTGGTTCATGCGGGGTACTTCGCCGATCCAGAGCTGGTGTCGCTCTTGCCCTTCGGCACGTCCAAAGAGAGTGTCGGTTTGGCGATTTTCGGTCTGGTCTTTAGCTGCGTACTGGTAGTGCGCCAGGTGGCAGGCGCTCTGCTGGTGGGGGTTGTCGTTTGCACGCTGCTCGCGTTGCCGCTGGGTCTGGTCCACCTGGGAGGGCAGTCGTATTTCGGCCTGCCTTCGGGTTTGGCACAGACTGCACTGGCGCTGGATTTCACCGATGTTTTTTCCTTTGGTCTGGTCTCTGTGATCATAACTTTCACCTTTGTCGATCTATTCGACACCGCGGGTACCCTGGTCGGCGTGTCGAGCAGAGCGGGGCTGCTCGACGCAGAGGGCCGACTGCCCCGAGCTCGTCGGGCACTCCTGGCCGATTCGCTGGCCACGATCTTTGGTGCTGCGGTCGGAACCAGTACCACCACGACCTATGTCGAGAGCGCGGCCGGGGTTGCGGCGGGGGGGCGCAGCGGACTTACGGCCGTGGTCGTGGGCGGATGTTTCCTGCTGGCGTTGTTCTTCGCCCCGCTCCTGGCTCTGGTGCCGGCGGCAGCTAGTGCTCCGGCGCTGATCGTCGTCGGGGTTTTTATGATGGAGCCGGTTCGGCGTATTGACTTTGCCAATTATTTGGAGGCTATACCCGCCTTCTTTACCATTGCGATGATGCCCTGGGCCTTCAGTATTGCCGAGGGGATTGCCGCCGGGATTCTGGCCTATGTCGCGTTGCATCTCCTGGGTGGGCGGATGCGTGAAGTTCCGTTTGTGCTCTGGGGACTTGGTGCGCTCTTTCTCCTGCGCTACTTCCTAACTTGACAGTTGAAATAACTAGCAGTATGATGAGAAATATGAAACCGAATCTTGTAGTCGGCCTATTGCCGACTCTGCTGCTCCTTGCCTTTGCGACCGCTGCCTGGCCGCGCGATGTCGAGTTTGTCGAATCGCCATCCGGGTCGTTGGGCAAAACGCGCCAGTTGTTGGATGCGGTAGATGTGCGGATCATGTTGCCGTTGGGCTATGATCGTTGGTACGACGAAGGCGTGCTGGATTCGCGTGACGGGGTAGTGGAGAGTCGGGTCTGGCGCCGGGGAGAAATCGAGATAGAAATCGCCATCACCGAAGGGATCGGGGATGGGTACGAGTTTTTGCTCACTGGTGACGCCGAGGCGCCGCTTGCCGAGGTTTACGACCGCCTTGAGATGCTGGCCCGGAAAACTAAGAATCGCCGGGGTGCTGCTGAGCCGGAACTGGCCTATGAGATGTTTCGTCTTGGCCATATCGAGGCTGACCGCGCGTTGGCGCTGCTCAAATCGCTGGGTTACCACACCATCGAGTTCGAGGAGAAGTCGAGCAAATCCGCTCGTTACGAGAAGATTTTCGATCTGGTACAGGGTCGAGAGGCGACGCTTCCCTGGGTGGTCAAGGTGGCTAATGCCTCGAAGACCAGCCTACTGGAGTCCAACCCGGTCTCTTCCAAGTCCAAGTCTTCCTCGTCCAAGAAGATGCAGGGGGCGCCGCAGTTGGGAGGTTCGCATCTGCACAACGCCACCACCGGATCGCCCGAGGAGCGTCTGCTTTTCGTCTATGATCTCAACGATCTCGAGCCGCTCGAGATCCTGGTCAACCTGCTGCGCCGGCAGATTGATCTGCCGGCGCAGCAGATCGTGATCGAGGCGCAGGTTATCGAGGTCAACAAAAGCCAGTTGAATGACCTGGGTGTAGAATTCAGTGGTCGACAGCAGAATGCGCAAGCATCGTTTCAGCGCGGCGCGTCGGGCAACAGCCTGACCACCTTTCTTTTTTCCCGCGATGCCTTCGGTGATTTTATCGACTTTCACAGCAAGCTCGAAGCACTGAAGGAGACCGGTGATGCGGAGGTACTCTCGAGCCCTTCAGTGCTGGTACTCAACGACCGCCAGGCACGGGTCCAGGTCGGTCGGCAGATTCCAGTTGCCAAGACCACCGCAACCACCTCTTCGGTGAGCAAGGGCATCGAATATTTTCCGGTCGGCATCGTCCTCAATATTCGGCCGCGGATCAATCGCGAAGCCACCGAGGTGACGATGCAGGTCGAGACTATTATATCTTCGATTTCGGTCGAATCGGCGGCGCGGTTGGAGCAGTCGGTCTCGGGGATCGAATTTTCACCGATCATCGACAACCGGTTGGTCGAGACCTATGTGCGGGTGGCCGATGGCACGCCCTTTATCATTGGCGGTCTGCTTTCGACCGAACAGCAGAGTTCGCGGATCGAAGTGCCGCTGCTAGGCAGCCTGCCCCTCTTGGGGCGATTATTCTCGCGCGAGCGGTTGGAGACCCAGCAACGTGAGGTGATTGTAGTGATCACCCCGCATATCGTGCCGCTGGAAGATAACAGTTTCAGCTACTTGATCCCCAAGGATTCAGAAAGGTTCAATCGTTTTGACAAGGAACTTTTCCGCAATGCCTACCGGGTGCAGGACGACGACGTTTGGGATCTGAAATTCGTGCAGGAGAGTCCGGCATTGCTCGAGTTGCAGCAACGGGTGCGCCACAGTGCCAGCGGAGATGTAATGCTGCAGCGTCAGGAGCCTTTTCACAGTCTCCTGCAGGGGCGGATTCCAGGCGAGGACGTTCTGGTGCGCCGGATGCTCTTCGAAATCGTTGGGAAACTGGGTATTGCCTCGGAGATCAGTACCGACCAGGTGTTTTTCTTCTCGCCGCCACACGACGAAAAGAGCGTGCGGCGTTTTAGCAACGATCTGACTTTGATCGACCTTCTGCCTAAGGCGCTGGCTTCGCCCGAGAGTGCGGTGATCATCAGCTTTCAGGCCAAACCTTCTTTAGAGCCTGGTCATGCCTTTGGTCTGCCCATTGCTACCGTCCGCGATACGATGCTCTCGGTGGATGAGCACGATGAGTTGTTGTGGGCCATGAATCGCTACGATGGTGCAGAACCGCAGCAATGGTCGATTTTGTTGGCAAACCAGGGCGATATCGACCGTCTTTGTCAGGCGCTGATTCTCAAAAGAATGCTCAAACTCAATCAGAATATGGCTCAGACGCTGCAGGGTTTTCGCCCGGGAGTGCAGATCCTCTTTCCGACTCGGCAGGATATGAGAAGCCGCTGGCACGCCATCGATGGCGAGGTGGCTCGGCTCTTTTACGAGACCAAGTTTGAATACTTGGTCGCCGAGCGGGTATTCGAAGCAGCGGTGCGCCAGGTCGAAGGGCGTTTGCGGGGAGCTAGACGATGAGACGCTGGATTCTGTGGTGCGCTGGATTGCTGTGGCTGGGATGTGCCGAGGAACCGGACCGACTCGTAAGCAGCACGACGGCCGACGATCGCTTTAAGGTGGCGATGGAGGCGGCCGATGACTGGGTACGACCAGGTCACAAGCTACCGATCAAGGTGCGGGTTGAGAGTCTGGTGGGGCCTCTGGATGAGTTGTGGGAGACCGAACTGAAATTGATGGCCAACAATGGCTCTGTCTCGCCCTCGGAGCTTAGGGTGTTATTCGACGGGGCCGAGAATGCGGCGTACACGGTGGAAGACTCAGTCTATGAGAGGTGGGTTACCTTTAGTGCCGGAACCAGTGATAAGCAATCGCAGGGCGAAGTCCACGCATTGTTTTTGGGTCAGCACGCTGCACTCAAAATCCGAATTACCTCCCTCCTGGATGAGTAGGTCCTAGTTGATGTGGCGTATCGGAGCCCGAATTAATACCCGGGTACGCTCAGACCTGCGGATCTGCTGAGATCCTGAATCGGAACTAACCAAAGCCCCCACCTCATTCGACGAAAATCGCGTCGTCGGGCCAGTCCTCCACGACAAATCCCTCTTTCATATTGACGATCGGCAGGTAGTTGTGCAGCCGGCGGATCGGGTCGAGCAGGCGCACGGTCTTCAATTCCTGGATGGAGTCCTCGCCGTGGTTTTTTTGCAGCGAGGGGATGATCTTGCCCTGGACGTTCTCGGCTACTTCGCTGTCAGATTCTCCTTCGACCACCATTACCAGGGCGATATGACCGTCCATCTCGGCGATATAGCTATCGCGAATCAACTCGCTGAACACATCGGCGACATTAGGCTCGGAGCGGATTTCCTGCACGATCTGGTGGCGGGTGATGCCCAGTTTGAACTTGATCGTGAGCATGTGCTGGGTCGAAAAACGGCCCGTGCCCTGCGCTTGCATATCCACCGCCGCGTAGTAGGAGAGGATGTTCTCCTTTTCGAGGCGGGCGCGCTTGCGACTGACGGTGCGAACCGGCACTCCGGTCAGGGCACTGACGCGATTGTCCGAGCAGCGGGGGTTTCGAATCAGGGCGCGAAGAATGCGCCGTTCTTGATCATCAAAGTGTCTCATGGCCCAAAACCTCCATTTATAAAGTGTCTAATGCACAATTTAGGCCATATATATCATTCGTGACAACTATGTCATGGAAAAAAACAAAAAAAATGACTAAGCTTCTTTGACAAAGCAAAGTTATTGCATATATTAAAATTTTCTTATACAAAAATATCGGCACAACAGACCGAGACGACGGTCCTCTCCACTTGCCTGTTTGCGTCTTCGCGATATCGACATCGACGCGAGCACGGATCTTTTGCTGTACACAATGGCAATTTCTGAGCGAGACCACCGGTAGGTCATTCCCTGGGCGGAGTGACCCATGTATCTCGTATTCTTTTTTTCGTCGTTTACCCGGACTGGACCCCGAGCACGGGAAGGTTGGAAATGACTCATATCCCCGGATATCCACAAAAGCAAGGACTCTACGATCCAGCAAACGAAAGCGATGCCTGTGGGATCGGCTTCGTGGTCAATATCAAGGGTCGTAAATCGCATAAACTGGTGCGCCAGGGCATTGAGGTGCTTTTACACCTCGAGCACCGTGGTGCCTGCGGCTGCGAGCCCAATACCGGCGATGGGGCCGGCATGTTGTTACAAGTGCCCCATGCGTTCTTTACCAGCGTCTGCGACTTCGATCTGCCTGGCCCGGGTGAGTACGGGGTGGGGATGCTTTTCTTGCCACCTGACCCCGATGCATGCCGGGCTTGCGAGGAAATCTTCGCGCGCATCGTCGATGAAGAAGGACAACGACTGATCGGCTGGAGGGATGTGCCCACCGACAACAGCGCTCTGGGCCACACGGCCAGATTGCGCGAACCTCGGCAGCGCCAGGTTTTTATCGGTCGCGGTGCGTTGAGCGCGGACGACGAACTGGCTTTCGAGCGCAAGCTCTACGTCATCTGCAAGCGCGCTGAGAATGAGATTCGCTATAGCGGTGAAGTCGAGGGTGGCGACTATTTTTATCCGGCCAGCCTTTCGGCACGGACAATCGTCTACAAGGGCATGCTGATTTCCAATCAGGTGGAGTCCTACTTCACCGACCTGTCCGACGAGCGCTTCGAGTCTGCGATCGCGTTGGTTCACTCGCGCTTCAGCACCAATACCTTTCCTAGCTGGGAGCGAGCGCACCCCTACCGCTACATCATTCACAACGGTGAGATCAATACCGTACGCGGCAACGGCAACTGGATGCATGCGCGCGAGGGGATGCTGGGCTCTGAGCTTTTCGGCGACGATATCGCCAAACTTTTTCCGATCATCCATGAGGACGGCTCCGACTCGGCCAAATTCGATAACGCGCTCGAACTCCTGACGCTGGGAGGTCGCTCGCTGGCACACGCGGTGATGATGATGATCCCCGAGCCGTGGGAAAACCACGAGACGATGAGCGACGAGAAACGGGCCTTTTACGAGTATCATAGCTGTTTGATGGAGCCCTGGGACGGACCGGCGTCGGTGGCCTTCACCGATGGCACGGTTGTCGGCGGAATGCTCGATCGCAACGGATTCAGACCTTCGCGCTACTACATCACCAACGACGATACCCTGGTGCTTTCCTCGGAGACGGGTGTGCTCGAGATCGCCCCGGAGGATGTGGTTACCAAGGGCCGGTTGCAGCCGGGGCGAATGCTGCTGATCGACACTCGCGAGGGTCGTATCATCAGCGATGAGGAGATCAAGCATCAGGTCGCGGTCGAGCATCCCTACCGCGAGTGGCTCGATGCCAACGTCGTCGCTTTGGAGGAGTTGCCCGAGGCTCGCGGCGCAGCGCTTTTGTCGAGCCACGAGGAAGTTCTCCACTGGCAGCAGGTATTCGGCTACACTTTCGAGGACCTGCGCGTCTTTCTCAAGCCAATGATACAGGTGCTCAAGGATCCGGTTGGCTCGATGGGCAACGATGCGGCGCTGGCGGTTCTGTCCGAGCGCCCGCAGCTGCTGTACGGCTATTTCAAACAGCATTTCGCTCAGGTTACCAATCCTCCGCTCGATCCGCTGCGAGAGGAGCTCATCACTTCGGCCGAGACTAAGATCGGTCCCGAGCGCAACCTGCTGGTACCCGAGCCGGAGGGCTGTCGCCAGATCACTCTGCAGCGGCCGATTCTCAAAAACGACGAGCTGGAGAAGCTGCGCCAGGTCGATTGCTTTGGCCACAATGCGGTGACCATACCGATTCTCTTCAAACGCGCCGACGGCGAAGCGGGCTTGGCGCAGGCGATGGACGAGCTTTTTGAAGCTGTCGACGCGGCCGTCGCTGCGGGACACAATCTGATCATCCTTTCCGACCGGGGCGTCGACGCGGACAACGTGCCGATCCCGGCGCTGCTCGCCGTGGCTGGGGTACATCACCACCTGGTGCGGTTGGAGACTCGCACCCAGGTCGGGTTGGCGCTTGAATCCGGCGAACCGCGCGAGGTGCACCACTTCTGTCTGCTGCTGGGTTACGGTGCGCAGGCGATCAATCCCTATATGGCTTTTGAAGGGCTCAACGATATGATCCGCGAGAATATGATCGAGGGTTATAGCTACGAGGAAGCCGAAGAGCGCTATGTCTATGCGGCGATCAAGGGAACGGTCAAGGTGATGGCCAAAATGGGTATCTCGACGATCAAGAGTTATCGCGGCGCCCAGATATTCGAGACGGTGGGTCTCAATCAGGAGGTGGTCGATCGGTATTTCACCTGGACCACGACTCAGGTCCAGGGCATGGGTATTGAAGATATCGCTCGCGAAGCTTTGATGCGTCATCAGGCGGCGTTTCCCGAAATCCCGACCAACGGGCGGACCCTCGATGTGGGGGGCCACTACCAGTGGCGGCAGGGCGGCGAGCACCATCTCTTCAACCCCAAGACGATTCACCTGTTGCAGCGGGCGGCGCGCACCAATGAATACGAGGTCTACAAACAATATGCCGCGCTGATCAACGACCAGTCCGAGCGCCTGGCGACGCTGAGGAGTCTGCTGGAGTTCAAAAAGGCCGCTGGGCCGATTCCGCTCGATGAGGTCGAGTCGGTCGAAGCGATTACCCGGCGTTTCAAAAGCGGGGCGATGTCCTATGGCTCGATAAGCAAAGAGGCGCATGAGGGTCTGGCCATTGCGATGAACCGTCTGGGCGGCAAGAGCAATACCGGCGAAGGGGGAGAGGATCCTGCTCGCTATGTGCTCGAGCCCAACGGCGATTCCAAAAATAGCGCGATCAAGCAAGTGGCTTCCGGCCGCTTCGGTGTGACCAGTCACTACCTGACTCAGGCCCAGGAGTTGCAGATCAAGATGGCCCAGGGGGCCAAACCCGGCGAGGGCGGCGAGCTGCCCGGTCCCAAGGTCTACCCCTGGATCGCCAAAGTGCGCCACTCCACGCCAGGCGTCGAGCTGATTTCGCCGCCGCCACACCACGATATCTATTCGATAGAGGACCTGGCGCAGCTGATCCACGATCTTAAAAATGCCAACGTCGATGCGCGGATCAACGTCAAGCTGGTTTCCGAGTTCGGGGTTGGCACTGTCGCGGCCGGGGTGGCTAAGGGCCACGCCGATGTGGTGCTGATTTCCGGGCATGACGGCGGCACGGGAGCCTCGCCCCAGACCAGCATCAAGCACGCCGGCCTGCCCTGGGAGTTGGGGCTGGCGGAGACGCATCAAACCCTGGTACTCAACGATTTGCGCAGTCGTATCGTCGTTGAGACCGACGGCCAACTCAAGACCGGCCGCGATGTGGTAATCGCTGCCCTGCTCGGTGCGGAGGAGTTCGGTTTTGCCACTACGGCGCTGGTGACGATGGGGTGTATCATGATGCGGGTTTGCCATCTCGATACCTGCCCGGTCGGCGTAGCGACTCAGAGTCCGGATCTGCGCGAGAAGTTCACTGGCAGCCCCGATCACGTGGTAAACTTTCTGCGCTTCATCGCCGAAGATATGCGCGAGATCATGGCTGAGTTGGGTTTTCGCACTGTCGACGAGATGGTCGGTCGCACCGACCGACTCGAGCCGAAGAAGGCGATCGCGCAGTGGAAGGCCGCCGGCATCGATCTGACGCCGATCTTGCACAGCCCCGATGTCGGTCCCGATGTCGGCCGTTACTGTCAGATAGCCCAGGATCACGGCCTCGATCAGGCGCTCGATAATACCACGCTCCTTGAACTGGCCAAACCGGCTTTGGAGCAGGGCGAACGAGTTGAGGCGACCTTGCCGATCAAGAATACCAACCGCGTTACCGGGACGATTCTCGGCTCTGAAGTGACGAGGCGATACGGCCCGGATGGCCTGCCCGAAGATACGATCCGCTTCAAATTCGAAGGGGCTGCCGGCCAGAGTTTTGCCGCGTTCACCCCCAGAGGCATGACCTTGGAAGTCGAAGGCGATGCTAATGACTACTTTGGCAAAGGGCTTTCGGGGGCCAAGGTCGTACTCTACCCGCCTGCGGGTTCGACTTTCGTGCCGTGGGAGAATATCATTTGTGGCAATGTTGCATTCTATGGGGCAACTGCTGGCGAGGCCTATATCCACGGTATGGCCGGTGAGCGCTTCTGCGTCCGCAATAGCGGAGTGCATGCAGTAGTAGAGGGTGTGGGCGACCACGCTTGCGAATATATGACCGGCGGTCGAGTGGTAATACTGGGCAAGACCGGGCGCAATTTCGGCGCCGGGATGTCTGGCGGCATCGCTTATGTCTTCGACGAGGAGGGCGATTTTGAGATCCATTTCAACGACGAGATGGCCGATCTCGGCCCGGTTGAGGACGCCGAAGATATCGCCGAACTGAAGGCGATGATCGAACGCCATGTGGAGCATACGCGTAGCGAGCGCGGGCGGCAGATCCTGGACCAGTGGGAAATCACACTGCCCCGGTTCGCCAAGGTGATGCCGCGCGATTATCGCAAGATGATCAACGCCTTCAAGCGCGTCGAAGAACGCGGCTTGAGTGGCGACGAGGCGGAATTGACCGCTTTCCGCGAAGCGATGGCCGCGACTTGAGTACGAGAGTGAAGAGGAAGGTAATTTAAATGGGTAAACCCACCGGTTTTATCGAATTTGAACGCGAATTGCCGCGAGATCGCGATGCGTTGGAGCGGGTTAAGGATTGGGACGAGTTCCACGAGCATTTGGCCGAAGAGCGGCTGGAGCAACAAGGCTCGCGCTGTATGGACTGCGGAATTCCCTTCTGCCATCTGGGCGATGTGGTCAGCCAGGGCGATAAGGGATCCGGCTGTCCGATCAACAACTTGATTCCCGAATGGAACGACCTTGTTTATCGCGGGTTGTGGCGCGAAGCGCTGGAGCGTCTGCACAAGACCAATAACTTTCCCGAATTTACCGGTCGCGTTTGTCCTGCGCCCTGCGAAGGCGCCTGCGTGGTGGGCATCAATGGCGATCCTCCGGTGACGATTAAGAATGTCGAGTGTGCGATCGTCGACAAAGGTTTCGCCGAAGGTTGGATCGTTCCCGATCCGCCCGAGAAACGCTCCGGCAAAACGGTCGCTGTCGTTGGTTCGGGGCCGGCGGGTCTGGCCTGTGCTGCTCAGTTGAATCGCGCCGGGCATTTGGTGACGGTCTATGAGCGTGCCGATCGCATCGGTGGCCTGCTGATGTACGGGATTCCCAATATGAAGCTCGAAAAAGAGGCCGTGGTCCAGCGGCGGGTCGATCAGATGGCTGCTGAGGGAATTAACTTCGTCACCAATACCGAAGTGGGTGTCGATTTGCCCGCACCTCAGCTAGCGGCGCAAAACGATGCGGTGGTGCTCTGCGGCGGAGCCACCAAGCCCAACGACCTGCCGATCGAAGGTCGTGAATTCAAGGGCATACATTTTGCGATGGATTTCCTGCGCGCCAACACCAAGAGTCTTCTCGATTCCCAGCATCAGGACGGCAACTATATCTCTGCTAAGGATAAGCATGTGATCGTCATTGGCGGCGGCGATACTGGCACTGATTGCGTCGGTACTTCGATGCGCCATGGTTGTCGAACGCTTTCACAATTCGAGATCATGCCGCGCCCGCCGGACGAGCGCGCATCCAGCAATCCCTGGCCGCAGTGGCCCAATGTCTACAAACTCGACTACGGTCAGGAAGAGGCTAAGGCCCGCTTCGGTGATGACCCGCGGACCTATCTGATCATGACCCAGAAATTCGTCAGTGACGACGAGGGCCATGTCAAAGAGCTGCACACGGTGAATATCGAGTGGGATAAGGACGAAAATGGCCGTTTCGTGCCCAAGCCGATCGAGGGATCCGAAAAAGTCTGGCCAGCCGATCTGGTTTTACTGGCGATGGGGTTCCGTGGTCCAGAGGACGCAGTGATCGACCAACTCGGCGTCGATCGCGATGAGCGCTCCAACGCCAAGGCTGAGCACGAAGAGTACGCCACCAGCGTCGATGGCGTTTTCGCCGCTGGTGATATGCGGCGTGGTCAGAGCCTGGTGGTCTGGGCGATTAATGAGGGTAGGGGTGCTGCTCGCGAGGTGGATCGCTATTTGATGGGCAATACCCAGCTGCCCTGATTCTGGAGCGTAGTCCGCAGCACAACACAATGATCTGGGATAGGTACCACAACCCGTCGAAATCTCGAACTCGACGGGTTGTGGTTTTTTATGGCCAGTAGGTTTGGAGTATATCGCGAGCGGCTTGGGAGTTGCTTTTCGCCAGCACCTTGAGACTGGCTACCGCGCCGATCCGCTCGGC
>CAZFMY010000012.1:0-93212 GCA_964520345.1 uncultured Gemmatimonadaceae bacterium | reverse complement strand
GCAGCTAATTCGTATACTTGAGACGGTGCGCTCAGGCGCATATTGGGGCGGGTCGGCGCTGGCTGGTGTGTCGCCGGCTCCTCTTTTTCCGTATCCAACCAGGCCCAAGAGCATGAACCTTCTCTCTGCCATCACGATTCTATTGCTTTTCGCTACGGCTCTGCCCGGCCACGCGGACGCGCGCGGCTATGCCCTCGCCGCGCCGCTGGCCGGCATCACCATCGACGGTCAGCTGGACGACTGGCCCGCGGACCTGCCGGCCTATGCGCTGCCGGTGACGGCCCATGCCCAAGCGCTGGGCGCGGCCGACGACTATCGCGCCCAGTTCCGCGTCGGCTTCAACGCGGCGGAAAAGGCGCTCTATGTGGCCGTTGCGGTGGAGGACGACTCCAATGTGCCGGTGCCGGAGGGGGCGGTAATCTGGAATTCGCAGGATGGCTGCGAGGTAATGCTCAAGCTTCCGGGTTTCGATCCCGTGCAGTATTTCCTGCGCGCCGATTCGCTCGGTGTTGTTGGAAGCGGCGTGCTCGAGGCGGCGCAGGTTGCCGCCGATTGGCAGCCGGGGGCCTACCACTTCGAGTGGCGCTTCGCGCTGGATCGGGTCCACGCTCAGGCGCTGGAGGTGGTAGAAGGGACGATGCTCAAACTGGATATCTCCCTCTACGACGTGGATCGGGACGGCTCCGTCTCCCACGTCGCCTGGATGCCGGGTACTCACTCCCAAAAAATGGCCGCCCCGGCAGCGCAAATGGGCAGCGTGCTGCTGGCCGCCCCGGCCAGTCTGGGGCGGGTGGAGGGCCGCATCGACTGGGAAGATGCGGCCGAGGGGCCCCGGCTGGGCAGAGTGCGCATCGAGTCGGTGCCTACGGCGGCTTTCTCAGTGGCGCTGCCGACCGATTCGACGGGAGCCTATGCCCTAGAGCTGCCGCAGGGCAGCTACCAGCTCAGCGCCGGTTATCGCCGCGGTGTCAGCGATACTCTGCACTTCGCGGTCGAGCCGGGGGCGACCACCCGCCTCGAGCCCGTGTCTTTTGCGCGGCCTCCGTGGGGAACGACGGTGGCGGCAGGACCGGGTAAGCGGTTCAGCGGAACAGGACAAAGGATCCGGGCAGGTGCGGGCGTGCGGCGGGGGCCCTGGATCACCTTGACGCCGGCCGATGGGCTGCCGCTCAGCGATATCAGCTCCATCCATCAAGATGCTCAGGGCAATCTGTGGTTTGGTAGCAGAAATGGGATAGCTCGCTATGATGGTCAGGGATTCGTCGCCCTTACTGCATATCAATATACGGTCGAGCCTGCCGTTGGTTTTGTCGAGGATCTTGCGGGCAATATATGGTTCAGCACAACCTGGTATGGTGTAACGCGCTACGATGGTGAGTCTTTTGTCACCTTTGACACGAAAGATGGACTGCCGCAGGACTACGTGCGAGGGATACGGGCGGACAGTGCTGGCAATGTATGGTTTATCACCAATCGCGGCGTGGCGCGCTACGACGGCCACTCTTTCACCACCTATACCAAGGAAGACGCGGACGATTTTTCGGGTTCAGTGATTGGAATAGAGGAGGACAGCACCGGCAATATGTGGTTCGGCGGCTCTAGTGGAGTTTACCGCTACGATGGTCAGGATTTCGTCGCCATTGACCTACTAAAGAAGCACGTTGGTTATGTTTTTGATATAGAGGAGGATAGTGCTGGCAAGCTCTGGTTTGGCGGAGGGGCGCATGGCCGGCCTTCGGTTGTGAGTCGCTATGACGGTGAGTCTTTGGTCACGTTTACGACCGAAGATGGTCTGCCGGGTGGCATGGTGACAACCATGCTGGAAGATCGTTCCGGCAATATATGGTTTGGCACGAGTGAAGGCTTGAGTCGCTTCGACGGCGAGTCTTTCGTCACTTTTACCACCGAAGATGGACTGGCCAGCAATGACGTGACAAGCATAAAGGAGGACCGCGCGGGCAATATATGGCTTCGTACAGGCAATATATGGCTTGGTACAAATAGGGGTATAAGTCGCTTTGACGGCGAGTCTTTCGTCACTTTTACCGCCGAAGATGGACTGGTCAGCAAAGAGGTGTATGTCATAAAAGAGGATAGTGCGGGCCACCTGTGGTTTGGTACAAATAGGGGTATAAGTCGCTACGATGGCGAGTCTTTTGCCACCTTTACCACCGAAGATGGACTAGCCAGCAATGAGGTCCATAGCATATCAGAGGATAGCGCGGGCCATCTGTGGTTCTCAACGAGTTCTTGGGGTTCTGGCACATGGCGTGGAGGTGTGAGTCGCTATGATGGGCAGGAATTCGTCAACTTCGGCAACGCCGAGAGGCAGGGGGATAGTGCAGCAGACCTGGAGAATAATCGTAATATCTCGGTAATAAGGGAAGATCGTTCCGGCCATCTGTGGTTTGGTGGGCGAGGGGGCCTGAGTCGCTATGACGGTGAGTCTTTCACCACCTTTACCTCGGAAGATGACTTGGCGACGGCCGCGGCGTATATATACGACATAGTAGAGGACCAGGCTGGTATTCTCTGGTTCTTGACGAGTCTGGGCCTGACGCGCTTCGACGGCGTTGTTTTTCAGAGCAGACTCAACGGCGACGGCTTTACTTTTTCTGGTCCCATACACCAGGCCGCCAACGGCGATTTCTGGTTTGGAGCTGAGGAGGGCCTGGTCCGCTACCGGCCGCCGCAGAGCGATCCCCCGATCCATATCACCGATGTGGTCTCCGCGCGCCGCCACGGCCCGGTCGCCGAGCTGCGCCTGCCCTCGACAGCACCGCTGCTGGCCATCGAGTTTCAGGGCATCAGCTTCACTACCCGCCCCGGCCAGCTGGTCTATCTCTACCGCCTGCACGGGCACGAGGAGGAGTGGCAGCAGACGCGCCAGACGCGGGTCGAATACAGCGACCTGCCGCCGGGAAAATACCGCTTCGAGGTCAAGGCCGTCGACCGCGACCTCAATTACTCCACCACCCCGGCCAGCCTGGAGCTGGAGGTCTATCACCAGCCGGTGCGCAGCGCCATCCGCATCGACGACCTGCATATCGAAGAGCTCTTCGCCTCGTTCTACAAAACCTATGCCGAGCGCCCCTTCGGCTCGGTACGGCTGAGCAACGACGATTCACAGCCGATCGAGACGACGCTGCGGATCTTCATCCCCGAGTTGATGCGCCAGCCGGCGCTGCAGGCGATTGCGCTGGCGCCCAATTCTTCGCGCGTGGTGCCGCTGACCGCCGCCTTCGACGAGGCGATTCTGGAGCGGCGGCAAAGCGCTGCGGTGGGGGCCGAGGTCGCGCTCTCCTTCGCTGCGGGGCAGCAGACCTTTTCGCTGCAGGAAGAGCAGCAGCTCACCGTGCATGGTCGCGGTGCGCTGACCTGGGACGATCTGGGTATGGCCGCGGTCTTCATCACGCCGGAGGATCGGCATGTGGCCACCCTGGCGCGCAGCCTCTACGCCCGCTTCAAGGCGCAGCTCGACTGGCGCGCCATCGACGGCAACCTGCCCCTGGCGCTGCTGCTCTACGAGGGGCTCAATGCCCACGGCGTCAAATACGCCCGCGATGCCAGCACCGCCGCGGCGCAGGGGCGCGGCGCGCGTGCGGCGATCGACCATATCCAGTATCCCGGCGAATTGCTCAGGAGCCGGCTCGGCGACTGCGATGACCTGACGGTGCTCTACTGCGCGCTGCTGGAAAACCTCGGTGTGCGCACCGCGCTGATCGACCATCCGGAGCATATCCTGATGATGTTCGATACCGGAATCGATGCCGATCGGTATCTGGGTTTCGCGCTCGAGCCGAGCCGCTATATCGAGCGGAGCGGCCGGCTGTGGATTCCGGTTGAGATGACGATGCTGGGCGAGGGTAATTTTCTCGAGGCGTGGGCGCTGGGGGCAGCGACTTGTCAGCGTCAGGGCTACACCGCTGCGCGGAGCACCGAGGTCCGCGCGGTGTGGCCGGAGTATCCCTATGCCCTGTTGCCGGACGACGAGGAGCTCGAGCTGCCCGAGCCGTCTGCGCTCGAAGCGGCCTTCAACGCCGGGCTGTCGGGGCTCGAGCAACTCCGTGCCATCTACATCGACCGCCAGTATCTGCGCCCGCTGCTGGATGCGCCCGACGATCACGGTCTGCGGCTCGACTTTGCCCATATGCAGATCCAGGCCGCGGAGTACACCCAGGCGATCTCGACTCTGATGGTCCTGCTGCAGACCGAGCATCGGGCTGACGCGCTGTACTATATCGGCTTCTGCTATGCGGGTCTGGAGCAATACGCAGCCGCGGTGGACTATATGCGCAAGGCGCTGGAAGCGGATCCGGACAACAGGGGCTACCAGCGCAGCCTTGCCGTGCTGGCAGAGGCACTCGAACGATGAAAGGGACTGTTCATTAGCGAGATCGGAATATGGATGACTTTTTGCTTTCGTTGGGGTATCTCAAGATGGGGCCCAAGGCACTATAGTACAAATATCAAAAAATAACTGCGAGTTTTTAGTATCGATCTTGTTCCAGAAAACGGAATTAGATTTCTCCGATTGTATTTTTCAAAGTACTTCGGCTGAGCGCGCAATTCACGCTCTGCGTACCTGAAAGGAAGAACATGTCGGATTCGTCAGATACACCGATGAAATCGAGTGAAGCATTAGCATTACTTGGGGTAGAACCAGACCTGCTGAGTGCTGGTGAGCGCGGTTTCCTGGACGAAAACGGTTACCTGCTACTGGACGGAATCCTGAGTGAAGACGAACTAGTATATCTGCGCAAGCGCCTCGACGAACTGGCCGAAATCGAAGGCGAAAACGCCGGCAGTGAATTGCATCAGGAAGAAGGTACCGTGCGGTTGGCCAATTTGCTCGACAAGGATCCGCTCTTCGAGAAATTCATCACCACTCCCCGCGTGCTGGCCGGTATCACCCATGTGATCGGCACTGAAATACAACTTTCATCGCTTTCCAGTCGCGCCGCTCTGCCCGATGGGCAAGGCCAGCAACAGCTGCATACCGACTGGCGCGAAGCGGTTCAACCCGGGGACTATTTTGTCTGCAATGCGGCCTGGTTGATCGATGATTATACCGCAGAAAACGGCGGCACGCGAGTTATTCCGGGGTCGCATCGTCGTGGCGAACTGCCCAGCGAAGCGCTCGCGGATTGCCTGGCGGATCATCCCGATCAGATCAGTCTGAGCGGTCGGGCTGGTTCGGTGGTGGTCTTCAATTCGCATCTCTGGCACGGCGGCAGGGCGAACCGGACTCAGGCTCTACGGCGCGGCGTGCTTTCCTATTTCGTACGGCGCGGCGGTGCCTATATCCAGAATGACCACCGAGAGTTGCTCAGTGAAGCGACTAAGGCGCGCTTATCCCCGGCAGCACTGACGCTGGCGGCGGCCCTTTAGCGCAGGGTGAATCGAAGGCGCGATCGGCTCTGCGCCGGTGGCTATCGCAGCATCAGGAGTTTGCGCGATCGGCTCAGTGCACCCGCTTCCAGCTGGTATATATAGGCTCCACTGGCCAGATCGTTGCCCGCGGCATCGCGGCCGTCCCAGTGCACCGCGTGGACGCCCGCTTTGCGCTTTGCTGACACCAGCGTGTTCAGGTGCTGTCCGGCTAAGTTATACACCGCCAGGGTCACCATTGCCTCCTCCGGCAGGGAGAAGCGGATCACGGTCTCGCTATTGAACGGATTCGGATAATTCTGAGCCAGCGCGAAGTCTGTAGGACGGGTGGCCTGCGGTTTTTCCTCGATCGAGGTCTGCCGTGCAATCGGGTCGGATCCGTTGAGGTATTCTTCGATGTTGGTGTAGCCATCGCCATCCGCGTCGCCGCTGGCATCCAGGGCGTCTGCTGGGTTGAGATCGTGCTCCATCTCCCATGGGTCCGGCATCCCATCGCGATCCGTGTCCGTCGGGGCCGAGCCCTCTTCGAGGTCCGGCCAGCCGCCGAGATCGCTCAAGGATCCATGGATGCGGCCGCTCCCCACGCGGACGCCTGCGACGATCCGCGTATCCACTTCGTCTCGGACCGGCAGGACCGCGCCGACGTTTAAAAGGACCTCGTCATACGCTCTTTGGGCCTCGTCTGTCTGCACCGGCGCATAGGACACCGGTTTTTCCAGCCTGTTGAGCACCCCTCCCGATTCGTAGAACAGGAGCGCGTTGTCCGCTGTGCCCGCGGGACTGGTAGTTGCGCAGACAAATTCCATCACCCGGGGCGGTCTGACCGGTAATGGTGATATAGGGATGGGAAATTCGCAGCGGTTTTTCGAGGTCGATATAGCCCGAAACGCCAAACACGACGATTCGCGGGCCCTGGGTCTCGATGGCGGTGCGCAGGCTGCCGGGGCCGGAATCGTTGAGGTTGGTCACCGCGATGACCTGTCCACCTCTGCCACCGGGCGTGTAGGCGCCGAAACCTTCCGCGCCCTGAAAGGCGGGCAGCGGTGCGGCGGCCCAGGCTGCAGAGCTCTTTACCGCAGCGATCGCGATCGCGATGGTCAGATAGAGTGTTGCACGGTTGATCATCATTGCCCACAAGGTGATCGAAGAGGGGAAGAGGATCGGTCCCGATCCGTTCGGCGATCGAATCCCTGTCTCTGGCCTTAGTATCGCTAAGAGTCGAAACTCCGTCCATGGCTACATTCCGTTCGGCTCTTTGCCCGATCGCGGTGCGATGCCTGGCGCGAAACGGGTAGTGCCAGAGGAGTTGTACTGCGAGCGCTTAGCAGGTGGAAGAAAATCCTGTTTGGGCGGGGCAGTGCAAAGTACGATATTGGAATGAGCATTTGGCAGAGCACGATCTGCGGAAACAATAGTTCCTGGCGGAGGAAGATTCTTGGCGTCGGTTTTGATAGGGTATATCTCGCAATCATCGCTGAGAGTGGTCGCAGCCAGGAGCCTAACCCGGCGTTGCTAATCGCTGCGCGGTTCGAGGAGGGAATAAGATGACTAAACTGGTTAATATTTTCGACCACGTATCGGTCACGGTGAGCGATATGGATCGCTCGCTGGCGTTTTATTGCGATCTACTTGGTCTAAAGGAAGTCGAGCGGCACCGGCTCGAAGGTGAAAATATCTCGAAGATGGCGGCCAAGGAATCCGTTGTGATGGAAGTTGTAAGGCTCGTAGCGCCCGAAACAGAGGGTATAGAGATCGACCTCCAACAATATCTGGAGCCCGCAGGCCAGGTCTCGAACGCGAAGTTGGGAGATGTCGGACATTCTCATTTCTGTTTTGGGGTGCCGAATCTGGCACAAGCTTATGAGGAGCTCAGCGCAAAAGGCGTAAAGTTCGTCTCTGAGCCGGTCAACTTCGACCTGGGCTGGGCTATTGTGCATGTGGTCTTCTTCGAAGATCCCGACGGATATGTTCTGGAGTTGATGCAGGTGCCTTATGAAACCAAGGACTGAGCAGGAGAGCGGCTATGCCAAGATATGACCTCGAGGGACAGGCGGCGGTCGTAACCGGCGCCGGGCGTGGAATCGGTCGAGCTATTGCACTGCGGCTGGCTCGCGAAGGAGCGGGTGTCACGGTCGCCGACCTCGATGAGGCGAATGCGCAAAAAGTAACTGCAGAGATCAGAGCGGCTGGTGGTCGAGCCAATGGATACAGAGTGGATGTGACACAGAAGGACGATGTGGAGCGGATGGTGTATCAAACCGTAGAGTGGTTTGGACGATTGGATATTCAGGTCAATAATGCCGGGATTGGGATCGTTGCGCCTCTGTTGGAAACCGATGAAGAAGCTTGGGACACTCTGATGAATGTAAATGCCAAAGGTGTGCTGCTTTGTTCACAGTCCGCTGCACGCCAGATGATTGCCCAGGGCAATGGGGGACGGATCATCAACAACGCATCAGGTGCGGGAAAGATCGCACCGGGCAAAGCCACGCCGCTGGGCGCCTACGCGGCGAGCAAACACGCTGTCGTCGCGCTCACCAAACAGCTGGGGTTGGAGCTTTCGGATCACGATATTCTGGTCAATTGCGTCTGTGCCGGCATTGTCGACACCCCGATGTGGGATTTGATCGATCGCGAAACAGCGCTGCGGCAAGGCGCTCCTATCGGATCGGTCAAGGAAGCGGCCGTCGCCAGTATCCCGCTGGGCCGTATTCAGCAGCCGGAAGATGTGGCCAATATGGTGGCTTTTTTGACCTCGTCCGATGCGGACTATCTGACCGGCCAGACCTATAATGTGTGCGGTGGGCTCTTACCCTACTGAACGGTGGAGATGCGCTATGGGTTCGGAATATCGCAGGCTATTAGAGGCCCTGTAGATCGGAGAAGATGCTATTTCTAACCTGGCAAAGAGAATTTCCGGAGGTTCAATGGCTGATTCGTCATCTGAGGAAAAAATAGCAGCAAGTTCGCGCGGGATCGGCTCGCTGAAAATCACCCGGGTCGAGCCCCTGATCACCCGCACGCCGATGAGCAAGAGACCGGCGGATGAATTCATCGAGATGCCGCCGATCGGCTTCATGCATGAAAGGGTGGGGATCGGCAAACGGCTCGATCACGCCAGTCCTTCCCGATTCAAAGGGCACACTCAAACGCTGCTGGTCAAGATCACGACCGATCAGGGCCTGGTCGGCTGGGGGGAAGCGCATGCCCCGGCCGCACCCGCGGTGCATGCCAAGGTGATTACGGATCTCCTGGCGCCGATACTCATCGGCCAGGATGCGCGGAGGATCGGTCCGCTCTGGGATAAGATGTACTCCAGCCAGCGGCTCAGGGGCTATGCCACCGGTTTTTTTACCGAATCCATCGCCGGGGTGGATATCGCGCTCTGGGATATTCTGGGAAAATTCGTCGGCGTGCCGCTCTATCAATTGCTGGGCGGCAAATACCGCGATAGCATACCCACCTATAGCGCTGCCGGCAGCCCCGAAGCGGCGCTGGAGGCGATCGAAGCGGGCTTTACGGCGGTCAAGATGGGGTTTTCCAAGGGCGTGGGCTCCGAGGATTTTGCCCGGGTGTGCGCTATCTCTGCCGCGGTGGGGGATCGCGGTCAGTTGCTGATCGATTCGCTGGGTGCTTTCAAACTGCACGAGGCGATCAGCGCTGGACGCAAACTCGATGAATTGGGCAATATCGGCTGGTTCGAAGATGCGCTGATGCCGGAGGACACGGCCAGTTATCCGCTCCTGGTCGAGGCCCTCGATACCGCGGTTTGCGTCGGTGAGACGCTCTCGAATCGCTTTCAATTCCGCGATCTTTTTGCCCGGCGGGGGGCGGATCTGATCAATCCGGATCTGAGCCGCTCCGGCGGCATCAGCGAAACCAAGCGGATCGCCGAGATGGCCGATACCTTCGGCATTCTCTGGTCGCCGCATCTCAGCTCCGGTTTGCCGCCCTATGTGGCGGCATCGATTCATTTAGCGGTCGCCACCCCGAATGCGGTTATTCTGGAGGGCGGCAATATACACAACGCCACGGATATTGGAGCGTCGCGGGGCAATGTGCTGCTCAAGGAGCCGCTGGAGTTCAAAGCCGGGATGGCGATGGTGCCGGAAAGACCGGGGCTGGGCATCGAATTCGATGAACGGGAGTTGCAGAAGATCGTGGTCGCCTAGCGATCCGGTGGGATAGGATTGGCCTGATCGGGCATCGAGGTGGTCGCCGCGTCGCTTAGAGGTCAGTGCCAGCAAAAGACTGCACCAGCGTTCGCGCCCTTGGCTGCGGACCTTAACGAGGGAATGATCGAGTATGAATAGTACCAATGAACGGGCGACAATAAACGGGATCGAGCAGCAAGACCTGCTGGAGGTCCATCAGCGTTATGCCGGATCTCATCGGCAGCGCTTCAATATGGCCGGCTATGCGGCACCCAAATTGGACACCGTGCGGGTGGGAATCATCGGGCTGGGCAATCGCGGGCCTGGCCATTTGCGGACCCTGGTCCAGATCGAAGGAGTCGAAATAAGGGGCTTGTGCGATAAGAATCCCGACCGGGTCGAGGCGGCGCTCAAGCACATCGAAAACACCGACCATGCTCCGGTCCTGTACGCCGACGGGGAGGACCAATGGAAGAAGCTCTGCGAAGACCCCGACATCGATCTGATCTTCGTGACCACGCCGTTCTATTTGCACGCGCCGATGTCGATTTATGCGATGAAGCAGGGCAAGCACGTGGCCAGCGAAGTGCCGGCGGCCGCAACACTGGAGGAGTGCTGGCAATTGGTCCAGACCGCGGAAGAGACCCGGCAGCATCTGATGATGCTGGAGAACTATTCGTATATGCCCTTTCACCTGCTGACCATCAACATGGCTCGCAAGGGATTCTTCGGCGAGGTGGTGCACGGCGACGGCGCCTACAACACTAGCAAGATGAAAAATAACTTCGGTAAGAACTTCTATTCGGATATGTGGTGGCTGCGGCAGTATGCCGGGCGCAGGGGCAATATCTATCCGACGCACGGGCTGGGTCCGATCTGCCAGACCATGGATATCAACCGCGGCGATCGCCTGGATTATCTGGTATCGGTCGAAAGCCATGATTTCATGATGGCCAAGCGGGCTGAGGAATTGGCCGCAACCGATCCGGATTACGCCGAGTTTGCCGGGCTGGAATATCGCGGCAATATCAATACTACGGTGATCCGCACGGTGCGGGGCCGCACCATCATGCTGCAGCACGATGCCACGACCCCTTCGCCGCACAACCTCATCCACGGTATCCACGGCACCCAGGGGGCCGCGCTGTACGATCCGCACCCACCGCGGATCTCAAAGGGCGATCACCACTGGGTACCACCCGAGGAATTGGCTGCGCTCGAGGAAGAATACGCGCCCGAGATCTATCGCAGGATGGGGGCAGCGGCCCGCAGCGGCGGGCATGGGGGATCGGATATGTTGATGGACTGGCATCTGATCGACTGCCTGCGCAGCGGCCTGCCTCTGGACCAGGATGTGTACGATGCAGCGGCCTGGAGCGCGATCGTCCCGCTCTCTCAGTGGTCGGTGCTCAATCGTTCCAATTCGATCGATATCCCGGATTTCACTGCTGGCGCCTGGGAGACCAATCCGCACAATATGGATATCGAACTCACCCATGGCGGTGCTGATACCAAGATCGTGCCGATCACCGCCGCGACTTCGGGCTCGGAAGATAAACTGGCCCGGCAATGGCAGCGCGATCACAAGGGCACCAACTAACCGAGGATGGCTATGGCTCTAGTCAGCCGATATTATTCGGCTATTTTGTTCATCGTGCTTCTGGTGTTTTGCAATGCCTGTAAGGGCGAGGATTCGATGCGCAGCTCAGACAGAGAACGAGTGGATTCACCCTATACCGTAGGCGTCTACTACTATCCCTGGTACGGCGGCGATTTCCACGGTGGTCGCTATATGCGCAAAGAACTGGTCCCGCCGCAGCTGCCGACGCTGGGCGAGTACGACGATCGCGACCCGGCAGTGATTGCCACGCATCTCAAGTGGAGCCGGGAGGCCAATATATCGCTGTGGGTGGCGAGTTGGTGGGGCCCCGATTCGCGCGAGGATCGGACGCTGCTGGAGCAGATACTGCCGCACGGTGAACTGGGTGATATGAAGATTGCGCTTTTTTATGAGACGACCGGGCGCACCAAGCAGTTTTCGGTCTTCGATCAGGTCGAACCGGATATCGCCTATATGGCCGAACACTACTTCGACCACCCCAATTATCTGCAGATCGACGGCCGTCCGGTGCTCTTCGTGTATTTGACCCGGGTACTCTCGCGCAATGGCACCCTGGACGAAGTGGTGCAAGCGATGCGCGCCAGCGCCAGAGAAGCGGGCTACGATATATGGATCGTCGGCGATCAGGTTTTTGCTGCGCCGCCAAGATCCTCTGAGGCGATAGGGCTATTGGATGCGGTGACGAACTACGACGTGTACGGCAGCATGGGAGCGAAGGGGTATGCGGGCCAGGCGGCAGTGGATCGATACTATGCGGCGCAGGCGGATTGGCGCCAGCTGGCTCATGCTGAAGGGAAGGCGTTCATACCGGCGGCGACGCCGGGTTTCAACGATAAAGGAGTGCGCAGTGGGCATCAGGCTCTTGGGCGGAAGTTGAATGAGGAGGCCGAATTCGGCTCGCTATTTCGGGCGATGCTGGCGCAGGCGGTACAATACACCGATGAATCAACCGGGCGGATGCTGATGATCACCTCGTGGAACGAGTGGCATGAAGACACTCAGATCGAACCGATAGAAAAAGGGGGAGTGACGCGGGTGGATCGGAGCGAGAGCGGGCAAGCGATCAGTGAAGGATTGGAGTACGAGGCGTATGGTGAACGGTATTTGCACGTGCTGAGGGAAGAGACGGAGTGAGCAGTGAAAACGGGAACCGATTAGAGCCGTGCGGGTTCGTCTTGGCTACAGCGCCATTAGTAATTTAAAATGATCAACGGGGATTTAGGTGGAGGAGCGCTGAAATGAAGATATGGGTAGATGCAGATGCCTGCCCCGTGGTGATCAAAGAGATTTTGTTCAGGGCCGCCGAGCGCACCGGAGTCCAATTGACACTGGTGGCCAATAAATATCTGCGCGTGCCGCAGTCTGAACATATCGCGAGCTTAGTGGTCGAATCGGGTTTCGACGCCGCCGATGAAGAGATCGTCAAACTAGTCGAAGCGGGGGACTTGGTCGTCACTAGCGATATACCTCTGGCTGCGGAAGTGATCGACAAGGGGGGGCACGCGCTCAGCCCGCGCGGCGAGCTCTATTCGACCGAGAATATCGGTGCGCTCTTGAATATGCGGGATTTCATGCACACCCTGCGGGCCAGCGATGTCGAGACCGGTGGGCCGCCGGCGCTGAGCCAGAGCGATCGCACCGAATTCGCCAACCATCTGAATCATTTCCTGACCAGGTACCAGCAAGGCCGATAAATCGCGTAGAGAGTATAGAAGGTATGGACAGAACAGCAGGAGAGATAAAGCCGGACGGAAAAGACCGATTTTATATTCTGGTTCTGATGCTATTGGCCGGTCCATTCTACCTGAACGATTTTTCGAGCATCTATCTCGAAAGCTGGCGCTGGTGGCTCTTCATAGACTATACCGCCGTGAAGCTCTTTCCGTTGCTGGTCGCGCTCTGGTTGGTGCGCAGCAATAAGATTCGCGCTGCGGAGCTCGGTCTGAGGGCTCAGGCACTGCCTCCGTTTCTGGCGGTATTTCTGGTGGTGACTCTCGCAGGTACCCTGATCGATCAAAATGGCTATGCGCTGCTGGCGGGGCTCCCCGGCTATGCGCCGCTTGGCGGGATGCCGCCGATTGCCAATCCGTTTTGGGATTGGCTGGATCTCACCTTCGGTCTCTTGATGGTGGGGGTATTCGAGGAGTTGGTCTTTCGCGGATATATGTATGCGTTTCTCCAGCGTTATACCCGGAGTGCGTTGGCGATCGTGCCGATCTCCTCGGTCGCTTTCGGTCTGATCCACTGGGGCCTCGGTCTGCACGCCGTGGTGGTCACCTCGATTATCGGCGCCTTGTTTATGGTGGCCTATCTGAGGACGCGGTCGCTGCCCGCGATCATGCTCGCGCATTTCGCGATCAACTTCATCGATTTTTCCGGCGTGATTCCCACGTCGATTTTTAAATTCTTTTGAATGCGGGAGCCAAACGAGTGCATGAGCAGACGCAACGACGCGGTTGATGCTCGGTCCTATGGGGAGATCGGCCGCCGGATCCATGTGATGGGCAATAGCTGCTCGGGCAAGAGCACCCTCGGCGCGGAGCTGGCGTCGGCTCTCGGCGTGCCCTTTGTGGAGTTGGATGCGCTCAATTGGCGGCCGGGGTGGGTGGGCCTGAACGCAACCGACCCGCAAGAGTTCGAGCGGCTCATCGCCCAGGAGACCTGCGGCGACGAATGGGTTGTCGCTGGCTCGTACACGCGTTTTTCGCAGCAGGTGTTCTGGCCGCGGCTGCAAACGATTATCTGGCTCGATCTGCCCCTGTACCAGCTCGTCTGGCGGATGCTGCGGCGATCGTGGAAGCGCTGGCGATCAAGGGAATTGCTCTGGGGCACCAATTACGAAGGGTTCTGGCCCCAGCTGAAGGTTTGGAACAAGGAGGATTCACTGCTGTGGTGGATCGTCTCGCAGCATGGGCGCAAGCGCCGTCAGATGCGGGCCTACCGTTCGGAACCGCGCTGGCAGCATATAAAGTTTCTGCGGCTCGGTTCATCGGCCGAGGTGGCGGCGTTTTGCCGGGCCTTCAAGGATGAGCTGCAGGGATAGACTCAGCAGGGTCTGGGTCCATTGCAATGAGGAGCGATACGATGTCGGATTTAAAACTGGAATCGGTTGTCCCCTGGGCTCCGCACCCGACGGCCGCCCCGTTGAGCGAGCGCCGCGACGATCTCCTGGCGGTGGCGGCCAATGGGACGCGGACCTGCATAGGCGGGTGGCAGCTGGTGTATTCGGGTGTGGTTGCCGGGGAGACCTATAGTATTCAGGTCGATGCGGGATTTGCGGATCTGGACCGGGCGCAGGACCAGCTGCGGTGTGAACTGTACTGGGGGGAGCTGCCGGCGGATGAGCCGCGCAACGGGCACCGCGAAGTGGTGAGCTGGGATTATCTGGTCCCCGAATCAGGGTCCGATGATTCGACGCGGTTCGCGCGGATTGTGAGGGCTCCCGAGGGGGCGGATCGCTTGACGCTGCGCTATACCTTGCGGTGGTCGACAGTGGGGTCCGCGCACTGGCATTTTCCGCAGATCGATCGCAGCGAAGCGGCGGAGGCCGAATCGGCGCCGGTGCGGATCTGCGTGGTGACGGGCCGCAGCGAAGATCGGCAGGGGCCGTACCGGACCATAGAGGAGAATATCGATTTTTATCTCCCGCTCTGTCGCCAGGCCTGTGCGGAGGCCACGCCCGATCTGATCGTGCTGCCGGAGATTGCCTTGCAATGGGGTCTGGGTGGCAGTCCGCTCGATCTGGCGGTGCCGGCTCCCGGCCCCGAGACCGCTCCTTTTGCGGAGCTGGCTCGTCGCTGCGGCGTGCACCTCTTGCTGGGGCTGCTGGAGCGCGATGGCGATGCGGTGCACAATAGCGCGGTCCTTATCGGGCCGGATGGAACGATAGTCGGGAAGTACCGCAAGGTGCATCTGGCCGTCGGCGGCGAGATGGAGACCGGTATTCTGCCGGGCGATGATTTCCCGGTATTCGATACCGCAATTGGGCGGGTCGGCTGCAATATCTGCATGGACTCTTCGGCCGCGGAGTCGTCGCGGATGATCGGGCTGAATGGCGCGGACTTTCTGCTCCTGCCGATTATGGGCGACCATCGGGCCTGGCATCCGGAAAACCACGTGTGGGATCCGGAGCGGTTCAAGGGCATTATGATGACCCGGGCGGTCGACAATCAGCTCTGCATGGTGGTGGCGGTCAATCGGGCCCGGGGTAGTTGCATCATCGATCGCACTGGCCATGTGCTGGCGTGGAACGACGGCGATCGGCCCTATGTATCGGCAACGGTAGTGCTCAACGATGGATTCCGGCCTGCGAATAAGGGCTGCTATCGCAGTACCAACTGGATGCAGCGGAGACCCCATGCCTATTCGGCGTTCGTAGATTCGGATAATCTGGGCGGACTCCTGCCCCGGGAATACTGACCGATCGATGTAAAAGATACCACTGTCCGAGGTTGGAAAACGCGTCTGGATGGTCGCGCAAACGCTCTTACCAAAGTGGCGTACTGATGCTTCCTGGACACAACACATAGAAGCGAATGCCGTATGAACCGTAGCTGAGATTCGGACAATGACTCACCGCGATCTGTTTTAGAGTAAATTGATCGTGGAAATCCCTGTCCGAGAGCGGCTAATTCTCAGCGCGGTGTTGATGGTCCGTTTGCGGTGTGTGTTTAAAAAGTGTGGGGGCTGATAATCCGATTGTTGGCTTTGCGGAGTTCGTTGCAGACCGCTTGCCCGCCGACCGCCATAACATGCCGGGTAGGCACCGCAATACGGTAGCGGTGATTGCGGCAGAAGAGCTCGAGGAAAGAAAGGGTTAGCGACCATGGCCGAAGCATGGGACGAGGGATTGCGCGTGGATGCAGTCGAATTGATGGAAGTGGTCAATTCGATCTTCTGCGCCTGCGGGATGGCCGAAGGCGATGCGCACCTTTTAACCGATTCGCTGGTCTATGCCGATTTGGGTGGCGTGCATTCGCACGGGGTCTTGCGCGTGGCCGAATACGTCAAAAAACTGACCGGAGATGGGGTCAACCCGCGTGGCCGGCCCGAGGTCGTGCGGGAGATGGGCGCCTGCCTGGTTGTGGACGGCCATAATGCAATGGGCCAGATCGGCTGCCATTTCGCGATGGAGCGGGCGATTGAAAAAGCTCGGCAACATGGCATCGGTGCGGCGGCGATCCGCGGCTCGAATCACTGTGGCGCGATGGCCTATTTCGCGATGCAGGCCATCGCATCCGATATGATCGGCTGGGCGACGACTAATGCTCTGCCAACGATGGCACCCTGGGGCGGAACCGAGCGGATCATTGGGATCAATCCCCTGGGCGTCGCGGTGCCGGCCGGCCGCGAATATCCCATTGTCTTCGACGCGGCGTTTTCGGGCTCGTCGCACGGCAAGATCCGCATCCACCACCAGAAGGGATTGGAACTGCCGGAGGGTTGGGCACTCGATGCGATCGGGCAGCCGACGACAGATCCGGCGGCGGCCATCGACGGGCTCTTGATGCCGATCGGTCAGTTCAAGGGGGTGGCGCTGGCGATGATTATGGGATTGTTCTCGTCACTGCTCTCGGGGGCGGGCTTTGCTTCGGGGGTGGGCCCTTTGGGGGGTGGCCCGCATGGGGGGGGTGTTTGGCATTTTGTGTTTGCGTTTCGCGGGGGGGCGTTTGAGGATGTGGATCGTTTCAAGGAGCGGGTGGATCGGGCGATTGACCAAGTGCACATGTCCAGTAAGGGCCCGGGGGTACAAAAGCTCTATGTGCCGGGTGAGAAGGAGTTTCTGTGCCGGGAGGCCTATGAACGGGAGGGCATTCCGTTGAATGAAGCGACGCTGGTGGGAATTGAGAATGCGGCGCGGGCAGTGGGGGTGGATGTGGAGCGTTTTAAATGGACGGAGGTCTAGGATATGTTGCGGATGGCCATTGTCGGCGCGGGCTGGGCCGGGCAGCATCACGCAGCAGGGGTACGCGAATTGGGGACCAAGGTGGCGGTGGAGTGTCTGGTGGATACAGATGCCGAGTTCCTGGCAGAGCAAGCCGAACGTTTGGGTGTTGAAAAGACGTATGTCGATTATGGTGCGGCACTGGCGGATGAAGACGTGGAAGCCGTGTCGATCTGTACACCGCACCCTTTGCACTGCGCACAGGCGGTGGCGGCGGCGGCGGCGGGTAAGCACGTGCTGGTGGAAAAGCCGATGGCGATGGGTGTTGCGGAGGCGACGCGGATGGTCGCAGCAGCGGACGCCCATGGTGTGCGGCTTTATGTGGCCGAGAGCGCAACCTATGAGCCGGTGGCGAAGTTTTTGCGGAGCGTGGTGCAGAGCGGTGAATATATAGGCGAGTTGACCGCGGCATCGCTGTCGCGGGGATTTCGCGCGCCACAGTATGGCTATCCGGGGCGGCGGTCGTGGTTGGCCGAACCGGAAAAGGGCGGCCGGGGTACCTGGACCTTACACGGCATCCATAGCGTGGGCCAATTGCGCTATGTGCTGGGCGAAGTGCACGCGGTTTACGTGCAGGAGCACAAGGCGAGTTCGTATGCGCGCAACGATATTGAAGGGACGATGAGTGGGTTATTGACCTTGCAGAGCGGTGTGCAGGTGGCGCTCTTGCAGACCCCCGAGACCAAACTCTACGCCGATTTAGGAGGCTATATTCTGCACGGTGATCGGGGCAGCATCCGCGCCGGAGATGCGGATTGTCGCGTCTTTAACGACGAGTGCGATGGGGAGTTGATCGGCTATCCCGAGGAATCGCTCTCGCCATTTGCTCAGCAGATCGAGGCGTTCGCAGACTATGTACAGGAAGGAGTTGAGGGGCCGACGAGCGGGGTGATGGAGCGGCGGAGTGTAGCGATTGTACAGGCGGGGTACGAGTCTGCGGCGAGTGGGGAGGCGATTGATTTGCGGAAGCGGTTTGGCGGGATATGAGTGTCGCGCTTCGGCGGGAGATTCCCTTTGTGGTCTCTTCCCTCCGGGGATATACCTCATCGCCGCGACGATCGTCGCCTATTGCCCTTACCGGTTGCGTTGGATGTCGTTCGTCATTGATGCAAAGAAGTTCAGTTGAGTCCCTAATCTCGCCTGTCCGATGACAAGTGTCTCTATATGAGCAACATGTATATAATTTAATCAGCCCTGGACTGCTCCGACTTTGAGATTCTAGATGCAGCGCTCAAGCGCTATGTGCGCATGAAGTTTTGTACCATGTTGAGATTTCCAGCGGTCAAACCACCGTCTATCGCCAGACTTTGGCCCGTGATCCATGACGCATCTTCCGAGGCGAAAAAGAGCGCTGCGCGTGCGACATCTTCTGGTTCGCCGACTCGTTGTAGCGGATACCACTGTCCGAGGTTGGAAAATGTATCTGGATGATCGCGCAAGCGTTCTGACCAGACCGGAGTATTAATGCTTCCTGGGCATAGGGCATTAAAGCGAATGCCGTATGAACCGTAGCTGAGAGCCAGATTTTTCGTGAGGTTGATCACGCCTGCTTTAGCTGCTCCGTACGCCATGAGGTCATAGGCTGCAAGTCCATTAACAGAGGCTATATTAACGACGGATCCGGAGCGCTCTTTGATCATTTGCGGTAATACCGCCTTAGTGCAGCGGGCAGTCGCAGTCAAATTCAATTCTATATCACTATCCCATTGGTCGTCTGCCATCTCGAGCAAATCATTGCCCAATGCTGCACCGACATTATTGACCAAAATATCGATCCGACTCCATTCTCGAATTGAGTTTTCGATCATATCAGCTAGTTGAGCCTTATTTGTTATATCGATACAGAGGAGCATAGCTTCGTGACCACCGGATTTGATGCGATCACAGGTGTTTTCGGCAGCCTCATTCGATTTGTCGACGACAACTACTTTTGCGCCCGACTCGGCAAATAACAGTGCAGTGGCCTGTCCGATTCCGGATCCAGCTCCGGTGACGATGGCAATTTTATTTTCCAGTTTCAAGGATGCTGCTCCTTCCTCAGGTATTGGTTGTAGCGCGTGTGCGCAGTATCCCGATTACTCTCCATAGTGCGTGCGGATCTCCGACTTGACCAACGCCGCCAGAGGACCTGAGCCAAATGGTTGGAGCGGCTTTCCATTAACAAAGAAGCCTGGCGTTTTACGCACGCCTAGCGATCGGGCATCGGCCAGATCCTGTTGAATGATCGCCGTGATTCTCGGATCGTTCATATCCTCTTTTACGCGCTCTATATCTAATCCGACTTCGGGTAGTAGCGACCAGACGCGATCAATCACCACACGGTGATGTTTCGTCCAAAAACCTTGGCGACTATAAAGCAACTCCAGCGTCTGCCAAAATTTATCCTGTTTTCTCGCCGCTTCTAAAATGCGCACAACCTCTTCAGACCCTTGGTGAAATGGGGCGTAGCGCAGGACGAACTTGATTTGCCCTGGAAAGGTGTCTAATGCCTGCTTGGTATAAGGCGAGAAGGCAGCACAGGTCTCGCAGGCCGGATCGGAGAATTTGACGAGATAGACTTTGGCATCGTCGCTGCCGAGAGTGGGCGAATGCGATCGCACAAACGTCGAGGCATTTTCCTGCGCCATAAAGCCGAGCTCTTCAGCTCGCCATGTCTTGTAATACGAGGCACCAAAATAGAACGCCGCAACTAAGACCAGTACGGTTGCGACAAATACCGTGCGCTTCATGAGCGGTGTCTCCTCTGTAGAGCGATTAGAATAGTTAGCAATGTGGTAAAGGCAATTAACGATAGGTGGGGGATCGCAAGGAAACCAAATAGTTTTATATAAACCTCAGTACAGGGGATCCCCTGCGTGCAGGGCTGCATGTCGACCGGAATCCATTCTGCGTAGATGAGCGAATGGTAGGCAGCTAAGGTCCAACCTATCGCGACCAATGGCAAGGCGTATTTAGTGGCATGCAGATCGAAGGGAAAGAGTCCACGGGCGAGGAGCACAACTAGTGGGAACAGAAAGATTCGTTGGTACCAGCACAGCACGCAGGGAGCAAAATCCATGACGTAACTGAAAAACAGGCTGCCCAGTGTCGACACGCATGCAATGAGCCAAGCGACGAAAAGGAGGGTCCAATTCAGATCGAGTTCGCGCGTGACGAGCGCCCGGCTTTTTCCATCCGTTGGTGCAGATCTGGGCATGTCGGTCTCAGTCACAGACATTCTCTTAAGCGATTCATAGTATTTGCTCGATGGCTTGACAACGATATTTCCTGATCGCGTAGGTATACCTTGTCTCTTAGCTTAGTATACCGACCATTACTAAAGGTATTAATCCTATCATCTATCGCAATGAGTCAGGGGCTAACGAAAAATCGTTGGGGGGATCGGGATACCGGATCCGGACGAGGGCAACCTCTTTGCCGCTTGCCGCAAACGCACTAATCGACTTCAAAAAGGAGTATCCGCTATGGAAGCCTGGATCTTCGTACACGACCCGCTGGAGCGCTATCTGGATGATTATCACTCTATCTTCGATGCCTGGGAAGCGGGTGGGGTGCGCGGCATCGCCGTCGGCTACCTGCGTTTTACAGGAGATAATGGTGAGAGCCTGCCCACTTTTCGCTCCGACCCGGCGGTCTATGAGGCTTTCGGCGTGGAGCCGCCCGAAGAAGGACCGCGCGATCCCGTAAAAGAGCAGAAATTTCAGGCCATGCTCGACGATGCTGCCGCCCGCGGCTGGCGGATCCTGACCTTTTATCCGGGCGGCGGGGGCGGCGACCGCCCCATCGAGGAAGATCCGCACGGCGCCATTGGCTACGCTGCCCGGGTGCAGGATACCATGAACGCGCTGCCGCAGGCACACGGCTTTATTCAGGATGGCCCCGGCGAGCAGCACTACGAGCTGGCCTTCCACCATGGCGGCGAGCTGCTGGAAATCCGTCCCGGCAGCGAGGCGCGCTTCGCCGCCCTCGGCTTCGACCTGGATCGGATGCAGCGCGGCATCGACCACCTGCGCGCCAGCCTGCACCAACTCACCCCCGAGGCCGTGCGCTATCATGCCCCCGGCGGCACTCTGGCCGGCATGCAACTTTTCGATATAAACGAAGATACGCTCTACTGGCTCAGAGCCCGGCGGCAGACGGCGCTGGGCTATATGGAAGCCATGGCCGCGCAATTGCCGCAGATCAACCGCCCCGTCGAGATGGGTGGGATTCCGCGCACCGCGGCCTTTTCCGCGCTGACCTGCCAGGACTACCATCAGATGGCCCGGTACTTCGACTACATTTTCCCCAAGCACTACTACTGGCACCGCGGCTTCGACGGGCTCTACGGCACGGTGGCGCGCTGGGTGCGTACTCTGCTCGAGTGGAATCCCGCGCTCAGCGAGGCCGACGGTTTCGCCGTAATCAGCTCGCTCTTCGGCATCGAACTGCCCGGTGTCGAATCGCTGCTCGATATGGAGATGGGTTTTCCGGACGAGTTTTTCTCGCAGTTGGTCTACGGCGAGACCCGGCGCGCCCTGGAGGCGATGGGCGAAGACAAAACGATCTGCTGGGTGTCTACCGGCCGTGCCCCACACGCCGGCGATGCCATGACCGCGCGCGACCTTTATAAGATCCTCGATGCCTCGCGCTCTGCGGGGCTCAAGCGCTTTCTCTTCCACCCCGACCCGGAGCTGGGCGCGCCGGAGTGGCATGTGATTTCCACTATGTGTGGCACGCCGTGGCGAGAGGATATGGACGGGCCGTACTGGCCGGCGGATACGCCGCGATCGACATTTAGCGGGGGACGGGAGCCGGGAGCCGGGACCGGGGGCTAAGCATATGCGGACCTAGCCCGGCCCGATTGGGCACGGGCAATCAAGAGTTCCAGGCCTGTGACTAAGGGCAGGACAATCGTTTTAGTCTTCATTGGCGAGCGCGTAAAGTCGGAGCGCGCTGGGCGGAGGAATCTCGTCGCGTGGCTGGTCCCGGTTGGCGCCGAGCGTTTCCCAGCGCAGTAGGTAGCGATCCACTCCGGACTCGATGGCTGCGTCGTCGGTGACGCGTCCGTCGGCAGTCCTAACCCTCATGCCTGGATAGTCGAGCTCGGTCTCTGACAGCTCCGGGGGCAGCTCGGGCCGCGCCTCGGGATAGGCGCCGACCACTTCCAGCGATGCCTCGTCCAGTTTCCAGATCCCTGCCCCCTTTTTTAGATGCCACCAGCTCATGCTCAAGAACTGATCTTCGCTGACCTTTGCCCCACCCAGCCGGATCTCCGCGCCGATGGACCCATTGCCGCCGAAATCCCACCGGTACTCCCAATCGCTCAGCTGGTAGATTGCCCACCGACCCTCTTCGAGTCGGGCGGCGTAGGCCTGGGTGTGCCCGTGGTCGTCGTGTTTATGATAGCTCACGATCGGTCGCTGCGCAGCATCGAATCCCAGCGACTGGGTCATATTGATGAGCCCACCCCCGACCGGCACCGGATCGACAATCGAAGAGATCGCCTCGACCGTGATCGGAAGGGGTAATGTACTGCCGTCCCCCGCTTCCCAATTCACGAGATCCCGGCTCCGGGCGTAGGAAATGTCGTGATTCGTTGCGCAGTCCGGCGTGTCTCGCCACATCCACACCATATGGTACTGGTTGTCCGGCCCCAGCTCGGGCATTCGCGCGTAGGCGTTCATCGCGTCCATGCCGTCGAGGATCGGCACGTCTACCAGACGCCGCCACGACGCACTCGCTTCGTCGTATTGGTTGTAGTAGTCGACGCCGTTTCCGCTCGCACCGTCCCTGAATCTGAAAACCAGGGCTCCATCGGGTCCACCCATAAACACGGGATAGGTGCAGCGGTCTTCATTCTCCCCGACCATGTAGTCCACCCGTTCGAAGCTGCCGAGATCGAGGGGTGTCGTCGTGCGAAAGTAGATCAGAGGGTCTACGTGCATATTGCCGCAGAGATGGATCTGGTCGTCCCGGTCGATGGCCATGGTGACGCTGTTGTGGCTGTCCCAGGCGATATCGGTCGAGAGCCGCCCCCTGGCCTCGAGCCATTTCCCCTCGAGCCGATAGAGGTCGAATTGGGTCTCGCCCAATATGCGTTGGCCGACAGTCATTTTGCGTTCGGCGTCGTAGAAGGAGATAAACTGGCGCCCTTTGTGGGTGAGCAGATCGAAGCGGACGGGATGCCCGGACCAAACGGTTGAGATTGGGATGCTATTCAGAATCTTCACGTTAGTAATTGCTTTCGCTGATGAATGCACTGACGGCGATATGCAAAGGTTTTGTTATTGGATTTCGCTATACAGGTCTGTAGACTTTATAGAAAACGGTCCCACCGGCGCGTCTGGGGGATTGGACAAGCGATACCGGTCGAGCAAGTCCCCTGGCTACTAGCCCAGTCGCGTGCTTAACGTGTCTCCGCAATTGCCCGACCGATGACGCAACTCGCTCTTGAGATGTATGGTCAGTCCTCGACAGGTGCTGGAGGGGGTACGATGGGATTGTCCTGGTCACCCAGTCGCTTTCGCTCGCTGCCCCAGTTGCCCGCGTTGCCGTTCCAATAACGGGTGTCCGATGGGGAGTAGGAGAAGAGGTAGGACCAGCGTGGTTTGTCAGTACTGTTGTCCGGACCGCCGTGCACCGTGTAGCCGTGGTGCACGGTGCAGTCGCCCGGCTGGTAGTGGAAGGGCTGAGAGAGTCCCAGCACGGATGTCAGGTTGGGGAATTGCTCGAGCAGGTTGCCCTGGTCGTCGTTGAATACCGCGCCCAGCGGTCCTTCGCGATGCGAGCGGTTTACAAAGCGCATGGCCCCCATCTCCTCGGTCACTTCTGCCAGCGCCATCCAGAACTGGAGTTCGCCGACCCGGTCGGAACCGTGCTCGGACGAGTCCTGGTGATAGGTGGATCCGGCCGCTCCGGGGGGCTTCAGGACCATCAGGTCGATGCGATAGCGCAGCGGGATGTCGACGCCCTTGAGCCGCTTTCGGTTGACCAGTCGCGTCGCGTTTCGTGCCATGCGCTCACTGAACATAAACGAACGGAACGGCTCGACTCCGTCGACGGCCGGTTTAGCGGGGCTCTGCTCCTGGTCTTTGCGCTCCTTCCAATCCCGGCCGACGCGCAAAAGCTCCGTCGCAAACGCCGGGTCCACCAGTTGCTTCATCATGACCCACCCGTACTCCTGATAAAAGGCCACTTCTTCGTCGGTGACCTCCCGCAGCACGGCTTCGATCTCGCGCTTCGTCATTGCTTGTCCCATGTCCGTGTTTCTCCCGTGTGAAGTTCAATGCGCCTGTGCTATGAGCTGCTCTAATACCCTCATTCCACCGGCCGAATCCGCATAGCCAAACCGGGTTTGCCGGGCAATTCAATCGGCTCCTGCCCTGCAAAAGTCCCCAGCGTCTGTACCGTCATTTCCCAGGTATCGATCAGATCTACTGCGTAACGCCCCTGCTCGGGCAGCCCGTTGCCGAAGTGCCGGGGCTGGTGCTCGCCGAAATAGATCAGGCGATAATTGCCGCGACCGCCGCCGTAGGTTCGATCCCAGGGGAAGCCGCCTGGGAACGGATCCTGGCCTTCGGCCGGCCCCTCCTCGACGATGCCCCGCAAAAACTTCAGCCGCGGCCAGCTCTCGCCGTGCAGGATTCCACCTTTGGACCACCATAGAATGTCTTCGGGGTGCTCGTAGGTCTCGCCGTGGCCAGCATAGCCGCCGTAAGCGATGCAGATCCAGTAGCGATGCACCAGTTCGCGTGCACTGATATTGCCCCAGTTGCGCAGGATATCGCCCTCGTATTCACACTCGTCGTCGATGACCGGCTTGGCGTAGGCGTCGCGCCACTGCCGCATCTTCTTCACATCCCAGTTCTGCACGCAGACATGGGTGACGCCCGGTTTGGTATGGTCGTAATTCATATTGACATTGCCATTGTGGATCGAGCGCAGATGCTCGTAGGGATCATTCTCCTGCACGATCTCGAAGAAGCGGTCCCAGACTTCCATCGGCTTGTCCTTGAGCATGAAGTCGTACTCATTGGCCATCGACCACCAGACATTGCGATAGGCCGCCAGCCGCGCGACCACATAGCGCAAATAGGCGTAGTCCTGCTCGTGCGCCATCTTGGCGTAGCCCCAGCGGTCATAGGGATGAAAGAGGATGATATCGGCTTCGATTCCCAATGCGCCGAGCTGGGCGACGCGTTGTTCCAAATGATGGAAGAAGGAAATCTCATAGCGGTTGAAATCCCACGCGTCGCCGTCGCGCTCGAAGGGATAGTACATCGGCTCGTTTTTATTGAAGATATAGTCCTTGGGAAAAACGCACATTCTGAGCTTGTTGAAGCCGGCGGTCTCCAAGGTCTCGAGCGTCTGCTCTTCTAATTCGTCGCCCTGGTGGATCCAGGCGTAGCAGGTGGTGCCGAAGGGGAAGTAGGGCGTGCCGTCCTCGTAGCCGAAGTGGAACTGGTGCTGTACTCGCACCGGGCCGTGGTTGCCTTCTTTAGGCGACGTGCAGATAAAGCTACCGGTCTGGCCGTCGAGGGCCGCCACATTACTCCGAGTCGTATAATTCCAATCTCCTTCTTCAGACGGCATAAAACGCACCTTATAGCGACCTTCGCCGTCGTAGAAGCCCGGCACTTTAATCGGCGTACCTCCCTGGCTGAACTCTGCGCTCAACTCCACGTCGGCAAAGGGGTTGCCCTCTGCCGGCCCTGCAAACGCCGCCTCGTACACACTCCACTTCTCCACGCTCATTCCGCAAACTCCTGCACTAGTTGGTTATTCGTTGCTCGCCCGGCATCGATGATCCGATCGTAATCGGGATGGTCTTCGCTCGGCTCCAAGTGGCCGTAGTCGGCCAACCAGTCTATGGTTCGGTGCACGCCCTCGATCGAGGCAATCGCATCCCGGAAGCTCAGATCCTCGCATGCGGCTCTTGAAAACACGGATTGCGCTCTCCAAGTGGCTGGGCCGGAAGCAAAACATGTCGATGAGAGCATCGAATACCGCGCTAGGGCCATCTACTTTTCAAAGGCCGCGAAATTGTTGCGGTCGCCGATGATGACCTGGTCGCCGCCCGCGACCAGCGATTTCTATCATAGTAGCCTAGGTCGCGAGCGGTTGCCCCCCGGGGATCGCGATCGCAACGCGCCGCTGCGGGTGGTCGAAGCGCGTTGCGGTGAATTCGGCCTGCAGGTACTCGCCCAGATGTACAGAGCCGGCAAAGCCGTCTTCCGAAAGGGTCGCGTCAAATAAATAGGTGATCGAGTTGCCGGGTTGGCTCATCACGCTGCGCATTTTGACCTGGGCGCCTTCGACGACTCCGGTGAGGGTCTGACGCGAAAAATCGCCACTGTGCATCCCCGCGATCCAGTTGCCCTCCTGTTCGATCACCAACTGATGCTGGCTGGTGCCGTAGAAGAAGCGGATCTCGAGATCCCAGTGACCGCTGAGATCGGCTCCGGCGGCCAATGGGGATGGCTGGGGCTGACGCTGCTCGGAGAGGATCTGGCGGATCCGCTCGGCCACCACCTGCTCATCGCCCGGCTGCATCTGGTTCGGGGTGATCTTTATCGCGGTCCTGTCGGTTCGACTCTCGCTGCCGACGGCGATGCGCGGCTTGTTTCTGGCGAAGTGTTCGGCGACCTCCTCGCCGGTGATATGCAATGTCGTTGGATCCCAGCTTATGGTGAGCACCGGGGCGAGATTGGAGAGGGCGGTTGGCTCATCGACATGGGTTGTTACGCCTGCTACCTCGGTCGCCCGCTCGGCGATATGAGCCAGGGTCTCGAGCCAGTGCTGCCACTCTGCAGCGTGATCCCGCGTTACCCAGGCTTCTACCGCGGCCAGCATTCCCATGATTTCTTCCTTGCCGATTTTATTGTCCCGGCCGGGGCCGTGATGCGGCGAACTGGCCTGCCAGGCGGCCATCAGCAGGTCTTTTTGGCCCAGCACCAGCCCGGCGCACTGCGGTCCGCAGATGGCCTTGCCCCCGCTATAGGCGACGGCGGTGGCTCCCTGGGCTAGATGGACGTTGGGGATGGTGAGATTTTCGGCCGCGGCATCAGCGAGGATCGGGATCCCATGCGGGGTCGCGATTTCGGCGATGCGCTCCAATGCCAGCGCTTGGCCGGGTGCGGAAGCCGCTCCCGTGGTCAGGTAGATCATGGCGGTGCGGGGGTTGATGGCTCTTTCGAGTTCCGCCGCAGTTTCGACAGTGATCACCTCTACCCCTATGTTGCGCACCGCGTGGTCGTAGGCATTGCGCGAGTGTTTGGGGATGATGACCTGGGTCTTGTCGAAGCCGCTCAGATCGGGGATCCGAATCAGTTTTTCCGGATTGCCGCCGGTCACACAGGCCGCGGTGATGTGTTTGATACCGGCCGCGCAGCCGGCGGCGACCAGACCCCATTCGGCACCGGTGATTTCGGCCAGCTTCGCGCCGACTCCTTCGGCCAGTTCGTCGTATTGAACAAAATATCCCGATGCTGCCTCCATCGCTTCCAATACTTCGGGTAATTCGACCGATCCGCCGATAATGGTAAAGGTACCCCGACAGTTGATAATGGGTTCGACGCCGATCGACTGGTAGATATTTCCTTCGTTTGTTGAGTTCATATGAGCCATCCTTGCGGCAAAAGGGTCTCCTGTATTCTTAGTCAAAAATCAGATCGCGTCAATGCCGGCACTATCGCGGATCGCGAGGTCCTTGACGATCAGGGCCGATATGGTGTTAATAAGTACAGGACTTCAGCTATTTGTTAATTGCAACGCTCGCGCTGATATAGTGAAGGCTCTTGCCAGGTAAGAGATGCCTGTCCCGATGAGCGAAGCGGTACTCTCGTGTTTCGGGAGCTGCCGCATCTTTGGCAGACTCTAAATAAGGATGGCTGCGATGCAACGCAGAGATTTTCTCAAGACGGTCGGTATTGTCGGTAGCAGCGCAGTGCTGAAACCGAACCTCGTTTTTGGGGCTCCTCGCCAGAAGGCTGCGTACTTCGGTCTTCATCCCTTCGTCGCAGCCCATCCGGAGGCCGTCTTCATCCATGCGACCTCGGTTCCGGGGCGGGAGGCCAGCGCAGAGAAACTCGGGGCTGGCTACCAGTTGGCAGGCGAGCTGTTCTTCGCCAGCGATACGAGTGGTTTCTCTACTGCCAGCAAAGTGGCGATCAAGCCGAATATTACTTGCCTGGGCGGTGGATTTTCCTCGCGGCGAATGGGAATTGTCACCGACGCCGATTTCGTCGAGGGACTGATCGGTGGAATGAAGGACCACCTCGGATTGGACGGGAGTCAGTTTTATTTGCGCGAGGGCAATCACCTCGGCGATGCCTACTGTCCAACCAACCAGGCGCTGGATTGGTATGGTCCGATGGTCGAACGGGTTGGTGGTCACCTCAACGATTTCGACAGCGGCCGGATGATGGCCGATGCTGCTCTGGCCAATCTGGAAGAGGGCTCCGAGGTCATCTGGAGAGAGGTTCCGGACGGCGTTATTTTTCGCCGTATCGGATATGTGGCCCCGATGAATGCCGCCGATGCATTCAACCTCAATATCGCCAAGTTCAAAGCCCATGGTATGGGGATCACGCTCACCTCCAAGAACTGGCAGGGGACCAATGTGCATCCCTATGTGCATTATTGCGAGAGTCTGAGCAAGCTGATCCGGCGCAAACCCCAGTCCTTTGTCGATGATGTATTTCCCGATTTTCAGGAGAGCGTTACTCAGCTCCACGAAGCTCATCTGGAAGCCGGGGTGCCTCGCTGGGATCGGCCGGGATCCGACTGGAATAGCGGATGGGGGATGGAGGGCTGGGCGCAGAAGACGCTCGACAATCTCTCGGCGTCGAATATGGATCTGGCGATGATCGAAGGGATCTATGGCCGCGACGGCAATTGGATGGATGGTCCCAACGCCGGCAGCTCGAAGGACTTTATGACCAATGTGGTCGTCTTCGGTCGCAATCCGATCAAGGTGGATATCATCGGTCATTGGCTGGCGGGCCACGAGCCCGGCAACTTCGGTCTCTTTCACTCGGCCGTGACCCGCGGCCTGAGCGATACGGTAGATCCGCAGCAGATCCCGGTCTATGCCTGGGATTCTGGAGCGCCGGTGAGACGGCCTTTAGAGACCTTCGAACGCGCGGCGCTGATGACCTACTATCTGCGCCGCGACTACGGCGGGCAAGGCGAATCGCACTGGCATATGGTCGACGAGCCCTACGCCTATCCCCGACCCACCGCCGTACTCGGTGATGCCTCGGCTAGTCCGCAGAGTCATCTGCTCTCGCAGAACTACCCGAATCCGTTCAATTCCTCGACGATGATCGAGTACCGCCTGCCGCAGGCGGCCAATGCCCGGATCGAGATTTTGAACCTTCGGGGGCAAGTGGTGGAAGTGCTGCGGGATGGCTGGCATGCGGCTGGTTCGCATGCGGTTAGCTGGGATTCGGGTCGGCGGGCGACGGGTACTTATTTCTATCGCTTTCTGAGCGATGGATTCCAGCAATCGCAGAAAATGCTCCTGGTGCGCTAAAGGGCATCGATAACTCTGCTGACTTTTTTATACCGATCGGCACCTCTTTAGGTCGAAGTGGCCAGCGGTTGAGGACTGCCTGGCGATTGGCATCCGCATTTCTCAGGTTTTCTCGGAGTGGATTGTGCGGGTTTGGAGTGGTGTCTGTGGTTTAAAGTCCTCACCACTTATTTTTTTAGTTGACAGGGCATCCTTGGCGAATTAAGTTTACAACTAATCTTTTAGGTGATTTGAAATTTTTATCTCTTATTTTTTTAGTTGGAATGGATTGTCGCATGGCGCGCAGAGTATCAGAGAGCCAAAAGCTGACTCCGCTCGAGACGCTGATTATGAATGTCCTGTGGGATGAGTCGCCCGCAGCAGTGAAGCAGGTTCAGGAGCGGCTGAACTCAGTCAAGCCGATGGCCTATAATACTGTCCTGACGATGATGCGGATCCTGCGCAACAAAGGATTTCTCGCCTCTGAGCGAGAAGGTAAGGCCGATCTTTACAGACCAACGGTCACGCGCGAGGCTATAGGTCGGCGGTCGTTGGGTGAATTGATCGATTCGTTCTTTTCCGGTTCGGCCGAAGCCCTGGTCAGCCAAGTGCTAGATGGTCAATCGCTGAGCGATGAAGAGCTGCTGGCGATTCGGGCGGAACTGGATAAGACTCTGAAAGACAGAAAAAAGGATCAGCGATGAATGCCGCGCTGAATGAACTGGGCCGTGAGTTGTTCGACTCGTTTAGCTTGATGAGTCCGGTAGTATGGCTGTGTGGGGTCAAGCTGCGGCGGGAGGCCGAAAAGGCGTGCGACGATCTGGTCGTATTCGCCACTGACCGCTCAGAATTGTATGCTCGGAGTTTGATAAATGTGGCTGAATTGACTTTTTCGAAGACTCATTTAAAAAGGAGAATCCCCATTATGAATGTTGTTGCTGCGACCGAGTCCGATTTGGCGTTGAGAATTCGCCGAACTCTCAACGGGGACGGGTCTCGAATGACGATGCTGAATCGCTTTTTGTCGGTGGTATTGCTCTTGGGTATGGCAGCGCTGACCCTGCCTTCATCGGGTATCGCGCAGCCGCGGAGAGGTGGAGAGGCGCGGACCGAAACCAAAGACGAAGTCGATTGGGAGGAGGTTCGTTCCACCGCGCCGGAAGACTGGTCGGACGAACTGAAAGCTCAGATCGTCGCTGCCGGCCACGATCCGGAGGCGATTGCAGAAAGAGTGCGTCAGGGCCAGAGGGCGGCGCGAGACAAAGGGGATATGAGCTTGGAAGAGATCGGTCGCAAAATCCGTGCGGCGGTCGAGAGCGGCGAACTGACGCCGGAGGAAGGTCGGGCCAAATACGAGGCGGCGCGTCAGCGCGCGGAAGCCGGTAATGGCGACAAGGCTCGCGAGGAGCGGGTATGGCGCGCGGCGATGGCTCAGGATCCGGACGATTGGTCTGCAGAGCTCAAGGCGGCGATTCTCGAATTGAAGCCCGATAGCACGATCGAGGAAATCGCGGAGGGTATCCGTAAGCGTCAGGCGGCTGCGCGGGTGTGGCGTGCGGCGATGGCACAGGACCCGGATGAATGGTCTGCAGAGCTCGAGGCGGCGATTCTTGAGCTGAAGCCCGATAGCACGATCGAGAAGATCGCAGAGGCGGTCCGTCAGCGTCAGGCGCATGGAGCAGGTGAGGGGACTCGCGGAGAGGGTCGAGAAAGAGATGGCCATCGGTTGCGCGAGTTTCAGAAGGGTGTGATCGCGCGGGCGATGGCGATGGATCCGGACGAATGGCCTGAGGAGTTGCAGGCGGCTATCGTGCGGGCCGGTTGGAATCTGGAGGAATTTAGCGAGGGAATTCGCCAGCGTCAGGCGGGTACCGACGAGCCGATCGAATTGCCGCAAACGGCGGTCAATTTTAATACCAATATCGAGGAGAGTTCCTGGGGAGAGGCGAAAAATAAATTCAGCGAGTCTCGCTAGTCGGTTGGTAGGGAGTAGGAGACTGCTGAAGGGGTGCGACTCGTGCTGGCAGGCAGAGTACACTCAATAAACACGTTCATTTAATTTTATCTGTTGTGGCGGATGACTCTTGCCTTTTCGGCGAAGGGTCATCCGCTATTTTTGGGTGCCGCCAGGCATGGATTCTACCCGTGTGCGGAAGTGGTCTCAGACTACTAGAAGCCAAAGGCCAGAGCGCCGCCATCGACGGTGAAGTCCTGTCCCGTTATATAGGTGGCTGCTGGAGAAACCAGGAACAGGACCATCGCGGCGAGCTCATTCGGATCGCCGTAACGGTGCAGCGGCATTCGGTTGAGAATCTTTTTTTGTCGCTCGTTATCGACCACTTGCTTGTTGATCTCGGAGGGGAACCAGCCGGGGGCGATGGTATTGACCAGAATATTGTTTTGCGCCCATTCAATGGCCAGGCCCCGCATCAGGCCGCTCACCGCCGATTTGGAAGCGCAATAGGGAGCGACTTCGGCAAATCCGAGCTGGGCCGCCAGCGAAGAAATCGACACGATCCGCCCCGCGCCAGCGGCTTCTTTCAAGTAGGGATAGCACACTTTGCACAGGTTGAAGATCGCTTCGACATTGACCTGCTGAATCTTTGCGAAGGACTCGAGCGCAAAATCCTCGGCCCGCGCCTTTTCGGTGATTCCGGCATTATTGATCAGGAAATCCAGTCCGTCGCCTCCGATTTGGTCGACAGTCTTTTTTATGGTGTCGTAGTCGCAGACCTCTGCCGCGATATGGTGGATCGACGGGTTCTGAGTAGCGTGTTCGACCTTCACCTTGCCGGAGCGGCTGAGGACAAAGACTTCGGCTCCGGCGTCGGCCAGGACCTGACTGGTGGCCAAGCCCAGACCGCTCGATCCGCCGGTCAGGATGCCCCGTTTTCCCTCCAGTGAAAACATCTTCTCCAGGGTTTCTGCTGTCTGGGTTTGCATAGTGGTTCCAATCTTTGGCGATAAGGCTGGGAAGACGAATCGTCCGGCTTCCCGGCCAGGTTTGATTGCATTGGTGTTTCGGGTGCGATGGGGGTGTTGCCCTAGTGCTGCCCGGTCGCGGACCATACGGTTGATCTGAGCATTCAGCGCGACGGAGATTCTCTGCGTATTGGACGATTAATTCAAGGTGCTCTCACCCTTGTTCCGCGACCAGCCATTGCATTGCTCGGCGCCGGATCAGACGCTGAAAAGGCAACTGCCCGGGTGTGGCGAGAAAGGAGAGGATCTCGCCCGAAGTTTCAGGGCAGATGGCGGCCAGATGCACTCCGTCTTTCCAGTCGAAAGGATAGCGCGGTGCGCCAATCAGCGCAAAATCGCAGTTAGAGCTGACGTGCCCGTCGCGGATAAGGGGCTGCATGGTGGCGAGAAAACAGGTGTGTGCCGGTCCGGTCTGGTCGTCCTGGTTGAGTCCGAAGAGCTGTCGGATACCGACGCGTATGGTCTGGCCGGTCCTGACGCAATGCTGCAACTCGTCGAGGTCGCCCGCGATGGGATTGCCGTCGGCATCGTGTTCGTAGACGCTGCGCCAGCGTCTACAGACGTACCATCGGTAGACGCCGTACTCGAGGTCTGCACTGACGTCGATGGCGCGATCGCCGAGCATCCACTTGATATGCGAAACCCTGCCCGAAATATCGTATTTGAAGAGACTGACATAGGGTTCGGCGATGGGTTGGCCATCGTAGACGTAGGAATGGTGATGGCTCATGATGCCGGCAAAGGCGTCGTCCATACCGGCATAGGTTTGCTGGAAGTAGAGGGTTTCTTCGTAGGTCTGTGTAGTCAGATAGACTCGCAGGTCGGCACCGGCGCGCACCGCCTCGGCCACTGCCGCCGGACTGCCGCTTTTGATCGAGAGATCGCTTTGCTGCTCCAGTACTAGTTGCCAGTTATCGGACATTGTAGGTCCTTCCGCGCTCTTCGTCGTGCGTTGTTGGGGCTATTAATCGGGAGCAGTCAACGGCTTGTTTTCAGTAGCGGAGTACGAACTCGAGATCGGTGAGCGTCAGGGGAACTGCGATTTGCGGATTGCGTTCGCGCAGCGCCACGCGTACCGCGTGCTCTCCAGAGGCGATGGCAGATCCGGTAAAATTCCAACTCAGCCAGACGGCGCTGCTCTGGTCGGAGAGTTCGCGCCAGCGCGGCGGTGGCTGAAAAGCGCCTCCCGGGGGCGCGGGATCTTCGAGTCGGCAATAGCTAATCTCCGGAGCTGCCAGGGTCTCACCATCCCATTGGACTTCGATTCGGTCTTCTTTTACCCACTGGTTCAGGCGCAGCCGCAGGTGCAGCGTCGTCGGTGGGTTGGCGTCAAAGTCCTCGGCCAGGTCGAGGGTGATGGTGGGCCCTTCTCCGCTCAGCGTTTTGACCAGGTCAACGGGGACCTGCCCGTAGATCCGGTCGATGCGGAAGGCGCCGCGCCAGGCTCCTTCGCGCTGCACGAAGCGATGAGTGGCCGCATAGATCTTATCGCGGCCGGCCAGAGTTGCACTGGAGCCGATCGTTTTCAGGAGCGGCCGCTTCGAATCGCGATCGGCGTGCCAGTTGAAGACGTAGATACCTGTTGCTCCAGCGCGGTGGTAGCGGCTGGCGATGGCCCGGGTGCGCAGGCGATCCTTATCCTCGAGCTCTTCCGGGCCGACGAAGGGATCGGGAAGGTTGCTGTCGAAGCCGGGATAAACGGCGACATCCGTACCCTTGCACAATTCGGCGAATCCAGCGACGTCGATGCTGGCGTCGGTGACGGCGTTGCCGGCGGGGATGAGGATATCGACCAGGCCCTCGTCGATCCAGGTCGGTACGTCGTAGCCGATGCGGCGGCACATTTCGAGCGATCCGGCGACCCGCGCGGCCAGGTAGATGGGACGGCCGCGCTCTGCGCCCAGCGCCTCGGTCATCCGGCGGATTGCGCGCTGGAGGTCGGTGAGCAGGTAGCGCAGACGGTAGCCTTCGTCATCGGGGAAGTGGAAAGCGTGGCGTTGCCAGTCGAGTTCGATCCCATCCCAGTCGTAGCGGCGCGCAACCTCTTCGACGTGGTCATAGCGGCGCTTTCTGATCTCGGGCACGGCCATATTCCACGAGAGCGCGAACCATTCCGCGGTGCGCTCGCCCAGCACCCACTCGGGGTGCTCGTAGCGCAGCTCTTCGACGCGGTGGTCTTTGAGGAGCGATCCCAGATCGGCGACTTGCGCACCACCGAAATGATTGTCGTTCATCCGCACCGAGGCATAGACGTCGATCCCCAGCTCGCGGCCACGGGCGATCAAGGCTTCTTGCGGGTCTTCGCCGCGGTCGTACATCTGGCGGATATTCTCGGTGGAGGTATAGGCGCCGGCGCTCTGGTAGCGGCGGCCCTGAGCTTCGCCGATGAAGTCCAGCACATCGCTCGGCCAGCGCGACCCCTGCCCGCCGCAACTCCAGAACAGCGCATCGACCTGGGTGTCGATGAGCGGGGCGTACGCTTTGTCGAGCAGGGAGTCCAGTGACTGGGGCGTGGGCGAGTATCCGTGCGGGGCGCCATCCCAGTTGTAGATGATCCGGTACTTGGGGGGAGGAGTCATGGGAACCTCAGCTGCTCGGTGCCAGGTTATGGAGTGCGTCCAGCAGGGCTGGCGGGAGCGGTTCGGCTGCGGCGCGTCTGGCGTTTTCGCTGGCGTGAGCCAGGGTCGTGGTGCCGATGATCGCCGAGTCGATGACGGGATGAGAAAGGGTGAAGCGCAGCGAAGCTTCAAGCGGATCGTCCCACGCACCGGCGTCGAGCAAGTGCTGGCGCACGGGATCCCAGTGGGGACCGCCGTGGAAATGCGATGAGTCGGCTGGCAGCAGCCTGGCGTTGGCGATCGGACGTTTGGCGACCACGCCGATCCCGGCGCGCTCGGCAGCCGGGAGCACTTTGTCGAGGGCGCTCTGGTCGATGATATTGAAGGTCACCTGCAGAGCGTCGAAAACGCCCATCGAAATCGCCTGGAGGGCATCGGTGTCGTCACCGCTGTATCCCGTGTAGCGCACCTTGCCCGCGTCGCGTGCCCGCAGCAGGGCTTCGGCCGCTTCGCCGTCGCGCAGGATCTCCGCTGAGCAGGTGTGCAGAAAGACCAGATCGAGACACTCGACTCCCAGGCGGCGCAGCGATCGATCGATGCCCTCTTCGATGATGGCGCGCGAATAGGGTTCGCCTTCGGCGCCGTCGGTAATGCAGCCGCACTTGGTGGCCAGCGCGAATTCGCCGAGTCGGTCGCGGAGGACGCGGCCGATCAGCTCTTCGCTTTCGGGGTAGCAGTCGGCGGTATCGATAAAGGTGATCCCCAGATCGAGGAGGCCGTTGAGGAGGCTGGAGATCTGATCGAAGGGCGGCGCACCGCCTATCCGCGCCGCGCCGAATCCGTGCCGGCTGACCTCGAGATCGGTAGCGCCGAGTTTGGTCCGTTTTTCCATAGTGAGACCTCAGGGGTAGTTTCCGTCCGCAAGGTGGTAATTGGGTCCGCGGCGGACGGCGGCCCGGATTGTCGCTCTGCAGATGACGAGGTCGCGAATCAGCGACGCCACCTTATATCTGATCGGGCCGGGATACGGGTAATAGCAGGTGGAAAGCGGCCGCAAAATCAGGTGCCGGGCGCTTTGTCAAGGTGAAACTCCGCCATAGCTAAAGGCTTGTTGCAAAGTAGTTTGCCTGCTCTGTTGCGTCCAATCTAATACACGATCAGGTCTCCAACAAGGACCAGTTTGCATCTGGTCGCGATGGTCAATCCCTCAGCACCTCGGCCGTGGCGAAAGGATCCCGGGTTTGCGCGCAATACGCCTGGAGCAGCGCCCGGTGCTGGGTGAGTTCGGCGCGCGAGTCGGCTGTGTACGCCAGGTTGTGCGTCTCTCCGGGATCGTGCTCCAGGTCGAAGAACATCTGCGGATTCTGCCCCTGCGAAAAAGCCACGTACTTATAGCGCTGGGTGCGCAGCATGCGGCCCTGCATCTCCAGGTTGTCGGGATCCGAGTGGAGTTGAGAGACCACAAACGGTCGGCCCGCTTGCTCCGGGTTTTCGATCAGGGGTCGCAGAGTGATGCCGGTGGGTGAGGGGAATTCGACTCCGGCCCAGTCGCAGAGGGTGGGCAGGACGTCCAGCCCGGAAACCAGGTGCTGGCGGTCGACAACTCCGTGCGGAATCTCGCCCGGCCAGCAAAGGATAAAAGGCACTCGAACCGGTTCTTCGTACAGCGTCAGCTTGCAGACCCAGCGATGGGCAGCCATGCCCTCGCCGTGGTCGCTGGTGAAGAGGACGAGGGTGTCCTGGTCCAGGCCGCTGGAGCGCAAAGCCTGGAGCAGGCGACCGACTTGTGCATCCGCCTGCTCGACGAAGCGGTAGTAGGCATGGAGATAGTTTCGCCATTGCCATTCATTCCAGTCGGAGGTGTGGGTACCCCCCTGGCAATAGGGACTCTGGCGGCACTGGCTGATGAATTCGGGTTCCTGGGGATCGGATGCGAAATTGGGTGGCAGCGGTGGTAAGCCCAGGTCGCTTTCTGGGGCCGCCGGACGACTCCTGAGCCAGACGCAAATATCGTGGGGGTTGCACAAGGAGACGCCCAGCAAAAAGGGCCGGTCGTGGGGCTGTTCTAAGAAGTCGATGGCCATATCGGTGAGATGCGCGTCGCCCTCCGCACCGCGACCGAGCCGTATCTCCGGGTCGTGCAGAGTCTCGAAACCGCGGATCTCCGGTCCGCTGTCGGGCAAGTGCCAGCCGCCGGACCAGGCGGTCTGGTAACCGGCGCGAGCGAAGAGCTCGCCCAAATTGGGGATGGTCGTATCGGGAGCAAGGCCGTTTACCAGGACCCCGTTTTCGTGCGGCAGGCGACCGGTGACCAGGCTGCTGCGCGACGGGCCGCAGACCGGTGCGGCGCAGTAGGCTTGTTCGAAACGCACGCCCGCGGCCGCAAGCGCGTCCATGTGCGGTGTGTGCAGATGGGGATTGTCGGCGCAACTCAGCGCGCGATTCGACTGCTGGTCGGTGGTGATCAAGAGGATATTAGGTCGGTTCATTATTTGCGATCATCGGATTGGTCAGGGGGGTGGATTGTCCGCGCGGGTTGATTCGATTCTCTGGGAGGTCGTGGTGCCGCACCTGCTCACGACCTATATTTGCTCTGCCGACACCAGAATTGAGAGGGAGGATCACCTTGAAACTCATCGATCCGCTCCGCCACCGCCAGTTATTTCTCGACGACCACGCCATCGGAGAGGCGGTCAATCTCCGGCGCATCCTGCATCAGCCGACGAAATACGGCCCCGTCCTGCGCCCCGACCGCGACCGCGGTGAAAAATACGTTCAGAGCACGAGCAGCCCTCAGTGGAATCCCGAACGCAGGTGCTGGGAATGGTGGTACAATGCTTTTACGACCTATGGAGATATCAGTCATAATCTCTATGCCAGGTCTACCGATGGCCTCTACTGGGAGCGGCCCAGCCTCGGACGCTACGAGTGGAACGGCTCTAGAGAGAATAATATGGCCTATGCCTCGGAGGAATGGGCGTTGTGCCATATCCTGCGCGACGAGATTGATCCCGACCCCGGACGCCGCTACAAGGCCTTCTTCACGGCCAAGACCAATTTCGACCGCTGGCCAGGCATCTCGCCGGATGGTTTCGAGTGGACCGTACTCGACGTGCCGCCGATCCCCAGCCAGGATACCTCACAACTCATTTACGACGAGATCGGTGCGCGTTATCTGGCCACGGTGAAACACCGCACGGCCTGGGGGCGATCGGCCTGGCTGGTGACCAGTGAGGATTTCGCGCACTGGACCGCTCCCGAATTGATCCTTCACACCGACGAAATCGACCAGGCCAATCGCCAGCGCCGCATTGATGCGGTGGTCCAGGACCCGGCCTATTTGTCTCCGCCGATCGTCGATGGCAGGAAGTACATCGCCCAGCTCTATATGATGCCGGTCATGCCCTACGAGGGGGCCTATATTGGTTTCCCGCTCCTCTTCAATCCCTCCGGTCCCGATCCGTCGCAGATGAATCACACTGGCCTCAATCAGGTCGAACTGGCCGTTTCGCGCGACGCGTACCATTGGCAGCGCGTGGCGGACCGGTCGGTCTTCATCGGTGTCGAGCCGTGGAACGGCGGCAGCAATTACGCTACCGCTCAGGTCGCCGTGTGCAATCGCCCGATCGTGCGCGATGACGAGATCTGGATCTACTATATGGCGGCCCGCTCCCGCGGTCACCGCGACTTGTTCGCGGGTCTCGATCCCGCGATCTACAACGACGACTTCTTTGCTGACTGCGGCGCTCTGTACCTGACCCGGCTGCGACGCGATGGCTTCGTGTCGCTCGATGCCGCTGACGAAGGGGTCCTGCTCACCAAGCCGTTCAGAATGTCCGGCGAGCACCTGTATGTCAATGCCGAGGCCGCAGGTGGCGAGTTATGCGTCGAAATAGTGGATGCCGAGACGTTGATCCCACAGCCCGGGTTTTCCGCGCGCGAATGCGTCCCGCTACAAGGGGATCATCTGCAGGCTCGGGTGGAATGGAGCAAGCACCTCCCTTTGCCGAGCGAGGCGCGCGTGCGGCTGCGGTTCTACCTGCGCCGCTCCAGGCTGTACTCGTTCTGGCTGGCGGCGCAAAATCGCTAGTCAGGGGCTTGCAGCACTTGAGGGCAGGTGGTCTCGACCAGCTCCATTAACTCGGCCAGCTCGGTCAGGTATAAGGTCTTGACGGTGGCCAGTTGATCGACTTCCACATTGCGCACCCGGTGCATCAGCGCACTGCGCAGATCGGCGTCGCTCAGATTCGCGTGTTGGAGATCGGCCTCGTAGAGGAGCGCACTGCGCAGATCGGTGGCACTCAGGTCGGCCCGGGTGAGATCGGCACCTCCGAAGTTGGCACCTCCGAGGTCGGATCCGCGCAAATCGGCTCCTGCCAGATTGGCTTTGCTGAAGTTGGTGCCGCAAAGATACGCCTGGCGCAAATCCGCGCCGCGCAAATCCGCCTGCGCGAGAATGGTCGCAGGCAGGTCGGCCTCTCGCAAGTTCACTCCGGCGAGGTCGGCCTGGCGCAAATCCGCGCCGCGCAAATCCGGGCGAATTCCAGGCTTTTGCTCCCGCCACTGGTTCCACGTTGCGACCCCTTGTTCGATCAGGGCGAGGTGTGCGCTCTCTGCCATGGGATTTCTCCGGCTGCCGCCCTTTCAGAATATTGGGGCTCAGCTGCGGGATTTTTCGCTGTGGTCTTCAGTGATGGATCGGGGCGTCTGTAGCCCACGATCCAGAGTGTCCGTGCTGAGACTATAGGCCCTGCAGCAGAAGGCGTCAATTGCAAGCGATGTATATTTCCAGCGGCAAACTCGGATCCGACTAGAGCTGGTTCAGAGCAGGTTGTGGACCATGGTCAGGAGCTTTCGCTCTTCGCTGGCGATCGCTGTGAGAGTGTGGATCGTCGCTGAGAAGGTGTCGGGACGAGCGGTGTGCCGGTTGCGCAGCAGAGCGAGACGGAGGCTATGGACGCGGTTGGCGAGCGCATGATATCGGCGAGTCGGAGTCCGGTGTGGGTCGATCAGATCGCGCTGAATTAAAAAGGCCAATCGATTTTTCATACAGGTCTTATGCTCGGCCAGAATACGCCATATGATCGGCGAAAACGAGGTGCTGCCGTTTTTGCACTCTTCCAGGTGTTGCTGTAGGGCAGTATAGGTTCCCAACCCCCATGCTCCACCCGACCTGGGTTTTGCCAGGGCGCGCTGCCGAGTTGAACTATCCCGCTCCTGCAGATAATCTTCCAGGTGCTCGCCAATTGACGCCAGGTCCAGCAGGCAGGATTGGTCGCGCAGGTATTTATAGAGGAAGATGCTGGGGCGATCTTCCATTGCCGCCGCAAACCAGGGGGGGAGGCGCTCTCCGCTGTCCAGCGCCTGCTGGATATGGCGTTCCTTGGTCCACGCCAGCGCTTTTTCCAATATCGCGCAGGGCAGCGCAGCGGTGGTGTACTGTCCGCGCTGGTCGAATCCGGAGCACAAAAAGGTCTGTGCAACCGGGTCGTAGCCGGAAACGAGTATTTCGTGGATAAAATGGCGACGCTGGTGCTGCGGTCTATTGGGCAGGTAAAAGAAGTCGACATCGACCTGGACGTAGCATTTGTGTTCGATCGCGTCGCGGATCCAGGCGCCGAGTCCGGTCGGGGTCGGTGCCAGCGTCTTGCGGTCGATCGACCGCGCCTCGAGCAATGGACAGGTCTGCACGTAGAGGTGGCGGATCTGGTGATGGGTGCAGCAGGGGTGGGTGTAGAATTTGAGCTCTTCGTCCGGAAAGCTGAAGAGCTGGATATAGGTGCTGTAGAACCAGGGCAGATAGCGGTCCTCCTGCGCCAGGATCGAGAGGGGATAGGCGTGGAATAGGTAGGCGCTGATCGGAGGTTGGCCCAGCGGCAGTTTTTTCATTGCACCCGGTTTTTGCTAAGACGATTGCCATAAACCGGAGAGCTAAAGACATGCCAGGCGAGAGAGCTGCGATTTTTCCGGGCAGCCGCAGAAAGCTCCGCCGAGGATTTTGGTTGGGTGAGAGGCCAGGTGGTGCGGTTTGCTGCTGGTGTATCGCAGGGCTGGTGCGGCGCTGGGTCAAGCGGATTTCGAGAGGGGAGGGATCCGGCTATGCGAGGGCTGGAAAAGAGTCGGCCAACCGAAGCACGGGCTGTGTACTATCTGTAACACCGTCGTCCCCAAATCGAGACGCGTTCTTCAGACCCGGCGAAACTTCTGTACCCGATTGTGCAGCGTGGCCACTTCGCCGATGTACAGCGAGCCCTGATCGTCGACCCAGATGCTGTGCGGGGCGTCGGCGAATTGACCCGGGGCACTGCCGTCTTCACCCCAGCAGGAAAGCAGGTTTCCATCCAGGTCGAATATGCTGACGCGGGAGGGAGCTTCGACCACGAAGACCTCGTCGTCCGGGGTGATAAAGAGATCCATGGGCATTTCCAGGCCGTTCCACTCATCGAGATAGCGGCCCTCGTTGTCGAAACGCTGGATGCGGTGATTTTCGCGGTCTGCGACCCATACGCGCTCCTCGCGGTCTACCCAGAGACTGTGGGGCAGGGCGAAGTGGCCCGGATCGACGCCCTGGGCCCCCCAGGAGCAGATCAGTTCGTCCTGCGCCGAAAAGCGATGGATGCGGAATTGTCCGTATCCATCAGATACGTACAGATCCCCGGACGGGCCGCGCATAGCTTTGGTCGGCTGGTTGAAAGGCGTTTCGGGGGCACCCGGTGTACCGGGAGTGCCCCAGGTCTGGACCAGGCTTCCCTCCGGGTCGAAGCAGCGGATGGTATGGCTTTCGGTATCGGCGACATAGATTTGGTCCTGGGCGTCGACCCAGAGCAGGTGCGGGTTGGTCAGCACTTCGTCGCCCCAGGTGTCGAGGTAGATCCCGTCGCGGTCGTAGACCAGCAGGGCCGGAGGCTCGCGGCGGGCGACGAAGACCCGGCCTCGGGTGTCGGCGGCTACTCCGGGTACCACTCCGTCCATAGCGCGGCCCTGGGGTCCCAGGGCCCAATTTTCGACGACCTGATAGTTGAAATCTTTGGTACTCATATGATTTTCTCGTCACTAAGTTCAGTTCTGGATGTTCGGCGTGCGATCAGCGCGACATTGCTTTGATTTGTCCCCATGAGATGGCTTCTACCGCGCTTTGCGCGTCGAGGCGCACGAAGCTCTGCGCATCGCCGAAGCTATCGGTGGCGATCATTTCGTCCCCATTGATCGCGTACTCGAAGGTTTCAGTTTCGAGGGGCGGCACTGCTACTTCGTCCATATCGGCCAGTAGCTCATCGATCGTGTTTGCTTTCAATTCGTCCAGTGTCTCCGCCGTTATGGTATCGTCAGCTTCTGAAATCATTGCTATGAACTCGTCCTCGCTCAATCCGGACTCCTCGAAGATCGCGTCGATCATCGCACTGAAGATCTCGGTGTAGAATTCGGCCAGCGTCATATCGTTGATCATGACGACGGTTTCGACACCCTCGAGGGTGAAGTGATCGTCCTGCGCCTCCCAGGTGCCCGTCACCACCATAGTCATAACAATTTCTTCGCCGAATATTTCTGTCATCGATCCAGCGAAGGGATCGGGCTCCTCCCAATCTTCGTCTTCCTCACCCCAAAAATTGTATTCTTCCTCGTCGATTACGCCATCGCCGTTTATATCGCCCTCCAGCACCTCGTCCCAGGAATCTTCCAGGTCTTCATCACCGCGCGCCTGTGCTGCCTGGAAGTCTTCCTCGTCAATCACTCCGTTCTCGTTGCTGTCGAGGTCGGCGAGGATATCCTCCCAGCTTTCTTCCTCGTCGAAGTCTTCTTCGTCGAAGTCTTCCTCATCGAAGTCTTCTTCGTCGAAGTCTTCTTCGTCGGAACTGAACCCTTCGCTCGTAGTTACGGTCATGCGAAAAGTACCGTCGGAATGGAGCGCCAATTCCCATTCGCTGCCGTCGCCATCCGGTCCTTCCTCGGCGATCCAGGTGCCGTGCAGCGGATGGGGATCGTCGGCAGCCGCCGCTAGTGCGAACACGGGCAAGATGAGGAGGAGTACCAGCGGGTTAATTTTTTTTCGCAGACCATTCATTTGGACGACTCCCGATAAAAATGGATCAAAGACTCTGCGCTTGGTGTGCGATCTAGTGATCTGATGATAGAGGTTCTTTGTTTAACGACTGAGATAAGTATAATTAAGTTGCCGAAAAGGGGCTAATGCTTCCATTAATCAGCGAGGATATGCCTCGTTTTCTATATCCATTCGAGACCGAAGACCTATAATTCGCTTTCTCGCTCGGCGATGGGTTCGGAGCGCGAGAGGCAGACATGGGATTGGCCGATATTTTCGAGGGTGAATGCGAGGGACGATCCCGGTTGAAGGGGCTTCGCCCTGCGAACTCCGACATTGACACAGAGGGGCAAAAAGCAATATATAACCCCGCATCCCGTCATCAAATACTCATTGTTTGCCGCGAGGCACGAGTGGCACGCGGTGGGGTTTGAACGATCCTGAAAGGGGGCAACGCATGGGACTGACGACGCGCAACGGACAGGCCCTTAAGCCCTTGGGGCTCTCCGCCTGTCCGGACATGGAAAAGGCCTGTGTCCCCGTCGCCTTCGCAGCCGGTATCAACTACTTCTTTTTCTACGACCTCAGTTATGAGCCGATGCTGAAAGGGCTCAAAGACCTTGTTGTCTGCCATCGCGACGAGATGGTGATCGCGACCGGCAGCGAATCGCGCGATCTGGATAGGCTGCGTACCTATCGCGATGATGCGCTGCGGAAATTAGGCATCGATGTACTGGATATTTTCTATCTCGAGTACATTTCGCCCCAGGACGATATGGAGATCTTGCTCGCGCCCGATGGAGCTCTGAACGAATTGGAGCAATGGAAGGCCGAAGGGTTGATCCGCTGTATCGGAGCCTCTACCCACAATCGCCCTCTCGCCCTCTCGCTCATCGAAACGGGGCGGATCGAGGTGCTGATGCATCGCTACAATATGGCTCATCGGGGGGCGGAGGAGCAGGTTTTACCCGCTGCCCGTGCCGCCGGTATACCGATCGTGGCCTTTACCTGCACGCGTTGGGGCACTCTCCTCGCCGGCCATCGGGACTGGGGTCGCGATTTATCCATCCCCAGTGCCGCTGATTGCTACCGTTATGCCCTGCATCATCCCGCAGTTCGTCTCGCACTAACAGGTCCCCGAACCGTTGAAGATCTGCGGGAAAATCTATCCGTACTCGAATTGGGTGCCGAAGATAATGCCGCGGAGCTGGCTCTTTGGGAAGAATACGGCCAGCTAATCTACGGCGATGGGACCGATTCCTTCGAGACTCAATATCCCTGAGCGACGGAAGAACTGATCTGCACTTCTCGGATCCGACCGGGGTTTGCGCAGCCGTCCGACTCCGGTGCACGCAGAACGGCATTTGCTCGCGCCCGGACCGCTCGTACTTTTTTCTTGATCCAGCAGGGGAAAATCGCTAGGCTTTGCTGTGAAATGCGAAAAATAGCCTGTCCCCAACTCCGCCATGGATCATTGTCGTGACTGATCGAGCTTTCGATTCTGCTGCAATTTCCTCCACACCACCCGCCGGACGGCCGCAGCTCGCCGCGCTGGTGACCGAGTATCGCAAATACTCGCACGGGCAGAACATCGTCGATCGGCTGATCGGCGGCTACGGCTGGGAGAGCGGCTGGTACTACCCGGAACTCGACGTGGTCTCGCTCTACGTCGATCAGTTGCCCGAGTCCGACCTCAGCCGCGAACGTCTGGCGCGCCACCCCGATCTAAAGGGCTATTCCACTATCGCGGAGGCCCTGACTCTGGGGGGTAGCGAACTGGCTGTAGACGGCGTATTGCTGATCGCCGAGCACGGCCAGTATCCTCGCAATGAGAAGGGGCAGACCCTGTATCCGCGCTATGAATTCTTCAAAGAAATGGTCGAAGTCTTCCGCCGTAGCGGACGGAGCGTGCCGGTTTTTTGCGACAAGCACCTGTCGTGGAATTGGGACTGGGCGCGCGAGATGTACGATATCAGTCGGGAGCTCGATTTTCCATTGCTGGCCGGTTCGTCGCTGCCGGTGTGCCGGCGCATACCATCGATCGATCTGCCCTGGGGCGCCGAGGTCGAAGAGATCGTCAGCGTGGGTGTGGGTGGGATCGACGGCTACGATATTCACTCGCTCGAGGCGATACAATGTCTGGCGGAGCGTCGGCGGGGGGGCGAGACCGGGGTGGTGTCGATTCAGGCGTTGCGTGGAGAAGGCGTTTGGCAGGCCTTCGAGGCCGATTCGTGGGAGGCCGGTGGGTGGGATCCGACGCTTTTTGCAGCCTGTCTGTGCCGCAGCCTGAGTCTCAAGCCCGTCGATGAGAGCAGTCGCCACACCTATCCCGCAGCAGAAGATCTGCCGAAGCTGGTCGGATCGCCGCCGGTTGCTTATCGCTGCGAGTACGCCGATGGTCTGCGTACGACGATGCTGCTGATGGAAGGGTTGGTGCGCGATATTACGGTCGCCGCACGGTTGAAAGGGCAACGCGATCCTTTTTCGCTGCTCTTCTATCTGGGATCGGGCCACGAGGTGCAACCCAATTTCTTCAACCCGCTCTCGCAGCATATCGAGCAGATGATCGCCAGCGGCCATCCACCGTATCCGGTAGAGCGCACCTTGCTGACAACCGGACTCACCGCCGCCGGAGTCGAGTCGCTGTGGCTGGGCCAGAAACGGCTCGAAACGCCGCACCTGGCCATCGAGTACCAGGTGGATGCCGGATCGACTTTTCGGAGGACCTGATGCCCGAACCGCGACGCAAGAAGCTGGCACTGATTACGACCCTTTGGGAATGGCGCAGCCACGCCAACCACATGGGTGAGCGATTCTTGAACGGCTATCCGATCGATGGTCGTTGGCATCGCCCGGATATGGATATCGTCGGCGTCTATGTCGATCAATCTGCTGAAGGCGATTTGAGCCGCAGCAAGGCTGAGAAGCATGGCTTCACCATCTATCCGACCATCGCCGAGGCTCTGCGGTTGGGCGGTGATGCACTGGCCGTCGACGCCGTTTTGCTCATCGGCGAGCACGGCGATTATCCGATCAACGAAAAAGGGCAGAAACTCTACCCGCGCTACGAATTTTTCTCGCAGATCGTCGATGTCTTTCGCCAGGACGGTCGGGCGGTGCCGGTGTTCAACGACAAGCATCTCTCGTATAGCTTCGCCAAGGCGCAGCGGATGGTGGCGGTGGCGCAGGAGCTCGAGTTTCCCCTGCTGGCCGGTTCGTCGCTGCCGGTCACTTTTCGCCTGCCTCCGCTCGAGTTACCCTTGGGCTGCGAGCTCGAAGATGCGCTGATGGTGGGGGTTGGCTCGTCGGATGCGATGGATTTCCACGCGCTGGAGGCGCTGCAGTGTATGGTCGAGCGCCGCCAGGGAGGCGAGACCGGGGTGCGGGCGGTGCAATTAATCGATGGCGAGGAGGTATGGCGCGCTGGCGAGCAGGGTCGCTGGTCGCGGCGATTGCTCGAAGGTGCACTGGCCCGCTCCGATTCGCGCAGCGGGATCGGGTTGAGCGATGGCCGGCCTCAGGATCTGGCTCATAGCGACGAGCTGGTCGAGCTGGTGGAAAACCCGGCGGCCTATTTTATCGAGTACAACGATGGTTTCAAGGCCACGCTGCTGATGCTCAACGGGGCGGTTCAGGACTATACTTTTGCCGCCGCAGTACGGGGGCTGCCCGAAGTGTACTCGACCCAGTTCCTGCTGCCGGGACAACCGAACGTCGTCTATTCGGCCTGTCTGATGGCCAAGGCGGAGCAAATGTTCGTCTCTGGTCGTGCGCCTTATCCGGTTGAGCGCACGCTCCTGATCAGCGGCGTGCTCGAGCGCTGCCTCGAGTCGCGGTCCAGCGATCATTGCCGGGTGCTGACTCCCGAACTGGATATCAGCTACCAGGCGCCGTGTGCTTCAAATTTCTGTGGGGCGCTGCCCTAGCGCGCCGTCGCGCCGATTGTGGTCCATCGGTGTTTAGACCGCTCTGTTATCCAGCGAATATTCGGTGTTGCCGCCCAGCTCCCAAACGCCGCGAAAAAGCGTCCGGCGCTTGGGCGGCATCGCCTCGATGATCTCGTGGTCGAGATTGAGCCGGTGCCATTGGGCCCAGAGCGAGTTGTAGCAATTGAAGACGGCGCAGCGCGGATTGTCGGGGTTGGTCCAGTCGTTGGCGGCGTGGAGCAGGCTCTCGGTAAAAATGATGACCGAACCGGGCGGGCAGCTGTACTCGGCCATCGCCGCGTGGATTTCCTCTTCCCATTCTGATTCGCTGATATTGGGGCGATTGGGGTCGGGGCCGCCGTAATTGAAGTGGCTCTTATGTGATCCGCTCAAGAAGGTCGTGCCTCCGAAACCGGCTTTGACCTCTTCCAATTCCCAGACCACCCGGGTCAGACCCGAGAAGATTTTCCCCCCGGCGACCTGGTAGCGCATGGCGTTGGCCTGTTGCGGTGGACGCACCACGTGGGGGATGCTGGTGCCCTCGGGCTTTTCCCAGCCGGGAGGGCGGACGGTAATAAAGGACCCCTCGCAGCGGAAGCTGTAGTACTCGTCTCCGACATAGGATTCTTCGGCGAGAATTTCGGTGAGGATATCGGTAATTGCCGGATGGTCGAGCAGGGCGGAAAGTTCGCCCTGGTAGGATTGTTTGGCGCCGGCATAAACTTCTGCTTTGCAGGCTTCGATCTCTTGCTCGCTCAAGATTGAGGGCAGGAGAATCCAGCCGTGGAGGTCGAAAAAGAATTTCTGTTCGGGGGTCATAATTGTTCTCCGGTGAAGCAGTGGTTAAACAATGGACCAGGGGTGCTGCTAGCCCTGCCATTCCAGATTGATACTGGTATATCCATCCGTGTAGTCCTGCAGATGATCCGGAAGATTATCGAGGAACCAGCGGCCCTGCGGGGGAATTTCCCAGGGGATTTCGATGCGGTGGTTTCGATCGCGGAAGCCGATTCCGCAGGAGAGGCGGATTTCGTTGCTGCGGTTGGGGAATGCGCCGTGGTAGGTGCGGTGGGCAAAGACGATCATGTCGCCGCCATTGGTAAATAGGGGTACCAGGCCGGGAATATCGAATCCACTATAACTGGTCATCTCTTCTCCCTCGCGGTAGAACGAGCGGCGGTCCGCGGTCAGGTTGAAGCCTTCGGGTCCCTCCCAGTCCTCGACGTGAGAATCCTCGATGACGCAGAGTCCGCCGTGTTCCGGGCGCGAGCCCGTGAGGTAGAACCACTTACCCGAAGGCCAGGGTCCGCGGTTGAGCACATCACCAGAGTTTTTAGGCGGACCGCTCTGGAAACCGTGCCAGTCGGTGTGCCAGCTCACGGGGCTCGAGCCGGGCATGCGGATGATTGCGGCTGAGCGGTTGATGGTCAACTCGGTGGTACCGGTGAGGTGTCGGTGGATATCCATGAAGGGCTCGTAATCAAGTACCGACCAGGCGCCGGGGCCCGATTCGATCCAGGCGTGCCGAGTGCTGCTCTGGCCGGGCTCGAGTTTTCGGTCGGGATCGGTACCGGCATAGACGGCCTCTTTGAGCTCGGCGACGATAGCCTCCGGCAGAACGTCCTTGATAATGGCAAAACCGTGCGCCTGCAGACACTCGTCCATCGCGTCGAGCTCGCTGGTGGTGAATTCGTAGCGATAGCCGAGGTCGGGTTTTCGAATTTGGGAGTAGTCCACTGGATCGTGCTCCTTGGCTGTGTAGACGAGTTGGAAAAAATGAGCAACTAAATGTAGCTAAACGCAATGCTCTGAATCAAACCGGCTAGTTCAGGTTGCGTCTGTATTCGCAACGGAGCAGATTATGCGGAGTACGGCAAATAGGATGTTGCGCGCCCCTGGTCAGCGCGCTAGACGAAAGGTATAGAACCATGATGCACCAGCTTTCTACTCTCTCCACAGCCGAATCGCGCTCGATCAGTCCGGAGAACTTCACCGGCGCAAAGGGGAAAGGCGGCATGGCCGAGGAAGGCACGGGCGCCGCTTGTGCCCGCGATCTGGGACCGGGTTGGAAAATCTCCCCTTCGGTAGTAATCGAAGCAGGAACGACGTTTGAGATAGCTGATATCGAGGGGCCGGGTACGATCGAGCAGATCTGGCTGACGCCGACCGGCAATTGGCGCTTCAGCATTTTGCGGATTTACTGGGATGATCAGCAGCATCCTTCGGTCGAATGTCCGGTCGGCGATTTTTTCGCCTGCGGTTGGGGCCAGTACGCCCAGGTCTCGTCGCTGGCGGTGTGTGTCAATCCGGGCAGTGCTTTCAACTGCTATTGGAACATGCCTTTTCGCCGCCGTTGTCGGATAACGCTGGAGAATATAGCCAGTGACGATATGCGGCTCTATTATCAGATCAACTACGCACTGGCGCCGGTCTCCGACGAGGCCGCGTATTTTCACGCGCAGTTTCGCCGCGTCAATCCGCTGCCTTACAAGGAAGTCTATACCCTGCTCGACGGCGTCGAGGGACAGGGCCATTTCGCGGGTACCTATATGGCCTGGGGCGTCAACAACTCGGGGTGGTGGGGAGAAGGCGAGATCAAATTCTACCTCGACGGCGACCGGGAATTTCCGACGATCTGCGGCACGGGGACCGAGGATTATTTCTGCGGCTCGTACAATTTTGAAAACAAGGCCACTGGCCAGTACCAGGAATACACTACGCCCTATGCCGGGATGCCGCAGGTGCTGCGCCCGGATGGAGTCTATCGCTCGCAGATGCGTTTCGGACTCTATCGCTGGCATATCACCGACCCGGTGCGCTTCAAAAAAGATTTGCGAGTGACGATCCAGGCACTGGGCTGGCGCGAAGGGGGTCGTTACCTGCCGCTGCAGGACGATATAGCATCGGTGGCCTACTGGTACCAGACGCTGCCCGGGCAACCGTTCCCGCCGCTGCCCGAGAGGGATTTTCTGGAGATTGTTTGAGCTATGAGCATACCGGATAGCCGAGACCGAGTCGAAAACCCTGAAAAACGGGCCGCTTATTTCGCTTCGTTGCTCAAGAGGTTGTGTAGCGATATTGGCCCGCATCCTTCTGGGACCCCAGCTTTTGAAGAGGTTACGCAGATCGTCCACGCCGAGTTGCAAACGGCGTTGCCGGTGGCCTTCCGCGATCGCTACCTGGATTTCTGGCAGGTGTTGCCGCGTCCACAGATTCTCTATCGCGGCAAGCCGGTTGCCGTCGAAGTGGCCGAAAACTGCGCCGGGACCTCCGCAGCGGGTTTTACGGGTGTGATCGAGCGAGTCGATGGGCCGGTACCCTATAGGATTATCGACCAGGCCACCGGCGAGGCGGCGGCCTGTATTGCGTTGGGCGAGGATGTGCATGCCCAGCGCGGTTATCTGGTCGGCGACGAAGTGCTCTCACTGCCGCGTTTTGTCGTTGGCCTTGGCGAGGTGCCCTTCGTCGATTTGATCGCCGAATCAAGGGGCGAGGTGCAGGTGCGGCTGCAGGTGGTTTATGCGCCGGAGGTGCCGACCTATAATGTCATCGGCACCTTGCCGGGAGCGAGCGACGACGAAATCCTGATCATGGCTCACACCGACTCGGTCATTATGACCGAGGGGGCCAACGATAATATGGCGACCGCGATCATCACCCTGATGCTGGCACATGCCTTTTCCGGCACCGAACCGCGCAAGACGCTGAGTTTTGCGTTCACCGGCAGCGAAGAATACGGTCTGGCCGGGGCTCGACACTACGCGCGGCGGCGGCAGGTCGAGGGCGGTGCCGCGCGTCTCCAATTCGTGATCAACTCGGATTCGCTGACCTATGGGCCGAATCTGTGGACGACCACGCACGACGACGAATTGATGGATCTGGTCAAGAGCGTCCATGCTGATCTGGCGCTGGGAACCGAGCCGATATATCAAGAAGCCAAATGCTGGATGAACGATGCCGCGTGTTTCGAGGGGATCAATCCGCGGATTCGCGGACTCAATTTCAACAGCCGGGGCTACGAGACGCTGGCGGCCAATCACACGCCTTTGGACGATGCGGCGAATGTGCCGCACGAGTGTGCCGAGTCGGCTTTTACCGTATTGCGCGAAGTGATCGAGCGACTGCAGGATATCTGAGGGGAAACAGGGAGCAAAGCAATGGCATCTGATCAGACCGATCCCGATGTAGTGATTTCGCTCGAACGCCAGGAGCTGGTGGGCGAGCGTCCCGTCCTGGTGCACGATTCCGATCTGAATCTCGGTGATGCGCTCACCATCGAGGCATGGGTCGATGCTCGCGAGGAGCGTCAAGAGGGGATGCAGGCGCTGGTCTCGCAGTGGACGCCGCCGGATCATTTCGTCGGTTTCAGTGCCTTCGATGCGACGGATCTGTACGGTCTCAAGACGCGGGGTTATTTCGGCGCGGTATTCGATGGTCGCTACGTCTACTTCGTGCCCGAACAGCACGGTGAGCAGGACAAGCCGACCCACGGGGTGGTTTTGCGCTACGATACCCACGGGGCGTTCGACGATCAGAACAGCTATGCCGCGTACGATGCCGGGCGTACGGAGGGGCTGGACACACGGGGTTTTTACGGTGCGGTATTCGACGGTCGCTATGTCTATTTCGTACCGCGGCAGCTCGACATGGTCGAATATCACAGCCGGATTCTGCGCTGTGATACGCATGGTGCGTTCGACGATCCGCGGAGCTGGGCAGTACGCGATGTGGGGGAAGCCCATTCGCAGCAGAGTGCGGCTTTCGACGGTCGCTATATCTACTTTTGCCCCGGTTTTTCAGGTGATCCCGAGCGGGAAGACGAATATTGCGGGCGGGTGATTCGCCTGGATACCCAGGGTGATTTCAAGAGCCCTGAGAGCAGCACCAGCATTGATATCAGCGAATTTCTCGGGTCGGAATGCGCCTGTTTCGACGGCGGGGCCTTCGACGGCCGCTATATTTATTTCGTGCCGCTCTACACCGGTATCGCCGTGCGCTACGATACCCGGGGAGACTTCGACGATCCGGGTGCCTGGCAGCGCTTCGATGCTCGACCGCTCGGTTATAAGCTGGCGGTGGGCGCGGTATTCGATGGCCGTTATCTCTACTACTGCGCTTATGGCCATGCGACCATTGTGCGCTACGATACCTGGGGTGATTTCGCCGACCCCCACGCCTGGGAGGGTTGGGATGCCGATCATACCGATGGTTTGCGCACCACCGGGTTCGACGGGGGCTTTTTCGACGGTCGCTTCGTCTATTTCCAACCCTTCTTCCGCCATGTTGGACCAGGGCCGCGCGACAATCTCTTTCACAGCCACTATCTGCGCTTCGATCCGCGCGGTGCTTTTGCGGATCCGGCGAGCTGGCAGGCCTACGACGCATCGCACACCGATGGTTTGCCCAGCGTCGGCTACAACGGCGGGGCCTTCGACGGTCGTTATTTTTACGCGGCACCCTGGCAGCAGGGACCGAAATCCGATCGCCCGGGAGAATTCATCACCCACGGCATTGTCCTGCGCTGCGACACCCTGGGGGCCCAGGGCTCGTTCAGCCTGCGCTATTGCGACTACGGGCACAACGGCGGGCTGAACGCGGCGGTGCCCGGCCCGAGTTTTGTGCTCAATACCGAAAGTGGTCCGCTGAGCGTGGCGCTGCACGGTCCTCTCGACCCCGGGCTGCACCACCTGGCCGGGGTCTATGATGGGAAAGCGCTCAAGCTCTTTATAGATGGGAAACTGCGCGCGCAGCGCGAGGGCTCGGGCAGGCTCGTGGCCAATAGCGAACCGATCGCGATCGGGCATATCCTCAAGGGGCAGGGCAGTTTCGACGGAGAGATTCAGGGCGTGCGGATCGCGCGGGTTGCGCGCGATGCCGGCTATGTAGAGGCGGCGTGGCAGGATGGGATACGGGCGGGGTAAATCTGCTTTCGATCTGGAGAGTGGAAGTGCTCGCTGCTGTTTTTCGCCGGTTCTTTGACAGCTGTGAATATAAGTTTTATATCAGAGGAAATACCTGTCGGTCCTGAGTTTGCAGGTCGTACCCCAAATTTGGAGCTGCAGTGAAGTTGAATACGCGAAATGTCGTCTGGGGAGTTCTGGGAATTCTATTCGCGCTTGGTAGCCTCTGGATTCACTACCAGATCAAAGTAGAGATTCCTCGTGACGAGTCTATAGACTTGGGTCAGCTCCAAGTGGAGAATGAGGCGCCGGATTTTTCCGCATCCAGGGTGGTCGAGGAACGCCCGGCCAGCGGATCGGCTGCAAGTTAAGCGGGGAACCATGAGCGTTATTCGCACCGAAGATCTGGGCAAGACCTACAAAGGGGGCCTGGTCGCTTTGCAGGGGCTCGATCTCGAAGTGAATCCCGCCGAGGTTTTCGGCTTTCTCGGGCCCAATGGCGCCGGCAAGTCCACAACCATTCAGTTGCTGCTGAATTTTCTCCGCCCGAGCGCGGGGAAGGCCTATCTTTTCGACCAGCCGGTCTCCTGTGCAAAGACCCGACAACGATTGGGGTACTTGCCCGAGTCGGTGAATCTGCATCCCTACTACAGCGGTCAGCGCCTGCTCGAATTTTATGGTGGTCTGCTGGGCATCCGGTCGGTAGACCGCGCGCGGCAGGCGACGGAGTTGCTCGAACGCGTTGGTCTTGTGGATGCGGCCGGGCAACGGATCTCTACCTATTCCAAGGGTATGCTGCAGCGCTTGGGGCTGGCTCAGGCGCTGCTCAACGATCCCGAATTGCTGATTCTCGACGAACCCACTTCGAATCTCGACGCGGTTGCGCGTCGAGAGGTTTCCGATATCCTGCTCGAACTCCGGTCGAGGGGAACGACGATTTTCCTCTGCTCGCATATTCTGTCCGAGGTCGAATCGGTCTGTGATCGGGTGGCCATTCTGCAGGGCGGCCAGCTGCAGAAAGTGGGAACTCTGGAGGAGTTGTCGGCGGCCACGGGATCGCGTATGGTGATTCGCGAACTGCCGCCCGGGTTGCTCGAGGCGCTCTCTGCCACTGCCGCACAGGTGACCCTGGAGCGAGGGGTGGCCACTATCGAAGTCGAGGATCAGGAGGTGAGTCGGGAGGTGGAGCAGGTGCTGCGCGAGCACGGAGTCGATGCCGAGTCGGTCGAAACCGCGACGCAATCGCTGGAGGAAATCTTCTTTGGCGCCATCGGTCGGGAGGAAGTACGATGAGGGCTGTTGGGTTGATCGCCGCCGACAGCATCCGCGCGCTCTTGCATCAGCGATTGCTGGTGGCGCTGATGCTGGTTACGCTGGGACTGACGGTGGTGTTCTCGGTTTTGCTGACCGAGGGGAGGGAGTGGGCCGGCCAAAATATTCAAAATAGCATGGTGATCGAGGGGGGCGATCAGCTCGATGCAGAGAGCCTGGAAAAGACAGATCAGGGTATCGATCTGGCGGGGTCTTTTATTTTGGCGGGATTCTACTGGTTCACGGCGCTGGGAGGCACCCTGGTCGCGCTTTTTATCTGCTCAACTGCGGTGGCCAATGATCTTCGTCGGGGTACGATCCATATAGTCCTCGCCAAACCGGTGTCCCGCGCGCACTTTCTGCTGGGCAAGTACTGTGGTGCGGTCGCGGTTCTCTTCGGCTACTCGGTCTTGATCGGCGTGGCCCTGGTGATCTTCGCCTACGCCAATGAGCTGGATCTGAATCTGGCCGCTCGCTATGCTCCGTGGCTGATGCTCTGCCATAATTTGATGGTCGGGTCGGTAGCCCTGCTGCTCTCGCTGCTGATCCATCCGCTTCTCGCCGCGGTGGTGGCCTACTTCGCCAGCGCCACTTTTCTTTCGCCGCCCAACCCGCTTTATTTCGTCCTGCCGAGCTACGACCGCTACAATATCTTCATGCTCATTATGAAGGGCGAGCTCATTGCTCCGGCAGATATTGCGATGCTCACCCTTTACGCCTTCGATTTTACGGCGATCGTCCTGCTCCTGGCGTTGTGGAAGTTTCGCCGCAAGGAGCTGCTTTAGCCTGGATACAAGGGTGGAAGCGGATAGACCAACTAGTAGATTGGAAAGGGCAACAAGCCACGTGTCGCAAGCTCTCTCGTACGACTATCTGTATTTTTTCTCGGCTCAGGACGCCGCGCTGGTCGAGGTCAAGGTGACCAGCTTAGCTGCCGATGCGCCGCCCGAACAGGTATATCACTGGTTGTACGCCGATGATCGCGCGCTGCAGAAGCTGGTTTTCAAATCGATGCGCGAGCAAGGCGGACGCAATTTTCGCGAATTCGTTCAGGGCCAGCTGGTTTTCGATGCAGCCGAAGCTCAATTGACGCTGGGCGTTGCGGAGATTCAATTGGCGGTGGCGAAGATCGCCAGCGTGCCCGATGATTTGGATCGCCGGGTACGCACCTTTCTGGAGCAAGCGATACGATATTAGGGCTGGTTTGCGTCTGCCAGTGGCAACTCGTAGCAGGCCGCCTCGCGGTCGGTGCGCAGCAATAGATAGGGTGCTGCCAGAGCGGGCGGGTTCCAGGTCTTGTCCTCGAAGACGCTCATTCGCGCTAATTCGCGGTGGTGTTCGGGCGTTGCCTCGACCAGTACCACCGCGCCTTTCTCACTCATCACCAGCAATATATCGTCGACCAGAATCAACTGGCCGTGACCGTAGCGTCCCCGCTTCCAGCGGCGTTTGCCGGTGGCCAGGTCCAGGCAGACCATGATCCCGTCGTCGAGTCCGTAGACGAAGCCGTCTCGGTAGACCATATTGGCGAATTTGGCCTTGAGATGCTTGGATTGCCAGAGGATCTCGGTGTTCAGATCGCCCTCTGGAGTGGCTCGTACCTGATAGAGTTCGGCGCCGCCGCCGTAGCCGGTGGAAGCCAGGACCCGATCGCCGGGCAGAGCCAGGGGGTTGGCCACGCATTGGACCCCTTTGTGCGCCCATGGTTGGTACCAGAGCAGGGCTCCGCTCTGGGGATCGTGGGCGGCGATGCCGTTGTCGCGTTCGTTGAAGATCAGGATCTGTTCGCGTCCTGCCAGCTGCACTTTTTGCGGCGAGCTGTACCCGACCTGGTCGGTGCCGCCGCCCCAGACGAACTCCCCGCTCTGACGGTGATAGGCGACCAGCGATCGGTTGTCGGCGCCGCCGGCGCTGACCACGACCAGGCTATCGAGGACCAGCGGCGAGCCGCTCAGTCCGAACATCGGCACCTTGGCGTTGTTGTCGCGGACGATATCCCGCGACCAGAGCACCTGCCCGCTCTCCAGATCGAGACAGTTGAGGAGGCCGGTAGCGCCGAGCGCGAAGACCTGTCCGCCGTCGATGGTGGGCGTGGCACGTGGGCCTAGACCGCCCATGCCCGACTCGAATCGGGCCGAGTCGGCATGGCTCCAGAGTTTGCGCCCGGTGGCCAGATCGTAGCAGACGACCTGCTCTTCGGAGTCGTGTTGTTCCTGGGTCAGCGCCCGCCCGCCGACGATGGCGAACGAGGACCAGCCGGCGCCGATCGGACGGCGCCAGATTTCGCGGGGTGGGTACTGGTCCCAATCGCGGTTGAGGCGGATCTCGCGGAGCTGGTTGGTGCGTTCGGGGCCCAAAAATTGATTCCAGTCGTGGGCGTCTATCGGGGTCGGAGCGCCGCCGTCGACAGCAGTTGTCGCGCTGCTGCTGGTCCAGCGCCAGACGAGAATGGGTACGAAGTCGCCGCTGAGGCCTTGGTAGCGGAACAAACCCACGCAAAGGGCGATGGCCAGCATCGCGCCACCGAAGTAGCGCAGCCGCGAGCGCCAGCGGATTCGCGACAGAAAGAGCAGCCAGAAAAGGGTGAGCAGGATCGAGATAATGGCGGTGGACATGAAGCCCAGTACCTGCCACTGGCGCTGGGAAAATTCGTGGGCCCAGATCCAGAGCAGCGCTACGACGGTGCCGCCACCGATCAGGTAGAGGGGCCAGAAGCGAGGGCCGGGGTTGTTGGTGGGATCGGTCAAAGCGGTACCTTCTCAGAATGAGCAAAACGTAGTGTTGGCCCATAAACTAATGATTCTGGCGCGTATAGGGCAGGCTCAGGTTGACATTGCGGGGATTTGCTGAGACTTTTAGCCGGTATTGATGGAATACACTTTACCGGGGAGCGACCTGCATGGACTACGATTTAGTACTTAAAGGCGGCCACCTCATCGACGCCAAAAACGATATCGATGGCCCTGCTGATCTGGCGATAAAGGACGGCAAAATCGCTGCGGTTGGACCCGATATAGCGGGGAGTGCGACCAAAACGGTGAACGTGGCGGGCCACTATGTCACGCCCGGACTCATCGACATCCACCTCCACGCCTACGGCCGCTTCGGGGGCTGGCTCTATCCCGACCAGCACTGCCTGCCCTACGGGGTGACGACCTGCGTCGATACCGGTAGCGCCGGTTGGCAGCATTTTCCGGATTTCGTCGAAACCGTGATCTCCAGCGCTCAGACGCGGGTGCTGGCCTTCATCAATATTGTCGGTGCCGGCATGGCAGGCGCCTGCGAGCAGGATATCGCCGAGATGGAGCCCGAGCCCTGTGCCGATATGATTCGCCAGTATCCACAACATGTGGTCGGTTCGAAATCGGCGCATTACGGTGGGCCGGGATGGGAGGCTGCCCAGGGCGGTATCGACGCGGCGCGGCTCGCCGATACGATCACCATGATTGATTTTGCGCCGCAGCCGACCCGTTCCTATGAGGAACTCTTGAGCGATCGGATGGCTCCCGGTGATATACACACTCACCTCTACGCTGCTCATATTCCGTTGTTGGACGAAAACAAGAAGATCAACGACTACGTGTGGAAGGCGCGCGAGCGCGGGGTGATATTCGATACTGGACACGGCGGGGGTTCGTTCTGGTTCAGAATCGCCGTTCCGTCGATGGAACAGGGTTTTCAGCCCGATACGATCAGCACCGACCTGCACCGCAGCAGCCGAATGCGGCCCGATGCTACGATGACGCCGACCATGTCGAAATTTCTGGCCATGGGCATGTCTTTGCAGGAGGTCGTCTATCGCTCGACGCAGAAGCCGGCCGAGGTGATTCGGCGTCCCGAGTTGGGGCATTTGAGCGTGGGTGCCGAGGCGGATGTGGCGGTGCTCGAGCTCTGTGAGGGCGAGTTCGGCTTTGTCGATTCCGGGCGGGCGCGAATCGACGGGACTCAGAAGCTGGAGTGCCGGTTGACACTGAGAGCGGGACAAGTAGTATGGGATCAGTACGGCAAGAGCGCTCCGCTGTGGTCGGAGGCTGGCGAATACCGGCACGCGGATTAGAGGCCGCCGCTGACCTGGTCCAGGACGACCCAGTCGTCGTTTTCGACGGAGCGAGCGATGGCGACCATTGTTCGCATCGCCTGGATGCCGTCCTCGGCATCGGCGCCGTGCTGGATTGCGTCGAGCAGGATGGCGTCGGCGAAGCCTTCGAGCTGGAGGCGGTAGAAGTGCGCATCGGCCCCCAGCGGGCGTCGGTACTGGCCGTCCCGGGTCGAGAAGCACTCGACATCGCTCGATTTCAAAAACCACGGCAGATAGATCTTGCCGATCGCACTGCCGTGCTCGCCATAGATCTGGAAACCCTCGTGATAGTCCATGCGCACGGCGATGGTCAGATCGAGATGCCCCTGGCCGCCTGCGGCGAATTCCAGTTCGACGAACCAGGAATACGCCCCGAAGAGCTCCTTGAGTCTTCCGCGTACCGCTTTGATCGGACCGCCGAGAAAGCGGGCCATGTCGATGAGATGGGAGCCGTGGGTGAGCATGAAGTACTTGCGCTTGTCGCGCTTTGGGTCGCCCTCGGGTCGGTGTGCATTTTCGCTGTGAATGGGCAGGGGTTGCAGATTGTCGGTCATGGTATAGCGATAGGTCGAGTCGCAGTACCAGGCCTTTAGGGCTAGGAGTTGGCCCATTTCCTCCTGGATGAATTGCTGCGCGAAGGCGATTCCAGGGTCGAAGCGCTTCATATGGCCGACCTGGAGTTTGCAACCGGAATCGTCTACGGCTCGAGCTAATTGCTCGCACTCTTCGACGCTGACCCCCATGGGTTTTTCGACCAGCACGTGTTTTTTCGCTTGCAGGGCCTGGATACTGAGCGAGACGTGGAATTGGTCGGCGCAGGCGATGATGACTGCGTCGATTTGTGGATCGGTGAGCATCTCGCCGAACTCGGCGTACGTTTTTTCGGGTTGGTGGATGGCGGCCATGCGCGCAACGAGGTCGGGGGCGTGGTCGCAGAGGGCGTAGAGGCGGGCATTGCGGGCTTTGCTACAGGATTCGAAGTGGGCAGACTGGGCGATAGGACCGCAGCCGAGCACGCCGATGGAAATCTGGTCTTGGATCATAGATCGAATAGGTTCCTGGCTAGTGGGGCGGTGGGTAGGAGTTAAAGTGCATCGATTCAGTCCACGGTCAACGCGCAGCGGAAGCCGAAGTCGCTGAACATTTTGTCGGGAGCGAGACTGGAGCGGTCGGCGCAGCGCGAGAAGCGGACGGCATGGCGCCAGGAGCCGCCGCGGGCGGTGCGGCGGGTACCGGTTGCGGGACCCTGCGGATTGTCAGCGGGGGAATGGGCGTAGTAGGTTTTGTCGTAGTAGTCGGCGCACCACTCGTGAACACCGGCCGACATATCGTAGAGGCCGTAGCCGTTGGGGCCTTCGCCGCCGACGGGGTCGAGCGCGGTCTCGCGACCGCCTCTGTGGTCGGTGGGGAGCGTATCGCCCCAGGGGTAGGTTTTGCCGCGCTGGTTGCCGCGGGCTGCTTTTTCGCGTTCGGCTTCGGTGGGCAGGCGGTAGGGCTTGCCGGTGATCGCGCGCAGCCATTGGCAATAGGCTAGTGCGTCGAACCAGCTGGGGCCGACGACGGGCTGGTTATTGAGCTGGAATTGCGGTTCGCGCCAGAAGATGGGTGGGGGATGATCGGTAGCGCGGATAAAGAGCGCGTATTCGCGCCGGGTGACCGGATAGAGGGCGAGCGCGAAGGCATCGACCCATACGCGATGGATGGGTTTTTCGTTGGGCCGGTTGCCGCCCATATAGAAGTCGCCGGAGGGGACGGTGATGGTATGGGGAGCAATAAAGTCGGGGTTCGGCATGGCTGAATATCGAATGGCTAACGGTCGAGTGATCTCATAAGATAACAATAACTGCGAGTAGAGGCCGTATCGCGGCCATCGCGCAGCGAAGGGTGAGTGCGCGGTCGGGCGATTCGCAGCAATCGCGTCGGCCGCCGAGTCGTACCGGACAAGGCTCCGCTGTGTATTTGAGAAGGTTCACAACTAATTAAGAGATGCTTGTTATGGAATTCAGTCCCTGGACTCTGTTCATCGACTTCGGTCTGGCTGCGATGCTCTTGCTCGTCGGTCAGGTTTTGCGCGCCCGGCTCCGCGCGGCGCAGAAACTTTTTCTGCCCGCCAATATCATCGGTGGGATCCTGGGGCTCGGTCTGGGTGCCAGCGGGCTGGGCTGGGTACCTTTTTCGGCCAGTATCGCTTCGTATCCCGGCATCCTTATCGCATTGATTTTCGTGACCTTGCCTTTTGCTGCGGCTCCCGGGGCTCGTCGCGCTTTGGGCAGGAACGTGGTCGAGCTCTTTGCTTATTCTACGCTTGTTATTCTTTTGCAATGGGGATTGGGTCTGGCCTTTGGTCTGGGAGTCCTCACTCTGCTCTGGTCGGATCTCCATCCCGGCTTCGGTCTGCTCCTGGCCAGCGGTTTCGTCGGTGGCCACGGCACTGCTGCAGTGGTTGGTAGCCTCTTCGCCGAACGAGGCTGGGACGCGGCCGGCCCGCTGGCGATGACCGCGGCCACCGTCGGTATCCTGGCCTCGGTCATCGGTGGTATGGCCTGGGTTAAATGGGGGGCGCGAAAGGGGGTCACCCGTTTCGTAGTGCCTTTCGACGAGTTGCCTGCCAGCTTGCGCAGCGGTTTGCTCTCCGATGCCGAGCGGAGACCGAGCGGTGAAGAAACGGTGTCGGCCAATACCATCGACCCACTGGCGCTGCATCTGGCCCTGGTTGCTGCGGTGGCGCTGGTCGGGTACGGTCTCAGCCAGGGCACCGAACGGTGGCTGGGAGATTTTCGTCTGCCGACCTTCGTCGGTGCGTTCCTGGCGGCAGTAGTGTTGAAACAGATTCTGTGCCGGGTCGGTGCTTATGACTATGTCGATGCTCGGACGATGGTTCGAATCGGCGGGACCTGTACCGATATTCTGGTGGTTTTCGGCATTGCTTCGATCAATATTGCGATTCTGGTCGAGTACGCTTATCCGTTGCTGGGTCTGTTGATCTTCGGAGTGGTGCTCAATGGGTTGATTTTTCGCTATTGGGGGCCGCGGGCATTTACCGCATACTGGTTCGAGAAATCGCTCTATACCTGGGGATGGGTCAATGGCGTTATGGCGATGGCGATCGCCCTTTTGCGCACGGTCGACCCGGAGAGCGAGTCGCATCTGCTCGATGATTTCGCGCTGGCTTATGTGGGCTTCGGGCCGATCGAGGCCGCGCTGGTGGCGCTGGCGCCGATTCTGGTCACCCAGGGTCAGGGATGGCCGCTGGTCGCGGCGACGCTCGGCATTTCAGTGCTGGTGTTGGTGCTGGTTTCCCGCGATCGGCGTCGGATGGATAAGAGCGGATTGTCATGATAGTCGGCCCTTAAGCGCCGCCGATGCGCTCCGCCGGGGCAGTTTGTGGTACTTTCCTGCCCTCCCGCGCAGCGCGAACTGGGAGTCTCACGCTTTGAATGCTCCCGAAGTGACTCCGCGGATAAAGGGTTTGGTGGCGTAAATGAAAAGCACCAAGAGCGGAATGCTGGAGATGGCGTAGGCTGCGTAGAGGGTGCTGAAATTGGTGGCGTGAACGGTGGTCGCCAGTACGAACAACCCAGACGAAATCACGTGGTGCTTGCCTTCGGTATTGGTGATAAAGGGCCAGAGGAAATTGTTCCAGGTGCCGAGGATATTCATGATCGCGACAACGGAGAGGATCGGCTTGGAGAGCGGCAGCACGATCTGCCAGTAGATTTGCAGATGGCCGGCGCCGTCGATCCGCGCCGATTCGAAAAGGTCTTCGGGCAGCCCGTCGAAATAGCTTTTGAAGACGAAGACGGCGAAGACTTGACCGCTGGCGATATAGGGCAGGACCATGGCCCCGTAGCTGTTGAGCAGTCCGAGTTCCTTAACCAGCAAAAAGCTGGGTACCAAGGTCAGGACCCCGGGGAACATCATGGTGCTGATGATGTAGAGGAAGAGCGTCCGGTGTCCGATGAAGCGGTAGCGGGATAGGATATAGGCGGTCGCCGATCCGAGCAGAACCACGCCGACCACCGTCAGCGATACCACGATCAAGGTATTGAGCATATAGGGTCGGATGACCTTCCAGGCCAGGCGTGGTCCCCGCCCGGCCCGATCGAGGGTCATCCGCAGGGCTTCGCTTCCGTCCAGGCGGTGGATTTCTCCTTCGGCATCTCTAACCTCTATGTCGTCGTCGTTGTCGGTCAGAACTTTTCCGGCGATCGAAATCGTCTCTTTGAAAGCCTCGGGTACCGAGAAGAAATCGCGGTAGAACTCGGCGTTGGAGCGGAAGACATTGTTGATGGTGAAGGCGAAGGGCAAGAGCGTCAATAACGAGAACGCAACCAGTATCGCGTGGATCAACCAGGTATTGCGCTTGCGCATCATTGCACCCCCTGTATTTCTTCCGACGACTTGAAATATCTCATATTGAGCAGCGTCAGACCGAAGATCACTGCGAAAAGCAGTACGCCGATGGCGCAGGCGTAGCCCATGCGCTGGAAGCTGAAGGCGTTGAAGTACATCCACAGTCCGGGAACGGTCGTTTCGAAGCCCGGTCCCCCGCGGGTCAGGATGAAGATATTTTCGAAGCCCTGGATTCCGCCGATCAGCGTCAGGATCAGGATCAGCTTGAGCTGGCTGAGGACCATGGGAATATCGATGCGGAAGAATTTCTGCAGCCCCGTACAGCCGTCTAGGGCCGAGGCCTCGTTGACGCTTTCGGGGATTGCCGAAAGTCCGGCGTAGTAGATTAGGACTTCGAATCCACCGACGAAGGGAAAACCGACCAGGGCGATGCTGAGCAGTGCGGTCTGCGGGTCGGCCAGCCAGCCGCGGGCGAGATCCGGACAGCCGAGGTTGCGCAGGAACTCGTTGAGAAGCCCGAAGTCGGAGTAGATCATCCCCGCCCAGATCAGCTGTACCGCCACGCCGGGCACGACGATCGGCACCAGAAAAACGATGCGGTAGATATAGCGCCAGCGCTCTTGCGGCAGAGCGTAGATCAGCCGGGCGACAACGAGGGGAAAGCTGAGGCGCATTGTTGCGGCGACCAGGGTCAAGAGGACCATATGGACCAGCGAGGGGTAGGTCGTGGGGTCCTGGGTGAGGTATTCGGCGTAGTTGGCCAGGCCGACGAAGCGCGACTCGGTGCCGATCTCGAATTCGTAGAGCGAGCTGGTAAAGGCCCAGACCACGGGCAGGTAGACGAAAGTCGTCAATAAGAGCAGTGAGGGCAGGACGATGGTGTAGCAGCTCCACGCCGAGTGCAGGCGGACGCTCATAGCGCCCCCTCTGGCAGGTCGGTCATTCCGGCTCGGAGTGGTTCGAGGCTTTGCCATTGCGCTTCCAGACGGTCCAGGTCGGGGGCCTTGCGCTGGAGCAGGTTGGCGATGGCGGCGTCGATATTTTGCTCCTGCCATTCGAGGAAGCCGTCGAGGTCTATGCCGTCGCTCAGGTAGAGTTCGAGCATGCGGCGCTGGATCTCGGAGAAGCGGAGGTCGAAGGTGAAAATCCACTTGGTGGTGGTGTAGCGGCGATCGAGAATTTCTGCGAAGGGACGGAGGATCGGCAGGGCTTCGACGCCGACGATATTGGGCAGTAGCGCCGGGTACTCGTTGACGATTCGGGCGTTGTGTTCGGGCAGGCAGATAAATTGCAGAAATTGAATGACGCGTTTGAGTCGTTCGGAACGGGCGATGCGCTCGTTCATGGGCAGTGAGGGATCGGTATCGGTGATGGCGCTATTGGTGACTTCGAGCTGGGTGGCGGCGCCGCCGATGACGCACATCGGATATCCGGAGGCGTAGGGCGAAGTCTGTGCGCTGAAGGGCGGCAGGTAGAACACGCCCCAGTCGAAACCGAGGTCTTTGTCGGCCTGGAGGCGATAGGTCAGCGAGCTGGCGGTCCAGATCATCGCACCGCGCTGGGTGACGAATTCGCGAATCAGATCGTCGTTCATCAGATTCTGGTTGGTGTAGCGTCTGAGCTGGCGCATTTGCTCCCAGACCTGGCGGTAGCGCGGGTCGCCGCGCCCGAAAAAGCCCTTCTGGCGCAGAAAGGCCAACTCGTCCCAGTCGAGATAACCTTCGAGATAGGGCTCGCGTGCCGGGTCTTTGGCCAGGTCTATGCCGGGGAGCAGGTCGTAGTAGAGCTGGTCGAAGAAGAGATCGGTGGTCCAGTCGTTGAAAGCACCGATATTCATCAGCAGCGGGACGATGGCCGAGTCTTCGGCGTTGCGGTGTGCTTTGATCTTCTCCATGGCCGCGATAAAGTCTTCCCAGTTTTCGGGCACCTCGAGTTCGAGTTCGGCAAAGAGGCTTTTATTGTAGAATAGGCCGGTCTCCACCATGTCGAAGGTCAGGCAGTAATTGAGCCCGTCTGGTGCGGCCTTGCCGCGGCTGATGGCCTGGTAGCGGAACATATCCCACCACTGCTCGGAGCCGGGCAAAGTCGGATCGCCCTGCTCTACGACGAAGGGGTTGGGCCGTTCGAGGAAATAATCGAGCGGCACGTACCAGCCTTTCTGCACATCGGTCCAGACATTCTCGACATTGACGTTGAGGATATCGGGTGCCTGACCGCTGCCGAGCTGAGTTACCAGATATTCACGCACGCCGGGTACGGTGAGGACTTCGATCCGCGTATCGGGGAAGCGTGCTTCGAAGGCGCGGATGACGTTTTTCAGCCCCTGCAGGGGTTTGCCGATGCCGTAGGGATGGGTGTCGGGCAGGTAGGCCCAGCCAGCGGCGAATTTGATGGTGTAGCGGATGTCGGCCACCCGGTCTGTGGCATCGTCTTCGATCGGTCCTTCGGTGCTGGAGGGCCAGAGCAGATAGGTGCTCAAGAGCAGGAAGGCGATTAAGGGCAGGTATTTTCCCGGAATAGGCATTCGATAAATCTATAGATTGGCGTGCAATTGGACCAATGCGCTCGAGTGGACATCGCCTCTGGCCTAAGAGCGCAGGAGGGTGGTTTTTTTAAAGCCTGGGGAAATTGCGTCCTGCATCGTCGCAGTGGTATTATATGGGCGTAGAATCGATCCGGGAGGAAAGAGCTATGGATTTCGTACCTCTGAGTGCTGCACAGCGCCGCGCCATGGACACCGATGGCTTTCTCGTCGTCCCCCAGGCTCTCGATGCCGGCGAGGTGTCGTTGCTGACCGAGGCCAGTGACCGCCTGATGGCCGGCTTTCTCGACGATCCCGACCCGGTGTATTTGCAATTGCGCCAGGGCGTGGTGCAGGATCCGGCCCTGAACCCGCTCGTCGCCCATGCCAAGACCGTGCCGCTGGTGGTACAGCTGCTTTCGCCCAATATACATCTGCACTCGGCGTCGATCATCTACAAGAAACCTCAGGATCCGGCCACGACCGCGCCGGATCGCGGTTGGCACCGCGATATCGGCATCGCCGAGGATATCGGGCATCAGGGCCTGCCGCGGATCGGGATCAAAGTGTGTTATTGTCTCAGCGACTTTTCGCTACCTGCCTCCGGCATGACTTTGCTGGCGTCGGGCAGCCATATCAACGGCGCGCCGCTGGGGATCCGCTCCGGAGAGGTCGATCCGCCGCAGGTGACCGATATCAGGGTGCGTGCCGGCGATGCTATATTCTTCGAAAATCGCGTCTTCCACTCGGCGGCGCCGAATTTGAGCGAGCGCATATCCAAGGTCATTATCTACGGCTATGCCTATCGCTGGATGAAGACGGACCAGTATCTCGATCCACCCGATTCGCAGCTGCTGCAAAGCGCTGGGAGCGATATCGATTTTCAGCTCCTGGGTGGTTATTACAACGTCGACGAGAGTCCTCAGGCCCTGAGCGATTGGGCGGAAGAGCACGGTGTGAACCCGGGGCCGGTGCAGTGGACGGCGGAGATCTGAACGGTCGATGCCGGTTCGCAGGGAGCATTCGCGGACCGACCTAGAAGAAGAGACTGTTGCCGACCATTCCGCTCAGTGCGTCAATAACCCAGAATATGCCGAAGATTGTGAAGTGGCCGAGGATCATGCCGAGGAAGAACGGACGCACCTGGCGGTAGATGCGCACGCCGCCGTAGCGCAGGATCGGGCCTTTGACCAGCCAGGCGAGGAAGGCGTTGAAGGCCATCCAGTGGAAGGTCGAGCTGATCGGAAAGCCGATCGGGTGCAGCGGCCACCAGATCCAGTAGCGGCGCGCCAGCATCAAAAGCCCCATGACCAGCCCTCCGAAGCCGGTGTGGAACCATCCCGGCCAGTTTGGCTCGGTGGGGGCACTCGCCCGTGCCGCAGTATAATCAAACACGTAGTTGGGCAGCCAGATAAAGTTGGGTGGGCGCAGGTTGATCGCTCCATAGGAATAGGCCAGGTGCATCAGCATCCACATTGCGCCACCGAGCCCGGCCAGGATGGCCAGGAGCATACCCCAGAATAGCAGGCGCTTTCGACCTTCGATTTGCCCACTGAGCTTGAGGCTATTGGCTACGTGCGGCATGGCGAAGTTGAGCAGGTCGTTGGCGAAGATGCGGGTGAACGCCAGGCCGACCAGACCCGGCATCCCGAAAATCGATGTGCCGATGGCCGAGACGGCTGCATCGGGTGCCACCAGCGGGGCGTATATGACTGCGACTCCGCCTTCGGCTACCACCCGGGTCAGGGCCATATAGACGATGAAAGCGAAGAACATAAAGACCAGGATCCCAACCAGTGGGATACCGATGCTCCACAGCCACAAGACCATCACTCCGGTGCTGCCGATAAGACCGAAGACCGCTGCGCGATAGGAGAGTATCTCATCGCTGTCGTATACTTCTGGCGCCCGGCGGAAAGCTTTGCGGCAGACGTTTCGGATATGTTCTCGACCGACCCATAATCCGCCCAGGACCAGCACGATCATTGCGCCCATGCCCTGGTGTACCACACTTGGCAACCCGTAGCTCCAGACGCTGACAGCTGCTTCGCGCTCGATGCCCCAGCCTATCGATTCGTAGATCGAGACCTGTAGATTGTTGAGCAGGGTGAAGAACCAGAGGCCGAAGGCTACTTCGCGCTGAATCAGAAAGAAGAAGCCGAGTGTCGCGAAGCTCAAGCGGGAGCTGAAGAGCGGGAAAGGTATCGAGAGGTCGATGGTTGGAATGAAGGGAAAATAGGCGTGCAGGCCAATGATGGTTCCGGTAATCATCGGAACCGAAAAGCCGATCCACATGATGCCATTGCGGAAGAAGGGTTTGAGCAGCGAGCCTTTTTCGTCGTCCTCAACCATGGCCAGCGGCAATTGCATCACCGGGTAGATCAGGCGCTCGTTCTCGACCCAGTGTCGACGCACGATGACCATGGTGCAGAGCATTGCCACATGCAGCGCGACGATCAGCGGCATCCAGGCCAGCAGCGGTACCAGCCACACCTGCCAGGGGATCGAGGTTTCGCCTTCGCTGCCCTCGAAGAAGGCGCGGATTGCCACCGGATCGTGGGGGACGAGCCAGGCGGGAAGATAGGGCTGGATGGTCTCGCCCCAGTTATTCTCCGCGTTGGCGTGGTAGAAGGGGCTCGAGACCAGCGGCACCCAGTAGCTGAGCAGACCAGGTACCGAATTGGCGAGGCTGGTCATGATGAAGATGACGATTAACTCGCCGCGGTCGAAGGCCCAGCGGCGGCGCACCGATCCCAGAACCGTGTTGATGGCTATGATAATGATAAAGAGGAGGAGGTTGGCGATTTGGCTGGTGAAATAAGCGCCGGCGTTTGAACCTTGGATATAGAGGCCGAGGAAGGGAACTGCGGCACCCACGCCGAGGGCGAGCAAAAACCCGGTTAGCAGGGCGCGAGGCGTCAGGCTACGCATTGGCGCTCCAGTGCGAATAGTGGTCGGCGTTTTTGTCGCTGGTCGGCATTTCCGATCCGGGATATTGCAGCTCCGCTAAGAAATGTGCTTGGCTCTGGGGTGTCAATTGTCCTTTGCTTGCTGAGTGCAAACGAGCGAGGCAAACCTTGCCGCGATTATCGCTGGCTGGAACTAGACCCCTTTGGATCCGAGAGGCTGCGAGGTTGCGCGGCGTCAACCTTCCCGTAGTTTATCCCGGATGGTTCTGCTGCTTTTTCTCTCGCTGATCTTCCCAGTACAAATCATCGCCGAAGAGTTGATCGTTTGGGGTGTGCCCAACGACCGAGGCCTGATTGCCGCGCTGCGCCTCTTTGAGACCGAGCATCCCGGTTGGAAAATAGTAACTTCGGCCGGGTCCAGCGGCGGGATGGATCCACAAAAGCTGATGTGCGGTATCGCCGGCGGCAGCCCGCCTGATATGCTGCAGCAGGATCGTTTTTCGGTGGGAGAGTGGGCGGTGCGCGAGGCCTTCTTGCCGCTCGATGAGTACGTGGCGAGCAGTCTCGAGGAAGAAGGTTGGGCGCTGGCGTTAGTGGATGCGCTCGAAGGTTCCGCCTGGCCTCAGGCCGAAGTATTGCTGCGGAGCTTGGAATCGCGCCTGGCCGAGCGCGGGCCGAGCCGCCAGCTGCGGATTGTGCGCGAAATTCAGCGAGGTATAGAGGGCGGATCCAGTCCTAGTCTCCTCACCGAAGCCCGCGTACTGGCAACCCTGGTCCAGGGCATTAACCCCGAGCAATTCTTCACAGCCTGCTGGGAGGAGGCCAGCTTTGGTCTGGGTGATGAGCGTCGGGTTTTCGCCATTCCGAATAGCACTGACAACCGCGCGCTCTACTACAACGAAGATCTGCTGGAGCGCGCCGGCTTGATCGATGACAAAGGTCGCGCCAGACCCCCTGGCAACTGGCGCGAGCTGAAAGAATACGCCGTGCGGCTGACCGAGCGCGATGCGGACGGCAATATGACTCGCCTCGGTTTCGCGCCCAATTTCGGCAATAGCTGGCTCTATATCTACGGCTGGCTCAACGGCGGCCGGTTTATGAGCACTGACGGTCGCACCTGCACGTTGGCCGATCCGCTTATCGCCGAGGCTTTGGCCTTCATGGTCGAGATCTACGACGCGCTGGGTGGAATCGAGCAGGTAGACGCTTTCCAGAGCGGCTTCCAGCAGGGCGAGTTCGATCCGTTTTTTACCGGCAAAGTAGCGATGAAAATCGATGGCAACTGGACTCTGAATCGCATCGCCGATTTCGCACCCGGGCTGCGTTTCGGGGTGGTGCCCGCCCCGGCACCGGAGGGTCGCGAATCGATCACCTGGTCGGGTGGCTTTTCCTGGGCGCTACCCGCAGGCTCGGCGCACCCTGAAATGGCCTTTGAACTGATGCGTTTTCTCAGCAGCGATCGGGTGTGGAAGATGCGCAATCAGGTGCTGGCTCGTTATGCAGCGAGTCGGGGCCGAAATTTCGTACCCGGTATGGCTCCCCTACCTCATGTCAATGCGATGACCTATGCAGCGCTGATGCGCGATAATGCCGAACTGCCGTTGCGGATCAAGGAGAATTTTCTGCTCTTCGCCGACCTGATGCGGGTCTCGCGCTTTCGGCCGGTGACGCCAGTGGGGCAGTTGCTCTGGGACGAGCACGCGCGGGCCTACGAGAAAGCAGTGCGCCATACCTACGATCCGCCAGAAGCGCTTCGGCGCGGGCAGCGCCGCGTTCAGTCTGAACTCGACCGGATTTACGCCGTGGTCGAATACAAAGAGGTCGACTGGAGCTATCCGCTGGCTGGTTTCGGGATCCTCGCTGGGGCAGGCTTTCTCTTATTGGGTTGGCGCGGTGGCAGCGATCTCAGGAGACGGCTCTGGCGGCGCGAATCGCTGGCCGGTTTCGCGTTTGTCTCGCCCTGGCTTTTGGGTTTGTGCTTGTTGACCGCGGGACCGATCCTGGTATCGGTGGTCTACAGCTTTTGTCGCTACGACGTATTGCATCCGGCGGAGTTCGTCGGCCTGGAGAATTACGCGCGGTTGTTCGGCGATGATCCGCTGTTCTGGAAATCGCTGGGCAATACGGCCTTCATGACCCTGGGAGTCCCCCTGGGCATGGCGGTGGGCCTGGGGATTGCGATGCTGCTCAATACCGAGGTACGGGGGATGCGGATTTATCGCACGGTCTTCTATTTGCCGGCGATCGTGCCGATGGTTGCCAGTGCGATCCTGTGGGTCTGGATACTCAATCCGGAGATGGGTCTCGTCAATTCATTGCTGCGGATCGCCGGCGTTGCCGATCCGCCGAATTGGCTGCAGAGCTCATCGTGGCTGCTCGGTTCGAAGAGTGCGATTATCCTGATGGGCCTGTGGAGCGCCGGATCGGGTATGATAATCTGGCTGGCCGGCCTCAAGGGCATTCCGCAGCATCTCTACGAAGCGGCCGAAATCGACGGTGCCGGGCCGTGGTTGCGCTTCTGCCATGTGACGATGCCGATGCTTTCCCCCTATATCTTTTTCAATCTGATCATGGGCATCATCGGCACCATGCAGATTTTCACCCAGGCCTATATTATGACCGAGGGGGGCCCCGACGACTCGACGATGTTCTACGCCTATTACCTCTTCAACAATGCCTTTCGCTACTTCAAGATGGGCTATGCTTCGGCGCTGGCCTGGATTCTCTTTCTGGTCATTCTGGCGCTGACCTTGATCCAGCTCAAAGTTGCGCCGCGCTGGGTCCATTACGAGAGCGATTGATGATGAGGGTGCTGCTGGCGGGTTCATTCTTTGTTGCGATGGCGATCGCGGCGCTGCTGGCTACGGCCGTAGTCGCTGGGCGCTTCGACGATGCGGATCAGCTAGTGGTGTTGCTGAGCGCACTCCTCGCCGTGGCCGTGCTGGCCGGGTGGCGCCTGCCGAGCAAGCGCTTGGAGCAGATCTCCACGCACGGGGCGCTGCTGAGCGGCTGCCTGGTCTTTGTCTTCCCCTTCGCCTGGCTGGTGGGTACCAGCATGAAGTACGACGAGGAGATCTTCGTTTATCCGCCGCGATGGTTGCCGGCGTGGCCGCAAGCCATTGAGAACTCGCCCTATCTCAGCGATGAGGCACTCACGGATGCCGAGTTTTTGCAAAAGGTGTCGGCGGAGCGGTGGCAGATGCTGTGGTCGGATTTGGAGCCGGCGATCTGGGCGCGGGGGCGGGAGTTGCTCGATGAAGCAGTTGGTGTGCGACTGGAGTGGGAAGAGCTGCGCCGCGTTTTGACTCGGGCGCTAGCGGTGGCGGCGGCACCGGGGATTCCCCAGGGGCGATGGGAAGGACCGCCGGCAGCACTGGTCGAAGCGCTGGTCGGGCGTATCGATCAGGAGATGGTCGATGAGGTGTGGAGCAGGATCTATCGCTCGGTGGAAGTACGGCCGCCGACGGTCAGGGATCGCTATCACAATATGTATCGCTTAGGGGTCGAGGACGATTTTCGTCAGCACTGGGCGCTGCGCGGTGGGGCGCTGGAACTGGCCCCGGTCCACAGCGGCGAGCCGACCCTGCTGCTGGTCTGCGATTTTTCGGCGGCAGAGAGCGCCGAGTTGAGCGGGGAATTTGCACTGCCCGTGGCTGAGGACGAATTCCTCGGCATTACGCTGCCGCTGCGCCAGGACCGCTCCTGGCACGGAGTGCAGGTGACCCTGGAGTTGGGCGGCGTGCGCTATATGACGGAGGATGCGCTCTATCTGGGGAATTACCGCTGGCAGGAATCGAGCTTCAAAATCGCCGAGCTCGATCAACGCGATGAGCGCGAACTGGGAGTTTGGCCGCTGGTATTGGCCGAGGAACAAGCAGGAGCTTATGCGAAACCAGGAGCATTCAAGCTGGGGATTCGCGTGGACAAGGCCGGATCACTGGCAGCGGCCTGGCGCAAGTACTTCCACAGCTATCGCGATGCTTATATCGCCACCGAGCACCGCTGGGCCTATGTATTCAACAGTTTATACCTGGCGCTCTTGACCATCGTCGGTCAGGTGCTGAGCTGCTCGTTGGTGGCCTATGCCTTTGCCCGATTGGAGTGGCCCGGTCGCGAGATCTGGTTCGGGATTTTGCTGGCGACGATGATGCTGCCCACTCAGGTGACGATGATCCCGGTGTTTATGATTTTTCGCGAGCTGGGATGGTATAATACGCTCAAGGCACTTTGGGTACCTTCGTTTTTCGGCTCGGCATTTTTCATCTTTATGCTGCGCCAATTTATGAAAAGTATTCCCACTGATCTGGAGGACGCGGCCAAGATCGATGGCTGCAGCTTTTTTGGGATTTACTGGCGGATTATCATACCGCTGATCAAGCCGGCACTGACCGCGGTGTGCATTTTCACCTTTATGAATACCTGGAACGATTTCATGGGGCCGCTGATCTATATCAACGACCAGCGGCTCTATCCACTGGCCCTGGGTCTTTTCGATTTTCGCAGCGAGCACAGCAGCGAATACGGGATGTTGATGGCGGCCTCGACGCTGATGACCCTGCCGGTGATCGCGATCTTTTTTCTGGCCCAGCGATATTTTATTCAGGGTGTCACGCTGACGGGGATGAAGGGTTAGGGGATGTCGGAAGCGCGTCTCGAGGCGCGGCTGACGCAGGGGTGCCGCTGGGTTTACTCGGCGCTTATTGGAACGGCCTGAACGGGCTTTTCGCGGGCCTTGCCTGCTCCAACTTGATCGGTGCGTTATTCGGCCTGTGGCTGGTACGGCGGACGTGCCGGCAAAGTGAATTGGATCGATGAACGGCTGTGATGCCGATGAATAGTGCGGTTCTAAAAGAATGCAGTCCCTGCACCAAGACGATGGAGTACGAATCATATGAACGAGAGACAGAAGTATCTCTTCGACCTACAGGGTTATCTGCTCGTCGAAGAAGTACTCAGTGCGGAAGACTGTGACCTCGCCATCGAGAAGATCAAGGCGCGGGTCAAACCGATGGAAAAGACGCCCGACGGCTATGATGCCAACGGCACCTGGGAAAGCGCCGGAGGGCTCTACGAGGCGGGCGAGCCCTTTATAAAGCTCATCGACGAACCGAAGATAACGGCGGTGCTCAGCGAGATTATCGGAACTGCGCTGCGTTGCGAAAGTTCGTACTCTTTCGTCCGTCACAAGGGCTGTCCGCCTTTCGAGATGCACGGTGGGCATCGCGGCGGCGGAGTAAACTTCCGCTATGATGTGCACAACGGGCGGATCTACACCGGACTCACCGTGGTTTCGATCGCGCTGCAGGATATCAGCGCGGCAGACGGAGGATTCGCCTGTATACCTGGTTCACATAAATCGGATTTTTCGCTGTTGCCCGAGGATCGTCAGGAGCTTTTCGCACTGGGTGGGCCGCTGGTGCGCAATATCGCCGCGCCTCGAGGATCGGCAATTGTCTTCACCGAGACGCTGGCGCATGGGGCTGCTTCATGGCAGAACGACGTGCCGCGCTACGGTTTGTTTTACAAGTTCAATGATCGCGCCGCAATCTATCATGATCAGGAGTGTCGTCGTCCGAGCGATGCTGCTTTCGCGCAGATGACCGACGTGCAAAAATGCTATTTCAATACGGCTTTCCAGGCTTTTGGCCCACCGGAAAATCCGCGCAACGATGTACCGCAATTCGGCTGATCAGCAGTGGCTAGGACAAGGGTGAGAATACTCAAAAGGTCTGATTGGTACACCTTATCTCATCCGTACAGCTCCCGTAGGTGTCGCGAGGCGGCCGCTTCGTTTTTGAGCTTCTGGTACGGTTCCTCCAGTGAGACGGTGCTATCCAGGCCGGGAGAGAATCCGCAGTCGGGGTTAATGCTGAGGCGATGGGCATCGACGTGTTCCAACGCGCGCTCTACACGGCGGACGATTTCGTCGCGAGTGTCGATTTTTTCGAAGCGGCATTCGACCGCGCCCAGCCCGATGAGCTTGTTGTCGGGGAGTTCGCGGAGGATAGCCATATCGCCGGCGACGGGGATACTGAATTCCATGACGTACTGGTCGACATCAATTTTTTTCATCGTTTCGATGATTGGCTCGTAACCCCCTTCAGCGCCCCAGCCTCGGCGGCCCCAGTTGCGGCGGCACAGATGCAGGGCGGTCTGTACCTGATCTATGCCGTCGAGCATTTCGTTGATCTTGGCGGCGGCTAGGTCCATCTCATACTGGGCATTTGCGAAAGAGTTGCGATACGAAGGATCAACGAGTACGCAGAGATGGGGCTCGTCGATCTGGACTATGGTGACGCCGGTTTTTTGTAGCTCGATTAACTCGGCACGGAGGATCGGAACCAGCGCATCGATGAATTCGTCGCGGGTCGGATAGGCCCTTGACGAGTGTTCTTTTTCCCAAAGTCTGACCCCCAACAGGTAGGGTGAGGGTACGCAGACCTTGGTCATGCGGTCGGTCGCCGAGACGAGAAAGCGGGCTTCTTCGGCGATCAGACCGGGTTGGGCGACTTCCATTTTCTCGGTGATTGAAATGCCCCAGCGGGCGGGTTCGGTGCGCAGATCCTGGGTGAAGCCGGTGGCGATATCGGCGATGATATGGGTGTATGTGTGACGCCGCCACTCGCCGTCGCTGACCAGATCCAGTCCCGCCAATTCCTGCACCGCGATGGCGTAGCGCACTGCGGCATCCATTTGCGGCGAGCGGGCGGCGGTGGCCGATTCGGGTCCGGGAGTATCGGGCAGTATCTCTTTGACCATCAGTGGTCGAGGCAAACTGCCGACTACGCCGGAGGGGAAGAGCGTTGCGACGAAACGTTGGGATAGGGCCATAAGGGCAACCTCCGATATGGATAGTAGTTGGGAGTATAAACGCTCTATTCATCGGGAAGGTCAACTTTAGTGGGTGCCGATTGCGGTTCGGTCGATATCCAAAGGCTCTCGGATTTCGTTTTTTCCTCGGGTCGTGCGTTGGCGAGTTGGTTTTATTTTTCGTAACTTGGCATTTGATGAGCCCGGAAAAATCATCGATTTTCCGCCGCGAACAGGTTGGATAACAATTCGTTGGTCGGTCGCAGATCTCTTTTAGGGAGCACTTATGAATTCGAGCCAAAAGTGGAGGCGGTTGTTGTACAGGATAGCAGCAGCTGCCCCGATTAGCGCAATGTTGTTTTGGGCTTGCGGAGATGATCCTGCAGGTCCTATAGCCGAGTGTGATATTTCGGATCTAAGTGCGTTGTCGGGAAGCAAATTGCAGGACTGCGATCTAAGAGGAGCGGACTTGACCGATGCGAATATCAGGGGTGGATTGTTGAGGGGTGCGAATCTTGCGGGGGCGGCCCTGGTTGGTGCAGACCTTGCGGGAGCGGATCTCCTGCATGCGAATCTGAGCGGTGTGGACTTGGCAGGTGCGGATCTGACGGGTGCGAATTTGAGGGGTGCGGATCTCAAGGGAGCGGACTTGACCGATGCGAATATCAGGGGTGGATTGTTGAGGGGTGCGAATCTTGCGGGAGCGGTCCTGGCGAATGCAAACTTGGTGGATGCGGATTTGACGAATGCGAACCTGACGAATGCGAATCTTGCGGGTGCAGATCTTAAGAGTGCGAATCTTTTTGGTGCGAACCTGACGATAGCGAATCTAGCGGGTGCGTACTTAACGAATGCGAACCTCAAGGGGGCGTACCTGAAAGGCGCGATCCTCGAGGAAGTGAAAATGATTGCTGAGAGCCAGTTGACCGCAGATCAGAAAGCGGCAGCTTGCTGGACGGATTGCGATTATTTAAGCAAGTGCTATACCAGTGAATTCTTGCTAAGGGCGCAGTCCGACCCATCGGTCCTGGGGGGGGTAGATCTGCAGGGATGTAGCTTGTCCGGCGAAAACCTGGCAGATATGGATTTGACGAATGCACACCTGGCAGGCGCGGATCTGACGGGTGCGAATTTCACGGGAGCCAGGCTGGATTCGGCAGACCTTGGTGGTGCGGATTTGACGGGTGCGGATCTGACGGGTGCAAACTTGGTGGATGCGAATTTGATGGGTGCGAATTTGACCGAGGTAAGTCTCTCGCGTGCAGACCTCACTGGTGCCAACCTGAAGGAAGCGATTCTGGTGGGTGCGATCCTCCCGGGTGCGATTCTGGTGGGTGCCGATCTGCAGGGGAATAAACTGGCTAGTGCAGACCTGACGGGAGCAGACCTGACGAATGCGAAGCTGATGGGAGCGGACCTGAGAACGGCGATTCTGGTGGGTGCATTCATGGTGGGAGCAGATCTTAAGAGGGTGGATCTGATCGATGCCAACCTGACGGGTGGGTTGATGAAGGAGGTGGACCTGACCAATGCGGATCTGACGGATGCCGATTTGATCAATGCGGATCTGACGGATGCGGATTTGACCAACGCAGATCTGACCAATGCAGATCTGACCAACGCAGGTCTGGGGGGTGCGAAGCTGCAGAATGCGCATTTGTCCGGTGTGAATCTATCCGGTGCCGATCTGACGGGTTGGGACCTGGCCGGTGCGAATTTGTCGGGCGCTAAGTTGACGGGAGCGGACTTGGGGGATGCGAATCTTAAAAATGCAGACCTCAGTGGAGCGAATCTGACAGATGCGAACCTGGTGGGTGCATCTATGCAGGGGGCAAATCTGGATGGCGTAAAGCTGCAGAATGCGCATTTGTCCGGTGTGAATCTGTCCGGTGCCGATCTGACGGGTTGGAACTTCGAGGGCTTGTACTTGGCGCAAGCCACGCTGATTGGCGCCGACTTGAAGGGGTGGAGTCTGGAGCGGGCATTCTTGGCGAGTGCGAATTTGAGAGGGACGGACTTGACGGGCGCGAATCTGAAGAATACGCATCTGACGAATGCCGATCTGACGAATACGCATTTGGCGGATGCGGATTTGACGGATGCGAATTTGGCGGATGCGAACCTGACGAATTCACAGTTGTCGGGCGCGGATCTGACGAATGCGAACCTAGCGGGTGTGAATCTTACGAATGCACATCTGGTGGGTGCAATTCTGTCGGGCGCGGATCTGACGGATGCGGACCTCGAAGATGCTATAATTGATTCAGAAAACCAATTGACACCGGAACAGATAGCGAGTGCATGCTGGGCTGTTTGTGAGTGAGGAAATTTATTTGTCGGCGAGAATCGTTGCCAATTCCTCTTCGGTCCGTTCCCATTCGGCGGTGAGATAGGCTACCTCGCGTTCGAGTTCGGTGCGTTCGGTTTCGAGGGTCCTGATCTCGTCGGGTGGGGTCTTTTCGTAGTATTGAGGTTGGCAGAACAATTCGTCGATTTCTTTGAGCCGGGTTTCGCAGCTCTCGATCTGATTCAGTCGTTCTTCTTGTTGTGCCTTGGCGCGACGTTCCAGGTGGCTCTTTTTGTTCTTCGAACGCTTGTGGTTGGCACTGGCCTCTGTCTTCGGCGCGGCTTCGCTGGCTGCCTGATCTTCTTCCCTGCCGTTGGTCTCGGGCTCTCCCTTTTTCTTTTTACTCCTGGCGCGTTTGGCTTTGAGCACGACCTGATCGGCGTCGAGATGGTCGTCGCCGCAGAAGTGGACATATTCCTCATAAGTTCCGTCGAAGTCGAGAATCTCGTCGGGTTTGATTTCGACGACACGGGTCGCGATCTGGCTGATGAACCAGCGGTCGTGAGAGACGATGATCAGCGTTCCAGAATATCGTTTGAGCCCATCGACCAGGGCCTCGATCGATTCGAGATCGAGGTGGTTGGTCGGTTCGTCGAGGACCAGCACATTGGGTTTGCGGATTGCCAGCCGGGTAAAGACCAGCCGTGCGGCCTCGCCGCCGGAGAGTGCGCTGAGCCGCTTGTGCACATCGTCGCCGGAAAATAGCATTAGCGCCATTTGGCCGCGCACGAAGCCGATGCTCTGATCCTGGCAGCACTCCCAGATCCAGGCTTCGGCCGTGTTGGTGCTGGAGTCGAGCTGGTCGCGGTGGTCCTGGGCGAAATAGCCGGGGTGGGTTTCATAACCCCACTCGACCTCGCCCGCGTCTGCGGCGAATTCGCCCATGGCGATTTTGAGCAGGGTGGACTTGCCGATGCCATTAGGCCCCATAATCGCCACTCGATCTCCGCGGTGTACGAGCAGATCGACTCCGTGCAGCACCTCGTTTTCGCCGAATGCTTTCTTTACGCCTTTGATGTGTAGCACGTCGCGGCCGCTCTCGCGCTGCTGATCGAAGCGAAAGGTCGGGTAGCGACGCGAGCTATGCGGCAGCTCGACCATTTCCTCTTCTTTTTTCTCGATCAGCCGCAGCTTGGTCTGGGCTTGCCGAGCTTTGGTGGCCTTGGCGCGGAAGCGGTCGACGAAGTGCTGATGGTGGGCGATTTCGCGCTCCCGCACGGCGATTTCTTTTTCGCGGCGCTGGCGCTCGGCGCGTTTGGCCTTGAGAAAGGCGGTGTAATCGCCGCGGTAGAGCTGTGCGGTCTGATAGTCGATATCGAGGATGAAGGTGCTGATATTGTCGAGGAAGCGATGGTCGTGCGAGATGACGACCACCGGTCCGGCGAAGTCGCGCAGGAAGGTTTCGAGCCAGCGGATCGAGAGTATATCGAGGTGATTGGTCGGTTCGTCGAGGAGCAGGACATCTGGTTCACTGGCCAGGATCTGAGCGAGCAGGACTCGCAATTTAAAGCCGCCCGATAGGGTCGAGAGAGGGTCGTGGTGGATCGAGGCGGGCAGTCCTAATCCTTCCAGGATCGCGCCGGCTCGTGCTTCGGCCGCATAGCCGTCAAGGCGCAGGAAAGCATCTTCGAGGTTGGAGAACGCGTCGGCGTCAAAGTGCTCTTCCGCCCGGGCGAGGATCTTCTCTTTTTCGACCATCAATCGCCAGAGCTCGGTATTGCCCATCAGCGCCACGTTGAGGATTTTCTCCTCTTCGTGGAGGAATTGGTCCTGGTTGAGAACCCCGAGTTGCAGTCGCTGGGGGATAGTGATCGTGCCTTCGCTGGGCTCGATTTCACCGGATAGAGTTCCGAGCAGTGTAGTTTTACCTGATCCATTCGCACCGACCAGACCGTAGCACTCCCCGGAGTTGAACTGGAGAGAGACGCCGTCGAAGAGAATCTGGTCGCCGTATGATTTGCCGAGATTGGAAAGAGTGATCATACCCAAGAATGTACGCTAAATTACCGGGAGCGGTATGCCTCCGGCTAGGACCAGACTTTGGTCCACTCTCTGGTTGCGGCCGAGCGGTAGAGCGCCAGTGCGGTGCGCAGCTCGCCCAGCGCATAATCGGGGCCGGCTGCCAGGGGTGTGCCCTCCAGTACTGCACGGGAAAAGTCGGCTAATTCGCGGCCGAAACTCGCCGGACCGCGGCCTTTGCCTTTGTGCATAATCACCTCGCCGTCGGGATGCGAACAGTTGTAGTGGAGCAGGCGGCCGTCCAGGCCTTTTTCGACGACCAATTCGCCGCTCGTGCCGGTGATGCGGAACTCTTCGCCCGGTCCGACGAAGACCTCTCCATAGATCGCGTCAAAGACCGCGACAACCCCCGATTCGAAGCGCAGGAGCGACCGCGCGAAGGACTCGCCTTCCATTTCGGTCACCAGGTGACCGGTGACGGCCACGACTTCATCGATTTCGCCCAACCACATTCGCAGCGGCCGGATCCAGTGCGCGCCGCCGTCGATGCAGATGCCACCACCAGCCTGAGCTAGTTCGTAGCGCCAGGGTCTGGGCCCTTGGAGTGGCTCTGCCGATTCGCAGAAATAAGCGCGGGCGGTGATCAACTCGCCGATCGCGCCCTGCTGAATCAGCTCGCGGACTTTGAGCGCGTCGGACCAATAATGCGACTGTTCGGCGACCATGAAGACGGTGCCAGCTTGTGCGGCGGCGGCGAGAATTCGCTCGCAGGCGGCGAGAGTGGGAGCCATTGGTTTTTCCAAAACGACGTGTTTGCCGCTGGCGAAGGCGCGCAGGGCGGCTGCCTCGTGGAGGTTGTGGGGCAGCATGATATCGACGGCATCGAAGTGGCCAGTAGCTAGCGCATCGTCGAGGGTTGCGAAGGCCTGGGCACCGGTTTTCGCGGCCATTGCACTGCGCTGTTCGGGGTTGGTATCGACGACGGCGGTGACTTCGAGTTGCGGGGCATGGGTCTGAATTCCCCGCCAGTGAGATTGAGCGATTCTGCCGCAGCCGATCAGGGCGATCTTAATGCGTTGGGTCATAGAGAAGGTCTCGTCTTCAGTTTGTGGGCTCAGGGATTCGCTCTTTTGCGCGGTCCGTATCGTGCTTATCAAAAATAGGGAGTATAGACCGGACAGCGATAGGGTTCAGCGCTTTTTGCTGCGCAATACGACGAATCGCCGATTGCTGGATACCGTCGCACAGTGGTTGAAGAGTTGCCTGAGCTTGGCGTGATGATCCAGATGGCGATTGGCGACGATCCATAGAGATCCACCCTTTTTGAGCGCTGAGCGAGCCTGGCGGAACATTCGCCAGGCCGTGGCGTTTTCGACCGCTTGTCCCTGGTGAAAGGGTGGATTGCAGAGGATGAGATCGACACTGGAAGGCGCGAGATGCTCTAGTCCGTCGGCGATGGCGAAGGTCCCTCGTCGTTCGGGCAGTGCTGCCGCGAAATTCGCTTGTGCCGAGGCGATGGCCATAAAGGATTCGTCGACGAAAATCACTTCGGCTTGCGGATTGCGGGTTGCGGCGACGAGGCCGATCACCCCGTTGCCACAACCAAGGTCGACGATTTTCTGTCGCTTGGTTGAGGTGGGAATCTGCTCGAGCAGCAGGCGGGTGCCGAGATCGAGATGCTCACGCGAAAACACATTGGCGTGGTTGATGAGCGAATAGGCACTACCTTCGAGGGTGTATCGGCTTGGATACGGATTGGCACCGGGATCGTTAAGTGCATCGAAGTGGCTGAAGATCAGCCGTGCCTTCTTGCGTGCCAACGAAGTATGCGTAGTGCCGATGATCCGGGTGAAAAGATCCAGCGTTGAGGTATGGATATCCCGGGTCATAGCGGCACCGATGAGGCGAGTGTGTTGGTGCAAACAGGGTCGGATACGGTGCAGCAGATCTTCGAGAAAGGCCAGGCTCTTGGGGATTTTGCACAGGACCAGGTCCAGGGGACCCGCCGGGACAGCCAGGCTGTCGAGCAGGTGAACGGAATCGCTGCTGCGGTTGTTGCGCTTTAAATTGGCCCGGGTGGCCTGGTGCGTTAAATGGGAATCGGCAAGCGACTGCGGTCGATGGTCCGCGAGGACTGTGGCCAGGGTGCCGCAGTGGTCGTTGATTGCCAAAATCTTCGCCGCTTGTGCGGGCAAGTGCTCATCGTGCAGATAATGGAGCAGGTATTCATCGGCGGCGTCCCAGGCGCGGAGCGCTTCATTTTTGCGATGTGGATAGCGTGCAAGTTGGAATTCGCCTTGGGGAATAACCAGTGTTTGCATGCTGTCGATCTGCTCTTATTTTTGCTCGTCCAGAAGCGTGGGTATATTGGATCGCTCGGGAAAAGAAGGAGGTTTTAACAGCGCCTGGTGCAGAGGTGAGAGTGCTGCTATCTCTTCCAGGGTTTCCGGCGCCGCTGGTGGCGCGAAGGACATGATGCCCGGATTGTAGCGCGCGATCACTATGCGCCGTTCGTGGGTCCCGTTCCAGGGGAGGGCGCCGTGGGTGAGAGCTTCGGTGAAGAGGATTGCCGAACCCGCACTGGCCGGTATCTGCCGCACGAATTCGGCGCCGATTTCCAGGCGCCGCATTTCCCAGGAGCAGAAGTAGTTGGCTTTGTGGCTGCCGGGGATACAGCAGAAGCCGCCGTCGTTTTCGTCTACGTCGGATAGCAGGTAGGCGATGGCCATCAGGCCGTTGCGCATGCGGCCGTTTTCGACGCGATGAAAAAAACCTTGTTCGAGATCCGGCGAGTGGGGAATACCACCCCCGTGCAGTAGCTGTCCTTCGCTACCGGCACTATTGGCGATTCCGGTGAAACTTTCGAAGCGCAGGTCGTCGCCGATCGTATCGACCATATAGCGCAATGCGGTGGGGAGGGCGATCAGGTCGCGAAATGGTCGGCACCAGGGTTCGTCCCAGTTCAGTCCGTTGAAGATCTCGCGACCGTGTTGGCCCCGCAATGCTTCCGAACCACCATCGAGAGACCGTTGCGGCAGACGGTCGTCGGTGGGGCGGTGATGATCGATTGCGGCATTGAAGGCGGTGAGTTGCTCAGGACTGAGAATTTCGTCTATTACCAGATATCCGTTGAGGTCGAAGAGATACTTTTCGTATTCGGTCATGGATTTCGCCGGCTGGTTAGTGTGCGCGAAGAGTCTCATATTACAATATGGCATTTCTTTAAAGGAGAAAAGAGTCAAAATGGAGTCACGTGATAGCATGCATGTTTTGGTGGCCGACTGGGCATCCGGCGATCTCGATCTCGAGCGCGAGCGCTTGGAACGGGAGGGGATTTCGCTCTCCTTTTCGGGGATTGCGGGCACGGACTCCCTAGCGGAGAAAAAGGCTAAACTAATGGCAGCGATTCGATCGACGCCTCGTATCGATGTGCTGATGTTCTGCATCGCGCCGATCGATGTAGAGGTGATCGACGCGCTTCCTGAGAGTTGCACGCTTCTGCAGCGGATGGGGACCGGACTCGACAATGTCGATCTTAAACACGCTGCTGCACGCGGCAAAATCGTTCGCAATACGCCGCAATACTGCGTCGAGGAAGTGGCGGTGCACGCGATGGCGATGATGCTCGCTCTACATCGCCAGTTGCGTTCGACCCAGGAGCGGCTTTTGAACGGCGAGTGGTCGGGGCAGACGCCAAAGCCGATTCATCGCCTGAGCACGGCGACGCTCGGAGTGCTGGGTTTTGGTCGAATCGGTCGTAAGGTGGGTGAGCTTATGCGGCCATTAGTACAGAGTGTGGTTTATTACGATGAGCTCAGTGCCGCAGAGATCGACTGGGCGGACCGGATGAGCTTCGACGAAGTGCTGCAGAAGGCCGACCTGATGACCGTGCATCTGCCGTTGACGCCCGAGACCCGCCACATCGTCAATCGCGAGACCATCGCAGCGATGAAGGATACCGCGATTCTGATCAATGCGGCCCGCGGCGCGCTGGTCGATCCGGATGCGCTGGCTGCGGCGCTGAACGAGGGATCGTTGGGCGGTGCAGGGCTCGATGTTTTCGAACCCGAAATTCTACCCGCAGACTCTCCATTGCGGACGGCAGAGAATATCCTGCTCACCAGCCACACTGCGTGGTACAGCGAAGATTCGGTACAGGACGCGCGGGTCGAGGCGATTGAGAGTACTATCGCGCATCTGCGGGAACGATAGCTGGTCTACTAAATTACCTGTTTTTTCAGGCGACGCGGTAGCGTTCGATCACAGCCATATCGATCTTAATTCCGAGGCCTGGTCCGTCCGGCACCGCGAAGTGACCATCTGCGAGGGCCAGCCCTTCTGCTACCGGATCGGCTTCGCGGGTGAAGGGCAGTTCGTCGCAGGGCAGCGTGGCGTTGGCCAGCGTCGACTGCAGATGCACCGAATAGGCCGCCATGACCCCGGTGCACAATCCTCCCATCTGGACCCAGCAGGGCACATCGGCTGCAGCCGCTAGTGCGGCTGCCTGCCGCACCTGCAGCGCCGAGCCGCCGAGGTTGACGTAGTCGATACACTCGGCCTTGAGCGCGGCCAGCACGTCCGAAGGGGCTCCCAGGTGCAACGCGATCGGGATATGGGTTTTCTCGCGCAGTATCCGGTACCATTCGAGGTTGTTTTTGCGCATCGGATCTTCGAAGACGGCTACCGTAGCGAAGGGTTCCAACTCGGCGGCCAGGCGTGCGGCGTGGGGCAGCAAGTCGAATTCGGTATTGGGATCCACGCCGACGGTATACTCATCGCCTACTCTTTCTTTCATCAAGCGCACGGTCTCGACGATATCCCATGAACGCGCTTTGAGTTTGTGGTTGCTGAAGCCCCGGCCGGCTCCGACTTCGGCTTCCGCCGCTGTTTCGTGCGGTTCCATATGGCACGACCAGTAGGATACGGGCACGCGGTCGCGGACCTGGGTGCCGAAGAAGCGATGCAGCGGGATGCCGTAGGCCTGGCCGGCGATATCGAGCAGCGCGCAGGTAAAGGCGTCGGAGCGGGCATAGGGGTCCAGGACCCGCTGGCCCACGAGGGCTTCGGCTTCTTGCTGACCGGCGGACTTCGGTCCCTGAAACTCTCCCCAACCCTCTAGCCCTTCGTCGGTCTGTACCTGACAGAGGGTGATATCGTAAATTTTGGGAAAATACCGGGCGATCGGTGGGATCGGCGGAATTTCCACTTCGTAGAGTTCGACTCGGGTAATCTTCACGTCGTACCTCCTCAAATAGAGCTTTTGTTGCGCTGCGGGTGCCGAGAGGCTACTATGATACTATTATTGCGGGAAATAACAAAATTTTCCGCGTGATTGGTGGCTTATAGACACTCGACACAACGGAAAATCCGGATGGCTGAAACCAGATATGCGGATCGTACCGAGAGCATTGCCAGGAAGCATGAGCTCCTGGGGCAGGCCTATGCCGCCGGTCATCTGGATCTGGCTCTCTCGCTGGCTGAGTCGATTCGCGATACGCTCTATTTGGAGCGTCAGCAGCGGGAAAGTGCGCCATCCGCCAACGACACAGATACCTGGAGCGAGACCGCCGACCTGCCTGGCGATTGGGCGGCATGGGCAGCAGGCTGGTCGTATTACAAGTCCATCTCACTCGTCGAAGAATCCGGCATCGATCGGCGCGGCGAGCCGGTCGATGTCGCGCTGTCGTTTCCCGAGCATCAGGTGAGCGATCTGCGGCGCGAACTTCGCGTCGCCCGGGTTGCAGAGGGCGGGCTGAGCCAGGTACCCTCTCAGGTCTACGACGACCGCTACGGCGATGCTCAGCGTCATATCCGGCTGGTTTTTCTGGCCGAGGTAGCCGCCAACCAATGCAGCACCTATCTGGTTTTCTACGGCAATCCCCATGCCGAATTACCTGCTTATATCACCGATCTGAAGACCCACGGTCAAGAGTACGCACTGCGCATCGATAACAATCACTTCAGCGCTCAGCTCTCGGCGCAGACGGGTCAGCTCGAGCGTCTGGTACTCAAACGCGGTTTGGAGATTTTTGCCGGCGGCGAGGGCCACGGCGAGCCGCCGCACATAGATTGGGCGCACGACTACCTGGCCAGTGCCAATTTTCAGAAGTTCCGCGTCACCAACTGGGCTCAGTGCCCCGACTGGGAGGTGGTACGTGGTCCGTTGTGCACCAAAGTTCGCCGTTGGGGATTTCCCCACAGTCCGGTGCACCCGCTCTTTGCTCCGGCGCGGATGCACATCGACGTGACCTATACCTTCTATGCCGATCAACCCTATTTCCTCAAGCGCGGCCAGATGGAAATGGTGCAGGATTTCGAGTTGAATTATCTGCGCGACGACGAGTGGGTATTTTCCGGTTATCCATTTTCCGATAGCGTGTGGATGGATCGCGAAGGCCGATTGCACGAAGGGGCGGTGACCCCGGGTCAGGAGGACGATCTCTGGGCGACGGGTTTTTTCAACGATAAGAGCAAAGATGCCTTTATCGCACTCTGGCTCGAGCATTCCGCCGAGGGTTTTGAAAAGCTCTGCCACAGTGGTGCGGCAGCGATCGATTACCAGGGTCACGGTCAGTTGTGGAGCCGCTGGGCGGCCCGGGACAATCCCCAATTCAAGCGGGGCGACAAACTGAATCAGTACAATGCGTATTGGGTCGCACCCTATGCGGGTCCAGGTCCGGTAGAAGAACTGCGGCGTCGATTGCTGGCGCCTCTGGTAGTCCGTCCCGGAGCAATTCCTGCGCTAAAGGCGCCGGGGCGCGGTCGACTCGCCCGCGTGGGGGAAACTATGGAGACAGGTTTGCGCAAGCAGGTCCTTTGGGATGCCCTGCGCGAGGTGGTCGATGATATGTTCTATACCGCAGATTCCAATCTCGTTGATATGGGATATATCCGCGATCTGCGGATCGCGGACGAGACGGTTTATGTGCTGATGACGATGCCGCATCGCGGTAGACCCAAATACATGTATCTCGGCCATCCGCTGCGCGAGCGCCTGTTGCAATTGGACGGGGTGCGCGAGGTGGTTGTGGATTGCACATGGGATCCGGCCTGGGACGTCGGCAGCCTGACGCCGCAGGGGCGGCGGGAGATGGGACTGGAATAGCTACAATCACCAGAGGAGCTCCTTATGAATCAGCAGGCAATGACCAACGAAGAAAATTACCGTTTCGATGTGGCGGGTTATATGATTGTTCCCGGTGCGCTGTCGGCAGCTGAGCTGAAAGCCTGCAACCAGGCCCTCGACCAGCTGGGTCCGGTCGAGGGTCCGCTGCGCTGGACTTCGCCGATTTGCAATGCCCTGCATGCCCTGCGCGAGCATCCGGTTCTGCTGGGGTATGTGGAGCAGATCTGCGGCGAGGGTTTTCGGCTCGACGAGTCGCTGCGACTCGTCGGCGAGTGCACGGGAAAGTCGCCGCTTATGGGGGGCTCTGAGTGGGTCGATTGGTCCCGGGCCTATCGCCAGTACAACGGGATTCGCTTTTGTCAGGGAGTGCGTGCGTTTTGGGCGCTGACGGATATGGGTGAGGGGGACGGGGGGCTGGTGGTGGTTTCGGCGAGTCATAATAGCACGGTAGAGGCTCCGCGGGATCTGATCGACGGCAGCGATGAGATGGGGCTGGTCGAAGAGCCGGTCCTGCAGGCGGGCGATCTGATGATTTGCGCCGACTCGCTGATGCGGGGTTTGCGGCCCTGGCGGGGTGAGGGACCGCAGCGCTTGCTCGAATGCGGGTACATCAGTGCCGGGGTGCGGCCGGGGGCCGATTCCGAGATCGAGGGCGAGGAGCGCGCGATGCCCGAGTGGACGGCTGATTTGGATGAAGTCCAGCGCCTCGTCCTGCACAATCCCAACCGCTCCTATCCGCCGCCGGTGGTGCATTCGGATGGCGAGAAGGTCTGGCTGGCGGAAGAACCGGGAATTTCCCATCCTTCGATTTATATCCGCGATCCGGATTCGGAGGTCGACGAAAAAGAATTTTTCCACTGGGATCTCTGCGGTCACCTGGTTTTGCGGGGGGTGATGGACGAGGATTGGCTCAGGGCGGCCAATGAGGCGATCGACGCCAACCCCGACCGAATCAGTCACGGTGGTTCGGCCGCCGGAGACTCGACTCCACTGGCGGGTAGCGGGGTGGGTCGTTCGTCTATGGGCGATCCATGGGGGCTACCGGCCCCGCACGGCGAGCCTTTCCAGCGCATGATCGCCGATCCGGCCCTAGTCCAGCGTCTGAACTGGATCATGGGTAGCGGTTTTGAATGTATGCAATGCAGTGGCTTCCTTTCGGCGAAAGGATCCTCGGGGCACTTCCTGCATTCCCCCGCTACTCCGTCCAAGGTGACCAATCACTATCGCCAGCAGAATGGTCGCGTTTACGCCGAATACCTCAACGTGGCCTGGCAATTGCGCGATGTGAAGCGGGAGGATGGGGGCTTTGTCTGTGTGCCCGGCACTCACAAGACGCACTACCCGATGCCCGATGGGATCCGCACCTGCGAAAATGAGATGGGGCTAGTCAAGCACGTGGCGATGCAGGCGGGCGATGTGTTGATCTTTTTGGCGTCGGCACAGGCGCACGGGGCCTATCCGTGGATGGGAGAAGAGAACCGTCGGATGATTTTCTTTCAGTACCGATCGCGGAATCTGTACGCACCCTGATCAGAATGGGGGTGGGGAGCGGAAGCAGACCCACTCCTCGCTCTGAGGATGGTGGAAGGCGAGGGTGGTGCTATGGAGCATGAGGCGATCGGCCAGCGCCGGGTTGCCATAAAGTCGGTCGCCGATGACCGGATGGCCGATGCCGAGGGGATGGGCAGCGTGAACGCGCAGTTGATGGGTGCGGCCGGTCTGTGGCTTGAATTCGATGCGTGTCGCGTTGCTGTAGCGCTCGAGGACCTGCCAATCGCTAATGCCGAGCTTGCCGTGCTCGGGGTCGTAGATCTGTTTGGGCCGGTTGGGCCAGTCGACTCGGAAGGGCAGCTCGATATGCCCCGATTCGCTTGCGACCTGGCCTTCGAGAAGCGCGGTGTAGGTCTTGGCGACCCAGCGCTTTTCAAATTGGCGCGATAAGTTTTTGTGGGCTTGGGGGGTCAGGCCCAGGACCATCAACCCCGAGGTTTCCATATCGAGGCGATGCGCGGCGAGAAAGCCTTCTGCTTCGGGGAAGAGCTCGCGCACCCGCGTTACGACGCAATCCTCGCCATCGGGTCCGCGTCCTGGCACGGAGAGGAAATCCGGGAGCTTGTCGACTACCACGAAGCTCTCTTCGTGGTGCATTATCGAGAGAGGGCGATGGCGCTGGTCAGGTGGCCTTAATTTCATGGATTCACCTCGGCTGCGGCGCATCCGCGGAGCAGAAAACCCAGAATCGGATAGCACTTGTGCTCGCACGAGCCGTAGTAGTCGCCTTCGACCCGCGGCAATGCGGGTGGGGGCGATCCCCACCAGAATTCTATCATGCCAAGGGGTTCGAGCCGGTGGCGAACGGCGCACTGCAGGAGTTTGGGAGCGCAGCAATCGCCCATGCCGGTGGGTGGGCGGGTGCCGGTGCCCGGGACCTGGGTGAGGGGCAGTACTTCACCGAGGAAATTTTCGAAGCGATAAGCCTGATGAATTTGGGCGGTGAGTGCGCGCGAGAGCCTGCGGCGCTCGGTCCGGCACTCCTCGATTGCCTGCTCCTGTACGGCGCTGGGGGGCTCGCGCAGGAGGGCATCGAGCTGCCGGGTGAGCTCGACGAGTCGGGGCTCTGTTTCTTCTCGCTGGGCCGCGTATTCGGCACTATGGCTACTCGACGGGACCCAGCCTGGCGGCTGGCTCTTCCCTGCCCAGCCGCCGGAGAAAGCGCGGAGGGTGCCGAGCTGGCCGGTGGTACTGCGACAGATCATGACTCCGAACATTTTGCCGGTTAAAGGCCTGTACAGACTGCGCGTGCTGAAGCCGTCGGTGGCTTGATGACGGGAGCGGAGGTAGCGTTTGAGTTTTTCGGCTTCGGCGAAAACTGCGGGTGTGGGGCGGAGGGAGCGTTCGCACCCGGTTTCAGGGCAGCGTCCGAAGTAGCGGACCTGCGGTATTTCGCTATGCTCGACCAGCGTGTTGTCGAGTGGATGGAGAAGAGATCCCATAAAAATATTTAAGGACTCATCGCCTGCAGGGTCAAGGGGGTTTGGGATTTGCAATGGCTCGGGTACGCGTTGGTCTCCGGGCCGGTGTGCCGTATACTTGGAAAATAATTTTCAAATCACCGCCGCAATGGAGGATCTATGCGACCTAAATTGGCTTGCGCCGACTTTACCTTTCCGATATTGCCCCACTCGCAAGTTTTGCAACTGATCTCAATGCTGGGACTGAAAGGGGTGGATATCGGGCTCTTCGAAGATCGATCACACCTGCAGCCATCCAGCGAATTCGCGAATGTGCGCCGCTCCGCGCGCAGGTTGCGCAAACAACTGGAGGACACCGGCCTGAAGGCTGCCGATATTTTCTTGCAATTGGCGCTGGACTACGAGTCTCGTGCGCTAAACAACCCGCGATCGCAGCGACGCCATCATGCGCGCGAGGCCTTTCTCAAAACGCTGGACTACGCCGCCGAGTGCAAGGGCAAACACATAACCGGTCTGCCCGGAGCTTTTTTCGCCGGCGAGAGCAAAGCGGATTCGGTTGCACGGGCTGTCGAGGAACTGGCGTGGCGGGTGGAAAAGGCACGGGCATATCGCATCGTCTTTGCGATAGAGCCGCATATCGGATCGCTGGCTAATACGCCCAAACGCGCGGCCAAGCTGGTGCGCGACGTCCCGGGATTGACGCTGACCCTTGATCACGGTCACTTCGTTCCCCGCGGGTTCGCCGCAGCTGAAGTCGACTCCCTGATTCAATACGCGAGCCATTTTCATGCGCGCGGAGTCAGCAGCAAGAGCGGTTCGGCTACGCTGGAGGCGAATACGCTCGACTGGCGTCGCGTTTTCGATGTCATGGAAGAAACCGGCTACAAAGGCTGGGTCGAATTGGAGTTCGGCGGCAATAACCTGACCGATACCGTTGAGTTTCGCGATTATTTTCGCACGCTCACCGGAGCAAGGTGATAGGAGCTAGAGGATGATTCAGCTGAGTACGTTCGAATCCGATATAACCCCGCCGATCGGACATCCGCTCTGCGCGGGCTGGTATCCCCCGGCACAAGCGATCGAGACGCCGCTCTCGGCTCTGGGAATGATCCTGGTGCCGGATGGCGAAGCGCCCATCGTGCTTTGTGCGCTGGATTGGGCCGAGTTGAGCAATGGCGATTACGATCGCTGGCGCGCTGAACTGGCCGAGGCAGTGGGAACCGATGCCGAGCGCGTGGCGGTTCACTGCATTCACGCTCACGATACGCCCTGGCCCGATCGCGATGCGCAGAATATTCTCGACGATCACGGCTTTCCAAATCTGATTATGGCCGGCGACTGGGCGGAGCGGGTACGCGCCGCCGCCGCTGCTGCCGCTGCCGCTGCACTGGACCGCCTCCAGCCTTGTACGGATATGAGTATCGGTCAGGCCAGAGTCGATCGGATCGCCTCAACCCGAAGAGTGATGGGTGCAGACGGCAAGGTTTGGGCGGTGCGCTGGACCAAGACCTCGGATCCGGCGGTGCGCGCAGCGCCCGAAGGGCTGATAGATCCCCAGTTGAAAACGATCGGCTTCTGGAATGGGGACCAGCCCCTGGCGATGCTCCACTATTATGCGGTACATCCGACCAGCAACGATGGGACGGGGATGGTGACTCCCGAATTCGTCGGTCTGGCCCGCAACCGCCGCACTGAGGAGCACGGGGTGCCGCATCTCTACTTCACCGGTTGTGGCGGCAATATCACCGCGGGCAAATACAACGATGGAGTGGCTGATAACCGCGAGCTCTTCACCGCGCGAATTTACGCTGCGATGGTCGAGTCCGAGCGCGCGGCGGAGCGGCGGCCGCTCGGCGCGATGCGCTGGGTCGTCGAACCGACCCGTCTGCCGCCGAGGGAGGATCTCAATGAGGCGGCGCTGCTCGCTGAGATCGGTGCGGCGGGCGACGGGGACAAGGTACGGAGCAAGGCGGCGCTGATGCTGACCTATCTGCGTCGTCGCGAGGTTCCTATTCCGATCACCTGTTTGCACCTCGACGAGCAGGTGGCTATCGCACATCTGCCGGGCGAGATTTTCATCGAATACCAGCTCCATGCCCAGGCGTTGCGTCCCGATGCTTTTGTGGCGGTGGCGGGCTATGGGGATTTGGGCACCGGATATATCACGCTGGAAAAGTCCTTTGCCGAAGGCGGCTACGAGCCGGTCGACGCGTTCGTATCGGGCCAGTCGGAGGCGATTATGCGCGCGGCGATCGCCAGGGTCGTCGCGGGCTAGCGGTCGTTACTGGTTGTAGACCTGGGTTTGGTCGGAGACCCGGGGAAGCGCAATACGCCAGGAGTATCGTGGATCAGATCGTACCCTGGATCGGGATCTGGTGTTCGGCGCTCAAGGCTGCCAGGCGTTGGAGAAACCCTTCCAGATCTTGCTCTTTCCCACTGAGGTTGTGCAGGGTGATATCGGCGCCGGTCGAGGTGTGGAAGACGGTCATTCTGGGATTGATGCTGAGTGTTTTGATCTCTTCCCACGCCAAATTCCGATGCATGCGCAGGCTCTCCTCTATGGCGATGCCCTCCGCGCTGAGCCTGACCAGGCGTCGATTGAGGCGGTGGGCGAAGACCAGCGCAGTGCAGAACATCGCGATGCCGCAACAGAGTACCAGGAGTCCGTAGAAGAAGCCGCCGCGCTGGAAGGCGATGCTGCTGAGCACCAATTGGCCGATGCCGAAAAGGGCGAAGATCAGGCGCTGGCCGGTTCCGGGATTGGTCGAGAGGTCGAATTCTTCGGTCTTGCTACTCATTTGCGAAATCTACCTTTACCTCTCCTGGTGAATGGCGATGAAGGTGCCTTGGAACTCTGCTGCACGGACCTCATCACAGCAGAGTTCGGCATCGAGTTGGATGCGGGCTTTACCGCGATGGGTGAGTTCAGCTGTAAATCGCGTCCAGATTTCGGCGTTGGGGGACGGACAGAAGGCCTCGAAGTCGCGGTCGATGGGGTGCAGGTAGTCCATCGCAGTGCGGCGTACGACGATCGTGCTGGCCGAGGATAGTTTCTGCAGACGAAGATGGACCAGGGACCAGCAGGCCAGGGTGGCCAGAGCGGCGGTGCTGCCGCCGAAGGCGGTCTGAAGGTGGTTGATATTGGGCGCGAGAGGTGCGCTCAGCAGGATGCCGCGTTCGTCGATTCGGCGCACGCCGACTCCGATGGGGACGGTGAGGGGAATCTGCTGGTGCAGGTAGTGCTCGAGCGCGCGGATTTCGGCGTCATTGGCCTCGGACATGCGTTGGGTCCTCGTGCGGGATGATGAATCCATTCAAATAGTGCAGTAGTTCTATCGGTTCGAGAGCCGCGATGCAGGTTTTCTCGTTCAGGTCAAGGTTTCGGCTTGCTGCTATGATCGATCGGCTCGAGTTCGGCGCAAGCGGTGTCGGAGGCGTTTTTGCGTCTGGCAGCATGCGGGCTCAGTCGGTTGATTTGATCGCTCCCCAGCCGCTTCCCCTGACGGCAGTATCGGCCGGTTGCTGGTAGACGCGCACGTAGTCGATTTCGAGGCGCTGGGGCCAGATGGTCTGGTCGATTCCCTTGCTTCCGCCCCAGGTGCCTCCGACGGCGATGTTGAAGAGCAGGTGAAAGGGCTGGTCGAAAGGCCATTGGCGGTAGTCGGCCCGGGGATCTTTGCGCCGTGCGTTGCCGAAAGAGAAGTACAGCTTGCCATCGGCAAAACCGCGAATCTGGTCCGGGGTCCATTCGATGGTATAGATATGGAATGTCGTGCGGGCGCTCGGCACTTTGAGTCGGGCGGTTTTCTGGGT
>CAZFMY010000011.1:0-97345 GCA_964520345.1 uncultured Gemmatimonadaceae bacterium | reverse complement strand
CGATGATGCGTGGTTGCTCCTGGTCGGCGATGGAGAAGAGCGAGAGGCCCTGTTGACACTGGCCCGGCGGTTGGATGTGGAAGATCGATTGGTTTTCGCAGGTTGGCACCGGGAGATCTATCCGATGCTCGAGGCGATGGACATCTTCGCGTTACCCTCGCTCAATGAGGGTATGGGCAAAGCCCTGGTCGAGGCAATGTATGCAGGGTTGCCCTGCGTGGCCACGCGAGTAGGGGGGATACCCGAATTGATTGGCGATGAAGAAGTGGGTTTACTCGTCGAACCGTCTTCGCCGCAGGAGTTGGCTGCGGCACTCTGTCGGCTGGCTAGTGATGGAGAATGGCGTAGCCGGATGGGACAGGCGGCGCGGTGCCGGGCGTCGAAATACGGTGTCGACCAGATGGTGGCCGAGATAGAAGCACTCTATGAAGAAGTACTGGCGGAGAAGGGGTTGGATAGATGATAGGTCGGAGAGTGCAGCGGTGGGTTTGGATATCGCGCTGGGCGCTTTGCGGCCTGGTTTGGTGGTCTGTATTCAGTCCTGTTGAGGCGCAGGAGCGCTATTTGCAACTCGATGCCGCAGTTCATGCGTTTTCCCGCTATAGTACGGGGCATGCACGGATCGAAATATTGGCTCAGGAGGCTGTGGACAACGGTTTTGAGATTTTGGTATTGACTGATGCCGATGTATTGGGCGTCGAGTACGGGTTGCCTTTTTTGCGCAATTTATTCGCCTTCAGCCACGACCAACCGGCGCTCCTTGCCAGTGATGCTCTGGGCGAGTACCTGGAAGAAATCCGACGCGTGGATGCAGCGATGGAGGATTTGGTTCTCATCGATGGTGTCGAATCGCGGCCTTTTTATTATTGGAGCGGTATCTTCGGTAATGGACCTTGGCAATTGCAGCATTGGAATAAGCGCCAGATTGCGATCGGACTCGGCTCGGTAGGGGCCTACGCCAGCCTGCCAGTCAGTGGGGGGGCCGGGGGTATGGTCTGGCACTGGACCAGTTTTTTGCTCCTCTGGCCGCTGGTTGGTTTGATCTATGCAGTTCTGGCCCATGGCAGCGTGATTTGGATCCGCGGGGCAATCGGCCTGGTCTCGCTTTTGTGTCTGATCGATAATGTACCTTTTAAGGTGCCGTTGTGGGATGCTTACCACGGGGATCTCGGACCTGCCCCATATCAATACTATATCGACTCAGTTAACGAGCGAGGCGGGTTGGTCTTCTGGGTTGCCCCGGACAAGCGAGAAACGGTCGAGCTTTTCGGGGGTCGTATCGGGGCGGTATGTCCGCCTTCGTCGGTTGAGTCCAATCTTGTCCACACTTTCGATTATACGGGTTTTGCCGCGTTGCATCCGGGTCGTAGCCACCACGCCGAACCAGGAGGGGCCTGGGATAGGGCATTGGGTCAGTATTTGCGACGGGAGCGGGAACGGCCAGTCTGGGGTATCGGCGATGCCAATTACCAGGGTGGGACGCCGAAGGCGGCGCGAACTGTTATTTTAGCCCGGGAACGGAGTCGGGAAGGGGTCTTGGAAGCGATGCGTGCTGGAAGGATGTATGCGGCAATCGGGGATGAGAGATTGAAGCTTGAGGAATTTTCGATCCACACTAATCGCGGCAGGGGTGGAGCCGGTCAGAATCTCGAAACCGATGGTTCGGTCGAGGTGCGGGTGCGAATTGCTGGGGGCTCGAGTGCGAATCAGCCAGTGCGGCTAAGGCTAGTGCGGTCGGGCGAAGTCGTCGATCAGACCACGGGTGTCACTCCGTTGTCATTCACCCACGTCGATGCGGATATCGGCTTCGGGGAGCGCTCTTATTACCGGATACTGGTCAATGGCCAGAGCGAAAAACTGGTATCCAATCCGATCTTCGTCGAGGGTGAAAACCGATGATCGCTGCGATCCATCAACCCCAATTCATGCCCTGGTCGGGCTATTTTGACAAGATGGACCAGGCTGATTGTTTCGTGCTTCTGGACAATGTGCAGTACAAGAAAAACGAGTGGCAAAATCGCAACCGGATCAAGGGACCGCAGGGGGCGCAGTGGTTGACCGTACCGGTCCGATTCAACTTTCCGGCTCGGATTGCAGAAGTGGGAATAAACGACTCGGATCCCTGGCGGCGCAAGCATCTTCAGGCGCTCAGGACCAATTACGCCAAGGCCCCTTACTGGGCGGCATCGGAGGGTTTCTTAGAGCAATTCTACGCTTGCGAGTGGAGCGAGTTGGCGGTAGTCAACCGAGCTTCAATCGAGTGGTTGCGCGATCAATTAGGTATCGATACGCGGTTGGAAGTCGCTTCGGAAATGAAGTTAAGCCAGGAGCCTACCCAGCGGCTGCTCGATATTTGCAATGCGGTTGGAGCTGATACCTATCTCTCCGGAGTCGATGGCGAGCAGTACATGAATATGGAGCTCTTTGCAGCAGCAGGGGTGGGAATCGTCGTTCAGGATTACGAACCTCCGGCCTATCCACAGCTCTATGGGGATTTCGTTTCGCACCTTTCCGTTCTGGATCTCTTGCTCAATTGTGGTCCAGAGAGTGGGAAAGTTCTGCGCAGTGGAAGGAAAAATAAACCAATAAAAAATAAAAGAGCAGGTATTTGATGAATGTACTGGCGATTGGAGCTCATCCAGATGATTTAGAATTCGGGTGTGCTGGGACGCTGATCCGTCATGTCAACGAGGGAGGGGATCGGGTTTTTCTGGCGGTGGTCACCGATGGGGCATCGGGTGGTGAGGCTGAAATTCGACGGCAAGAGCAGCTCAACGCAGCTAAACTTATCGGGGCGGAGGAGGTTTTTTTCCTCGGTTATTCTGATACCGAGTTTGAGTGCAATCGCGAATCGATTATGCGGATCGAGGAGGTGATCAACAAGGTCGATGCGGATACGGTCTATACTCACTGGGGCGAAGATACGCATCAAGATCACCGCGCCATTGCTCGAGCGGTGGTGCCTGCAGCGCGGCGGGTCCAGAATTTGCTCTATTTCGAAGGATTGTCTTCACAAGACTTTAATCCGACGGTCTTTGTCAATATCGGCAAGGTGCTCAACCAGAAGTTGGGAGCTTTGGAAGCTCATGCCTCGCAGATCGAAAAGACCAATATAGAGCATTTAAACATCGTCGATATTTCGCGTTCAGCCGCCCATTTTCGCGGTATTCAGGGCCGGGTGACCTGCGCTGAAGGGTTTAGTGCCCTGCGTCACTTTATCGACTTTTGAAGGAAGCGAGCCCTCCATGACTGCGATGCCTCTTCCGCAATCCCGCATAGAAGTACCGATGAACGATTTGCATTTGCAGTACCAGCAGATCAAAGGCGATATCGATGCCGCCTTGGCCAGTGTAATCGAAGAGCAGACCTTTATACTCGGTCCCCAAGTGCAGCGATTCGAAGCCGACTATGCTGCTTATTGCCGGGTCGATCATTGCATCGGCGTGAGCAGTGGCACCGACGCATTGGTCTTGGCTTTACTCGCCACAGGGGTGGGGGAGGGGGACGAGGTCATTGCTCCGGCGCTGACCTTTGGTGCTACTCTGGAGGCGATATGCCAAGTTGGCGCGCGACCGGTACTCTGTGATATTGATCCCCGATTCTATACTATCGATCCGGAACAAGCCCGTCGCTCGATTACTCCGCGAACCCGGGCCATCGTGCCGGTGCACCTCTACGGGCAGATGGCCGATATGAACGCGCTGCGCGAACTAGCCGCGGACTCAGATCTGTCCCTCATCGAAGACGCCGCCCAGGCTCAGGGAGCCCGATATTGTGGTGAGCTGGCCGGATCCCTCGGCCGGGCGGGTTGCTTTAGTTTCTACCCGGGCAAGAATCTGGGGGCGTTTGGCGATGCTGGGGGCATTACTACCGATGATCAGGTGCTGGCGGAGCGACTCAGGCGTCTGCGCAATCACGGGCAGGTAGCAGGTGACAAATTCAACTACCGCGAAATCGGATTTAATGCCCGGATGGACGGCTTGCAGGGTGCGGTGCTCAAAACTAAACTGCGCCATCTGGATAAGTGGAATCAAGAGCGGCGTACCATCGCAGCCCGCTATAATGCCGAGCTGGGGGATCTCGATTGCATGATCCAGCCCGTAGAGGCACCCGATAACCATCACGTCTACCACCTCTATGTGGTGCGCGTGCAGGACCGCGAGGCGCTGGCCGCTTCGCTCCGGGCCGAGGGTATAGAAAGCGGCGTGCATTACCCCCATCCTCTACATCGTACACCGGCCTTCCGCCTGCTCGGGACTGGTGAGGGCTCCCTGCCTGTTTCAGAGCAGATCTGCCGCGAGATTCTCTCGTTGCCGCTTTATCCAGAAATGGGCGACGAACAGGTAGATCGAGTCATTGATGCAGTCTGGCGTCACTACGCTTGAAACCAAAGATCCCCCATTCTCGGCCCGCAATAGGGGAAGCTGAAGTCGAAGCGGTTGCCGGAGTTCTTCGCTCGGGTCAATTGGCTCAGGGCTTAGAGGTGGAAGCATTCGAAAATGAAATGGCGGCATTCACCGGTCGTCGTTATGCAGTGGCCGTCTCTTCGGGGACGGCCGCTTTGCATTTGGGTCTTCTGGCACTGGGGGTGAGTGAGGGGCAGAAAGTTATCGTACCCAGTTATGTATGTACCGCACTCTTGCATGCGGTATGGGCTACCGGAGCCGAACCTGTGGTTTGCGATACGTACTCGCGATCCGGCAATATCGATCCGGTGGCGGCAGAGCGGGTATTGGAAGATCGTACCGCAGCGATTATTGTACCCCATATGTTCGGATTGGCCGCGAAAATTGAGGAATTGGTTGCTTTAGGTACGCCGTGTATAGAGGATTGTGCGATGAGTATTGGCGCCACTCGGGCGGGCCGGCCTCTGGGGAGTTTTGGCGAACTCTCGGTCTGCTCTTTTTATGCGACCAAGATGCTCGCCGCAGGAGAGGGGGGGATGGTCCTTACCGATCGCGAAGATCTGGCTATCGCCGTCCGTGAACTCCGAGCTTACGATGGGGCGCCTGCCCGTTCTCTGCGCTTCAACAGCAAAATGACCGACCTGGCTGCGTCTCTGGCTCGAGTGCAACTAAGGCGCCTCCCCGAGTTCGTCGCTCGTCGCCGTGCGTTGGCCGAGCTCTACGATGGGGCCTTTGCTGATGGGGAGATCGAAACGCCACTGGCTTCGCCCGAACACATTTATTATCGTTATGTCGTCAAAATCAGACAACCTGTTAGCGATATGATCATCCGCTTAGCGCAAAGGGGAATATCGGCGTTGCGGCCGGTATATAATCCGTTGCACGCTGAGTTGGGACAGAGCGATCAGGTGTTCCCCGGTGCGAGTCAGGCCTATGCAGCGGATCTTTCACTGCCGCTTTATCCGGCGTTAAGCGATGCCGAGGCAGAGGAAGTTGTTGCCGTGATGCGGGCTCTTACGATCGATGGTTGAGGCGATATGGTGGAAGCTAAAGAGCGTTTATCCCTGCTGAATATAGATAAGATCATCATTCTGATATTCTTGGGATTCCTATTCAGTGGAGAGGCGCAGAGCCTGCTTAACAACTCGGGATTGAAATGGGCTTATTTGCTCTTGCTATCCTTTGGGATCGGCTACGTATGCACGCCGCTGGTCTACTGGGTGGCGCACCGAATCGGTATGATTGATGTACCTGCGGGGCGCAAGTCGCACAAAATGCCAACCGCTCTGCTCGGGGGAGCGGCGGTATTCCTCGCCTTCTCGCTGACAGTATTGTACAATTTCAGCTTCAGCGTGGAACTTAAAGGCGTGGTATGGGGAGGGGGGTTGATTTTCGTCGTGGGGCTTTGGGACGATTTTAAGGGACTCGCCGCGTCGATAAAACTTCTCGTACAATGCGTGGCTGTGGGCGTACTCGTTCATCACGGGGTCGTTATCAGTATTCTCCCATTCGGGATTTGGGGCGATGTGGGCGAATGGATACTAACCGGACTATGGGTTATCGGCATCACCAATGCCATTAATTTTCTCGATGGTATGGACGGGCTCTGCGTCGGTTTCTGTGGAATCGTGGCAATTTTTTTCGGTTTGGTAGCACTGCAGAACCACCAGGACTATATGATGTATCTGGCTCTGCCGCTGGTGGGGGGGTGCCTGGGATTTTTACCATATAATTTTCGCCCTTTCCGCCCGGCGGCGATCTTTCTAGGTGATGCAGGGAGCACCTTCCTCGGATTCACGCTGGCCGCTTTGGCGATCATGGGTGATTGGGCTGGGGATCACTCGGTGCGGCTGATCGTGCCGGTTATTATACTGGGCGTGCCTATTTTTGATATGGTATTTACGACCTTTATGCGCGTAAAGAGCGGTCGAGTTCGCTCGTTCAAAGAGTGGATAGACTATACCGGTCTCGACCATATCCATCACCGCCTCGCCGATTTGCGTATTGGTCGCTCCAAGGCCGTACTGGTCGTTTATGTAGTGACGATATGGTTGGGACTCTCGGCCCTAGCGCTAAAAAACACTACAGGTTTCAATGCCGCACTGCAGGTAGCCCAATCGATTATCGTCTTTTTACTCATGGGCTCATTTATGGTTTTTGTCCAGCACAAGTATGAGGAGATCGAGCAAGAATATCAGCAGGGCGATTGATAGATAAAATGGCTAACAGAAGCCTACTTGATAAAAATAGATACTACTTGACATTAAAAGTTGTATAAAGTAGATTAAAGGCTTCCTGAACGTGTCCCCGGATTCAAAATAAGACAAGTTTGAGTCTGAGGCTTCATGCCATGATCAGGCGACCGAGGCGGTTCTCACATGAAATTTGAGAGTTGACCACGATATGGTGCGGCTAGAAGAGTTGGCGCCAGGTGCCCAGGTTAAAGGTATTCTCCCCGAAAGCCCTGTGGCGGTTACCGGTGTGCGTTGGCACGGCGGTGCGGGTGTTGAACTCGATTTTGCCGATGGGCAGGGTCATAAGGGTCAGATTCTGCTCTGTCGCGAGCACGAGGGCGTTTTAGAAATCGTCGGCGCTCAGCACGAGTGGAGTTTTGAGGCCGATAGCCGACTCTGGCGTCTAGTTGCCGCCGCACAGAGTCTTGCGGTTGGCGGTGAAGTCCACCGCGGGACAATGTACCTATACGGCATGCAGCTCTTGGCCTATCTGGGCAAGAGCAATGATGAAGACTTGGTCGCCGCTGGCGAAACTATGATCGCCGACCTCCGAAGTTTCGTTCCGTCTCAGACCGATCCTAATGCTGACGACCTGATTCTCTTTTTCGAAACGGCACTTGCCGTCTTGGGGGGGCGGAGTACCCCGTTGCGCGAGGGGCGCTACGAAGTTACGACCCTGCCAGAGGGCGTTGGTAATTCGCTTGAACTGCCCAAGATCATAGATTTTAATCCCAGTGATGAGCCAGATGTTGAGTTTGTGGATTCGGGACACCAGATGGTTCGTGCGCTGGCCAGACAGGTACTGGCTGAATATGGATCGCTATTGCGGCGGGGCAGTGTGTTGGTCGCTCCAGGGGCGGGGACTTTGCGGGTATGTTTATTGGTCGAGCAGGCGATCGGCAAGGCCGAGGTCGATGCGGAAGATTGCTGCCGAGAGTTGCAATGGGTCGAAGTTGATGCGGAAGGACAGTCTCGTGCCTGTCCCGACTCTTCTGCGTGGACTTGGCGCCTGCCCAGTGCTGATGAGCAGGAGCGGATTGATGTGCTGTGCAATGAGTATAGGCCGGCCGCTAGTTTTGAGGATCTGGCTTTGGAATTCGCGGTTGCGGAGACGGTTCCCCTCCACTTGGAAGCCGCACGCCGGGATCGGGAATATATCGCTCGTCTCATCGCAGAGAAAGTGGCTGATATGGCTGATGCCCATTCGACAACGAATGGCAATGGTCGGTCGATCGCGGTGGGATTGGGTGAGCGCTTATCGCCGATTCTGGAAGCGTGGTTAGAGGCTCCGCTATTGCCGCGTTTACCTGCGGTGGTCGGAGGAGTGCTGCTAATTCCCGAGGCATATTTGGGGTCGGATGAAACGGCAAGGAGCGAGAGCGAAGTAGTCGGGGGACTTGCTGTGGAACTAGCGGATCGGGCCGCCGAAGTCGCGGGAGCAAAGAGGGACTTATCTACGGATCTTGCCGAAGAGAAGCCGCGTGATGAGGGATTTTTTGCACAAATCCCTGGTTTGATAACCCCTTCTGAAGAGCGCAGGTCTCCCCAGGCGTCTCCTCTTTCTGCTGCAACTCATCGTCCTCCAATGCTCACCCAGTCCAAGGTGCAGCGGGTTCCTGTAGATCTGCAGCGGGAGTGGCAAGCCCATGCTGAGCGGTTGGCGGGGTTGGGGGTTGAAGTTCCTGCTGGTGTGGAATTGGTGCAGCGCAATCCGATCGACGGGGGCATCAGCGTTTGGATTCCGCCCGGGATCTTTGCCATGGGCGACCGTCGGGGCGATCGTGACGAGAAACCCATGCATCAGGTCTATCTGGATGGGTATTATATCGATCTGCTGCCCGTGACTCAGGGGCAGTACCTGCATTTCGTTCGCGAGAGCGGTTATCGCGCGCGTAAGTGGGAGCCTCAAGATGGAGCTGGCGACCATCCGGTCGTCGATGTGAATTGGGAAGATGCAGTAGCCTACTGTTCCTGGGCGCAGAAGCGGTTGCCGACGGAGGCTGAATGGGAAAAGGCCGCGCGAGGTACCTGCGGTTACCAATTCCCTTGGGGTGAGGACTTCGAGCCCGGTCGCGCCAGCGTGCTGGGCCGGGGCTTCAGTGGTACATCTCCTGTGGGCAATATGCCGGGCGGAGCTAGTCCTTACGGCGTCCTAGACTTGGCGGGCAATGTCTGGGAATGGGTTGCCGATTACTACGACCCTGATTATTACACCTGGAGCCCATCGCATAATCCATTGGGGCCCGACAACGGTCAGCAGCGGGTGATGCGTGGTGGGGCCTGGATTTGTCACCGCCGCTATCTTCGCTGTGCCAATCGCGAGCACCAGAATTCCGAATACAGCAGTCGCCTTGTCGGTTTTCGCTGCGCTCTTTAAACACTCTCGCGCAGCTATTTACCTTCGAGAACCGACTCGTCGATGGCGGGATCCACGATATAGAGCATGGGCTCTTCTTCGAGATGGACCAGTTGGGGATCACTCAAGCGGTGGCTGCGGTGATTGAGCAGGATTTCGACCAGAGGACGGGTAGGATAGAGCTTATTGGCGCCGACTACGCGTCCGATGGTATTGTTGTTGAGTTTGACCAGGCTGCCGAGTGGAAAGATCGACACGATATTGATCAACCCTTTGATTAGTCTCGGGTCGAAGTGCTTGTTGCGCGTATCGATTATCGTGGTCAGGGCACTGTAGATAACGTGGGCTTTGCGGTCGGAACGGGGGTGTCCCAAGGCTTCGTACATATCCGCCAGTCCGATTATTCGCGCAAATTCGTGGATCTCATCTCCGCTGAGTCCGTTGGGATAACCGCTGCCGTCGTGGCGTTCGTGGACCTGAATTACGATCTGGCTGATCCAGGTGTAGTTGGGGCCGAATTGCTCGACCATCTTTTTGGACTCGAGTGGATGGTTGCGCAAAAGCTGGAGTTGTTCGGGGGTCAGCTTTGGACTGCTGAGGACCTCGTTGGGGATGGTCAGCATACCGATATCGTGCATCAGGGCACAGAGTCCTAAAGCCAGGCAGTGTTTCTCGTCGTAGCTGATTTCAAGGCCTAAACGAATGGCCATCAGCGAGGCATTGGCTACGCGCTGGACTCGTTCGGTATTGTTTGTGCGTCGACGCACTGCTTCGGTAAGTAACTGGTCGCTTTTGGCGAAGGAACGCAAAACATTGGTGAAGGGATAGGTTAGTGCTTCGGAATCAAGTTGACCCTGACTCTCTGCCGTTTCAAAGACGTGGCGGGCGGCCTGTACTAACGAGGTATAGATCTCTTGGTCGTCGATTTCCTCAGTAAGGGATTCGGCGGGAACGGCTTGGGGATGAGGTTTTCCGGAATCTCTTTCCTCGGTTTCTGAAGCTGGGCTTTCCGTCGTTTTGTGCTCGACGGGTGGTGGTACTTGTGGGGGGGCAGTCGGTCTCTCGGGTATTGCGGCTGTGGGAGGCGCAGTTGCTGTGGAGAGATCGGATTGGGTCGGTGTCGGAGGCTCGGCAGGGTCCGGGGAGCCCTCTTGTTGTTGGGGCGGGGTCAGCGGACCCTCGGCGCGGACTTTCCGGCTCGAACGCATCATATGGCGTGTTCTAAACATAGCTCTCTTCCTCGTCGAGGATGATGCGGTAGGCCATGGCTTCGTCGACCAGATCGATCTGGCTACTGTAACTGAGTACCAGACAGAGGTCGCAGATGTGGTTGAGTCGCCGGGGGATGCCGCCGGAATATTGCGAAATAAGCTCTACAGCCTCGGGCGAGAAGGCCGACTCGGAACGGCCGGCCACGTTCATGCGGTGGTTTATATAAGCTCCGACATCGCGGCGCTCCAAGGGGCGCAGGATGCCACGGGCAGAGAGCCGGTCGTCGAGTTGAGACAGGTTGCGGATTCGCTCGCCAAGCTCTGGTTGGCCGATCAGCAAAAGAGTGATCAGGAAGGCATCGTTGAGCTGGAAATTGAGCAGCAGCCGTATCTCTTCGAAGAGGCTGTTATCGGTGAGCAACTGGCCTTCGTCGATGATGACTAAAGTGCTTTTTCCCAGAGAGAAGTTGTCGTAGAGACGGCCGTTGAGCCGATGAACGATCTCGGTGTGGTCTTCATCGAGTTGGTTTTCACCGATCTGGTAGAGGATTTCACGCAGGAGGTCGGTTGGTGTGGGACTGGGGCTGGTCAAAAGGGCGACTTCCGTTTTGTCGGGGTCGAGTTCGTCGACGAGAGATCGCGAGAGCATCGTCTTGCCACAACCGGCCTCACCTGTGAGCAATACCGCCCCTTGGTTGCTCTTAATAGCATAGAGCAATTTGGCGAAAGTTTCGGTGACGGTGGGGGACCGAAAGAAGAAGCGAGGGTCGGGGGTATTCTCGAAGGGTTTTTCCTTCAATCCCCAGAAGTCTTGGTACAAAATCCACCTCTTCACGCCAGATCGGAGCAACGAAAAGATCCGATCTCAATGGTATAAGACCATGTAAAAAATGGGGTTTAAAGACTAAAACAAGAATAGGGATACAGGCGTGAAGTGTCAAGTCTGGAAAAGAGATATAGCGAAAGGTTTGTGGCGTCCAGACGGGTGAGTGTATTATTCTATCAAAAAATCAAAGGAGTTGATCAATGAAATTGGCCTTAGGCGGTGATCACGCTGGATTTCCGATGAAAGAGCCGTTGGGTGAATACCTGATAAGAGCAGGCCACGAGGTCGAGGATTTTGGCACTCATAGTACCGAGCCGGTCGATTTTCCCGATATCGCGCAGCGGATCTGCACAGCGCTGCGCGAGGGGCGGGCCGAGCGGGGTATATTGGTGTGTGGTACCGGAGTTGGAGCTTGTATTGCCGGCAATAAAGTGCCCGGGATTCGCGCGGCGCTCTGCCACGACGTCTATTCGGCGCACCAATGTGTCGAACACGATAATGTCAACCTGCTCTGTATGGGAGCACAGATCGTGGGTATTAAGCTCGCCGAAGAAATTCTCGATGCCTTTCTACGGGCTCGATTCAGCACGGAGGCGCATTTTCGCCGCAGGGTTGCCAAGCTCGAAAAAATGGAGATCGCGGCCGCGCGTGAATTGATGGGTGGTGAATCATAAGAGAGAGATAGCGCGGTCTTTTACTAAGACTTTTGAGAGGTCAAAGAGTCAAAAGTGCTGGGTTTTCAATCGGCACCTTAGGTCCCCCCCTTTTTTTAGAACCTCTTGCAAGCTGAAGCGGGCTTTTGCAAATTGTTAGGCGGGCTCTCCGCGATGATTTATCGCCGTGCTTTTGCGAACTAAACTAGCGAGATGAGCTTGGGGGATTCTTCCTGCTCGATGCGAGAGTCCGGTCAGATCAGGACAAGTGCCCCAGATTTGTTTACTAGAGCGGAATTCGCCATTCCAGGGGTTTGGATCGCGGTCGGCGTTGGGCCGGAAGGTGGAAGGTTGCCCCGTTGTGGTGTGGGTAGCAGAAAGGCTTGGGCAGTTTTTGTTGAATCGGCCAATTCAGGAGTCTTAATTTTATGAGCGGTGTAACTAAAGCAGCACGCATCGGCCAGATCGTTATCGGTGCAGTCTATCTGATCGCCGGGGCGATAAAGACCTGGGATCCGGTGCTTTTTTATTGGGAATCTATCCCCTATACCCAGATAATAGGGTTGGGGAAAGACAATTGGGAGACGGCCACTGGTGCTGCCAAGTTGGCGACGGTTTTGGGGCCAATCGAGTTCGGATTGGGGGTTGCGCTAATCCTGAATTGGCGCCCTCGGATCGCATTGCCGGTAGCGACGCTCTTAATGGCATTTTTTACCGGATTAATGGTCAAAGCGTGGCATATTGGCGCTTCAATCGATTGCGGATGCTTTGGGGCTCTAGTCGAACGCGGCCCCGGCGAAGCAGCCATCGAAGATGCGGTGATGCTGGCGGTTCTGATCTTTGCTTGGTGGGGTATCGGAAAACAGACGACCTGGCCGCGAGCGGGTCAGTTGGTGGGTGGTGCTATGATCGCGGCTCTGGTGGTTGGTGGGGCTCGTTTCTTCCCCGAGAGCGAGCGGCTCAAGCAATCCGATCTCAAGAGCGGAGTACGACTCACCGGACTCGACCCCAAGGGATTGGATATCGAACTTTTGCAGGGCGAGTATCTGCTTGAGGTTTTCAGTCCGACCTGCGGTCATTGCATGGATGCGGTGCCAAAGGTCAATAGTTTGGCCGAGGATCCCGAACTGCCGCAGGTCATTGGACTGACCAGTTTCCCACAGGACCATCCCAAGTTGGCTGATTTCAAGAAGCGGCTAGAGCCCCGCTATGAAATCGCGACGATTTCACAGACGGATTTCTATCGCCTGACTTTTGGTCACGGTTACCCGCGCCTCGCCTATATCAAAGATGGGGTTGTCCAGACGGTGTGGGAGCGCGATTTTATGCCAACGCGATCGCGGTTGCTGGAAATCACCGGATCTTGAAGGGGGACCACGTCGACGAGTGCCCGAGTGCCCGAGTGCCAAAAGGCTCTCTTTGTTGAGCGATTTGTTCAAGGATAGGGATCTTGCTCGGATCGTTTGCAAGTCCGGGTTTGGGAGCCGAACGGACCTATAGGGGAGCGGAGGCTGCCATGCTTGACTTTAATCGGCACAATTTTGATATCTATTGCCAGGGAATGGGACGCTAGCCTGAGACTAGGAGTAGGAGATGGACAAGCAAAGCAAATTGGCAATCCACGGCGGAGACAAGGCGGTCACCGCCGACGAAGGTGATATATTTCGCTGGCCAGTCATCACCACAGAGGACGAGGAGGCGGTATTGGCGGTGCTGCGGCGTGGGGCGATGTCGGGACTCGATGTGACCCTGGAGTTTGAAGCCGATCTGAAAAATTATTTCGGTCTCGGTTATGCCCTTTGTCACAATACCGGTACAGCGGCGATTCAGGCGGCGATGTGGGCCTGTGGGATCGGTGTCGGCGATGAGGTGATATCGCAGAGCATGACCTATTGGGGGACATCGCTACAGGTCTTTTCGCTGGGTGGGACTGTGGTGTTTTCCGAAATAGACCCCCAGACCCTGACTATGGATCCGGGAGATATCGAGCACCGGATTACCGAGCGCACCAAGGCGATAATCCCGGTCCATTACTGCGCTTATCCTACGGATATGGATCCGATCATGGAGCTTGCTGATAAGCACGGGCTGAAAGTGATCGAGGATGTGTCGCACGCCCAGGGCGGTCTTTACAAAGGGCGGCTATTGGGAACCATTGGCCATATCGGGGCGATGTCGATCATGTCGGGGAAATCTCTGGTCAGTGGCGAAGGGGGGTTTTTGGTGACCGATGATCAGGTGCTTTACGAGCGGGCGGTGGCCTTCGGGCACTATTCCAGGACTCGAGATCTGGAGCATCCCGATCTCGCGCCATTGGCTGGAATGCCGCTGGGTGGCTACAAATATCGCATGCATCAGCTTTCTTCCGCAGTGGGCCGCTCTCAACTCAAATACTACGACCAGCGAATGGCCGAAATACAGCGTGCGATGAATTATTTCTGGGACTTGCTGGAGGGGGTACCTGGAATCAAAGCACATCGGCCACCGGAGGGTGCCGACACGACGATGGGCGGCTGGTATGCGGCCAAGGGGCTCTATGCTCCCGAGGAACTCGATGGATTGCCGGTGGGACGTTTTTGTGAGGCGGTCACCGCCGAAACCGGGTCCTTCAAGATTATGCCCGGGGCCAATCCGCTGATGCATTTGCATCCGGTTCTCAATGAGGCCGATATCTACGGGCACGGCCAACCTACGCGGATCGCCAATTCGAATCGCGACCTGAGGCAGGGCGTGGGTAGCCTGCCGGTAACCGAAACTATGCCCGAGCGGATCTATTCGATCCCCTGGTTCAAATACTACGATGCTCAGGTCATAGAGCAATATGCTACGGCTTTTCGCAAGGTGGCCGAACACGCGGAGGAGTTGCTTTAAGATGTCGGAAAATAATGCGCGGCGCGATGCGCGGACTGCGGCTCGGGTTCGCCTTTTTGGGTACGGAGCACCTTATAGGGTTCGGCTGGGCGAGGGCAATACGCTGGAGCCATTGGACACCGATGCGGAAGCGGGGGAGGCGCTCTACCGTGCATTGGTGTTGCTCAGAGGTGGAGAGGCAGATGTACAGCTAGAAACAACCGGGAGCGAATGGGCCTATTCTATGCCTTTTGGTCGCTGTGGGGTGGAGGGGCTGCCGCGCGAGCATCTCGCCGTTTACTTCAGCAGCGAAGCGTATTTGGATGTGATTTCCGAGCGGGGTTTGGAAAAATTCAAACTCGGCTCCGGTGAACTCGTCGATATCGAACCCAAGACCGTTGTACGGCTCAGAGCCTTGCCGCAGCCCGGTCATCGAGTACTGGTCGCTTTCCAGACCGAGGATCGCACCCCGCTCTTGGGCAATGCCGGTCCTTTCGTGCTCGACGGCGAAGTGCCCGAGGATTGGAAAGAGCGACTGGTCAAGTGTCACGCAGATTTTGATGCACTGGCCAAGCGAACGGAATCAGGAGAGCACCGGCCGCTTTTGGAACGGTTTTTTTCCACGATGGCCGCTCAACTCGCGGGCAACGCTGATATCGCAGTGATCCAGGCCGAGGCTCGATCGGCGGGATCATACGGGGGCGAGGTCGATGAATCGGCGGCGTTGGACCAGCAGCGCAGCTTGCTTAGCGACGAGGCGCTCGAGCGGATTCGCCAGCAGGATGCAGCGGTTTTTCGTTTCCCGGGAATGTTCGGTGCGGTTGCGCCACTCTTCAACCTGCTCGACTGAGCCAGCGGTTTCTGCGCAGTTTCCGCAATAAAATATACCCCGACTTTATCGTTGTCGCCGTTCCAAGTATGTGTGTCCGTATCCGTCAATTGGCCTTAAAGTTCTGGTGCAGAACGGATTGTCGTTCTTCTGGTTCTGGCGATCGATAGGCCCTTTGCAGGTGAGTAGACATGGGGGGCGAGGGAGCGAGGCGCTTGGCGGCTTTTTGATATAGTGTATAAAAGATCAGAGAGTGATTTACGGTTTCGCACTCAATACTCTGCTCTCTGGTCACCATTGGAGGGGTAAGTGATGATCGATTACACGAGATTGGTCGCCGAACTCGATCGGCATTTGGAAGAAATTTTTCCGCGCCAGGTTCTAGATCGGCAAGATCCCTGCTGCGGTGGTTTCGTCGATGGTGATCGACTGGTTGCTGCGAATAGCATAAGTGCAGTTGCGCCATTGGGGTACGCCTATCTATTGGCAGAATCCCGTCACTTTCGCGGTGAGGAAGTCCTGGAGAGGATTCTCCTGGCGGCAGCATTCGCTCGTCGGCATCGGCGCGCTTCGGGCTGCTTCGACTTGCTGAGCACTAATTTCGACTCGGCTCCGGATACCGGTTTTGTTGTCCAGGCCATCGCTCCCGTCATCGTCGAGGCCGAGCGGCAGGCCGATGGTGATGAGGGGGCGGGACAAATCGCTGCAGCCCTGGGGGAATTGGTCTGCACGGCGGCTCCCGGGATGGCGGCGGGCGGTTTTCACACCCCGAACCATCGCTGGGTATTGGTTGCGGCATTGGCTCAGGCTCAGGCTCTGAAGCCGCAATTGGCGGTAGCCGAGACCATCGCGGCCTATTTGAACGAGGGGATCGATATTAACGCCGACGGCGAGTATAGCGAACGCAGTACCGGGGTGTACAACGCAGTGGTCAACCGATCGCTTATCCGTGCGGCAGAACTACTTGATCGCTCAGATCTTCTCGATGCCGTGCGGCGCAATCTGGATTTATCCTATCATCTCCTCCATGCGGATGCGACGGTGGTTACGAGTATTTCGAAGCGCCAGGACCGGGGAGTGAGGGTTGTGCCGACGAGTTTGGCCGATAGCTATCATGCGCTGGCCCATCTCGAGGCAAACGGCTTTTACGCTGCGGTGGCCGACCTGCTGGTCCGTGAAGGAGGAAACGCACTGGTATGCCTGCCCAATTATATTTTCCATCCCGAATGGCGCACGGCTCATATTGAACCGGAGCCACTGCCCCAGAGTTTCAGTCGGATCTATCCGGCATCGGGTTTGTGGCGAGTCCGTCGCGGTCGAATCAGCGCTACCGCAGCCGCGGGCTTGACCGCACCCTTCAGCGCGGTCTGTGGTCGGGCGGAGTTGGTAGCGGTCAAGCTGGCATCGACCTATTTCGCCACCGGACAGTTTATCGGTGAGGAGTTTAGTGGCGAAACTTCAAGGGTTCAAATGCGACACAAGGGGCGGAACGGGATTTATTCCGAGAAGGAATACATCGGTGGGATTTACTGGTTGCCGATCGACGAAAAGGTGGATGCAGATAACTGGCGTCAGGTTCGGGGGCGAAGGGCTGTACATGCGTTGCCCCCCTTGGAGGTCGAATTGGTGATGGAGGAAGTAGAGAGGGGGTTCGATCTCGAGATTCGCACCTTGGGGGGGGTCGACGGTGTGCCCTTCCAGATCGAATGTGTTTTCGCGCCGGGTGGGACTTTGGAAAGCGATAGTGTGCTGATCGAGACGCAGGCGGGGCAGACGGTATTTCTGAAATCGGGCTATGCCTGCTATCGGGTGGGTAACGATGCAATCAGGATTGGGCCCGGGGCCATGCAGCACGCGATGTGGCGAATGCGCAATAGTGAGATCGACGAGGGCTATTTCCGGGTGCTGATCGGATTGATGGCGCCGTTGCAACGGACTTTGGAAATCCGATTTGAAAACGGGTTGGATCGATAGTGTGCTCTTGTCGAACCCTGAGCGTGATCTGTGTCGGGCGGTGCTTGTTTGAGATCAGGTGCGAGTCGTAACTCGGGGCGAATGGTATAGATCAACTGCTTGCCGGATTGGTTTTGCCTCACCGCTGAAATGGTGAGGCAAAACCAAAACCGAGGCGGATGAGTGTCTAGACGGAGTAGGAGACCGAGCCGTCGGAGCGCAGAGGCGTCGAGGCCTTGTTGATCGGTGTGAAAGGTGTCTTATCGATCAGGTCTTCTACGAGTTCTACGCCGAGGCCGGGGGCATCGGGTATGGGGATATAGCCACCCTCGCGTTGGTGGGCGTATTGATAGACCGCGTTATGGGGCGCTTCGTCGCCCTTGCTGTACTCCTGAGTGATAAAGTTGGGAATTGAAGCGTCGAAGTGCAGCGAGGCGGCGGTTATCAGCGGCCCCAGGAAATTATGGGTGACGACGGCGCAGTGATACGATTCGCCGATAGCGGCGATTTTCTTGCAATGCGATATGCCGCCGGCCAGGGCCACGTCGGGGCGAAGGTATTGGGGCCCACCCTGTTCCAGGAGTTCGCGAAACTCCCAGATCGAGACGAAGCGCTCGCCATTGCCGAAGGGCACGGTGGATTTTTGCGAGATATGGGCCTGGGCCGATATGCTGTCGATCTGGATCGGATCTTCGAGGAAGAAAACGTGGAAGGGTTTGAGTGCTTCGGCCAGGGCTATCGAGACCATCGGGGTTAGTTTGCGATGGAGTTCGATGATCAGATCCAGATCCGGTCCGCCGGCTTCGCGGGCTGCGGCAGTTATTTCGACCGCGGTCTGGATCATTCGCGCCTGGCCCTTATCGTGGCAGTCAGAGGTGACGGGGTCGAATTTTATAGCGGTGAATCCCTCCTCGACGGCCGCTTTGGCAGCGTCATAATTAGTTTCTGGTGTGCCGCCGCCCGAGAGTAGGTGCAGGCGGATCTTATCGCGGACATTGCCGCCGAGGAGTTCCCAGACCGGGACCTGAAAGTATTTGCCTTTGATATCCCAGAGCGCGATATCGACGGCGGAGACGGCTCCCATAATCGTGGTACCTCTGAAGGGGGCCATGCGGTACAGGTATTGCCAGTGGTGTTCGATGCGCAGCGGTGACTGGCCGATGAGGTAGTCTTTAAAGACGTCGACGATGCTCTGGATAGCGGTGGGGTAGCCCCAGCAGGCGGTTTGGCCAATGCCGCTGAGCCCGGTATCGGTAGTGATTCGGACGACGTAGCTATTGCCGATCAGAAAGGATTCTACTTGTTCGATTTTCATATTCAACGCTCCGTGAAAGGGTGGCGGATATAATTTAGCGCGAAGTTGGGGCTTGGCCAAACCAGAGAGAATAGCGCAAAGAGTGCTGCACTTGGATTTTGAATGGCGATTCTTGAAGGGCTTGGAAAAGGTATTGCATAACAGATCTGAATACGGAGTTGAGAAGATTGTGTATTGTCTTGTAGGTTGAAGTAAATATTGGCTTAGGCGATATTCTGCAGACTTAGCAAGGGAGGAAATGATGCCTGATTTGCGTTTTGCGGCACCCGTCGAGCGGAGGGCCGCGTTGATTACCGGTGGTGCGAGGGGGATTGGGGCGGCGACGGCTTTGAGGCTCGCAGAGGAGGGGCGGGATATTGTCATTGCCGACCTGCTCGAAGAGCGGGCGCAAGAGACCGTGGCGGCGATAGAAGCACTGGGGCAGAACGCTCTATTCGTCAAAACGGATATCACCGATCCGCTGCAAGTCGATGCGGCGGTGGCCCAGACGGTCGAGCAATGTGGACGGTTGGATATCCTGGTCTGTTGTGCGGGTATCTTGGGATGGGAAAAGCCGTTTTTGCAACAGACGGCAGAGCAGTTTTCCCGGGTTATGCAGATCAATGTACACGGGGCTTATTATGCTCACCAGGCGGCGGTTCCGCATATGCTTGAGCGCGGTTGGGGACGGTGTGTGACCATTTCTTCGAGCGCGCGCAACGGCAGTCCGAATCAGGTGCCCTATTCGGTATCGAAGGGAGCGGTGATGTCTTTTATCCGATCGCTGGGCAATGCCTGGCCGAAGCAGGGAGTCTTTGTCAATGGCGTAGAGCCCGGGCGTGCGCTGACCGATATGGTCGTGCCGCGTTTCAGCGAGGAACACCTGCGCGATCCCGGCAATCCGATGGGTCGTTATTCCGATGCCGCGGAGGTCGCGGAGGTGATTGAGTTTCTGTGCTCCGAGCGGAATACCTATACAACCGGTGCGGTTTGGAGCGTAAAAGGATCCAGTGGATAGGCATGGGGCGCATGGGGAATAATTCGTTGTCAGAGCAGGGGAAGGAAGAGCGAGATGATCGAAATCAAGGCTAGTGTACCGCTGAACGAGGCACCGGCCTGGGCTGTCCTTGAACGTCAATTGATCGAGGTGATGGAAGAGGCCGTCGACCCTTTTTTGCAAAAGTATACCCACCCGGATGGTCGTCTGATTTGGAATTCAGGCCCGCGCGAGAGCCGCGATGGGGCAGACGACTTCTACGAGAGTTTCTACAACTGGCCCTTGCTCTATTTACTCGGCGGGTGCGATCGCTTGCTCGAATTGGGGCAGCGGCAGTGGGATGCGACGACGGAGTTGATGGAGGAATACGGCCACGTCTACAAAGAATACGAGATTGGCTACGACCAGTTCCACCAGAGTGAAAGCTATATCTACTTCTATCTGCTCTGTATGGCCGATCCTAAAAACGGCAAAAATCGCGCGCGCGCGCGGCGCTTTGCGGGTTTTTATCTCAACGAAGATCCCGAAGCGCCCAATTACGACCCTGAAAAGAAAATCATCAAATGCGCCCATAACGGCAGCAAGGGACCGCGCTGGCTCTACGAGGAGACGGAAACCCCTTCTTATGGCTACGGTCCGGGTATGGCGCGCTATGGTCTGCCCTATGAAGATCTGGATGGGATCGATACGCCCGAGGACCTCAAAGATCCGGAAAAGGCTCGGCGGATGGGGCAGGCAATGAAAGAGCGGATGAACAGGGGCGACTGTGCCACCAATTTGCATGTCACTTCGCTGATTGCCAACGCATTCTACTTGACCCAAGAGCAAAAATACCGCGACTGGTTGTGCGAATACGTCGATGCTTGGATCGCACGAGCTGAGGCCAATGACGGCCTGCTGCCGGACAATGTGGGATTGACGGGAAAAGTGGGCGAGTATATCGAAGGGCGCTGGTACGGTAGTATGTATGGCTGGACCTGGCCGCACGGGTTCTACAATATCGCGATGGCGGCGATTTTGGCGGCGACGCACTGCTACCTGGTCACTCGCGATGAGCGGTATCTCCAGATGCCTCGGACTCAGCTGCAAAAAATCATGGCGCAGGGGAGGATCGCCGATCTGGATGAGATCCATATGAGCCTGCGCGAACACTGGATCGGTCAGTTGAGTGCTTTGGGAGACGATAAACGCAGTTTCGTGGTGCCCTATTGCTACGGGGCTAAAGGCTGGTCCGATTTTCAGCCGCTGGCACCGATGTATCCAGCGGCGTTGTGGAATCTTAGCGGAGCAGCGATCGATTGGGATATGCTCGAGGAGATTCGGGATAAAGAGCGCTACGACTGGTCTAAGGTGATCCCTTTCCGCAATAAGGAAGACGCATACCACGAGCAGCCGTGGTTCTGCTATCTCAAGGGTGAAAACCCGGATTATCCCGTCCAGATACTCCAGGCGGCGCTGAGCCAGGTTTATCGGAGAATGGCTCTAGTGCGCGAAGATCAAACCGATCCCTGCGATAATCATATTCACTGGTGGCAACAGCTCAATCCGGTGACGACCGAAGCGCTGATCCAGTTGATGCTGGGTGCTCCGCAGATGCTGTACAACGGGGGCATTTTAATTGCGCCTCTGCGTTATTTCGATCTGGAGCGAAGGCGTCCCGGGCTACCTCTGGATGTCGGAGCGTTAGTTGAGGAGGTCGAGCAGGAACGGCTGGTGGTGCATTTGGTGAACCTGAGTGCTGTGGAGGGTCGGAGAGTCCTCCTCCAGGCAGGAACATTGGGGGAACACCAATTTACAATGGCTGAATACAATGCACTGGCTAGTGTCTATCCCGGTTCTCCGGAGAGCTATGCCGGATCTCCAGTAGAACAGCAGAGGGAGCGAATCGAGTTGGCGAGCACCCATTTTCAGGTCGAGTTGCCCCCGGGGACAGAGATCCGGCTGGAAATAGGCCTCAAGCGTCATGTCAACGAGCCCGGATATGAATTCCCCGAGCTCTAAACAAGAGAGAACGCCATGGAATACAGAAGGTTAGGGAGAGCGGGAGTCAAGGTCTCACGGCTTTGTCTGGGGACCGCATTTCGCGGCTATTGGCACCGTCAGACCGATGAAGCGACCGCGATCCGGACGGTGGAGACCGCCATCGATCTGGGGATCAATTTTATCGACTCTGCCAATTACTACTACCAGGGTCGTTGCGAGGAGCTATTGGGTAAGGCGATCAAGGGCAAGCGCGAGGACTTGGTGATCACCACCAAGGTCTGGAGCCAGATCGGCGATGGCCCCAATGATAGGGGCTTGTCGCGCTTTGCTATTATGCGCGAGATCGAGCGTTCCCTTAAGAGATTGCAGACCGATTATATCGACATTTACTTATTGCACCACTGGGATCCCGATACCGAACTTGATGAGACGCTGAAGGCTTTTGACGATCTGGTCCGCCAGGGCAAGGTGCGTTATGTGGGAGCTTGTAATTTCACTGCCGCTCAGGTGGTAGAGGCATTATGGACCGCGGACCGGGGAGGGTTGGATCCACTTTTCGTTCTGCAAAATCAGTTTAATATATTGCAACGGTGGGAGATAGAGCCAGAACTGCTACCTCTATGTCGCCAGTATGGGCTCGGGATGATGACCTTTAGTCCCCTGGCCGTCGGCCTTTTGAGCGGGCGATTTCGCCGGGGCCAGAAACCCCCAGCGGACGGTATTTGGGCCGACGATGCGAAGTTTGAGGCAGCGTTTGACGAGAAAAGCGATCAAATCGTAGAAACGCTGATTGAGATCGGCCAGGCGCAGGGGAGAACTCCGGCGCAGGTCGCGATCGCCTGGATCTTGGCCAACGAAGATGTGACCGCGCCGATAATTGGCCCAGACCGGCCTGAACACGTCGAAGAAGTTCAAGGTGCACTGGAGGTGAAATTCAGTGCTGAAGAACTCCAGGTGCTGGATCAACTCTCGCAATGGGAGCCGCTCAAGCGCACCCATTGACAAATTTCATGAGATGCTCAAAATGTTGTTGAACAGTGAGTTAAGTGTTTTATATGAGTCACCTGATCCAGCTGCTGTCTACGCTTATACGCCTGGATTATGCCGTTTGAGTTCGGGGCGGCTAGTGGCGACGATGGATCAGGGGGGACCCGGTGTCGAGAATCTGCCCGGTCCCAAGGGTTTTCGCGGTGAGGGAAAGCACGCCTGGCAGGGACGGATCTGGACCTCGGACGACCGGGGAGAGACCTGGGATGAACGCGGCTTCTTTCCCTTTATGCACGCCAGACCCTTTGCTGCGGGAAAGCACCTTTATATTCTCGGGCACGATGCGGATCTTTGCATTATTCGCTCCGATGACGAGGGGGTTAGCTGGTCCGAACCCTCTTTTTTGACCGAGGGAGATCACTGGCACCAATCGGCATGTAATGTCCATTATGCTCGCGATCGAGTGTATCTAGTGATGGAGAAACGGATCTCCTTCGACTATGTGGGGTGGCCGGTGTCTGAGTTGGCGCCGATTCTGATGAGTGCTAGTGATTCTGATGACTTAAGCCAAAGGGAGAGTTGGGTTTTTGCGAGTGAGTTGAATTTTGCGGATTACGGTCAAAAACCCGGGTTGATCCCGGTGCCCTTCTGGCCATTGGGTCCTACCGACCGGGCCGGCAAACGGGTGATGCACCCGCCGGGTTGGCTCGAGACCAATGTGGTGCAGTTCGGGGATCCGGACCATATATGGCACGATCCACAACAACGGACCTTCCATTTGTGGATGCGTGCACATACGGGTGGCACCCAACTGGCCTGTATCGCCAGAGTAGTCGAAGGGGCGGATTTATCGCTGGAGACCCAGCCGGTCGAGGTGCCTTCGGGGGCCAAGGTGCTCTACGTGCCCTGCCCGGGGGGGCAGATGCGGTTTCATATTCTCTACGATGAGCTGAGCCGGCTCTATTGGCTGCTCTCGAGCGTGGCGACAGAGAGCATGATTCACCCTGATCGGATGGGATCCGATCGATATAATCTACCCAATAATGAACGGCATATATTGGGCTTGCACTTTTCTAGGAACTGCATGGATTGGTGCTTCGCCGGGGTCGTTGCTCGGGGCGATACACCGCTCCAGGCGCGTCACTACGCCACTATGGTTGTCGATGACGGCGATTTGCTGGTGCTATCGCGTTCGGGAGACCATCGGGCTAAATCTGCTCACGATGGCAATCTAATTACTCTGCACAGAGTGCGAGATTTTCGTGGTCTCGTCTATATATAAAATTCATTAAAAATAAATCATAAACATTTATTAGAGAAGGGATTATGCTGCTGAAAGGACCGATTTTCCTCGAGGCATATACCCCTGGTCAGACAGAGCAGTCCCGGGTCTTTATAGACCCAGTAGGAGAGGTGGTCGCAACAGATCTGGATCAGGTAAGCTCGGCACTCGAAGAGGTCGAGCAGGCGGTGGATCGAGGGCTCCATGCGGTGGGTTTTATCAGCTATGAGGCCGCATCCGGACTGGATCGGGCGTTGCGCACGTGCGAAGCTGGGGATCTGCCTCTGGTATATTTCGGACTTTTCAAGGGTAAAGAAGAATACGAGGATTGGGGCAAGGGGGGTCGCTATTCAATCGGTGAATCGGAGTCTTCGGTCTCGCCCGAAGAGTATGCGGCTGCTATTGAGCGGATTCGAGCTTATATCGCTGCAGGGGATACCTATCAGGTCAACTATACGTTCAGGTTGCGCTCTCGTTTCGAGGGTGATCCGGTAGCGTTTTATCGAGATATGTGTCGGGCTCAGGGCGCAGCCTATTGCGGCTATATCGATTTGGGCCGCCATGTATTGATCTCGGCTTCGCCAGAGCTCTTTTTCCAGGTGCGAGATTGGTGCTGTTCAGCGCGGCCGATGAAGGGCACCAGGCCACGGGGGCGCTGGTTGGAAGAAGATACGATCCTGGCTGCTCAGTTGCGAGAATCGTCAAAAGACCGCGCTGAGAATACGATGGTTACAGATCTCTTGCGCAATGATTTAGGCAAGATTTCACAAGTGGGGAGTGTACAGGTCCCCGCTCTGTGGTCTATAGAGCGTTATCCCACGGTATGGCAATTGACTTCAACAGTTGAAAGTCAACTCCGGGAAGGGGTGGGGTTGGGCGAAATATTTGCGGCGCTTTTCCCCTGTGGATCGATCACTGGGGCACCCAAGGTGCGGACGATGGAGATTATCGCCGAATTAGAGCCGCAGCCTCGAGGGATTTACACCGGTTGTCTGGGCTATTGGTCTCCTGGGGGAGAAGCCTGTTTCAATGTGGCGATTCGAACTGCCCATTTAGACCGGGAGAAGGGCGAACTTGAATTCGGCGTCGGAGGAGGGGTGACCTGGGGCTCATCGGTCGAAGGCGAATACGCAGAGTGTTTGGTTAAAGCACAGGTGCTGCAGGTCCGGCGGCCTATTTTTAAACTCCTGGAGACCATACTCTTTGAAGATGGGGAATATTTCTTGCTTGATAGGCATCTTGAAAGGTTGGAAAAATCGGCAGAGTACTGGGGTTATCACTGTGCGTTGAGCGAGGTGAGGAATGTATTGGAAGATCTCGCTAAAACATTGGGAAAGAACAGATTCAGAGTTAGATTGACGCTGGGGAATCAAGGAGAAGTCGAGGTTCAGTACCAGGATATAGGAGAGGCCAGGCGATTAAAGGTCGCCCTGGCTGGCGAAAAGGTGGACAGTGCCGACCCGTTTCTCTACCATAAGACGACGTATAGGGATATTTACGAGAAGCCATTGGCTGCTCGTCCGGATTGCGATGATGTGATCCTCTACAACGAGCGGGGCGAATTGACCGAATGCTCGATTGGCAATTTGGTAATCGAGTTCGATGGGATTCGCTATACGCCACCGGTCGAATCCGGCCTCCTAGCGGGGACTTTTCGGGCGGAGTTGCTCGCACGAGGAAAAATAAGCGAACGGGTCTTGCGGGTCGATGAATTGGCGGGGGCAGATGCCCTCTATCTCATCAATTCAGTCCGACGCTGGGTCGAACTGGAGCTAGTATGAAGGAGAGCGGTTATGTATCGGATCGGTGAAGCAGAGGTCAAACGAATAGAGAAATTATTCGAGAGCGGTAAAATATTTCGCTATGGGTCGGGTGGTGAATGCGATCGCTTTGAAAAAAATTGGGCTCGCTATGTGGGGGTCGAGCATTGTCGAATGGCCCGTTCGGGAACTTCGGCGCTCTATACCGCTTTGGTGGGCTTGGGGGTCGGGCCGGGCGATCAGGTCATAGTGCCTGCTTATACCTATATGGCGACGGCCCTAGCGGTGCTGGCGACCGGTGCCATTCCCGTTGTTGCCGACGTGGATAAGTCTCTGACCCTGTGCCCCAAGGATTTAGAGTCGCGAATTACCAAATATACCCGCGCTGTGGTTCCGGTCCATATGGTGGGGTTGCCCTGCAATATGAAGAAAATCATGAAGATTGCCAGCAAGCACAACCTGCTGGTTCTCGAGGATGCTTGTCAGGCTGTCGGAGGTGGCTATGAGGGTCGGATGCTGGGTAGTTGGGGCCACGCCGGTGCCTTCAGTTTCAATTTTTTCAAGAATATGACTTGTGGTGAGGGTGGGGCTTTCGCCACCAATTCCGAAGACGTCTATCAGCGCGGTTCGGTGGCGGTGGATTGCTGCTCTTTTTACTGGAATCCGGAGGAAGATCGCGAGGAGTTGCAATTTGCCGGGCACAACTTCAGGGCCTCGGAGATCGAAGGAGCGATCCTCAATGTGCAATTACGCCGGATCAAAGGATTGCTCAAGACGATGCGTACCCATAAAAAGCACTTGTTGGAAATCGGAATTAATGCAGGCCTTAAGTCTATAAAAAATAATAGCCTGAATTATGAGTGCGGCACGCACCTGGGCTGGTTCTTCAAAACCGAGGAAAAAGCCCGGGCTTTTTGCGATGCATTGGGACAAGCGGGGGTCGGGTCTTTTCTGCCGATGGATACGGGCCGCCATGTCTACACCCATTGGGAGCCGATCTTGCGTTATCAGGGAGCCCACCATCCGGCACTGAATCCTTTCAAGCTTCCGGCCAATCGCAAGGCACGGGTCAAATACTCGATGGATATGTGTCGAGATTCGCTCGAGATTCTATCGCGTGCGGTTTTGGTGCCGATGCATCCAAACAATACCAAGGCCCGGGTGAGGAAGATCGGCGAAGCGATAGAGCAGGCCGCAGGGCAATGAGCTGGTGGAAGGGCCAGATTGCATAAGCAGTCGCGGGCCTGGCGCGGGTTGAGTTTGGTACGGCCTGGCGGTCGTGCTGGAGATGATCAGCGGTAGACGGCCTGGATCATTGCGCGGATAAACCCGGTGGCGTAGGCATGGCCCTGACGTCCACCTCGGTCGTCGGGGATATGGGGTGTGTGGTCCATCATGAACGGCCCCTTAAAGCCAATTTCCGCGTAGGTCTGCATCGCCTTGAACATATCGACGTCGCCCTCGTCTAGGAAAACCTCTCTGAAATCCTTCGGTGTACCGCTCACGTTGCGAAAGTGCACGTAGCAGATTTTGTCGAGTTGTCCCATCCGGCGTATCGCCTCGTAGACATCGATGCCCATTTCGGTGACACAGCCCTGGCAGAAGAGCATGGCGTTATTGGGACTGGGATTGAGGGCAAAAATGCGCTCGTATTGTTCTAAGGTCGAGACGATTCGTGCGGCACCGCCCATGGGTTCGGGCAGGGGGGGATCGTCCGGGTGCAGAGCCAGAGTGACCCCGGCTTCTTCGGCGACGGGGACAATCCGCTGGTGAAAATAGTCGATATTGGCCCACATGCGGTCCTCATCGATGTATTTATCGGGATGGTCGTGGCCCTCCTGCTCGTATTCTGCATAGACGAAAGTACTGTAGCGAACTCCGCCGCGGCCCGTAGCGGAAGGGGTGCGGAAGTTGCCCACGGGTTTGAAGTTATAGCCCAGGGTAGGGACCCCGACCTTGCCCATGGCGCGCAGCCAGTTGGACCACACTTCGATCTTGGCATCTCGGTCTTGCCGGGCCAGGGTGATTTCGTCGGGGCCACTCATGGCGGCGTTGTAGAAGCGGAGGCCGTGCTGCTCGGCGCGGGTGCGGACGCCTTGCAAATATTCAATCATTTCGGTGTATGCGCATAGGTCGGGGGGGAGGGAGTTGACCGTGAGATAGTCGACGCCGATGGCTTTGAAATAGCTCAGGTTTTCGTCGTTGATCCCGTTGTAGGGTAGTTGGTCCTGTATGAACATAAGGTGTCTCCTGGTAGGATTAGATTCCTGGACATAGATGGTCTTATGCTATCGCACTAGCGTTAGCTTGCAAAGAATAGAACTGGATGTCAATCTAATTGAATATGAGAAGATTATTGAATATCTTATGGCCTTGAAACGGGGATCGGCGTAAGTGAAGGCTTATTTTTCGCTAGGGATATGTTGTTTCAGGCTGTAAAAGGGAGGAGTACGCGATGAAGCAATGGACTAAGGTGCTCTTGGCAGTGTCCTTGATGGCCCAGGCAGGTTGGGCGCAGGAGAAATCGATTACGATCTGGTGGGCCCAATGGGATCCCGCCGTGGCGCTGCAGGAATTGGGCAATGAATTTGCGGAGGAGACGGGAATTTCTGTTTCGGTGCATCAGATTCCCTGGCCCTCCTATCAGGACCAGGTCTTTCTCAACTTCGGCAACAAGCAGACCGATTTCGATATCGTTATTGGCGACAGCCAGTGGATTGGCCGGGGAGCTACGAAAGGGCTCTATCTGGAGTTGACCGATTGGCTGCCTGAGGCCGTAGATATATCGACGATTCATCCGCGTGCGGCCCGCTATTTATGCGAGTACCCCACCGGAAGTGGCCGGTTTTTTGCCGCCCCCTGCGAGACCGATGCGATCGGTTTCGTCTACCGCAAAGACTGGTTCGAGGATCCGGCGGAGCAGGAAGCGTTCCGGACCCGATATGGTCGTGAACTCGTAGTACCCGACAGTTGGGAGGAATTTCGTGATATCGCTGAGTTTTTTCACCGTCCGGCCGAAAAACGCTATGGCTGTTCGCTGCTGACGGGCCGGGGCTACGACTCGATCGTGATGGGATTCCAGCCTTTTTTGTGGGCCTGGGGTGGAGCGTGGGGCGATCCGCAGAGCTTTGCAGTTCAGGGGTTTCTCAACTCGGCCGGGGCGGTGGCCGGGCTTGACTTCTTCAAGGAATTGATACAATTCACCCCTGAAGGCGGGATCAATGCGGATTATTTCTTTAACCTGGAGGCCTTTTCGAACGGGTCCACGACCATGGTTTTGGACTATTTCCCGTTCTATCCCGGTATTGTGACCAGCATGGGTGAAAAGGTTGGCTTCTTCAAAGTGCCGCACCACAACGGAGAGCGTTTTATTTCACTCGGCGGTCAGGGCTTTAGTATCTCGACCAAGACCACGCCCGAAAAACAGGCGCTGGCCAAGCAGTTTATCGCCTGGTTTTCACAGGCCGAGATCCAGAAGAAGTGGATCACCTACCCCGGCTCATTTACGGCCAATACCGAATTGCTCTCCAGCGAGGAATTTGCCCGGGCTGCTCCTTATAACACGACTTTCGCCGAGTCCTTGGACCATTTGCAGGATTTCTGGAATGTTCCGGTCTATAACGAGCTTTTGGCTGCGGCAGTGCAGCATCTGGGTGCTGCACTGGACGGGACCAGTTCCAGTACTGACGCGCTCAATGCATTGGCGGAGGAACACGAAATGATTCTGATGGAGGCGGGACTCCGCGAAATCGAATAGGGGGGTAGGAGCGTGATTGGGATACCGGGCCGGCGCCGTGACTGGATCCAATACGGATTCGTGGGGCCGGCCCTCCTTTTGCTCATCGGGATGAATGTCTTCCCGTTGGTCTACAGCATCGTTCTCAGTTTCACCAATGCGGATCTGGTTGGTGGGGAGTGGAAATTCGTCGGTGGGCTGAACTATAAATTCGTCTTCAAATTTGCCAAGTACGGCGCGGCACTCAGAACCACCGCGCTTTTCGTCCTCATGGCAGTGGCGATCGAATTGATCCTGGGTTTTGCTCTGGCGCTGGCCCTTAAAGATCGATTTCGCGGTAAAGCGCTGGTGTTGACGGCCCTGCTGGTGCCGATGATGCTGCCCCAGGCGGTGATCGCACTCTATTGGAAGTTGGTACTCAACGGGCATTACGGTATCCTCAATCAGATTTTGGGAGGTTTGGGGTTGAGCCAACCGCAGTGGATTACCGACCCGGATCTCAAGTTTTTCTCAATTTTGATGATCGACGTGTGGATGTGGACGCCGTTTATGATGCTGATCTCGCTGGCCGCGCTCAATTCCATACCTGGCTATATCTATGAGGCGGCCGCCATCGATCGAGCTTCGAGATCGAAGGTCTTTCGCCGGATCACCTTGCCGATGTGCACACCACTTATGGGTCTGGCGGTGCTGCTGAGGGCTACCGATGCGCTCAAGCAGTTCGACCTGGTTATGGCGATTACCGGTCCTAATGACCCTGCGACCCAAACCTTGAGCTCGCTGCTCTATCAGGCGGTTTTCCGCGATGGCAAGGTAGGGCTCGGAACGGCCTATTCCTATGTGGTCCTGGTGTTGGTGATTGCGCTGGCCAGCGTCTTCTTGCGCTTTATGGATTCCCTCCAGGCTCGGGAGGGAGGCAGGGAGTGATGAAGCTCTGGCGTCTGGTCTTTATCGGCCTCTATTGTTCGGTAGCGATCTTGCCGCTTTTGTGGCTTTTGTTGACCTCGTTCAAGGTGAGGGACGAGACCATTGCCGTACACCCGAAATTTGTGCCGACCTTGGACGAGCAAGTCGCTCCCGATGGGGTCTACTTTCGCGCCAATCTCGACGGTTATCGCCACCTGTCCGAAGTTTATGCCGGGGCGAGCCACACCTTTTTCCACTATCTGGGCAATAGTCTGATCATCGGCTTGTGCAGCACCTTATTTTCGGTGCTGATCGGCACCGGTGCAGCCTATGGCTTCAGCCGTTTCCGGATTCCCGGGAGTAAGGACTGGCTCTTTTTCATCCTTTCGACGCGATTTTTGCCGCCTTTGGCCGTTGTCGTGCCGGTGTTGATGATGTATAGAGAGTTCGATCTGCAGAACAGTCATCTGGGACTTATCCTGCTCTACACCGCGTTCAATATGTCGCTGGCGGTATGGCTGATGAAGGGTTTCATCGACGAAATTCCCACTGCCTACGAGGAGGCGGCATTGGTCGATGGATATACTCGGTTCCAGGCCTTTCGCCTGATTATTCTGCCAAGGGCGGCTTCTGGAATGGCGGTGACAGCGGTTTTCTGCCTGATATCGGCCTGGAACGAGTACGGATTCGCCATGACGCTCAACAATCAGCAGGCGGTAACCGTGCCCGTCTACTTCGCTGGGCTGCAGGGCAATGTCCACGGACTGCCCTGGCCGCAGATTGGTGCCGGGGTCCTGATCTTCGTGGCACCGATCATTGCTTTTACCATCCTGGTGCGCAAAGATCTCTTGCGCGGCGTCACTTTTGGGACGATCAAACGTTGAAAATCTGGCTGGATCGCTTGGCCCGCGCGGGTATGGTTGTGGGAGTGGGGCTGATGCTGCAGCCCTTTTGGGGAGGGGGACTGCGCTATGGTTTTTTCGCCACGGCGGTTTTTACTGTGCTGCATATTGTAACTTCTCACATGCACTTGGAAAAAAGATGAGTTTTCTCATCTGCCAGAATTTGCGCAAGACCTACGACGATGGCACTGAGGCCGTCAAGGGTATCGATCTGGCCTGTGGCGTTGGAGAATTAGTGGTTCTGCTCGGGCCATCGGGATGCGGCAAAACCACTACGCTGAGGATGGTCGCCGGACTCGAGACGCCTACCGGAGGGCATATTCTACTGGATGGAGCGGAGATCACCCGTGCATCTCCCGCCGAGCGCGATGTTGGATTCGTCTTCCAGTTTTACGCACTCTATCCGCATATGAAAGTCGAGGCCAATATTGGTTTTCCGCTCGAAAGTACGGATCTGTCTAAAGAGGAGCGGCAGCGAAGGGTGGGGGAGATCGTCGAGCGTTTGGGCCTGGAGGCCTTGGCAGGGCGCTATCCGCAGCAGCTCTCGGGCGGTGATCAGCAGCGAGTGGCTCTGGCTCGGGCGATGGTGCGCCGGCCACAGATCTACCTGATGGATGAGCCATTGGGTACCCTCGATGCGGATTTGCGCTTGGAGATGCGCGAGTTGATCCGCGCCCAGCAACTCGAATCGGGGGTTGCGACTCTCTACGTAACCCACGATCAGGAGGAGGCGATGAGTTTGGCCGATCGGGTGGTGGTTATGGATGGGGGACGGATTCGCCAGGAGGGACCGGCTGCTGCGGTCTATAACCGGCCCGCGGATCTCTTTGTCGCGGATTTTATCGGTAGTCCCGGAATGAACTTTATCGCAGGAGAGATCGGCGGTGGTCAATTCACGGCCCCGGGCCTGGTATGGACTCTCGACAATTTGCGCTCAGGGCCGGCAGTACTGGGTGTGCGACCAGAATTCGTGCAGCCCGCCGAAGGCCCATGTCTTAGGGCCAGGGTGATATTGGACGAGTACCTGGGAGCCTGCCGGCATATTCACTGCGAGGCCGAGTGTGGTCGAGTGGTGATGCGGGTGGAGGACGGTGATTCGTTTCTGGTTGGCGCGGAAATCGGATTGGATTTTGTGCGCGAGCAGGTGCTTTTTTTCGATCCGGTGAATGGAGAGCGACTATAGTGCCCCCTTGGCTAAAACTCGAAGGAGTGGTGCGGCGTTTTGGTTCGCTCGAGGCGCTGGCTGGGATCGACCTGGATCTGGGGGCCGATGAAATGCTGGTTGTTTTGGGGCCGACCGGGGCGGGTAAGACTACGCTTTTGCGGACCGTGGCCGGGTTGGAGATTCCCGATGCGGGGCGGATCGAGATGGCAGGTGAGGAAGTTACGCATTGGCCACCAGCCGCACGCGACCTAGCTCTGGTCTTCCAGAATTTCGCGCTCTACCCCGACTGGAGCGTCAGGCGCAATTTAGAATTTCCGCTCCAGGCCCCGGGCCGATCGATCCCTCGAGATGAGATCGACCAGCGGGTTGGTCAGGCTGCTGAACTATTGCGGATCGAGAGGCTTCTCGAACGCTCGGTGGCCCAACTCTCGGGCGGTGAAATGCAGCGAGTAGCTATAGGACGGGCGATTGTGCGTCGGCCACGGCTCTTTCTCTTCGATGAACCCCTGACCAATCTGGATGCCAAGCTGAGGGAATCGCTGCGGGCCGAGCTGACCTTGCTGAGAAAGCAACTCGGTATCCCGATGATTTACGTGACTCACGATCAGACCGAAGCCCTTTCGATGGGTGACCGGGTCGCAGTACTGGCAGAGGGGAGAATTCTGCAGCAGGGTACCCCAGAGGAAATCTACCGCCATCCGGTCTCACCGACAGTGGCGCGGCAGCTGGGTCAACCAGCGATCAACGTCTTGGAAGTGCGGCGGGTGGATCAAGCGTGGGTCGGAGCGACCGGAGTGGAACTTATGCCGGCTCTTGAGGGAGAAGGTTCGATGCTGCTGGGGATCCGCCCTGAGGATATCGCCCCGGAAGGGGGTGAGGTTGCGGGGGTGGTACGCGTGGTCGAGGATGCGGGAGCGGTGTGGATTCTACTGGTGGATTGGGCCGGGACTTCGTTACATATTATGGCGTCCAAGGACAAGATCTATGTCCCGGGAGGGAAAGTTCATCCGCGTATCGATCCACAACGGGGACTTATCTGGTCTGACGATAGAGAAATCGCTCTGTGAAAATGCTCATGCTCTCGGTGTGGACCATAGAGACGAATCTGATATTTGCCCAGGTAGGATTATCAATCTGAACCACCCCGAGATTGCGATCGGGGCACTACTATATAAGCAGGGGAGTTAAAGAATATGGTTGTCGAAACCGATGCGCGACTGCACCGGGCAAAACATGTCCGAACGCCGTGGGCTCTGCGCCGCTACCAGACAATAGAGGCATGGGAGGAGCGGGCAGCGGAAATTCGCCGTCATATTCTCGTTTGCTCCGGTTTGTGGCCGCTGCCCGAAAAGACCCCGCTCAAACCGCGAATTTTCGGGCGGATCGAGCGCGAGGGCTATTCGGTAGAGAAAGTGTTTTTTGAGAGTTTGCCCGGATTTTTCGTCACGGGTAATCTCTACCGTCCCACCGGCGAGGGTCCCTATCCCGGCATCGCCTGCCCCCACGGTCACTGGAAGCGAGGGCGGTTGGAAAATACGGAGTTGGGTTCAATACCGGGGCGTTGTATAAATTTTGCGTACCAGGGCATGGTGTCCTTTTCCTACGACATGGTTGGTTATAACGACAGCGACCAGCTCGTACACCGGGAGTTCGGTGGCCGACGCGAGGCGTTGTGGGGAATCGGAGCAATGAGTTTGCAGCTGTGGAATAGCATCCGGGTGGTGGACTTGCTGGAGTCGCTGCCAGATGTTGACAACGAGCGCATCGGCTGTACCGGTGCATCCGGTGGGGGTACGCAGACTTTTTTGCTGATGGCCATCGATGAGCGGATCAAGGCGGCCGCTCCGGTCAATATGGTTTCGGCCCATATGCAAGGTGGTTGCCGCTGCGAGAATCAGGGACATCTGCGGCTGGATATCAATAATGTTGAGATCGCCAGTTGCATGGCGCCGCGTCCGCAATTGCTCGTTTCATGCACCGGAGACTGGACGGCGAATACGCCGGAAGTGGAGTTCCCTGCGGTACGGAATATATATGACCTGTACGGCGCGCGGAGCCGGGTGACCGAGGTTCAAATTGACGAAGAGCACAATTACAACAAGCCGAGCCGCGAGGCCGTCTACTCATTTTTCAGCCGCCATTTTCTCGGGGGCAGGGGAAAAGTTTCCGAAGATCCTTTTACGGTGGAGCAGGACGAGGACTTGCTCGTCTTCAATGGTCGCAAAAAGCCGTCATACGCACTCGAGACTGCCGAGATCTCCGAGGCGTTGATTCGCCGTAGCGAACGTCGCTTGGCTGCGCGATTGCACAAAGGGAATTGGCGGCGTTTTCAGCGCGAGATCAGACCGGCTCTGGCGAGTCTGCTGGGTGTGGATGCCACGCCGAAAATCGAAGTCGAAAGTCTGGGGTTTTGTCGGCAAAAGACCTATGTGGCCGAGGGGTTGGTCCTGGGTCGCAAAGGGCGTGGTGAAAAGGTACGGGCGATGTTGTGTTTGCCCCGAGGTTGCAAGGGCAAACTCGAGGCGGCACTGGTCGTGGATGACGAGCGGGTACAGAACCTGATCGATTGGGAGAGTTCAAAGCCGGGTAAGTTGGCGCAGGATTTATTGCGAAAAGGTATGGCGGTGTTGATCGTCGCACCTTTTCTGAGCGACGGAATGACCCGGGAGGGGCATGGCGAATCAGAGCCGCTGTACTATACCTACAACCAGGCGAAGATGGGCTGCCGCGTGCAGGATATACTTACGGGTTTGGCCTACCTGGACCAGCACCTTCGCATCGGTAAGCGCCATCTCATCGGTCAGGGTCGGGCTGGCATCTGGGCGCTCTTCGCCCGGGCAGTGGCTGGCGATGTCGAGCGCACCGCTGTGGATTGGGGGCGGCTTGGCCTGGATGGAGATGAGAGCTGGCTGGGGGAGTTGTTCGCCCCGGGCATTCGGGCCCTTGGTGATGTGCGTAGCGCTTTGGTCTTGTGCGTACCTGGTCGATTGCTGGTTCATGGGAGTGGTCACCGTTTCCCGGAGAGAATTGCCAAGCGCAGCTATCGCGCCGCTGGTCGGAGTGCCCGTTTGAAGATTGAGGCTAAGGGGATGAGTCAGGGTGGGATCGCCGAGTGGATAAGTGCCCCTTAGAGAAGCCCTGGCTGCATTGCGGGGATTCCATATTGTGTATTGTGGAATTCGATAAGGGCGCGGTTGCTAGTCGGTACAGCCCGCGACTTAAAGTGCTACCTCGCGACCGGTACTTGCCGATTCGTAACAGGCATCGACTATTTTTTGCAGGTTGAGGAGCTGGCGAGCATCCTGGACATCCCAGGGTGCTCCGCCGCGGAGTTTGGCGATGAGCGAGGCGTCCTGAGTGTGGACACTCAGGGACCAGTCATCGCCGTCAAGGGTCGGAGTTTGATCGACGATATCACCTTCGATATCAACTTTGACCGATAAGGGCGTGCCGGTCACGGTGCCTTTTTCAGTGGTCAACTCGAAGCTGTGATAATTGGTGACTTCGCTGCACCAGTTGCCTTCGAGCGAGTAGAAGGCTCCATTGTCGAAGCGCACTAAAGCGCTGATAAGATCTTCTGCATCGTAATCGGCATGGATTTTGGCATCGATTTTTGCCCCGCGTTTTGCGGGAAATAGTTGGTGGGTCGCTGCACTTACGGTGACGGGATTGGGCGAGCCGCCGATCCACATCGCCAGGTCGAGCGTGTGGACTAGCGTTGAAGCCAGGACTCCGCCACCAGAGGTGGCCAGGTGGTAGTGGGGTCCCCAGACCGGTGGGTAATCATGGCAGCCCCAAGCTTTGGCGTAGACCGGCTTGCCAATCTGACCTCCCTGGACTAGGTCGTACAAGTATTGCGAGCTGGGCATATAGCGCATATTGGTTCCCAATTGCACCTGGAGTCCGAGCGAGGCGGCCTCGGCGAGAACGGTTTGGGCCTGATCTGCATTGACCATAAAGGGCTTTTCACAGAGCAAGTGGGCACCGGCTTCCAGGCAGGCCAGGGAGATCGCCTCGTGGGTGTTGGGCATGGTGGCGACAATGACCAGATCGAGGTCGCCGGGCTCTAGCATCTCCCGGTAGTCTTTAGTTGCTCGGGCATCGGGCCAAAGTTGGCAGGCAGCGGCTAGGCGTTCGTCGTCGAGATCGCAGACGGCGGTGACCATGGCCTGGTCGACTCCTAGCTTTTTGATGCCCGCGAAATGGACATGGGCTTGAGTGCCGCAGCCGATCATTCCCACCCGCAGAGCGCGGTCCAGCATTGATAATTCCTTTCCCAACTATGGCCAAGCTCAATTTTTCAAAGTATAATAAATGCAATTCGTGCAATTGCAAAGATTTTTCGGCATCGCGCTGTGCACCTGATGCCGTTACTCATCAGAAGCTTATCTTATGACGCAATCAGTAGATGTGCTGGTAATCGGTGGCGGAGTTGTCGGCATCTGTACGGCGCACTATCTCAGAGAACAGGGCCGAGAAGTCACGCTGGTCGAGAAGGACGAGGTTTGCGCGGGGAGTTCCTACGGCAATGCGGGCCTGATCGTACCCAGCCACAGTGTTCCTCTGGCCGAACCGGGGGTTATCGCCCAGGGATTGCGCTGGATCTTCGACCCCGATAGTCCATTCTATATTAAGCTGCGCTGGGATCGCGATCTAGCGTCCTGGCTTTGGCAATTCCGCAAGGCCTGTACTGAGGACCGGGTGCGGAGGGCGATGCCGCTGCTGCGCGATTTGCATCTGGAGAGTTTTCAGCTCTACCAGAGCCTGGCCGAGGAGTTGGATTTTTCTTTCGGTCATCAGGGGCGGCTCTTGCTCTGCAAGACTGAGCAAGGACTTGAAGGGGTGCGCGAAGAGGCCGAGTTGATGCGGGAGGTCGGGCTGGATGTGGAAATGATCGATGAGTCTGAAGCACAGCGACATGCGCCCGGAGTCGATTTTGATGCGATCGGCGGAGCCTTTTACGCTCAGGATGGCCACCTCGATCCGGCGCGTTTGGTCCGAGGATTGGCCGGTCGATGTATCGAGGACGGAGTGGTGGTGCAGGAACGGACCGAAGTGCTGGGTTTTGATAAGGTGGGGCGGCGTATTGAGGAGATCGAGACTACCCGTGGGCGTTTTGCCGCTCGTGAGGTGGTGCTCTGTAGCGGATCGTGGTCGCCAGGTTTGGCCAAGGCGCTGGGGCTCACCCTGCCGGTACAACCGGCCAAGGGCTACAGCATCACCGTCCACAAGCCCGATACATGTCCGGAGGTCCCCTTCATGCTGGTCGAGGCCAAGGTCGCTGTCACTCCGATGGGGGAGAAGTTGCGTTTTGCCGGCACATTGGAATTGGCCGGCATGGATTTGTCGATTAATCGCCGCCGGGTCGCCGCAATCTTCAATGCGGTGCCGAAATACGTACCCGAGTGGGAAACGGATTCGCTTGAGTTGATCGAAGTGTGGCGGGGATTGCGGCCTTGTACTCCAGACGGGCTGCCTTTCCTGGGACGCCCCAGCGCCTACGACAATCTCACTGTGGCATCTGGGCACGCGATGATCGGAATTTCGTTGGGGGCGGTGACCGGGGTGATGATTGCTCGCCTGGTCCAGGGTGAAGATCCGGGTTTTGATTTAAGTCTTTGCAGTGTGGATCGGTTTGAGTGAAGTGTCGATCCAACTCATCTTCCAGCAGCCGATTACCGGGCCAGATCCTGAGTCGGATGAGGTAAGTACTTAGCTCCTTTGGGGAATGATCTTATGCAAAACTGGTTGGATGCTGCTACCGCGACCTGGGAGGAATGCCGCGATTACCTGGCCGAGTATCCCAATGCGATATTGCCGATGGGGGCGACCGAACAGCACGGCCCCCACTTGCCCCAGAATACCGATACGCTGCTGGCCGAGGCTACGGCTCAGCGAGTAGCAGAACAGACCAGGGGACTCTTACTGCCGGCTTTGGCCGTAGGATATTCCTGGAGTTGGCGGGACTATCCGGGCACTTTGAGCTTTTCCTGTGATACCTTGCAGGCAGTGGTAAAAGATCTGGCATCTAGCCTTGAGCGCAGTGGCTGTCAATCATTGTTGATTCTGCATGGTCATGGGGCCAATCCCAATCCGGTCAAATACGCGTTGCGCGAACTATCCGACGTGTTGGAACTGCGAGTTCTTCAGGTATTTTATCCCCATTTGAATCAGTTGCGAAAAGAGGTCGAATCGGAGATGTGGGGTGGGGGGAATTTCCATGCAGAAGAAGTCGAAACCTCGATGATGCTCTATCTGCATCCTGATCTAGTGCGGATGGATCGTGCGCTGCGGGAGTATCCCGACTCGGCCATTGAATACGATATGTCCGCGCTGCCGATGGGAGTGCTGAGTCAGTCGGGGGTCTTTGGGGATGCGACGGTAGCGACGCGCGCAAAGGGAGAACGATTTTTGCACTTGTGGGTGGAGCGGGTGGTGGAATTGTGGGAGGAGTTCCTGGGGCGCAACTAAAGAAAGAAGGAGTATCATGGCAACGATTAATGCGGTTTTAGGAGAGGTAAAAGGTGAGGATCTGGGGATTGTCGATTATCACGAGCATCTCTGTTTTAATGCCCCTTCTTGGTTGTTGCGCGAGGATCGGGATTTCAAACTCGACAATCAGGATTTCTCTGCTGCGGAATTGCGCGACTGGACCCGGGCTGGGGGGCGAACGCTTATCGAGATGTCGGCTATTGATTTTGGGCGCGATATCCGCGCTGTGCGTCGGATCGCCCGCAAAGTGCCCGAGGCGCATATCATAGCCATTACCGGCTTCAACAAGCCCTATTTTTGCGATGAATGGGTATTTACCTCTTCGGACAAGGATCTGATCAAGCGCTGTGTGCGCGATATCGAACGGGGTATCGATGGTACCGATACCAAGGCCGGCCTGGTCAAGGGGGGGACGGGGTATAATACCATGAATGAAAGGGACCAGAAGCTGCTGCGAGTAGCGGCTAAGGTTCACCTAGAGACGGGAGTGCCGCTGATTACCCATACCGAGGCGGGGACGATGGGGTGGGAACAGGTCGAAACCCTTGCAGATGAGGGGGTCGAACCGTCTCGGATCTGTCTCAGTCACATGGACCGCAATCCGGATTTTTGGGAGCATGCGCGCATAGCGGAGACCGGTGCCTATCTGGGCTACGACTGTCCGGGCAAGACCAAATACGGGCCTGATGAGTTGAGAATCGGAGTGCTAAAACGGTTGATTGAGAACGGTTTGGGCCAACAGATTCTACTTGGTAACGATCTGGGTCGTCCGAGTTACTGGCGGCACTACGGTGGGGGACCCGGGCTAGATTTTGTGCTAAAAAAGCACATTCCTCGTTTGCGGGCCGAAGGTGTTGCCGAAGAGGCGATCGAGGATCTGCTGATCCATAATCCGCGGCGTTATTTAACCGGGGAATTATAATGCGGTATGTCCTTGGTGTCGATCTGGGCACCGGCAGTGCCAAAGCCGTGTTGCTCGATGAAGCCGGTCAGCTTGCAGGACGGGGCACCGCCGAATATCCGCTGTCCAAACCACATCCCGGGTGGGTTGAGCAGGACCCGGACGATTGGTGGCGAGGTCTGTGTTCCTCGGTGCGGGAGGCTATAGCTGGAGTGGATCCGGCAGAGGTTTCCAGTGTTGCCCTATCGGGACAACTCAATGGCGCGGTATTTGTCGATGCAAAGGGGCGCCCTCAGCGCATGGTGCCGATTTGGCTCGATCATCGTTCGCAAAAAGAGTGCGATTGGGCCCAGGACCGGGCTGGGGATTTGCTGCGAGATCGGGCGTTGACTCGATTAGGGCCGGTCAATACCCTGGCCAAGGTTCTCTGGGTTAAAGCCAATGAGCCCGAAGTGTATCGGCAAAGTCACTGGGCGCTATTGCCCAAGGATTGGCTGCGTTTCCGTCTCAACGGCCAGATCGGTGCGGAGATCTCGGACGCATCGGTGACGGCGGCTTTTGATCTGGATGCGCGCGAGTGGTGCAGCGATATACTCGATGCGCTGGATATCGATGCTGGTCTTTTTCCCAAGTTGAGTGAATCGTCTGAGGTGGTGGGGGCTATAACCAAAGAAGCGGCGGCGGAAACCGGGCTCGCTGTCGACACGCCGATTGTGGCCGGCGGCGGAGATATGCCCTGCATGATTCTGGGATCGGGGGTGATCGAACCGGGGATCGTCGGTTTGGGAATCGGTACGGCGGCGCATGCGACCGCCTGCGCCGAGCGCCTGGACCCTCGGGCATTCAATAAGCTCTGGCCGATGTGTCACCCGATCCCCGGCCAGTATGCCTGGTTGGGCTGTTCGTTTACCGGTGGCGCCTCGCTCAAGTGGTTCAAAGAGGAGTTGGGCGGCAGCTACGAGGAATTGACCCGGGCGGCGGCAGGGGTGCCGGCCGGTGCGGAGGGCTTGTTCTTTATGCCCTGGCTCGAAGGGCGTGCTACGCCGGAGCCCGATGCTCAGGCTCGCGGGGGCTTTGCCGGTCTTTCGCTCCGACACACCAAGGGGCATATGGTGCGGGCGGTGATGGAGGGGGTGGTCTTCGATTTGCGGCACTCGCTCGATTGCTTTGTCGAGTTGGGCTTGCCCGTCGATGAGTTGCGGATCGGAGAAGGCGGCTCGCATTCCGAACTCTGGCGACAGATTCAGGCCGATATTTTAGGACGCGATGTGGTGCGGATCGAGACCGATGATCTCTCCGCAGTCGGAGCGGCATTGCTGGCGGGGGTGGGGGTGGGACTCTATGCCGATTTCGATACCGCCTGTCGGCGTGCGGTTAAACTGGCCGAGTGCGTCCGTTGCGATAAGGCAACGGCAGATGAGTACCGGCGGGTCTTCGATCGCTACGCCGCGCTCTACCCGGCCTTAAAGGGGTGGTATGCAGGGCGCTAAAGTTGTGTCAATCAGGAAAAATGTCCATATTGGACGGTATTCATCTCTATTCAAAGCTTATACTTAGCACATTTATGAATCAATCATCGCAAAATGGCGATCTGGTAGTTGAACCGCGTAAGGTTGGCTATATCTGGGTCGTCTATCTCTTGCTCTATGCAATAGCGATTCCCTGGTATTGGCCCGAGGGTTATCGGGGACCACTAATTCTGGGATTTCCGCTCTGGGTAGCCGTGTCGCTGGGTGCAGTGTTGCTCTTAGCGGTGTGGACAGCCTGGGTGATCCGCCGTTATTGGATCATGGCGCAGGAGGATGAGTAAATGGGTGATGGGCTAGTTTTTGGGCCGGATGCCTTAGCCGTAGTGGGGTTGTATCTGGTCTCTATGATCGGTGTGGGTTGGATCGCGCGCAAGCGGCGCCGTTCCAATAGCATGGCTGATTTCTATCTCGCCGGCCGTTCGATGGGTTTGGCAGTGCTCTTTCTCACCCTCTACGCGACCCAGTACAGCGGCAATACCCTTTTCGGCTATACCGGAAAAACGTATCGGATTGGTTTTGAGTGGACCGTTTCGGTGCTTTTCATGTTTTCGGTCATTATCGGCTATATGCTCTTTGCACCCCGGCTGGTCGGGCTGGCGCGAAGGGAGGGGTTTATTACCCCTGGGGATTATATTGCCCATCGGTTCTCCTCGCCGGTGCTGACTCTCTTGAGTACGGTATTGATGATCTATGCGTTATGCAACTACGTACTGGCTCAACTCAAGGCGATGGGAGTGGCGATAGAGGGAGTGACCGATGGTGCAGTGCCGGCGGCTTATGGCATCATTGGTCTGGCCATTATCATGGTTATTTACGAGACGCTGGGAGGGATGCGTTCGGTCGCCTGGACCGATGTTATGCAAGGCGTGGTTTTACTTGTGGGCTTTGGGGCTCTGGTCTTTCTCATTCCGCAGCAATTAGGTGGGGGCTTGGGCAATGTGGTCTCAAAGCTGAGCACGATGGATCCGCCCAAAGTGCAAGTGCCGAGTTTGCTGGGGATTAATAAGTGGGTTAGTTATGTATTGCTATTAGGCTGTGGGGCAGCGATTTACCCTCAGGCCATACAGCGTCTTTATGCCAGCCGGTCGGTCAAAGTCCTCAAGCGTTCACTGGCTCTGATGGCCTTTATGCCGCTGACGACAACTCTGGTGGTTATGGTGTGTGGATTGACGGCGCTGGTGGTTTTGCCAGACCTGAGCAGAGTGGAAAGTGAACAAGTGCTGGCCCGGCTCTGCGCGCTGGTAATGGCTGAGTCGACCCTGGGTTACTGGCTGGTGGTGGCGGTCTTCGCCGCGGTCTTGGCGGCGCTGATGTCGACGGCGGATTCGGCGCTTTTGTCCATTTCGTCGATGTTTACCAAGGATATCTATAAGCCCTATTTTCGTCCCCAGGCCAGCGAAGCAGAAATGACCAAGGTCGGCAAAATTAGTTCGTGGATCATCGTTGCTCTATTGGTTCTGGTGGCTATCGCCGATAAATCGACGACGCTGGTCCGGTTGCTCGAACTCAAGTTCGAGATCTTGATTCAGGTAGTCCCCTGCTTTTTTTTGGGATTGTATTGGAAGCGCCTTTCAGCGAAAACCGCGTTGGCCGGGATGATAGGTGGCCTGATTATGGCTCTGGGGTTATGGGGGACCGGCAACAAGCTGGTTTGGGGATTTCATGCAGGAGTAGTTGGTCTTTTACTCAATGCGACCATTTGCGCTATCGGGGCTCTGATCAGACCGGCTACTCTTATTAAGGACTAAGTAATGCGCGCGGCATCCAAGCGGTTTCTCGCCGATTTACTCAATGCTCCCGGGCCTTCGGGATATGAGGGGCCGGTCCGCAGTGTGTGGAAGGCTGAGGTCGAGCGTTATGCCGATCGGGTTGAAGTCGATGTACACGGCAACGCCTTTGCGGTCTACAATGGCCAAGGCAGCCCGCGGATCATGTTTGCCGGCCATATGGATGAACTGGGTTTCCAGGTCATTTATATCGATGAAAAGGGTTATCTCTACTTCGATACGATCGGGGGTTTCGATTTGCAGCTCGTACCCGGTCGCAAGGTTCGAATTCATACCGCCAATGGCTCGATCCTGGGCGTATTGGGCAAAAAACCCATTCATCTCATGGCTGCGGGCGATCGGCGAAAAGTACCCGATAAGCACGATTTGTGGATCGATATCGGCGTTGCAGATAGGGCTGAGGCAGAGCAACTAGTAGCGATTGGCGATCCGGTGACCTACGAAGCCAACTACGAGGAGTTGCGCAACGGCTTGGCGGTGTCGAGGGGGTTCGACAACAAGGCCGGAGCCTGGGTCGTTGCCGAGGTACTGCGCAGGGTGAGCAGTACCAAAAAGAAATGCCGTGCTTCGATCCACTCGGTGGCGACGGTCCAGGAGGAGGTGGGGTTGCGCGGGGCCAGAACCAGTGCCTATGGTATCGATCCGCTGGTGGGTATTGCGGTGGATGTGACCTGGGCGATGGATCATCCCGGAGTCGATAAGCGGCAGGTTGGTGAATGCGTGTTGGGTGGGGGGCCGGTAATTACTCGGGGGGCCAATGTTAATCCGGTAGTATTCGATCGATTGGTACGGGTGGCGAAGAAGAGCAAGATTCCGCATCAGATCCAGGCCGAACCCGGGGGAACCGGTACCGATGCCAATGCGATCCAGTTGAGCCGGGCCGGTGTCGCTACCGGGCTGGTCAGCGTACCGCAGCGCTATATGCACACCCCGGTTGAGATCGTGGCCCTGGGCGATCTGGATAATACCGCCCGACTCCTGGCCGAGTTTGCGCTTTCGGTCGATGACAAGACCTGCTTTATACCCTGAGGATGAGGCAATGAAAATTAAATCTGTCGATATATGGACCGTGGTGGTGCCGACGATTCCGGGGCGGGTACACAGTCCCGAATGGGTAGCGGAAACGGGTTGGGATCAGATGCCCAAACACATTTTGCGCCTGAATACCGATACCGAACTCATCGGTCTGGGTGAAACGGGGCGCGGGATGCCAATAGAGGAGGTGCGCCAGGGGGCTGGGTTTTTGTTGGGTAAAGATCCCGAAGGGTTGACGCTGCAGGATATTTTCGCCGCGCGTCACGATGGCAGCGAAGAAGAACTCGAGGTCGGCAAGGGACCAGCGTACGACGCTTTCGAGATGGCGGTTTTCGACCTGGTCGGCCAGGCGCGCCAGGTGCCGGTGCACGCACTGCTCGGTGGTGCGGTGCGCGATAGGGTCCGCGCGGACTATTGGATGGGGCACCAGACCCCGGAAGATGGCAAACGAGCTGTCGAGCGAGCGCTCGAACACGGTTTCAAAGGGGTCAAGATCAAGTGTAAAATCGATGAGCCAATGGTCGAGAGATTGCGGGCGATGCGCGAGGTCGGCGGGGAGGATTTCAAGGTTACTGTCGATCCGAATGAGCGCTTCCACACTGCCGAGCAGACCATTGCGCTGGCGCATCAGCTAGAGGCGTTGGGCAATGTCGAGGTCTTCGAAGATCCGATTCCCAAGTCGGATCTCGAGGGCTATATTCGGATCCACGAGGAAATCAACCTCCCGCTAGCCATGCATCTGGGCGATGGTCCCTCCATTATCAGGGCGATCAAGGCCGGGGTGGTCGATTGTCTCAATCTGGGAGGGAGTCTGGTCGGATTTCAGAAAAATGCCGCGATCGCACTTGCGGCTGGTCTGCGTTGCTGGCACGGTTCGGGCAACGACCTGGGGATCGTCGATACCTCGTACGTACATGCGGCGGTTGCCGCGCCTGCCTGCACCATGGCCTCCGATTTTGTCGGTAGCTGGACTCGCGAGGATGATCTGATCATCGAACCAATCCCCTTCGTGGACGGCTATGTGCCAACGCCGATGCAGCCGGGATTAGGATGTGCGCTGGACGAGTCCGCCCTCGAACGCTATGTACAGGATAGCGAAACGGTTTCCCAATGAAAGCGACCTCAGATAATGACAGGTGTGATCGATAAACTGCTGGTATAGCAGCCGGATCGACAATTGAATCAATTACAAGCCGTATTCAGGGGCCACCCGGGCGTCTGAATAACTCAATACTTAGGGAGAATGTTTTATGCGCAAACTATTCGATAAAGCGACGGCCCTGATTCTGTGCGGGGTTTTAGTCCTGGCAGCTTGCGGCAGCGACGACGGTTCGAATCCAGCCGACTCGGATGCAGAAGCTCCGGAGATTACACCAGAGGTCGTCCAATTGACAGGTGTTCTGCTGCAGAGCTTTCAAACTGTGTTCTTCGCAGTTTTGGCAGGAGCTGAAACCTTTGAGGGGGAGGGCGGTGGGAGTGTCGAAATCGACGGCGCACAGTGGAAACTCAACGATTATTCTCCCGACGGGATCCTGAAATTAAACGGGACTTTGACCGTAGCAGTTAACCCCCTTTTAGATCCTCCATCTGGACCGGCTACAGGGACAGTCGTGATCACCGGGGTTGGTACAACTACCATAGATCTGGATCTGAATATCCAAATAGTTGACGGCGGCCTCACATCCGAGGGGACGATTACGATAAACGGTATCGAATACGACGCGCGGACCCTCTTTGATGCCGTCAGTGCAGCTCAGGCTGCCGCTGCTGCCGCAGCCGGATAGAGAGCGCTAGGCCTTGCGAATCTGCGGCCTCATCGCCGCGGTTCTGAGTCTGTGTATAGGCTGTGATCACGGCCTCGAAGCCGAAGGGGCAGACCAAGTCGGGATCGCAGGCCGGGTGCGCTTTGTCGGTGCCTGGCCCGAGGATGTGGAGCAGGTGGCTGTGGCTGTTTTTCGCGAGCCACCTGCTTCGCTAGCCGACTTCTTCAATATCAGTGGTTGGGACACCGATGTTGCGTTGGGCGTCGGGGCCTATGATTATTTCGTTCCACTCGATGGAGAAGGCGAGTATCAATGGGTCATTGTCGCCTGGCGGAAGCAGGACAATTTTTGGAATTTTACGTCACTTCTTGGATGCTATCACCTCCCCGGAGCCGACCGGCCCTCGACGGTGGAAGTCGGTCCAGGAGAAATTGTTGTCGGCGTCGATATCGATGCCGACTTTGCCGTATTGGACCGTGAGACGGATCCTGGTACTGCTCTTTGCGAGCGTTTGCTCTCCACTGAACTCCTCGCCGAGTTGGGCGGCTGAACTAGTCGTCCTAGTCAGGGACGCTCAGGATCAAGCTCTCCTGCCCGGGGCGACTCTGGCGGTATTGGGCACCGAGTTTGGGGGCCACAGCGATGGCGAGGGACGCTGCCGGATCGAGGGATTGCCCCCCGGACAGTACGATCTGCTCTGTTCTTTTGTTGGCTATCGCCCGCAAACCCTGCGCGATCTGGCAACCGGCGATCGCGAGTACGTCGTAGCACTCGAGCCGAGTACTCTAGCTCTTCCGGGTGTTGTCGTTTCTGCCGTTGGCCGTTCGCAAACCGCTGCCGAGGCACCGATCAGTATCGCAGTGGCCGACGCAGCGCAGATCGCCGATTACAATACTGTCTCACTGGTTGCGCCGCTGCGCTATATTTCGGGGATCAGCCAGGTCGGCGACCAGGTCAATATTCGCGGATCAAGCGGTTATAGCCGTGGGACGGGCAGCCGAATCTTGATGCTGGTGGATGGATTTTCACTACTCTCAGCGGATGTGGGCGACATAAAATGGGACGCTGTTCCTCTGCATCAAGTTGAGCGAGTCGAAGTGGTCAAGGGGGCTGGCTCGGCACTCTATGGCACCGGGGCGCTGGGAGGGGTCATCAACGTGTTGACTCGCGATCCCGGGAAAAGACCCTCGACGCGGTTTCGCTTGCTCAGCGGGCTTTACAGCCAGCCGGCCTACCGCCAGTGGCGTTGGACCGAAGATCCAATGTATCTGGCCGGATTCGATTTGAGTCACGATCGGACCATCGGGCGAACGGGTCTGGCGCTGAGCGGGGGCCACAACCGCAGTACTGGTTATCATCAGAACGGGGATGGTCGCCGGTATCATCTCTATGCCAAAACCGTGCACCGCTTCTCGCCGATGAGATATTGGCGCACGATGGGCAATTGGGCTCGAGACGATCACGGGGTCTTCGTGCAGTGGCGCAACCGTACTCAGCCGCTCTCTGTATCCGAAGATGATGCACAGGCCAGCACCCTCTCTACCAAGTTGCATCTCAACTCCGAGTACTACCATCTTCTGCGCCGAGACCTGGGCTATCGCCTCAAGCTAGGCTATTATCGCACTGCATTTTCGGGTAACGCGGCAGCAGGTGGACTCTCCTCTAGTGCACATAAGCTTTCGGGAGAGGCGCAGTTTGATTTCGAAGGCTGGCGTGGTTGGGACTGGACCTTGGGGTTGGCTACGACTGGGGATCTGGTGCGTTCGCCCGCGGACTTTCTCGGAGAGCGCACGCTCATAACCGCTGCGAGTTATGCACATGGTGTCTATGCACTTGGTTCGCAGGCCGATCTGGCTGCAGGTTTGCGCTATGATCTGAATCGCCGTGGGGTCTCTGGTGCATCCGGGGGCGGGGTTTGTGCTTCGAACGGGGCGATGGCGGGTAAAGCCGTAGGGGCTTGGAGTCCTCAGATCGGATTTTCGTTCCGGCCGAGGGAGTCCTCGGCAATTCGGTTTTCCGTCGGTCGTGGTTTCCGTGCGCCTGCAGCATCGGAGATTTTTGCCCAGGTCCAGGTGTCTGGACTCAGGGTTTGCCCCAATCCCAGACTCGATCCAGAACGCGCCTGGTCTTATGAAGTGGGGTACAAAGAGCAATTTGCAGGGCTTCTGGCGTTGGATCTGGCTCTTTTCTGGAACGAGTATCGCGGCTTGATCGAGGGACGGCCCGATATTGAATCTACGGGTTCCGTGCCGGTCGCTCGGTTTCAAAATCTGTCGCGGGCACGGGTCCGGGGATTCGAAGGGGAGGCCCTGATAGGCTTGCCGCTGGGGTTGGGGGCCAGGGCCGCCTATACACTTGTCGCGGGCACGGAATTCTTTGCCAGTGACGAGGTATTCCCGCCGTACTGCCACGGCGATTATCGTCGCGGGGGCCAAGGCCCGTTACCTTATCGACCGCGTCATTTGCTGAATTTTGGGCTGCAGGGAGGCCGCGGCCCCTTGGAGGGCAAGGTTGGCTTTCAGTATCTCAGCAAATTTGACCGGGTCTCCGGTCTCTTTCCCGAGTGCGGTCGCGACCAGGTGCCGATTTACTTAGTCGATGCGCAGTTGAGTCGGCGTTTGGGTGACCTGCAGATCAACCTGCGAGTCGACAATATCTTTCAATATCACTATACGACGAGCGAACGCAAAATTCGCCCGCTCCGTCGATTTTCACTGAGTGTCGATGGTGAATTGTAAAAATAAAAATGCAGCCAGCCTGAGCCAATGGCATTCTTCGATCGAGTCAGGACATTTCGATCGCGAGTTCGGACGGATATACGGAGTGGACCAGATCGCGGCCTGGCGCACTCATTATTTAGGGGCCCTGGAGAAATTCGCCGAGATACATGGCAATGCCGGCGAGGTGGTCGTCGCCCGCTGTCCAGGGCAAATGAATGTCATGGGGATGCATATTGACTACGGTGGTATGCCTTCACTGCGCCTGGCCGTTCGCGGGGCGGATACGCTGGTTGTTGCGCGGGCAGCCCCGGAAAGCCGGAAAGTGCGGATTTCCAGCGTTTTACACGCTAGCGGAGATGCTGAGGATCGTTTCGCGCCAATAGAACTCGATCTGGACGAGATACTGCCCACTGAACGGGTGGTCGAGCGACAGGCGTTGATGGATTACGCCGGCAGGATCTGTCAAGAGCGTCTGGTGACTGAGGGCAGTGCTCTGGCCGACGATTGGTCGGTTCTGATCGCTGGACAGCTGGTTTATTTAGAGAGCTATTTTCGCGATCGTCTGGCTCTATATGGATTCGATGCCCTGGTATGGAGCAGTGTCTCTCCAAGCGGCGGCATGAGTTCGTCGTCGGCCTTGGTTGTGGCGACGGCGTTGGCGACGCTGGGGGTCCATGGTTTGGAACCGCATCGCGATATATTGACGGAAGACTTGATCGATGGCCTGGGGACATCGGAGTGGATCCGTGGCACCCGCGGCGGAACCGCAGATCACGGAGGGATGATTCTGGGCCGGTCAGGCCGGCTGATAAGCGTCGGAGTTTTCCCGGCCTGGGCTCAGGGGGAAGCTGTTCTGCCCGATGAATACGCGGCCCTGGTTCTCGATAGTGGCATCGTACGCGAATACGATGAGGCGGTCAAAGAAGAGACCGTCATTGCCTATCCGCTCGGCACTTTCATCGCCAGAGAATTGATATTACCACGACTCAAAGACGATCCGAATTTTGCCGGTCTGGTTGGAGATTTTCGCGAGCGGATCCACTTTATCCGCGATCTGACGGTCGAAAATCTCGGACTCTCGCTCTCGGCGCTGTACCGCATCTTGGGTGAGATGCCGAAACGGACGAGTTTGGCGGAGTTGGAAGCAGAGTGCAGGGTGGCTGGAATCGGTGGCCGATTCGATGAATGGTATCAGCGGGAAATCGCCGGGAAGTTTCAATTCCTGACCGATGATACGGCCCTCTTCGTTCGGCGGCGATGTGCGTTTGGGTTGGCCGAGCAGGATCGCGTAGACGGAATGATCGAATATCTCAATGCAGGGGATATGCCTGCGGCATTTGAGTTGATACGGATTTCGCACGAGGGCGATCTTGACGCGGAAGTTGAAGACGAGGTTCTTGCGGATTTGGTCGCTCGGGTCGATCGCGGGGAGCAACGGGCGGGATTGCGTTTTTTACCTGGTGGTTATGGTCGAATGACGCCTCCTTACGACCGATTAGTGCGGTTGGCGAACGACTTTCTGGTCGGATGTGGGGCCACAGTGGGTTCAGTACAGCGATTAGGTGCTGGTTGGGGGGGCAATATCGGAGGGCTGATCCACCGCGACTTCATCGATTCGGAGAGAGGTCGTGAGTTCGTCGACAGATTGAGTTCGGTAATAGGCCACGAGCCAGAAATGGCGATGATCGCCGCTGGAGAAGGAGCGGTTCTGCTCTTGGCTCCACAGGAGTACTAGCGGTGGAAAACTTATTGGAGGGTGTGCGTGTACTCGATCTGACACGGGTTTTAGCCGGGCCCTATGCGACTATGGTTTTGGCGGATCTCGGTGCTGAAGTAATCAAAGTCGAGTTGCCGGGTTTGGGCGATGAGTCGCGGGGTTTCGGACCGTTCCAAAATGGAGAAAGCGCGTATTTCACCAGTGTCAATCGCGGCAAGAAGAGTGCGACGATCGATTTGCGGCATCAGCGCGGCCAGGATCTGGCTCGGCGTCTGGCCGGTCAATCCGATGTACTGGTTGAGAATTTTCGCCCGGGTAGTATGGACCGCTTCGGGTTGGGTTTTGAGGAAATCCACGTGCTCCACCCGCATTTGGTCTATGCCTCGATTTCGGGTTTCGGTCAGACAGGTCCCTATGCGCAGCGTCCCGCGTACGATGTATTGATTCAGGCGATGGGGGGGTTGGCTAGCATTACTGGAAATCCGCACGATGCGCCGGTCCGGGTTGGCTCGTCAATCGCCGATTTAAGTGCGGCGCTTTTCGGGGCAGTCGGTATCCTCGCCGCCTTGGAACGGGCTCGTCGTACGGGAGAGGGGCAGCAGGTCGATATCTCGATGCTCGATTGTCAGGTAGCTCTATTGGAAAATGCCCTTGCCCGCTACGCCGTTTCCAACGAGGTACCCACGCCTCTTGGCTCGCGCCATCCTGCTATTACGCCTTTTCAGTTTTTCGCAGCTAGCGACGGTTATCTCGTCATTGCCGCAGGCAACGATGCTCTTTGGCGCAAGCTCTGTGCAGCCCTAGGTATGGGCGAGTTGGCAGACGATCCGCGTTTTGCAAGCAATGCTCAGCGCACCGAGAATCACGCTGAATTAGAGCCATTATTAGGCGAGATCATAGCCGAAAGTACGGTTGAGAAATGGTGTGCTTTACTGGGGGAGGCAGGTGTTCCTAGTGGTCCGCTCTGCGATGTCGGGCAGGTTTTCCATAGTGAGCAGGTTGCTGCACGGGAAATGATTATCGAATTGGAGCATCCTATCGCCGGAGTGCAGGCAATGCCCAATTCGCCGCTCAAATTTTCTCAGACGCCGGTCGAGTTGAATACGCCGGCACCTCTTTTGGGGCAGCATACAGAGGAAATTCTGGGGGAGATTCTCGGCTTGTCTGCAGGTGAGATAGAGGTGTTGCGCACCGAAGGGGCTATATGAAACCGGGCAGGATATTCAGCTGTATCCTGATTTCCTGGGGCTGTGGGCTGGTGCCGATAGAGTCACCGGTGCCCCAACCTTCACCTAAAGCAGCAGAATTACTGGCGGAAGGGGGGTTTGTCGAGGCCTACCTGATGCGTCGCTTTGTCGATGGCCGCATTTTGGTGCGGATGAGGGATGGGGGCGGGGTATGGTTTTTAGATCCCAAGGTGAATTGTCTCTGGTGCTGGATTTATGTCGATAAGACGGTCTGGGTCAAGATCGACAAACGTTCGGTGACGCTACTCAATCCCAAGGGTGAAACAGCCGAGTTTTGGAATGGCGGCTTAATGGATAAGTACTGATTCCAGCCACTCAGGCATTGAATTTCAGATAACGGCCCGGCAGGGGCGCTACCAGATCCTCGGCCGGTTTTCCGGCGCGGATGATCGGCACGCCGTTGACCAGTACCTCTTCGACGCCGACCGAGTACTGGTGGGGATCCTGATAGGTGGCGCGATCCTCGATCGCTTCGGCGTCGAAAACCACGAGGTCGGCGTAGAAGCCTGTGGCAACCTGGCCGCGCTCGTTAAGACCGAAGCGTGCAGCCGGGTATCCGCTCAATTTGTAGACCGCATTCTCGAGCGAGAACAACCCATGGTCGCGGACACAGGGGCCCAAAAGACGGGCGGCTGACCCGTAGAGCCTAGGGTGCACAGTCCCATCGGGGAAGTAGATCCCATCGCTGCCCATCATGTATTTTTCGTGAGAGAGGAAGGGGTGGACCAGTGCGTCATCGCCATGGTGAAAGACGAGAAGTACGGCCAGGTTTTCCTCGATCAAGAGGTCACAGAGCGCATCGGCTGGAGTTGCACCGGATTCATCGACGTAATCTCGTAGTGTCCGGCCGATGAATTTCGCATTATCGCGACCGGGTAGCCAGGCGATGTTCATCTTGTCCAGGTCGGTGGGAGTGCGTTCGAGAATTCGGGCGAAACGGCGGCGGATTTCCGGATCGTTGAGCTTGGGTAAAGCACCCAGCGGTCCATCCTCCCACACCTCGTAGGGCAAGATGAAATTAAGCATGGTCGAACCAGGCAGATAGGGATAGACATCGAAGCTGAAGTCGACTTCGTGAACCGCAACCTCGTCGACATAGGAAAGCAGCTCATCGATCTGTTGCTGCGAGGTTCCCTTGAAGTGGGAAATATGAACCGGGACACCGGCGCGGCGACCGATCTCAACGGCCTCCTGTACAGCACGAAGCGTACCCTTCTTATAGCGCACATGGCTTACGTAGAGTCCCTGCTGTGGGGCCATCGCGGTGCAGGCTTCGACGAGTTCGTCCGTACTCGCGAAACATTCGGCGATATAGTCTATCCCGGTTGAAATACCGACTGCACCTTCTTCCATTCCGCGTTCGACACCCGCGAGTATTTCCTCCATTTGCACGTCGTCGGGTACGCACCGACTCCAGCCGCAAGCCATTGCGCGCAGATGGGCATAGGGAATATGCGTAATGGAATTTTGTGCGGTGCGGCCGTCGAGGAGTTGCATATAGTCGGCCAGGCTCTCCCAGCCCTGGTAGTCGCTTTGGAGCAGACCGTTGAGTGCCCGCATATAGTAGAGCCAATGGGCACGAGTTGCCGAATCTACCGGGGCATAGGAAATCCCGTCAGCCATAATGACTTCGGTGGTAAAACCCTGCAGAGTTTTAGGTAGAAAATTAGCGGTTTTCAAAAGCCAACCGTCCGAGTGATTATGGACGTCGACAAAGCCTGGGGCGACGATTTTGCCCTCAGCGGAAATGCTCTGGCGCGACTCGGCCTTGGAGAGGTCTCCGATCGACTCGATGCGGTCGCCGCGGATGCCGATATCGGCTCCATAGCGGGGAGCACGGGTGCCATCGATGATTGCGCCTTTGCGGATGATCAGGTCGTACACAGTTCGTCTCCTCGGATGATGACTGATGTTTGCTACACGCGAATACTTAGACGGGTGACTTGTGGATATTTCTTGTGTTTATAGCCGATTTCGATTCGCTCTAGTAGTCATGCGTTAGTCCGCGGCGTTATGCGGGCCGAGCCGTTCTACCTCCAGATCGTCGAAAAAGGTCGTACCGCTACCGTCCTGGCGCAGGATGAGACAAATCGAAGAGGAATCGGGTGGAGGCGGCCCGGAGATGATGACCTGGACATAGGTCCAGTCGTGGTCGCCGACGAGTTTTTGTGAGCAAATATAGGGGTAGCGGTCGGGATGGTTATAGACCGTCCAGCGCACGGCGAGGAACGACCCTCGCCCCTCGACCTGTGCTGTTTTGATATAACACCCGATCCGATAGCCGGTGTCCAGGTCCCAACGTTCGAGCCAGGCACCATCGCCTTCGCGGTCCACTATCCACTCGCTGGGTCCCGGAGTGTCTTTGGAAATTTTGAGCGAAAACTCGTCAGAGCGTCCTTGGCTGCGGCACCATTCGGCCCCCTGGCCGTAGGGCAACCAGGGCCAGGGATCCGTTGATCCGCTAGTTGGTTCGTTGAGCTTCAGTCCGCGGGAGAAACTGGTCGATCTTTCATAGAGGGGCAATTCGCTATGGCCAGCAAAATCGACCTGAGGGATCGGCGCAGCCGCTTTCATCATGGTCTGCACTTTTTCGTCGCTACAGAGGCGAATCCGAAATTCGGGGCAGATCGGTTGGTAGAGTTCGTCGCGGGTATAGCGCGCCGCGAGGTGGATATCATAACCCCAATTGCAGACGGCCGCGGAGGTGCGGGCAGCAGTATCACCGCGAAATTCGAAGGCTGGATTGTTGCCAGGATCATAGCCGAGGACGAATAGGCCGCCATCGGCGAAAGCGGTGGGGCTGGGAATGCCGGTAGCCATGTGGTTGAGGGGCATTTGCCAGGTGGATCCATCGGCGTTATCAGCTAGAAGGTGCGAAAATCGCTTTTCCCACATCCCGGCAAAGGGAGCCACTGGTCCGGGTATATCGCAATACCAGGGATCAGAGAACTCGAAGCTGATCTGCCCGCCATCGAGTTCGCGCGGGTTGTCGAAGACCTCGGGACTGTGGATGTCGAGGTGAGCCTGGAAGCTGTAGACATAGGATTCGAGTGCCGAGTCGTAGTGTAGTTCAAGCACTCGCCGCGAGGTTGCTACGCCTTCGGGGGCGGTGGTGATAACGGTCAGTGTAAGTCGCTCGGTATTTTGACCATCAACCTCGATCGAGCGCAATTGAGTTGTGGCTATCGGTCCGAGTTTCCAGTAGAGCTGGACCCCTGCCAGCAGGGGGCGTCCACCGGGTTTGAGCCGTAAATTCCGCAGCTCGATCGGCTTGAGGATCGCGTTGAAATAGCGTAAGTTCTGCTCGGGCTCTTCGACGATCGAGTCGGTCAATTGGGCGATGGGTTCATCGCCGTCGTAGATCCATCGTTCGCCGGCACAGACGCCGCCGTGGGTTCGAAAATGAAAAGAGCTCTGATGAGACATAGTACACCTCGCTGATAAGAATGACCAAGATATCGTCCATATCGCGACCTGGCAAGAGAAGGAGTTATGGAGCAGCGCAGCGCAGAGAAGATTCGAGTAAGCGGAGTAGAGTTGGCATTGAGTCCGCCGATTTCAGGCGAACACCAGTGGATCGGCCAGACAGAGACTCTGCGTGAGCTTTTAGCGTGTTGGCTGGTACTTGGCGAGGGGGATTTACCTCTTTCGCCACGGTTGGTGGGGCCGCCTGGTATCGGTAAGACCACCCTGGCGATGGCTGCGGCCCGTCGCCGCGATCAGCCGCTCTTCATATATCAGTGCACCAGCGATACCCGGCCCGAAGATTTGCTGGTGACCCCCGTATTGGCCGAATCGGGTAAGATTGCCTATCACGCCTCGCCGCTGGTTTCGGCGATGCTGAAAGGCGGAGTCTGCATCCTCGATGAGGGCAACCGTATGAACGAGAAGAGTTGGGCCTCGCTGGCGCCGCTTCTCGACCACCGTCGCTATATCGAATCGATTATCGCGGGGATTACCATCGAGGCCCATCCCGATTTTCGTTCTGCGGTGACGATGAACGACGACGAGTCGACCTATGAAGTGCCCGAGTACATTCTCTCGCGTTTGCAACCGACCCTGGATATCGGCTTCCCCAGTCGCCAGGACGAGATGGCTATTCTGCACTATCATTTGCCCTTTGCCGAAGCGGATCTATTGGAGATCACCGTTGATTTTTTGCAGCGCGCTCACGAATTGGATCTGGATTTCTCGCCTCGCGACGGTATTCATGTCGTCCGCTATGCACTCAAGCGACTGGCGCAGGACGATGAACATCCGCTTTCGATAGACCGGGCCTGGGGTGAGGCCTTGGCGCGGGTGTTGGGTCCGGAGGCTGCCGATCTCGAGCGCCTGGCTGCCGAGCGCCAGCAGAGTCTGGGTCAATCCCTGCCCTCCATGGATTTTCAGGATTTCTTTTTCGAAGAGGACGACCCGCTGCACCCGGGCAAGGACGACGACAATCCCCTGAGATGAAATACCGGTTACTATTTTTGCGGTGGTTGTGCGAGAGCGATGGCCGCCAGGCGCCCGATCGCCAGGGAATTGGTCGCTGCCGCTACGCTATTGCCGGTTATCGCGGTTCATCTCGAAGATGGCTGGTAGGATGGAGGGCACTTTGTTGAAGCCGAATCCGGTACTCGATCTAAGCCCGCGTCTTGGAGTCTTGCCGATCATCTACGGCAGCGGCGATTTTGCGCTCGAAACCCGCCGGAGACTAAGTGCGTTAGAACCCGATTGTGTTGCAGTGGCGCTGCCGCCCTCGGTAGCCGTTGCGGTCGAAGAGGGCGTGGCTCGTTTGCCGCAAGTCTCGGTGGTGTTGCAACGCGAAATTTCGCTGGCCGGCGACTATAACTTCGTGCCCATTGATCCCTGTCAGGGAGTGATAACTGCCGTGCGCACGGCTATGGAGGCGGGTGTAGATCGAGCCTATGTCGATCTTGAGGTAGATATCTACGAGGAACAGGGATTGGCGCTGCCCGACCCCTATGCGCTAAAAGCCGTAGAATTGGAAAAATTCCTTGCTGCCTTGCTGCCGGCTCTACCGAAGCCGGAGGAGGGCGAACAACGGCTGCTGCGGATTCGTCGCATGGCCTATGAGTTGCATCGGCTCGAACTCGAGTACCAACGGGTGGTCTTTGTCTGCTCTGTGGCCGATTGGCCCTGGATTCGCCAGGCCTATCAAGCACGTGCGCCCTATCTCCAGCACGGCATCGGGCAGACGATGCCCGAATTGTATCGGGTCGCCGAGGAATCGCTCTATTTCGTTCTTGGTGAACTGCCTTTTATTAGTGCTCTATATGAACATCGTCGCGCCGAATTACTGAGCGATACGACGCTGGCGATCGACGGGGTAAAGGCCTTGCTCCTGGCCGCTCGTGACCGTTGGGTCGCAGCGCAGGAACTCGAAGATCACTGGCTGACGCCGCAGCGTCTGGAACTCCTCTTGCGCTACGTGCGCAACTTGACGGTTATAGATAATCGCCTGACTCCCGATCTCTACAACCTGGCAGTAGGAGCGAAGCAAGTCGTCGGCGATGCCTTTGCACTCTCGTTGCTGGAAACCGCCAGAGAGTACCCGCTGCAGCGGCTCGGCTCCGACGAGGATGATATCAGCATTGGTCTGGGACAACTAGTCGATGCCGACGGAGAAATCCATGCCTGTAAAAACAGACTTCAGGGTGTGCCCAGGGTCTGGCGACATTTACCTTTGACTCTTGAGCCGCCAGCGAAAGAAAAAGAGCAGTGGAGCCAGCAATGGGATCCCTATGGCCAGTGTTCTTATCCACCTGAAGACGAGCGGATCGAAAGCTTCCAACAGCACGTGCGGCAGGAGGCGCGGAAGGTGTTAGGCGAGGATCTGGCCAGGGTAGAGAAGTTTCAAGCCTCGCTCAAAGACGGTCTGGATATCCGCGAAACCTTGCGCAATTGGCATAGCGGAGATCTATATGTCAAGGAGATGCCTCCATCGCGCGGTTCTATCGAAGTCGTCGTTTTCCTTTTCGACACTCCGGCCGATCCCGACCGCTATACCTGGCGCAGCACTTGGTACGCCGAACATCAGGAAGAGTCGACGCTGGCCTTTTACTCGACCTCTTTTCTCGATAATATGGTGGGGCCGGGTATTGGCCAGGCCCTCTATGGCGGCTGCCTCTTTCTCTTCCCACCGCGTCCGATCCCCGATCTTTGGCGAGATCCCCGATTGGCATTTTGCCAGACCTTGGAGGAGCGACTTTTAGCCGGTGCGCTCTTGCACTCCCAACACAAAAGGGTAGTTCTCGTTGCTCCCGAGGCTCCGAAGATCGCCTGGCGTCAACTCGCTCGTCGCTTCCAGCGCCAACTGGTCTATTTGCCCCTGCAGCGATTTTCGGCTTCGACCGTCGATCGCCTGCGCCGGTTTCACGTATTAAACCGCAAGGAATTTCGCTCCTACGCCTCGCACTTTATTCGCGATTTTCGCTGAATTGGTATCGCGTATTGACATCTGCACAGCTCTTGAGCATCTTGAGGTCTTGCCTCTTTAATTGAAAGGAATCTGATGCGAATCATTGACCCCCATGTACACGTGTGGATCAACGATCCGGCTTTTCCATGGCCAGCTGAAAACGCTAATCCCCCGGCTGAAGACCATACGGCTGAGGATCTTTTGGCACTGATGGATGCCAATGGGGTTGAAAAAACCGTACTGGTACAGGTTATCCATTATCGCTGGGACAACAGCTATATCGCCCACGTTATAAAAAAATATCCCGATCGCTTCATGGCCGTAGGGCGAATCAATCCCGAAGATCCGGCCGCAGCAGATCATATGTCGATGTGGAAAGAAGAACACGGGATCCACGGCATGCGTTTGAGTCCGGCACGGGATGCGTCGGACGATTGGTTTTCGGGTCCGGGAATGGATCCGATATTCGCTCGAGCTCAGGATCTGGGGGTTCCGATGCTGATTCTGACAGGGCCTGGTCGGATGCCGGATCTGGCGCGGATTCTCGAACGCTATCCCGATCTAGATTGTTGCATCGACCATATGGCCGACGCCCATCCTGGCGATCCTGAGGAGCGCCGATTGCTCATGGATATGGCCCGTTATCCGCGGACCTATGTCAAGATTAGCCATACCTGGTCGATTTCCAAGGAGGGCTACCCTTGGGCCGACACCCATGGAATGGTCGAAGAAGTATATCAGAACTTCGGAGCGGAGCGCATCATGTGGGGGACGGATTGGCCGGTGTGTCTCTCGAAAGCCGAGTATGCGCAGGCGCTGAGCGTGGTTCGCGACGAAATGAAATTCATTGCTCCGGAGGATCTGGAGTGGGTGCTGGGCAAAACCGTATTGAAACTATGGCCATTTGAGGAGGCTTAACCAATATGTTGAATATCGGAATTGTCGGGGCTGAAAACAGCCATACTGCCGCGATTGCCAAAGTGCTCAATGTGGAGAAGAGGGTCAGGGGGGTGCGGGTGACTCATGTTTGGGGTGAAACAAAGGCATTTGCAGAAGTGGCCGCTGCGGCGGGTCAGATTCCTCATATCGTCAAAAGGCCTGAAGACCTGATCGGTGAGGTAGATGCCGCCTGCGTAGACCACCGGCACGGCAAGTATCACCTGCCGGCAGCCAGTTCCTTGCTCGAAGCGCGGATACCGCTCTTTATCGATAAGCCGTTTTCGTATCGAAAAGCGGAGGGCAAGCGATTCCTGAATAGGGCTAGGGAATTGGGGGTTCCGGTTTGTTCTTTCTCGACCTTGCCCAAACAGGCTTCCTATAAAGCCTTTGCCAAAAAGATGCGCGACCTTGGCACCATCCAATCACTGGTCGCTACTGGACCTTGTGATATAAAATCCAAATGGGGCGGGATTTTCTTCTATGGGATCCACCAGGTGGATATGATCCTGCGATTGCTGGGCTACGATATCAGCCATGTCGATATCTGCAGGGGAAAAGGACAAAACCATACCGCCCAGATCGCCTATGCCAATGGAACGGTCGCGACCATGAATCTGGTTGGTGGTGCCTCAGCAGCGTTTCATTTGAGTGCGATTGGTGAGAAAGGGCGTCTCGATGAGCCCATCGTCTCCGACTCCAGCAGCTATTTGACTGGTATTCGCGATTTTTGTCGGATGTTTCGCACCGGTAAGACCAGTGAAACCGACGAGACGATGCTGGGTCCGGTGGCGGTCCTCGAAGCGTTGGAGAAGTCGGTAGCCCGCAGGGCTCAGGTCAAAGTGACTCTTTAAAAAATAGAACCAAAAGAGGAAATAAAATACCATGGCAATGACACTGAAGAACGCGGATCAGGCCCGTTACGATGCTATTTCGCTGGGCGAAATTCTGATGCGTATCGACCCTGGCCAAGTACCGACTGCCCGGGCGCGTACCGCTCGGATCTGGCATGGCGGGGGCGAGACCAATGTTGCGGAAGGACTGAGTTACTGCTTCGGTCTACGTGCCGCAGTGGTCACGGCTCTGGTCGATGACGGAATCGGTCGCAATATCGAGAATCAACTGCGCGAAGCCGGGCTCGATACGACCCATATCATCTGGTTTGACAATGGAGGCAAAGGCGCGTTCAGTACCGATGCCAAGGGAACCCTGCACAATGGTATCAACTTTACCTGGGCCGGGAAGGGAGTCTTGCCCTCAGTGACCGAATACTACCGTGCCCACACCCCGGTGCGGGAAGTCGGACCGGGGGATGTGGATTGGGATCATCTCTTCGGCGAATTGGGTACCAGATGGTACAGTACCGGGGGAATCTACACTCTGCTCTCGCAGAAGAGTGCAGATCTGGCTCTGGAATCGATGCGCAAAGCCGGTGAATACGGCGCTGGCCGTTCCTTTGATCTCAATTATCGTTCCAAGGTCGAACCAAATAAGGAGCGCGCTCGCGAGATCAACCGCTCTATCGTGCCAGAGGTCGAATTCCTGGTCGGCAACCAGGACGACTTCGACGATGCACTGGGTTACGAAACCGAGAAGGTGGCCAAGGACGCGAGCTTCGACGAGTGGCTCGAGATCTATACCAAAATGCTGCACCAGGTTGCCAATGACTATCCGAACCTCAAGTATATCGGTACTCAGTTGCGCGGTGCGCTTTCGGCCGATCGAATCAACTGGGGTGCCGTTCTTTTCGATGTCGAGGCCGGCGAGATCCACCAGGCGGCGGTGCGCGAGAATGTCGAGATCGCCGATCGCACCGGCGGTGGCGATTCTTTTGCCTCGGGCGTTATTGCAGCGTTGCTCGATGGGCGGGGAGCGGCCGATGCAGTCCAGTGGGGAGCCGCCCACGGGATCCTGGTTCAGGAATGTATCGGCGATACGACGATGGTCACGCGGGACGATGTTGAGCAAGAGGTCGCCCGTGCTCTCAAAGGCGGCGGTGTTTCGGCCCTTAGATAAGAGGTGGTCTGATGCGATTATTCGCTAGTGGTTTGCTCCTGGTGCATCTGGCTCTTCCACTCATGGCGGAAGTCCAGGTCGACCAGGTCGAATACATGGGTTGGGAGAACTCGATCGAAATCAACAACGGCGAGGTCCGCTTAGTTGTGGTGCCGGCGGTGGGTCGCATAATGCACTACGGTTTTGTCGGTGGAGAGAATATCCTGTGGTCGGATCCTCAGTACCATGGCCAAGTTTTGCCCGATGGCAAACCGAGTGTTGATGACGAGGGGCAATATGTCTGGACCAATTTCGGCGGCGATAAAGTCTGGCCCAACCAACAGAGCGATTTTGTCAGGATTAACGGTTTTTCCTGGCCGCCCGATCCCGCCTTCGACGGCGGGGTACACCAGGCGGAACTGCTCCCCGATGGGGTCGTGATCACCAGTCCACTGAGCGAGTATAACGGAGCTCGTAGCGTGCGCGATATCCGTCTGGCAGCCCAGGGCACGCGCGTGGAGATTCGCCAGCGGGTCGAAAAATTGGCCAAAGCGGCCAATGAAGAACTCGAGCCGCTGCGCTATACGATTTGGAATGTCACCCAGATCAAGCCGCCGGAGCAGACCTTCTATCCGCTCAATCCCCACAGCCACTTCGATTTGCGTTTTCACCCCTTTGGTTTTGCCGAGAGTACGGCAATGGACAATTTCACGATCAAGGGCGATATAGGAATCTTCGTGCCCGACCCCGTGGAGCCGCAGAAGACCGGGGCCGACTCGGATCGCTGGCTCGCCGGCATTGTCGGCGAAGTAGCGATGGTCGAGTTTTTCCGCCGCGACGCCACTCAGCGCTACCCGGATGGGGGGTTGAGTGCGGAGGTCTACACTTGTGCAGACTACACCGAACTCGAGCTTCTGAGTCCCTGGGTCCATCTAGAAGTCGGTCAGGCGATTGAGCATCCGATTGCCTGGGAATTGTTTCACTTGCCCTCTGGCCTGACGACGCCCGATGCGCGGCGGCAAGCACTAATAAGCTTGATTGGTTCCCAATCCGATTGATTCTATACCTGGTCCGAAAAGAACCCGCCCGCTTAATTGGGGCGGGTTCTTTTATGTACCGTGTCTTGGCGATGTTGGTGACTTAGGCGTTCTTTAACGTATGGATGTACCCTGGCGACGCAATTTCTACATTCTTCTGGCCGCCGAACTCTGTGCCATTATCGGTTTTCAGGCCGTACAGCCCTTTCTTCCGTACTACATTCAAGAATTCGATGTTGAAGACCTGAAAGAGGCGCTGATCTGGGCGGGATATATCGGTACTGCCGGCGGTGTGGCGATGGCTATCTCGTCGCCGATATGGGGAATAGTGGCCGATCGCTATGGCCGTAAGCCGATGGTTGTCCGTTCGATGCTCGGGGGGGGTATTACGGTGCTTTTTATGGCCTACGCAAGTTCGGTGGGGCAGATTCTGATTGCGCGTACTCTTCAGGGCATTCTCGCCGGTACCGTGACGGCCTGTATTACCCTGGTCTCGACGACGACGCCCAAGAAAGACCTTGGCTTTGCGCTGGGATTGATGCAAGGGACCTTTATGCTCGGTGCATCTTTAGGGCCCTTGCTCGGTGGCCCGTTGATCGAACATTTTGGCTATTACCATTGCTTTCTTATTTCTGGAGCGATGGTTTTGCTGGCCGGTTTGGCGGTGCAGGTCTGGGTAGAGGAAGACTTCAGTTCCGAGGACCGGTCGCAGGGTCATCAGGGCGAAACCGAGCCTTATTACCAGAGTGTTATCAGGCTATTGCGTCTGAAAGCTTTCGCGTCGATTCTGGTGAGTATGACCCTGGTCCAGTTCGCCTTCGGTATTGTCGTGCCGGTAGTACCGCTCTTCCTGCAGGAGTTGGCCGGGGAGGAGACCGGCGATATTCTCACTCTGGCCGGATTGGTCTTCTCGCTGATGGGGTTAGTCGGTGCCTTATCTTCGGCGCTGATGGGTCGTTGGAGTGAATATTTCGGTATCCGCCATACCCTCTTGTACGGTATGGTGGCGATGGCTATTTTTCTCGCTATTCAGGGGATGGCTACAACCGTTGCGGTATTGGCTACGCTGATGGTATTATCCGGGCTGGCAACCGGAGCGATGAGGCCGGTGACTAGCTCGATCATTACCCGTATTGTTGCAGAGGCGGATCGGGGCAAGGCATTTGGGATTGCGACCAGTACTACAGCGTTTGGATGGGCACTCGGTCCGATGGTCGGTGCCTATACGGGCTCTGCATGGGGGTTTCGCGCTGTATTTTTCATCACTGCCGTGTTCTTTGTTCTGGTTGCGGTCTGGACCTGGCACTCCATGGCCAATATAGATATAGAAGAGCCGTCACGGCGCGCCTGGCGCTCTGCGCTCACCAAGCGTTTGGCTCAGCGAAGGGAAAGGAAGCTATAGAGGTGAAACCGAAAGTGCTGGTCGATGCGCATGCATTTGCTCTGGAGGCTGATCGCGAACGCCTTGGTCAGATTGCAGAGATCGTCGCGGTCGAAGAGAATCTGTCCGAAGGCGAATTGATTGAGGCATTGGTGGGTTGCCGGGGTTTGATTCGCCTGGGTGGGAGAATTCCCGAACTGACCCCGGCCGTGTTTGCGGGAGCACCCGATCTAGAGATCGCAGGGGTCACGGGTGACCGCTTTGGCACCGGTATCGATCTCGAAGCGGCATGGAAATACGGAGTGAAGGCCGTCGATACCGACAATATCGCCTCGGCGGCACCAGTGGCCGAATGGGATTTGGCTTTGATGCTTCTTTGTTTGCGCAATGGAGCGGCCGTCTATAGGCAGATGATTGAGGGGAGTGAAAGATGGGCTCTGGCGGGCAACGACGACTATGTGAATGGTGAATTGACCGGGAAAAAAATCGGGTTGATTGGATGCGGTCACGTCGGTCAGCGATTGGTCGAATTGTTGATCCCATTCCGCGTCGATCTCCGCGTTGCGGATCCCTATTTATCAGTCGAACTCGCCGGCGAATTGGGCATTGTGCAGGGCGAATTGGAAGAAGTGCTGGCACATGCCGAAATCTTGGTAGTCCAGGTTCCACACACTCCTAGAACTGAGAAGATGATCGGGGCGCGGGAACTGGATCTGCTCGGCAGGGGGCGAATACTTATCAATTGCAGCCGTGGTCCAGTTATAGACTACGTCGAGTTGACCAGACGCTTAGAAGCAGGTGAATTGATCGCCGGTCTCGATGTCTTCGATCCCGAGCCGCTGCCCAAAGAGAGCCGTTTGCGCCATTTGCCCAACGTATTTATAAGTCCTCATATCGCTTGGTACGCGCCGGCAGGTTTTCGCCGTTATTTTTCGATCATGGTCGATGAATTCGAGCGTTTTTTCAACGGGCAAGAACTGCGCTTTGAACTGACGCGAAGGATGGTTGATATCCGGCACGGGCGGATATGAGAAGGGGCAGGCCTCAAGGGCCTGCCCCAGCAAAAAAGCGATGAGCGGTGTGTTGTTATTTACTTTTTTTCGCGGTGCCCTTGCGTCCGGGGAAGGTCAGTTCGGCGATGCCCGATTTGTCGAGTCCGCCCAGTCCCAGCTTCTTCATTTTCTCGTACTGGCCCTTGGTCGCCCGGGCCAAGGGCAGGTTCAGTCCAGCTTCGCGGGCCAGCTTGAGCGCGATGCCCGAATCTTTGGCCGCGTGATCGGCGGAGAAATAGCATTCGTGGTCGCGAATGACCATGTCTTCGCCATCGGTTTCCAGGACTCTCGCGTTGGCTCCGGTCTGGGAGAAGACATTCATCAGGGCTTTCAAGTCCAGACCGAGTGCCTGGCCCAAACCCAACCCTTCGGCGAGTCCCGCGGTGTTGATATTCATGACCATATTGACCAGGGCTTTTACCTGGGCGGCCTGTCCTGCGGTGCCGATATAGCGCAAGTTAATGCTCAATGCGTCGAGGATCGGCCGGACCCGGTTGAAGACGCTGCGCTTGCCACCGCACATCAGGTAGAGTGTTCCCTGGCGCGCCTGGGTGATGCTGGAGGCCATGCAGCCCTCGAGCGACGAAGCGCCGACCTTTGCAGCGCGTTTTTCGACTTCTACGTGCGTGGCGGGAGAAATCGTGGCGCAGTTGATAAACGTTGTGCCCTTGGCATTTGTGAGCAACGAGTCGCCGGAGTTGGCGAAGATAGAACGCATTGACGCGTCATCGGTCACCACGGTGATGACCACATTGGCGCTGGCGCTGACCTCGGCCAGCGTTTTGGGTGCCGCGCAGCCGAGTTCTTTGGCCAGGTTTTTGGCCGAACGGGGATGGGCATCGAATACGGCGGAAATGCTAAAGCCTTTGTCGGCGAGATGGCGGGCCATGTTGGCTCCCATGCGTCCGACGCCGACAAAGCCGATCTGAAAACTCTTTTGGTCCTTTTTACGGGTGGCAGATTTCTTCTTTGCCATGTTGCACTCCTGATTGGTTGGAAGTAGCAGGCCAAGTAAACAATGGCCAAGAACATACTGCGAGCGATTGAGATATTCAACTCTAAATTGTCAAACGAAACCAAATCATAATGGCTCAGTAGTGCGCGATGTTTGATATATTGGCTACGGTTCTTCTGGTTGTTGCCTTTGGGATTCTGGTCTGGACTTTTGTGTGGATCGCACGTTTGTTGTCCCACCACTCAGGAACCAGGAAGCGTGCCAGGGAAAAAGTGCTCACCCCACCGGATCAAGCGGATGAGATGGGGAATCAAGAGGGGGGAAAGGTTGTTCGGGGCCGGGGGTACGGTGCCAATTACGGGTTGCTCCTTGGGGCGCTGTCCTGTGCCCTGTACTGGTTGTCGCCACTCATTGTTGCATTGCCCCTGGTTGGTGTTTTTTTCAGCGCGAGAGCCATAGTAAACGGGGTGCGCCATTTTCGCATCGTGATCTGGCGGGGGATCGTCGGGCTGCTGCTTAATATGGCTGGACTGGTGCTTCCGTTTTTAGTTGTACTGAAGATTGTTCCCACGCCGATTTGAACTTGCTGGACTCGGGGAGCCCCAGGTCGTAGTTTTGTCGAGATTAAGGAGGTGGACGCTTATGAAAACGGGTATCACCCAGATCGTCTTGGGAGAAATGTCGCTCGACGACACCCTGACTCTGTGTCAGGAAGCGGGCTACGAAGCAGTGGAGTTGGTCTTTGCCGAGGGCAAGGATCTAGATCCGGAAATGAGTGCCGATGAACTCGATCAAGTGGGCTTGCACTGTGAGGGGGCTGATGTCGAAATCGCTAGTGTCATAGTCTGGTACCAGGAGCGCGGCAATCTGCTCAGTCGCGATGGGGACGAGCGCGAAAAGTGTTTGAAATGTTTGCGGCGTTCGCTCGAAATAGCTGGAGGGCTCGAAGTGGATGGAGTGCTCTTGCATCCGGGAGCGCTGACCGTGGAGGGTACTTATCAAGAGGCTTGGAACGACTTGCGCGATGCGCTGGTTGATGTGGCTCCTCTGGCAGAGGAGATGGGCGCGGCGATCGGCTTGGAAAACGTCTGGAACAAATTCCTGCTCAGTCCGCTCGAAGCGCGGCGATTCATCGATGAAATCGGTAGCGAATGGGTCGGAATTTACCTCGATACGGCCAATATGATGGCCTACGGATACCCAGAACACTGGATCCGAGAATTGGGCGAATGCATCAAAAAGGTACACTTCAAAGATTTTCTTCGCGGCGAACATCGTTTTGTCAATTTACTCGATGGCGACACCAACTGGGCGGCAGTGATGGCCGAGTTGAGGGCAGTGGGTTACGATTCGACGCTAATCCACGAAGTGGGCGGCAGTCGCGAGGAACTCGTCGATTTGGGTGAGCGGATGCGCGAGATTGTCGCACTTTAGAAAGGGGATATAAAACCGATGATACACAAAGTCAATTGGCGAGATGTCCAACCCAAAATAGCGCATTTGAGTGCCGTGCACTGGGGCGGCTATCGCGATCGGGAGCGCGATGATGATCCGGATGAGCGGAATCGCCTGCAGCGGCTGCAAGGTTTTGCCCGTCACGCGTTGCAGGGTCGCAAGACTTCGGACTACCACCAGCACCAAAATCTCGAGCAGGTGTACTACGTTCTTTCGGGCAGTGGCGAAGTGCTCTTTGGTGAAGAGAGGTTTCCAGTACAGGATGGCGACGCGATTTACCTGCCGCCGGGGATCCATCACCAGATGTTTAACGATATGAACCAGGCTTGGCTCGAGCATCACGTGATAAGCCAGTCGGTTGAGGGCGAGGGCGGAGAATTCGCAATTCGCAACTGGCGCGATGTTCCGGCGCAGGGCGATGGTGAGGGAGCAGTGCGCTGGCATCAGTTGGGAAGGGTCGGTGAAAGTGGGGTGGGCTGCACCCGAAGTCTCCAATTTATTGATCGGGAGTCGGTGCAGCCCCGTGGCCGAACACTTGTGCGATCTTATGAGGATATCGAGCAGGTCTACTACGTGTTGGAAAACAACGGTGTTCTGGTGGCCGACGGGGAGGAAGTGGAGATCCAGGAAGGGGACATGATCCACGTGCCCGTAAAAACTCAGTACGCGATCCACAACCCGCATAAGGATTGGCTATCCTATATGATTATGGCCGCTTGATCGGAGGATTCGAGATGGTATTAGAACGCGAATTGCACGCGACTTTGAAGGCGATGATGGAGGCCATTGATACGGGCCAGACCGGGTCGATTGCGACCCATGTGCAGCGGATCGACGAGCTGGGTCAGGCTTTGGGGGACGAGACTCCACCGATGCTGCGCCACTATTTGGAACGGCGCAGTTATGCCAAGGCACTGGATTTTCTGGAAGGTCGCGATGAGCAAGCCGCACCAAAGTGTTAAAAACTCCATGCGCCGTTCCTTTTACGAGACGATCGCTCGCGTGCCCTACGGTCGAGTGGCGACCTACGGGCAGGTCGCGACTCTAGCTGGCTATCCGGGACGGGCCCGGCAGGTGGGGTATGCCTTGGCAGGGATGCCCGAGGCGTGGACCTTGCCCTGGCACCGTATTATCAACGCTCAGGGAAAAATCTCGCCCCGCAGAGGCAATAAATTTCACCTGCTCCAATACGAACTGCTCGAGGCGGAGGGAGTTATTCTGACGGAGAATCGAATCGACTTGGCACTCTTTCTCTGGCATCCCGAGGAAGCGGAGGATTGAACTCAACCGACGGTCGGATCTTCCGTCTTGCCGTTCCCAGTATTCTCACGGCGTTGTCCACCCCGTTGATCGGCATCGCCGATACCGCGATGATCGGCCATTTGTCGGATGTGGCTTTTATGGGAGCGGTTTCCACTGCCAATCTGATCTTCAACGCAATATTCTGGTGTTTGGCCTTTCTGCGGATGGGTACCACTGCGCAGGTTGCGCAGTATTTTGGGGCTGCGGATCGACGCGAGTGCGCGGGGGTCCTCTACCGCTCGCTGATATTGGCCGGTTTTCTCGGTGTGGCCATTGTAGCGTCGAATGATTGGATCAGCCAAATCGGCTTTTCCTTGGCCGGAGGATCGGCCGAAGTTCAACACTGGGGCATGCGGTATTTTTCGATCCGGGTATGGGAAGCGCCGTTGGTCTTGAGTCTGTTGACTCTCAATGGCTTTTTTCTTGGCACCGCCAATGCCCTGGCGCCTCTCTGGGTTACTATTGTTGCGAATCTGGCCAATATTGGTTTTGATTACCTGCTTATTTTTGGTAAGTGGGGTGCGCCCGAATTAGGCGTCGAAGGGGCGGCCTGGGCTTCGGTCTTGGCAAATGCACTGGCACTGGTTATGGGGTTGCTGCTCTTGCTCCACCGCTACAGGCCCTATCTGAGAGAATGGCCCGAAAAAATATGGCGTCTGGGCCCGATGAAGCGTCTGTTGAGCACCAATGCCTTTCTCTTCGGCCGGACCCTCTGTTTGCAGTTTGCGGGTTTATTTATGCTCAGTATGGTTTCGCGGATGGGTGAGGCGCAATTGGCAGCGAATGCAGTGGTCTTGCAGATCTGGGGTTTGGCCTCTTTTGGGGTCGATGGCTTTGCTCACGCCGCAGAGACACTGGTGGGTAATAGCCTTGGTGCACGTCTCTTTAGCGAAGCGCGAAATATTGCGCGGCGGATCATTCTCTGGGGAGCATGCATGGGGTTGGGGTTCGGGGTAGTCTATTTCGCAGCGCTGGAAAATATCGTTGCACTTTTTACTCCGCACCAGGAAGTCTTAGAGCAAATTGGATCGCTTTATTTACTCGTTTCCCTGATCCAGCCGCTAAACGCCGTGGTCTTTGTTTTCGATGGCATCTTTATTGGTGCCAGCGATATGAGATATATGTTTAAAGCGATGGCGTTGGCGACTCTTGTGGCATTCGTGCCCTCGGCATTGGTCTTTGTATACTGGTTGGATTTGGGATTGGTCGGAGCCTGGATCGCCTATAACGGTTTGATGCTGGGCCGCTTCATCGCACTGTGGCCGCGTTACTGCAGCGATGCCTGGTTGCGAACCTTTGTCGAGGAGGATGAGAGTGGCTAATACCATTGCTTGTAATTTGGCTTCGTACGGAAAATTCAGGGTGGGGGCCTATGCGCATCTGCGCGCCTTGGGTCTCTGCAATGTGGAATTGCCTCTGCCCCCAGAGCAAGAAGCGAATGAGGTCCTGAGAGAATTAGACCGCTACGGGTTGGTGCCGACGACCTTTACCATTCACGGAGGGCTGGATGATGCAGATGTGCTCGAGCGCTGGGCAACCTCTTTACAGAGGGTTGCTGGACTGGGAGTTGATCGGGTCTTTACCAGTTTTAAAGCGGGCGAACTGGGCAGGGTGGAGGCGTATCGTCGCTTGCGCGAAATCGGGGTTCGAGCCGAAGCACACGGAATCCTGGTTTGTCTGGAAACCCATCCCGATCTGGGCGAGAACGGGGCGGTCGCCCGTCGGACCATGGAGGCAGTAGAACATCCTAATATTCGCGTTAACTTCGATACTGCGAACATCTACTATTACAACCAGGGCGTCAGCGTGGGGGAGGAATTGGCCAAGACCTTAGACTTTGTCGAAGCGGTTCACCTGAAAGATACCAATGGCGGCTATAAGACCTGGCACTTTCCCGCTTTGGGGGAGGGGGTGGTTGATTTTGCCGAGGTTTTTGCGCGTTTATCCGCCAGAGGATATGAGGGACCTTATACATTTGAGCTCGAAGGCATTGAGGGCGAGGAACTCGACGAAGCCGCGATCTATCGACGAGTCGAAGATTCACTTGAGTATCTGCGCTCTTTGGGCCTCGTAGACTGAGAGGAGAAAATTATGCCCTTTATCGTACCGGCGGAGCTTCCAGCCGTGGAGCTTTTTCCCCAGATCAAGAGCGGTTTGGTAGCCGGTGATCAACTGATGCTCTCGTTTCTGGATATGGAAGAAGGATGCGAAGTGCCCGAACATAGCCATCCCCACGAGCAGGCAGGTCTGGTATTGGTGGGGCGCTTGCGTTTCCGAATTGGAGCGGAGGAGCGTGTCGCCGGACCCGGTGATGCCTTTCTGATCCCGCCCAATGTCGTACACTGGGGGATTGTCGAAGAGGGTCCCTGCAAGGTCCTCGATATCTTCAGTCCACCTCGTGAAGATTATATAGAGCAATACAACAAGTATGCTGCAACTTCGGACGAGACGGTATGGGATTGAGATGAGTGATCCCCGGCAAAGCAGTTTCTGGCAGGAGCATTACGAGCGTGGAAACCCGGGTTGGGACAAGGGGGAAGCAGCCCCACCGCTTAAACGGGCTCTAGCTGCCCTCGATCTTGAGCCAGGGGCAAAGGCATTGGTACCCGGGTGTGGTTATGGCCATGAGGCGCTCCACCTAGCGGAACTGGGCAGCGATGTCGTCGCAGTCGATTTTGCCCCGGCAGCGATAGAAAACCTGCTTAGCCGTTCATCAGGACTTTCCCTGCAGGCGTTGGAGCGCGATATTTTCTCGTTAGTAACAGATTTTAGGTGCGATTTCGATTTAGTCCTGGAACACACTTGTTTTTGTGCGATCCCCCTCGACCGGCGTACTGAGTATGCCCAGACAATGGCCGGAGTCTTGAAGCAGGGAGGGATATTCCTGGGGCTTTTTTGGGAACTAGGGGAAGATGGAGGGCCGCCGTTCAATACTACTCGGCAAGATGTGCATCTTTATTTTGACTCGTTTTTCTCTATGCTGGAGATTGAGCGTCCGGAAGATTCGTTTCCCGGCCGACAAGATGAGGAGTGGCTGGTGAAGATGGTCAGGAGCTAAGTATGGATATCGTTCTCAATTCCAAATTTTTCGCCGAACTGACGCCGACGAACCTGGGTGAAAAAGCTCTGGCGCTGGGGTATGATGGAATCGACCTCTGTGTACGCGAAGGGCATCCGGTCGATCCGGACAACGCCGACCGGGCTTTGCCAGGTGCAATCGCTGCCTTGCGAGATATGGGCCTCAACTGTCCGCTGGTCACGGCACCGGTGACGTTTAATAGCAGCCGGATTCCTGCGGCGGAAAGGCTCTATGCAGCTTGTGCCGAAGCGGGGGTTACCCGGATCAAGATCGGTTACTGGTACTTTGAGGAAGGTGATGATTACTGGGAGGTACTGGCAAGGGCCAGAGAGGAATTGGCGGGATTCGTGCGGTTGAGCGAGCGCTATGGTGTCCAGACTTGTTGCCATACCCACAGTGGATCCTGTCTGGGGTCGAATTGTGCCGGGTTGATGCAATTGATTGGCGAATTCCCGCCGCGGGAACTCGGGGCCTACCCCGATTTTGGGCATATGGCCCTCGATGGCGAAGACCTAGCCATGGGCCTGGCGATGGTCTCAACTCATCTCAGCATCGTCGCAGCTAAAGACGCGACGCATGTAGAGCAGCCCGGGGCAAGTCCCTCGCGGGGCCCGATTTTCACTCACGTCGGAGCCGGTAGCGTGGATTGGGGGCGGGCGCTCAGGCTCTTGGACAAGATGGGATTTACGGGATCTCTAGTGGTACATACCGAGTATTCGTTTGCCGAATCGATCATCCGCCAGGTGGGCTACGACGGGGAGAAACCACCTAACCTCGAGGTTTTAGCCCGTCAAGACGCGATATTGCTGCGCGAATTCGCAGCCGAAGAAGGAGAAAAAACATGAGGGAACTGAAAAAAGAGGATTGTCGGAATGTACTGGTAGTGGCGATTACCCCCCGCGGTCCAGACCGGAGTATTGACTTAGAGGGAATTCGTCGCAATGTGCGCTATCTCTGCGACCGGGGAGTTGATTTCATTATGCCCGAGTGCGGTACTGGATTAGTCTACGATGCGACGTTGGCCGAGTTCGAAGCCGTAGTTGGTGCTTTTATGGATGCCGCAGCAGGGGATGCGTTGGTCGTACCGGGGATCGGTCCAGGATACGGTCGGGCGTTGGAAATGGGTCAGATCGTCCGCACGTTGGGTGCAGCCGGGGTGATGATCATGCCCATTGTCGGGCCGGCTTCGGCTAATGGGGTTCGCACGGGGTTGCGTGAAATTGCCGAAAAGACCCGCTTGCCTACGATACTCTATCAGCGCCGTCTCGATATCATGCCCGTAGAGCAGGTGGTGGAACTCTGCAACTTGGACGAGGTGGTTGGTTTGAAGTACGCGGTCGACGATCTCGAGGCGTTCCGGCAAATCGAAGCCGAAGCCGGGTCGGAAGCAGCCATGGTCTGTGGCATGGCTGAGGATCCTTGTATCGAGTATATGGAAGCCGGTGCGATTGGGTTCAGTTCGGGAATGGCCAATTTCGCTCCCCGCATGAGTCTGGCGATCCTGGATCGCTTTGAGTCCGGGGATCGTGCCGGGGCAGAGGAAATTCGCCGCCGGATGGTGCCTTTTGAAGATTTTCGCGGCGAGCGTGCGGGTCGCTATAGCGCTTCGGCGCTGCATGTGGCCATGGACCAGGCCGGACTTGGAGGTGGGCCGATTGTTCCTTTTGTCGAGGACGTTGCCGACGAGGATCTACCTCGGGTGCAGGAGATGATCGTTGAAATATTGCAGGTTGAAGAAGAACTGACGGCGGAGGTGGTATGAGTGACGGTATCTTGCGGGTTGGGTTGGTTGGTGTGGGTGGGGTCTGTGCGGCGGTGCATTATCCGGGTTTGCAGTTGATCGCTGGTGTCGAGATTGCCGGAATCTGCGAACCGAGTGAGGCCCTGCGCCAAACGCGGCAAAGTGAATGGGGTATTGAAAGGGCTTTCAGCCGTATGGATGAATTTCTGGCAGAGATAAAACCCGATGCCGTCTCTATTGCTACACCGAATGTCTATCACCGCGAGTTGATCGCTCAGGCTTTGGATGCGGGATGCCATGTGATATGCGAAAAACCGCTGGGTATGGATTATGCTCAGACCCAGGAGATATACCAGTGGGGCAAGGGGTCTGGTCGCCGCCATATGACCGCATTTACGTATCGCTTTGTACCGGCGATGAATTATATTCGCCATCTGGTACGGACCGGAGTGCTCGGTCAGATCCGCCATGCCCGTTTCCAGCGGCTGCAAGATTGGGGTGAACGCGCGATTGGTTGGCGGCAGTACCGAGATCAGGCTGGTTCGGGTGAACTGGGTGATATGGGGATTCATCGCATCGATTTTGCCGAGGATTTGCTGGGGCCTATCGGTTCCGTCTGCAGTGTTGCCAAGCAATTGGTGCCCAGGGATCTGAATGCCGATGGTCAGCCCTGCCCACCCCAGGACGTTGAGGATTGGATCTCCTGGCTCGCCGAGTTCAAAAACGGCACCACCGGCGTATTTGAAATGGGCAAACTCTCCAAGGGTTTTGGTCCGGGTGGCGATCACGATCAGGCCGAACTCAATGGCACCGAATCTTCGGTTGTATATCGGCTGCACAATCCGCATGAAATCCTCTTCGCCCCCCGCGGCGAACCCTATCAGAGCCGCCCGGTTCCCGAGGAGTTTCTAAAGCGACCCGGTGCCCCCCGTGATCCCGCGCTTGGTGATCCAGTGCGGACTTTCCGCTATGATCAGGCCTGGGAATTTGTCAGTGCGATCCGTGAGGAGCGCGATTGCGTACCCTCCTTTTACCATGGCATGAGGGCCCAGGCAGTCGCCGATACGATTCTCGAGGCAGCTGCCGAACGGCGGTGGATCGACGTGCCGGAAGTGCCGGCTTAGGAGGGCGAAATGGGTGTTGATTCGCAAGCGCAGTATCTCAGGGACGGGTTTTATCTCCACGATAGACCCCTATTGTCCGAAGATCTCGTCGATGGGGCAGTGGAGGGTATGGATGCGGTGCGGCGGGGAGAGTATGATACGGGGGTGCCACCCAGGCCCTCGGCTTGGAATCCCGGAGATGATCCGCAGCAGCTATGCAAGATCGAGCAACCTCAGATTGCCAATTCGGCCATCATGGCCCTGATCAAAGATCCCGCTCTTGGCCAGCTTGCCGCTCAAGTCACCGGGGCGAAGTGGGTCCAGGTCTGGTGGGTGCAGTTATTGTATAAGCCCGTGGTGGTTGATCGGACTCAGAATGGTGTCAATGTGGGCTGGCATCAAGACCGCAACTACTGGGGAGCCTGGGAGGAGGGCAGTGAGCTTTTTACTGCCTGGGTGGCATTGAATCATGTTGGTATGGACGCTGGGCCGATGAGCTTTGTACATGGCTCGCATCGTTGGGGGTTATTGCCGGGTAGTGATTTTTTCGGTCAGGATCTAGAAGCTCAGAAGCGAGATCTTAGTGACCGAGCGGGGGCAGAATGGGCGGAAGTCGCTGCGACGATGCCTAAAGGGGGGGTAAGTTTTCATCATTGTTTGGCTCTGCATGGAAGCGGACCAAATTATTCGGCGGAGCCTCGGCGCAGTTTTGCGATTCATATGCGCAGTGAAAAATCGCAACCTGCAGGCGGAAAAAAGGAGGGACTAACTGCCTTTATCGACGATCCTGACTATAGTCCTTTAATATGGTCAAATTGACAAAGTATAGTTCATGAGAATATAAATAAATAAAATTATCATAAATGATTTTATTGTATCAAATTTGATACAATAAATAAATGATTGTTAATTAATGAGTTGAGATGATATATATTGTATTAATACAATAAAATACACATATTGAGTCTCTTATTTGCGAATAAATCGCAATTCAAAGTCGGATGCCTCCTGGGCATTCGGCTTTTTTTGTTTATAAATTGTATATTAACAGATGTATATGAAAAATTGTCAAAATAATCAAATAATGGCATGAGGGTTGCTATACTCTAATTGGGAATCAGATATACATAAAAGGATAGATAAATAGTTGTTAATGAATAAGACCAGAAAGACAATGCGGCAGATCAGTGATAGGGATCTGTAGATGGACAATTCGGATAGGATTGGAAATTCTGAGTGTCTGGTGCGAAAACAGAGGAGTAGGTCGATGAAAGAGAAATGGTCTTATCAATTAATAGAAGCTGTGGTGCCCTATATCATACTGGCCCTGGCGTGGAATGCGGTCGGGGTTCAAATAACAAACATATCTATATGAAAGGAGAGGAGAAAATGAAGCGGACCAAGTGGGTCGAGTTGGTTATTCCGGCGGCGATATTCTTCGTGCCAGTTGTTTTGATCGCGGTTACTTTCTACAATACTGGGCGCCTATAAAAGGCGGTGCCAGCGGTGTAGATCTACGGGGCGTGACTTTTCAGGGTTGCGCCCTCCTTTTTTAATTTTCGAGTTGGGAAATCGTCGGAGCCAGGGGCGGATCGCGGTTGAATTGGGAGGGCGAGGAAGTGGGCAGCTTCAGCTGCGCCGTTTCTGGTGCCAGAGCAGGCTTGTGACCAGGAAGATCGCGCAGCAGACCAGAAAGATATCCCCGTAGAGAGCATAAATCGTCTGCTCTTTTAAGAGCGGTACATCTACGCTGAAGGTGAGCGTTTCAAAAAGCGGTGTCGAATAGGCGATTCGCCCGTTGGGTTCGATCAATCCAGATACGCCGGTATTCGCAGCGCGGACAATGGCGCGACCGCTCTCTACGGCCCGCAAAGCTAGATGGGCCAGGTGTTGTTGTGGTGCTGAGCTCGTTCCGAACCAGGCATCGTTGGTGGTGTTGACCAGAAAGTCCGGGTTTAGTGCCATGAGCGCCCGGGTAATTTCGGGAAAGATCGATTCATAGCAGATAAAGACCCCAAAGGTGATCTGTTGATCGGGGATGGCGAGTGCTTTATGTCGATCTCCATGCGTAAAAATGCCACTTTCTGCCGTCAGACCTTGCAAATACTGAAAGACGGATGGGAAAGGCAGAAACTCGCCAAAGGGTACCAGGTGGACTTTATCGGCGAAATCGGCGACTTCGCCCTGGGTATTTAGCAGGAAGGCCCGGTTGTATATCTGAGTTTTGTCGAAGCGATAGTCGATTTTAAGGCTGCCGACCAGAATCGGGATATCCAACTCGGGGGCTAGGGCGGCGATCGTATCGGTGTACGAGGCATAGAATGGATCGCCGAAGTAAAGGGGCAAGGCCGTTTCGGGATAGATGATAAGGTCGGGTCTTTCCTTAGCTGCTAGTTGTCGGGTGAGTTTGGCGTAGTGATTGGTTGTCCAAGTCTTTCGATCTTCTTTCCATTTCCGATCCTGGGGGATATTGCCCTGGACGACGCCGACTTCAAAGGTCGGGTATTGGGTCTTCTCGATTGCGTCCAGGCGGTAGAGGCCCCAGAGATGAGCTGAGGCCATGAAAGCGAGTGGTAGGACCAGGTAGGTGGAGAGGGTGCGGTGCCAGAGCCCCTGCGCCAAGGCGGCGTTGAAGAGGACGATGAGAAAGCTCAGGCCGTAGACACCGGTAACGGAGCCGAGTTGTAAGAGTGGTGGATTGAGATATTGGGAATAGCCCAGGAGTTGCCAGGGAAAGCCGCTGATCATCCAATTTTGCACCCATTCAAAAAGAACCCAGATGCTGGCCGCCGACCAGGCGAAGAGCGGAGACGAAAAGTCGAGGTAGCGGCAGCTGACGGTGAAAAAGGCGATGTACAGCGCTAAATAAAAAATGAGGAGGGTATTGGTCGAAACAGCTTCGGCAAAGGAAAGCGCGCCGTAGAGCTGCAGGGTTTCGGTGATCCAGTAAGTACGGCCGCTGGCCCATGCGATACCCGCGACGAGTCCGAGGGTGAAGTGCTCCTTGCTGGGCAGCCAAAGGCGGGCCAAAAATACCGGCACCAGGCAGATCCAGGCCAGAAAGTAATGATCGAATCTGGGTATGCTAGCTGTGAAGAGCAGACCCGAGAGCAGGGCCGGGCCGAGTAGCGGAAAGTGGCAAAGAGACGCAAGCCACCGCTGCAATTCAGGGCCCCCGGTGCCAATCCTCGAGCCCATTGCGCAGCTTTTCAAGCCCGCTTTGCTCGAGTGCGGCCATTTCGTCGCGGGAGATGCCCATCCGCGATGCAGTTTGGCCGGGAGATCGCTTGTGCTGGTAGCGCAATTCGATGACCCGCATCTCATCGCTGGTAAGGGCTTTGAGTGCGCGGTGGACGAGTTGGCGGAGTTCCTGGGCCTCGAGGCGTTCCTGGGCGTCTTCGGAAATGAGCAGTGACACGAAGCGCTCATCGAGACGGATGCGCTCGGTCGAGGAGCCAGCGTCGATGTTGTCGGCTATTTTATTGTATATGGGCATTGGAAGGCCTTAGAGCCATGCTGGTGAGGGATCATTCGGAAAGAGAATATGCCTGAGTTTGCGATATCGATCAAGTGGTCTCTAGCTGCGCGTTAGTGCCGCCTCGTGTGTCAGTCATGGAGGTACTGGTCTGTTGGGCAAAGGATTTTGCTTTGAGTTGACGGATCTGCTGCGTACTGATGGATTGTTATAGCAGCAATGCAGAGGTGTAGAACAAAAAACGCAACCGTATTCGATTAAATATGGTTGCGTTCTTAAAAGATTTGGTAGCGGGGGCAGGATTCGAACCTGCGACCTTTGGGTTATGAGCCCAACGAGCTACCAGACTGCTCCACCCCGCATCATAAATAGAAAATCTAAAGATTGAAGGGCAAAGGCGCAAGTCTCCGAGTTAATTAGCTCTGTTCCACATCGTCTTGGGGCAGGCGTCGCAGCTTGACTTGGGCGATGCGCTGGCCTTCTATCTTGAGAATGCCTAATTCCAGGTGGTCGACCTCGAAGACCATACCCTCATCTGGAATGATTCCCAAATGATCGTAGATGAATCCTCCTAGGGTTTCAAAGCCGTCGCTGGGCAAGTCGGTGGAGAGTAATTCGTTTAGATCGTCGATGTCTATACGGGCATTGGCGATGAGGGTTTCATCCGGAACTTGCCAGTGGTATAATTCCTCTTCCTCATCGTATTCGTCCTGGATTTCTCCAACTATTTCTTCAATCAGATTTTCGATCGTAACCAGGCCAGCGGTACCGCCGTATTCATCAAGGATAATAGCCATGCGTATTTTATGTGCTCTCAGGTCATTGAGCAGAACGTCTATTTTCTTGGTCTCAGGGATGTAAAACGGTTCGTGGATAAAGGACAGATCATCCTCTTTTTCACTGGCGATAAAGAGGTCGATGGAAGTTGATAGATCCACATCGGAGCGAGATACCAGGATCTGAAAGAGATCTTTGGCATAGACCAGACCGAGTATGTGGTCTAGGCTTTCTTTGTAGATGGGCAGACGCGAATGCCCTTTATCCTTGATGAGATCGAGCAAGTCCTGAAGGGACGCCGAGTGATCGAGAGCCACGATGTCGACCCGGGGGATCATCACTTCGCGGACGATTCTATCGTGGAAGCCGAAGACCCCTTCGATCATTTCGCGTTCTCCCTCCTCCAGTACACCAGATGCCCCTTCGGACTCCACAATACTGCGCAACTCTTCTTCTTTTTCAGCGCGGACATCCTCGTCGCTGTAATCGACGGAGCTGAGCCGGTCGAGGAGGTTGGTCAAGGGCAGGAGCAGGGAATGTATCGGGACATAGGCCAGGGTGATCGTGGGGATTCGAGGTTCGTCGCCTTCCTCGTCAAAGCGGATGCGTCGGGCGGTCGACACAAAGATAGAAAGAAGGATCGTACACAGGAGCGTAGCGGACGCGTTATAATAGACTGAAAGTGCAAAGGGGGCCAGGAGTGCGCTGAAGAGAAAGAATAGAGCGAGGGCCAGAACGGCAGTGCCGATGCTTGCACCGAGACGAGCCATTAGCTGCAGGCGCTGCCGGGGTTCGTAGATTTTCAGCATGGATTGGGAGTGGGGGGTGCTTCCTTCTGCGATTTTTTCCAGTACTGACTTGGAGAGGATGGCGAAGGTCGCCTCGTAGCTGGCTACCAGAAAGAGGTAGACCAGGCTGAAAAGACCAGCTGCTAAGGCCGATAGGGTCAGAGCTAGGTCAACTTGGGGAGGTTCCAAAATGGCTCCTTTCGGGCAAAACGGCCGGCCAGAGCCGTCTATGAGTAAACTGCGAGATCAGCGGCATTGAGGATCGTTTCTGTTTCTCGTTGCATGGCTTCAAGTTGAGTCGGAGTGTCGTGAGTCCAACCGGCCAGATGAAGCAGGCCGTGTACCAGAAGGCGGGCCAGCTCTTCTAATAGAGAGGCATTAAGTGCTATGGCTTGTCTCTTAGCCTGGGGCAGGGAGATATAGATTTCGCCCAAACTGGCGCCGTTGGGTGTCGAGCCGAGGGAGAAAGAAAGCACATCCGTGGTGCCATTCTTCTTGCGGTACGCGGTATTGAGGTGACTCATGTATGCATCGTCAATCAGAACCAGTTGTACTTCGTCAGGTACCTCATGGTTCCGTTGGACTTGATCCCCAATCTCGTAGAGTGTCGCAAGGAGTTCGGCAGGTAGGGGGTCGGTGCTTTCGTCGCTGGAGATGTGCAGGGTTGTAGTCAATTGCTCAGAGCCTCGCCCGCCCGGTCGGCGTGCCATTTGCGATTGTCGCGTTGCCAGGGATATTCGACCCGGCCGTGCAAGGTGCCCATCAGTACGGGGAGATAGCTTTCCTCTATTTTGTGCAAATCCTGCAAGGTCAGAGCGCATTCGTCGAGTTCGCCGCCGGTGAATTTCTGCTGGATGATATTGCGCACCAGTTGGCGAACTCGGTTGGGGGTGCGTTCTACAAGAGTGCGGGCTGCCGATTCGACAGAATCGGCTAACATCAGGATGCCTGCTTCTTTGGTCTGGGGTTTGGGGCCATTGTAGCTGAAATCATCCTTGCGTACGCTCTCGCCCCCTAGCTCTACGGCACGATTGTAAAAAAATTCGATCACAGTAGTGCCATGATGTTGGGGGATCAAATCGCAGATGGCTTGGGGGAGGCCGTGCTCTTCAGCCAACTCAAGACCTTCTTTAACATGTGAGGAGATGATTAGCATGCTCATATTCGGCGTCAGATTGTCATGGGGATTTCGCCCGCCCCTCAGACCTTGATTTTCGCTGAAGTATTCTGGTTTGAGCATCTTGCCGATATCGTGGTAGTAACAGCCGACTCGAGCTAGGAGCGGATTGGCGGAAATAGCTTCCGCAGCGCTCTCGGAAAGATTGGCCATGATCAGGCTATGTGTATAGGTCCCAGGGGCCCGGATGGCGAGTTCGCGGAGCAGGGGCCGGTTGAGATCCGAGAGTTCGAGCAGGGTGATATCGGTAGTAATGTGAAAAAGGCTTTCGAATATCGGTAGGAGTCCCATGGTGAGGATCGGGGCGAGGACGCCAATAAAAATCCCGGGAAGAACGTGGACGTATATTTCTTCGGCGGGGACGAAGCGCAAAAGGTCTGTAGCCGCGATGAGCAGGATATAGGAGATCGGCAGGAAGATCATTGAGCGATAAAACTGGTTGCGATGGCGTACGTGACGGACCGAATAGACTGCTACGGCCGAGGTCAGGGCGCAGGTCAGGGCGACGTAGAAGTCGCCGTAGAGGTTGCCGATGAAGAGTGCGAGTATGAAGGAGAGGATCAGTCCGATCTGCGGCCGCAAAAGAATCGTGGCCAACATCGCCGCAAGAGGGGACGGTGCCAGGTAGATCCCAAGCTCGTGGGTTTTGATCGAAGAAGCTATCGCTGCTGTCGATATGATCAGGATGGCCAATAGAATGAGTTGACCGGGTTGGTCGAAGACGGCGCGCTCTCGGGTGGCGAGAAAGTAGCCGAAGACAAAAATAAGGAAACCGGAGATCGTAAGAGCAGCAGCCACTTGGATTAGGCGCTTAACTGGGTGGCGGGTCTGCTCTTGGGCAATGCGTGCAGCGAGTGCATCTAATGCGTCGATATGCTCTTGGACGACCGCGTCATTCTTGTCGATAATAAGCTCGTCTTCGGCATAGATTCGCTTGATGCTGGCCACGCCGCTTCGCGCCTCGCGGCGCAGTCGACTGGTTTCTTCTGCATCGATCGCCAGGTCGGGAACGACGAAGAGATTCAACAGCTCGTGGACTGCCTCGACGGCATGCCGGTCGGAGATTATGCGATATGTTTGGATATGGGAAATCAGGTCACCTTGTTTGAATTCTTCTTTGCTATAGAGCGTTTCGATGTGTTGTTCCCGGTCGCCGATCCGAACCTGGTTCGAAGCATTCAATAGATTCGATCGTTTAGAGGCAACTATACCAGTGCTATAGAAGTTGGCCAGGATCTGACGGCAGATCGCCTGGAAGTCCTCTACATAGGGCGTGCTGGCGGTGGAGAGGACATTGATCAAAGTCGATAGAGCATCGACGGAGAGCGAGCCAATGACCTGGGGAACTTCGCGTTGGAGGTGGCGCTTTTTGAGCGAATCGGCCATCTGGACTCGGATGCTGGGAATGATGACCCCGAAGACTGAGTCCAACCGGGTTATTTGCTCTTGATAAACCATCGGGTCGCGGCGCAGAATCGTAGGGGTTGCAGCACTGACGATCTGGCGTTCTCGCTCTAATTCGATCTCGCTTTTGGGGACGTGAAATAGGAAGGGTGCCTTGATCGGGTCTTGAACGATGCTGCCAATCCGCAATTGGGCGACGTTATAGGGACGTTGGTACGGAGAAAGGTAGGTAAGTGTAGCAATGACCACGAGTCCCAGAGCAATGCGGAAGATCCACAAGCTATGTGGTCTCCAGGAGCGGTGCAGGTGATGGCTGGTGCCGATCTTAGGAGAGAACCACTTGAATTTGAATGCGTTCATGGGGCTGCGGAGGAACTCTGCTCTCCGTGGCCTTCCTCATAGCGGTCGTAGGCTTTAATGATTTTCTGTACCAGTGGATTGCGAACCACATCGCGTTCGTTGAGGCGAATGAAGGCCAGACCGCGGATGCCAGTCAGGATCTTGGGAGCGACGACGAGTCCCGAAGGTTGGTCGTCGCCCAGATCGGTCTGGGTGATATCGCCGGTGACCACGGCTTTTGAATGGCTGCCGAGTCGAGTCAGAAACATCTTCATTTGTTGTGGTGTGGTATTTTGGGCTTCATCGAGAATGATGAACGAATCATTGAGGGTTCTGCCGCGCATATAGGCTAGCGGTACGACTTCAACGATTTTCATGTCCTGCATCCGCCGCAGTCGCTCGGGTTCCATCAGATCTTGCAGGGCATCGTAGAGGGGGCGTAGATAGGGGTCTACTTTGTCTTCGAAAGAACCGGGTAGAAATCCCAGCTTTTCCCCGGCTTCTACCGCTGGTCGAGCGAGTAAGATCCGTGAGATTTGCTTTTGCCGCAGCGCAGAGACCGCCATGGCTACGGCCAGATAGGTCTTTCCGGTGCCAGCGGGGCCGATGGCGAAGACGATATCGTTCTCGTCGATGGCCTCGAGGTATTTCGCCTGACCTGCGGTGCGAGCCCGGATCACGGTCTTATAGGTGTTCGCTACGTATTTTTCATCGGCAATTTGGTCGTATTCTGGAGGAGCCGGACTTTGGTGTATCAGGTCCTCCAGTTCTGCGGCATCGAGGGTCGGGCCTTGGCGCATCCGGTCGATCAGATGAGTAAGGAGGCCATTGGCCTCGCTCACCGAGTCATCAGGTCCTTTAAGGGTGAGCTTGTCTCCGCGGGCGACCAGGCTGATACCGTACTTCTTCTCGATATGGACTAAATGCTGGTCGTTGCGTCCGAATAGGGAGAGACGGTCGATGCCCGAGATGGAGATGTCTTTCATGATCATCAGCAGAATACAAAAAGGGGTTTGATATCCTTCCACTGGGAAGGTTCAAACCCCTTTTTGTATTTGAAATATTTTTAAATCAAGAAGTTAATTACTGGGTATTGAGAGGACTTGAGCAGGGAAGATCAGATGCGGCTCGACGATCTGCTCCTTGTTGGCCTCGTAGATTTTATGCCATTTTCCGGCATCGTTGTAGACTTCAGCAGCGATTTTGAAAAGGAAATCTCCGCCGGTGACCAGATGCTCGTTTTCGGCTACGCCAAATGGTACGGCCAGCTTTTGGTCGGGGTAGATCAGGTCTGGATCTTGGATTTGTTCTTTGTTGGCTCTATAAATTCGAGGCCACATATATGGATCGGCGTAGACTTTCTCTTGCTTGGCGATATTCCACAAATTATCACCCCGTGCGACGGTGTAGTCGATGGTCACGGGCTGAGCCACGCGAGCCTTGAGCTGGCTCAGCATATTGTTGATCGTGTCAAGTTTTTCTGCCATTTCGGGGAGGGCTGAGATCTTGTCTTGCTCGAGTTCGGCGACTTGAGCGGCGAGCGCCTTGACTTCTCCGCGGCGCTGTATGAGCACCTCAGGAGCCAGTGAGAGCAGACCCTCAAGTTGGGCAGCTATGCCATCGAGTTCGCGACCAAATGCTTCCACGCCTGATTCCGTGCTGGAAACCAATGTCAGAATATCGGCATTGAGGTCGGCATTGTGGCCTTCTGTCTCTGCGATCTGTCTATTGAGCTCAGCAATCTGGGCATTCAACTCATCGATCTGCCCTTTGCTGGTGGTTTCGCGGCCGGTCAGATCGGCCATCTGAGCCACGTACTCTTCACGAGTCATCTTCTTCTCTTCTTGGGCGGCGGAATTCCCACTCGACGCTAAGATAAGCGCTAAGGCCAACCCGCCAACAAAGAGCTTTTGCATGGTATACCTTTCTGTCTTCCGGCCTAGTTGGCGAGGTTGGTTTTGGTGGCGGCCAGTTTGTCTTCGAGCGCTTGCTTGGTGGCTTGCTGCTCGGCTAAGTTGCGCTCAAGGCGGGCTTTCTCGGCCTGGAGCTCGGCCACTTTATCTTCTGCAGCCAGAGTGGTCTGGCGTTGTTTTTCCAGCGCGTCCATTTCCTCTTGGGACACGCCACCGCAGCCAACCACCAGAGGCAGGGCTACTGCTAGCAGGGCAAGGCCCAGAGATCTCAGGGTGGAAAGGTGACTCATCAAGTAGTACCTCCGCTCGCTAAATCAAACCAGTGACTTTACACAAACAACTAATTTATATAGGTATTGCATTCGACAAAAGTTAATACGCCCTAGAGGCGATGTCAAGCAAAAATCTATTTGGATATCGAGGTTAAGCCGGTCGGATACCTAATTCGCGCAACTGGTCGGTTTCGACGTCTGAGGGCGAATTTTCCATGAGGCCAACGGCTTTATTGGTCTTGGGAAAGGCGATGACTTCGCGAATCGAATCCTCGTTGGCGAGCAGGGCCAGGAGCCGGTCGAAGCCGAAGGCGATACCCCCGTGCGGGGGGGCACCGTAGTCGAGGGCTTCGAGCAAAAAGCCGAATTTAGCCTCGGCCTCCTCGGCGCTAAGAGCCAGCAGGTCGAAGAGCCGAGATTGGACCGGCCGCTGGAAGATACGCACGCTGCCACCAGCGATTTCATTGCCGTTGAGTACCAGATCATAAGCTCTGGCTCTGACGGCAGAGGGGTCGCTGTCCAAAAGCGGTAAGTCTTCCTCCATCGGCGAGGTGAAGGGGTGATGCATTGCGCTGAAGCGATTGGCTTCCTCATCGCGTTCGAGGAGGGGAAATTCGGTTACCCACAGGGGGTGCCACGAATCGCCTTGCACCAATTCGAGTCGCCGGGCGAGTTCTAAGCGCAGCGCGCCGAGGATTCGGGCGACCGTAGCAGGTTGGTCGGCGACGAAGAGCAACAGATCGCCTGGTTCAGACTCGAGGGATCGGATTAAGAGGTCCTGCGCAGCCTCGGGAAAGAACTTGACGATCGAAGACTCAAGGCCCTTATCCGTATGCTTGATCCAGCTTAGGCCTTTGGCGCCGAGCTCTTGCGCGAAGGAGATAAGATCGTCAATCATCCCTCTGGTAAAATTACTGCAGCCCTTAGCATTAATGCCTTTTACCTCACCCCCGGAATCAAGTACGGAGCGAAAGACTTTAAACTCGGATGCACGGGCTCCGGAAGCAGCGTCTTTCAGTTCCAGGGCGAAGCGCAGATCGGGTTTGTCGGAGCCGTAGCGGTCGAGGGCTTCGCGATAGGTGAGTCGGGGAAAGGGATCGACCAGGTCGATTTGGCGCAGTTGAGAGAATAGGGTACGAGTGAGTTCCTCGGCTACAGACATGACGTGGTCTTCGCGCACAAAGGACATCTCGATGTCGATTTGGGTAAATTCAGGCTGGCGATCGGCGCGCAAATCTTCGTCGCGGAAGCATTTGACAATCTGGAAGTAGCGATCATATCCGGAAATCATCAATAACTGTTTGTAGGTCTGGGGCGATTGGGGTAGGGCGAAGAATTGGCCGGGATGGACCCGACTGGGGACCAGGTAATCGCGGGCTCCTTCGGGCGTGCTTTTGGTGAGAAACGGGGTTTCGATCTCGATGAAATCGCGCTTGTCGAGCAGGCCGCGCACGGCCTGGTAGGCTTTGTGCCTGAGTTGCAAGTTGGCCTGGATTCGGGGGCGGCGCAGGTCCAGATAGCGGTATTTAAGCCGGATTTCTTCTCCAGCATCGATCTCGTCTTCGATGAGAAAGGGCGGGGTTAAAGAGAGATTGAGGACGCGGAGTTGGTCGCAATTTACTTCGATCGCTCCGGTGGGCAATTTGGGATTGACCATGCCGTCGGGACGGGCTTCGACGCCGCCTTCCACCGCGATGACGTATTCGCTGCGCAACTGGTCGGCTTTCTGGTGTGCTGCAGGGTCGTGTTGGGGATTGAATACGATTTGGGTGATGCCGTAGCGGTCCCGTAGATCAATGAATATGACGCCGCCATGGTCGCGGCGGCGCCAGACCCAGCCCATCAACCGTACGCGCTGGCCGATCTTTTCAGCAGTGAGCGTTCCGCAGTCATGTGTGCGTTCCCAGTGGCCTAAGCCTTCAATTGAGGCTTCCATAACTTACACCTAGTGAAAAAGTTGGATTGCAGCAGGGAGTGGAAAACGCGAAAAAATAAGTGCTGGTTAAAAAGGTGTCAAGCAGGGGCTGGTATTGCTGGTTGACACTAGGGTGAGTGCCGATATATTAAACAATCGTTTTTATTCGTTTGGACATCTTGAGGCGGGACATTTCACGGAAAGGTCCGATCTCCTTGGTAGACAAGGCGCTGGCGCTGCTCAAAGTCATTCGTAAAATCCCGATGTTCAACGGCTTGAATTCGGAACAAACCCGTTCGGTGCTGCAGGCGTGCGAATTCCGCGGGGTCCGTGGTGGGGAAGAGATCTGCCGGGTCAATGGTCAGAGCGATGAAATGTACATTTTGCTCAGCGGTCGGATGGGAGTCTATAATGAGAGTCAGATCCTTCTGGCCAGCATCGATCCTGTAGACCCGGTAGGTGAGATGGGGTTGATTACGGGTCAGTTGCGTTCGGCGACGGTCAGTGCTTCAAGTGATTGCAATTTGCTGGTATTGCGAAAAGTGGCTTTCGATCGGTTGATGCGCAACAATATGGATCTCTGTACTCGGGTTTACAGCAGCGTCATCGAGATGCTGGGGCGGAGGTTGGACGAGAGCCGGGGCGAGCGGGGGCGGATGGAGCGGAACCGAGTGGAACTCGAGGTCAAGTTGAACGAGGTCGAGAATCAGATCGACAAGTTGACCCGTGGCCGAAGGCAGTACCGATGACTTGGGGTGAGAGCGTGGGACCTGAGGTTGATGCACTGCCGGTACTGAGTCCTTCAATCGTCGAGCAGATTGGCAATACCCCGCTTTTACGGCTTCGTGATCCGGCCATACCGGCCCGGGTCGAAGTCTACGCCAAACTGGAGTTTTTTAATCCCGGCGGTTCGGTCAAGGACCGTCCGGCACGGCGGATGATCGAGGATGGCGAACGGGACGGATCGCTCGGACCTGGCAAGGTCATTCTGGACTCGACGTCGGGGAATACCGGTATTGCCTATGCGATGATCGGTGCGGCCAAAGGGTATTCGGTTAAGCTGGCGATGCCGGCTAATGTCAGCCGCGAGCGCAAGGCGATTCTCGCCGCGTACGGGGCTTCAGTCGTCTACACCGATCCCGGTGAACTTTCCGACGGGGCGATACTGGAAGCTCGACGGATATACGAGGCGGACCCCGAGCGTTATTTCAAACCGGATCAGTACAATAATCCTTCTAATTGGCACGCTCATCGCGATACGACCGCGCCCGAGATCTGGGAGCAGACCGGCGGTCGCGTCACTCATTTTATTGCTACGATTGGCACCAGCGGCACGGTGATGGGGACCGGCCGTGGTCTCAAGGGCTTCAATCCAGAGATCCAGGTTATTGCTGCCGAGCCAGCCGAACCTTTCCACGGCATTGAAGGGCTCAAGCATATGGAGAGCTCGATTGTGCCCGGAATCTATGACGAGGATTTCCTGGATCATAAGATTTCACTCGATACCGAAGAAGCCTATGATACCGCCTTGCGGTTGCCTATTGAACAGGGAGTCCTGGTCGGTCAATCGGCGGGAGGGGCGTATTGGGCAGCGATAGAGATTGCTCGCCAACTCGATGAAGGAGTCGTAGTGACCATATTTTGCGATGGCGGCGACAAGTACATGAGTACCGCGATGTGGGGAGAGGCTTTAGCCGGGGCGACCGAGAGAAAGGGTAAGTAGATGTTGCGGATTGTCAGGAGCGATATGGATAAGATGTGCAAACAGGCGCAAGCAGAGTATCCGGCCGAGTGCTGCGGTATTCTGACCCAGAGTGCTGATGGGGAACTCGCTGTGGTGCACGAATGCGAAAATATCCAGGAGCGGAAACACCAAGAAGACCCGCAACGCTATCCCCGCAATGCGCGAACAGCTTATCTGATCGATCCGCAGCAAAAGCTTCGGATTAGTGCAGAGATCGAAGCTTCCGGGGGCCGGGTCGTAGGATTCTACCACTCTCATATCGATTGCGCGGCTTATTTTTCCGAGGAGGACGAACGCCGGACCTGGATCTTCAACAGTCGCGAAGCTGGCGAGGAGCCCGATGAGCCCGATATGGCCTACTTGGTGCTTTCGGTCTATGGAGAAGAGGCTGAGGGGGAAGAAGCCTCCGTGAAAGAGCTTGGTTTCCAGCGCGAGGTGAAAAGCTATAAATGTTTCTCGTGGGATGGGGGGGGCTATGGCGAAATGGGTCTCGAAATAGTGGACTGAGCGGTCGGGTGATGCAAAGTCTCTGGCGCCAATCGGCACTGCTGATGGTGTTGGTGTGCTCGATCTATTACAACGCACTGGACAACCAGTTCCACTACGATGATTTCCACTCGATCGTCCACAATCCCCATATTCGCGATCTGGCGAATATGCCCCGGTTTTTTGTCGATCCCGAGCTCTTCTCAGTCGATGTGCGTCAGGCGATGTACCGGCCCTTACTGCTTTGTTCCTACGCACTGAACTATGCCTTGGATGGGCTTGATCCGGCTGGTTACCATCTTTTCAACGGGTTCCTGCACGCGATCAATGCAGTATGGGTTTTGCTGCTTGCCCGCGCATTGGGGATCGGGGCCATGGCATCCCTGGCCACAGCGCTGCTATTCGCTGTTCATCCGCTTAATTCAGAGGTAATCCACTACGCCAGCAGTCGTTCCGAAGTGCTGATGGCGTTCTTTTTTCTCGCGTCCTGTCTGGCCTTTATGCGTTCCGACGCATCCGGGGGTTGGGGCTGGTACATCGGGTCCTTGCTCTGTGGGATTGCGGCCTTGCTTTGCAAGTCGGTGGCCCTGGTTCTGGTCCTGGTCCTGCCCCTGTGCATTTGGTGGCGCTGGGGAGACCCGCTGCGGAATTGGCCGAGGTATCTGCCCTTTGTCGCGGTGGGATTGGGCTATGTGGTTTTCTCGCAGGCCTTAATCGGCAAAGCGCTGCTCGCACCGGTTCGCCCCCTGGACGTCCAGGCCTGGACCCAAATCAAAGCGCTGCTCTACTACCTGTCGATGGGCGCGATGCCCGTAAAACTCAGTGCCGATCATCAGTTCTTTGCCTCAACTTCTCTTGCCGAACCGGCTGTTTTTAGTGCTGCGTTGTTGCTCTTTTCACTCGTTTGGCTCCTGTGGCGGGCGAGGCGGCGGATATCGACTCTGGCTTCGCTCTGGGTTGCTCTGGTTCTGGCACCGACCTGCGCGGTGCCGCTCATTGTTCTGGTCAACGAGCATCGGCTTTATCTGGCCATTGTTGGTTGGTGTCTGATTTTGGGATGGGTATTTGCCACACTTTTCGCCAGCAGGCAAAGGGTGGCTCTAAGCGGGTTGGCTATGTATACTATATTGCTGGCTTTTTTGGCCCTGGGGAGAGGGTCGGTTTGGAGCGATGAGTTGTCGCTGTGGAGCGATGCGGCCGCTAAGGGGCCGCAGATGCTCAAGCCCCATCTGCGCCTGGGTGATGCACTGGTTGCTGCGGGGCGTTATCGCGAAGCCGAAATAGCGTATTTGCGGGCTCTGGAGCTGAGGCCGCTGCATCCTGGGGCCCGTAATAATCTGGGTGTGCTCTACAAAAGGCAGGCGCGTTGGGAGGAAGCCGAGGCCCAGTTTCGCGCGCTATTGGAAGTTTCTCCCGATATATCCCATGCCCGGCTAAATCTGTCTAAATTGCTCTTGCGCAAGGGAATGTGGCGCGAATCCGAAGCGGAGTTGTCGCGCGCGCTCGAGTACGAGGATACCGGGGGGGAGGCGCAAAAAGAACTGGCCTTGATCGCGCTTAAGTTCAGGGATGATCCGCAGCGCGCGCTGGCCTATTGCGAGGCCAGTCTGGCCCTGGCTCCGGATGCGGCTACCTGGAATACCAGCGGCGTTGCGCTCAGGGCACTGGGGCGGTTCGGCGCAGCCGAAGCGGCATACGGTCGGGCATTGGCCCTAGAGTCCGGATCGACCGATACCTGGTTTAATTTAGGCAATCTATATCGCGAACTTGGTCAATTTCCAGAGGCGCTGGCGGCCTATCGCAAGACGGCGGAATTGGGTGGCGATTCGCCGCTGGCAGCGCAGGCTGTGATAAAAATAAACGAACTTTCCACTATTACTCACTGAGGAGGATCATCAAATGCCGGTTACTGTCAATATTCCCACCCCGCTCCGCAAACTGACCAACAACCAGGCCGAGGTCGCACTCGAGGCGGGAACCGTCGGCCAATTAGTTGATGGCCTCGAGGCCGCCTATGGCGGTATCGCTGAGAAACTGCTCGATGAGGGGGGAGAGATCCGCCGCTACGTCAATATTTTCGTCAACGAAGAGGATATTCGCTTTCTCGACGGCAAGGAGACGCCGCTCAACGATGGCGATAGCATCTCTATTGTTCCGGCTATTGCGGGCGGCTGTTGAGGATTTCCGCAGAGTGCTTTGTTGCGGGCGGCTTTGGGCTGCCCGCTTTTTTGTAGGCCATGTTTGTGGATCGAACCGATCGAGTTGCCTTCTTGGCGCTTTGTGCGTCTTTGTGGCTGGCGTATCAGGCCTCTTTCGAAAATAGTTTCCACTACGACGATATTCACTCGATCGTCGATAATCCGCATATTCGCGAGCTGGCCAATATCCCTCTTTTCTTCGCTGATCCGGGTCTCTTTTCCGCGATGCCCGAGCGGGCGATGTACCGGCCTTTGCTCCTAGTCAGCTACGCGATCAATTACGCGTTGAGCGGATATGAGGTCTTTGCTTATCACCTCGTCAATTGGCTCATCCACCTCGGAGCGGCGTGGCTGGTGTACCTCCTGGGCCGGAGGCTCCACGGCCAGCGCCAGGGCGCACTGGCCGGGGCCCTGATTTTTGCCCTGCATCCGCTCGCCGCCGAACCCGTCAATTATATCAGCTCCCGCTCGGAAAGTCTGGCGGCGCTCTTTTATCTGACGGCGTTCTGGGGCTATGTGCGCTGGCGAGAGGGGGGCGCGCCAGGCATGGGCTTCGTGGCTCTGGCGGCCTATGCCTGTGGAATATTGACCAAGTCCGTAGCCATCGTCCTGCCGATGGCCCTGCTGGCTTACGAGCGCTGGGGAGCGGTGCGGGAGCATCGGAAGCGATTTTGGCTGCTGCAGGGTGGTTTCTGGGCATTGACCGGGCTCTATCTGCTCCTGGCTCGATCCTGGTTGAACGAAGCCCTGAGGGTTCCAGTGCGGGATTGGGGGGAGCAGTGGGCGACTCAGGCCAAGGCTGCTCTATACTACGCTAGCCTGGTTGTTTCTCCGATCGATCTCAGCGTCGAACACCCTTTTTCCGTAGCGCAGAGTTGGGGGGAGGCACCGGTGGTCCTGGCATTAGCGGCTCTGGCTTCGGCGGCCTGGTTGCTGTGGAGGCGCCCACTGGCGATGATGGTTGCGATTTGGATCATCCTCCCATTATTGCCTGCCTCGTTGATGCCGCTCAATGTGTTGGTCAACGAGCATCGGCTCTATTTGCCGCTGGCCTTTCTCGGTATCGGTTTGGGCTGGATGCTCAAAGGGGTGTCGAGCCGCCGCGCTCGAATCTTTATTGCGTTGTCGCTGGTGATCGGTGCGGCGATGAGCCACCAGCGCACGCTGGTTTGGAAAAGCGAATTCAGTCTCTGGTCCGATGCGGCCCGCCAGGCACCGGGGATGTACCGAGCCCAACTGCACCTGGGTGGAGCATTGGAAGCTATGGGGCGCGTGGAGGAGGCCCTGGCCTGCTACGATCGGGCGGCTGCAGCGTCGAGCTCGGTTGTTGAAGTGCATTATAATCGAGGCAATGCGCTGCGCCAGCTGGGTCGGCGCGATGCGGCGATTGCCGCTTATCGCCAGAGTCTCGAAATCGAACCCCGGTTTCTTTCGGCTCAGCTCAACCTGGCCGCCCTTTATCAGGATCTGGGCCAGATCGCAGCGGCAGAAACTCTGCTGGAGGAGGCAGTCGCCTTGCATCCCGAGTCGGCCGATGCCTGGCGACGATTGGGTGTCCTGCGGCGGCGGCAGGGCGATCTCGGCGCTGCGGAGATAGTATATCTGCGGGCTTTGGCGCTGGATCAATCGCTGGCCGAAACACACTACAATTTGGGCAATCTGTACCGGGATAGCTCGCGACCGGATGAGGCGCTTCAGGCTTATCTTCGCGCGATCCGTCTTCAACCCAACCATGTCGGGGGCCATCGCAATCTAGGCGATCTGTATCTGGAGCGGGGCGAATACCAGGCCGCGGTTGAAGTTTGGGGCCAGGCCTTGCGGCACTTGCCTGGCGAAGTGATTTTCTACTATGGTATGGGGCAGGCGCTGGAGGCGCTAAACCAGATTGCGGCGGCGGTGAAAGCCTATCGTCGCTACCTGCAGAATAGCCATTTGAATCCGCAACAGGCCGCCGACTTCCGTCGCCATATCGAGGAGTTGGAGGCTCGGTTGCGGTGAAAGGGTGCATATGAAGCGCGCCAATAATGTACTCGAATTGATCGGAGCCACGCCGATTGTTCGCCTCAATCGGGTCGTCGGGGAGGGGTCGGCCGAGGTCTGGGGCAAACTCGAGGCGGTCAATCCGGGCGGCAGCGTCAAGGACCGAATCGCTCTGGCGATGGTCGAAGCCGCAGAAGAGCAGGGTGTGCTCAAAGCCGGCGGCACGATCGTCGAGCCCACCAGCGGCAATACCGGTATCGGTCTGGCGATGGTTGCCGCCTATAAAGGGTACAGGCTCATCGTCACGATGTTCGATACCGCCAGTCGCGAACGCCGCCTGCAAATGCAGGCTTATGGTGCGGAGGTGGTCTTGACCCCGGCGGCAACGGGTATGCGAGGAGCGATCGACAAGGCCCTCGAACTCAAGCGCGATCATCCGGACTATTTCTTGCCGCAGCAGTTTATGAACTCGGCTAATCCCGAAGTGCACCGCCGCACGACCGGTCGCGAGATCCTCGAACAGCTGGACGGCCCTATAGATGCCTTCGTCGCCGGGGTGGGCACTGGGGGATCGATCACCGGGGTGGGCGAAGTGCTTAAAGAAGTACAGCCAGAAGTCCGAGTTATCGCGGTAGAGCCGGCTGGATCGTCGATCCTCTCTGGCGGGGAGCCCGGTTTCAGCTATATAGAGGGGATCGGCGCCGGTTTCGTACCGCAAATCCTCAACCGCGAGCTAATCGATGAGGTGCGGGTTATCGAGGATGATAGCGCCTACGAGATGGCCCGCCGCTTAGCGCGTGAAGAGGGCTTGCTGGTGGGGATCTCGGCTGGTGCTAATGCTTTTATAGCAGCGGAAGTGGCTCGCGAGTTGGGGCCAGATGCGCGAGTGGCCACCATCCTCTGTGATAGCGGGTTGCGCTACCTGAGCACGCGGGCCTTTGAATAGGAAAGTTGATTGGAGAGGAGAGCGCGGACCAGCAGGAGGGGCCAGCGCTGAGGCATATCAGTCATAAATAAGCTCGCCATTCGGTGGAGAATGGCGAGCTTATTCGTTTAATAGAAGGGTGGCCTATGCCATGCCCTGCACAGAGCGGCTCAGTCGTGACTTATAGCGAGCGGCGGCATTTTTGTGGATGATGCCCTTGCGCGCGGTTTTGTCGACGACCGATATTGCCGCTTGTAGGGCTGTTTCGGCAGCGGCTTTGTCCGGAGCCTGGAGGACTCTTTTTACCGCGGTGCGCATTCGCGAGCGGATAGCGCGGTTGCGCTCATAGGCTTTGGCATTGGTGCGCAGACGTTTTTTGGCGGATTTAAGTTTTGGCAATCTTGAACTCCTTTAGCTGAGAACCGGGCAAAAAGTTCCAGTTCTGTAAAGACCTTCGATCACAAATTGCTCTGCTCATAAGTTGAGAACAAACAAACCTTAAGTCGCATCGGGGCAAGCGTGGTGCATTCGGTTGGCACGGTGCTTGCTCGGACCGATCTCGACAAGTTCAAGTCCCATAAGGACAGCGGACGCCAAAGGGTCTGGGGTCGCACCCCCAAAAAGCGACCCCAAGTCGATCGCGTCCGGCAATCACAACCGGGACACAACTTAGTCTGAAAGCGGAAAGCGAAGCCGGTGACTCTCGGGAAAGACGAACCGGCTCCGCTCACCCTAGTCGATACAAAATAATCGAATGAATATACAGAGGATGAGCTGATCGAGCAAGGTCGTCCAGGGCGCAGGGACGGAATAGTCAGAGGATGGATGGAGTTTTTGCCAGTAGCTTCAAATAAAAGCAAGATGGATAAGACGCAGCCGATATATACATAGAATTAAAGGTCAAGTGCGACTCACTAGGAGATGGGTGGCCTTTTGCTCTTTGAGTGCATAGCTAAAAAGGAAAATAATTTTGAAGTTTGGGAGTCCATTTGCCGATAAGTAGAATTAAGGATCTGAAGTTTTAATAGATAGTGCGATTTTTACGCAGGTTATAGCGATTAGATGTCAAGATCGAAAATAAATATAAACTTTTTAATTACAATAACTTGTGGGAGGTGTGCTCCTGTGCAGCAGATGAGTTGATCATTAATTAGGCCGAAGGTCGAGGCCTCGTGGGGGCGAGGGCTTGATCTTCTTAGACGCATTTAAGCTGGTTGCAGGTTGATAGGGAAATTGGCCGATACCAGCGAAGTTCCGCTTTCAGCAAGTGCAGTTGTGTCCATGGAAGGAGTGCTTCATTATGAGTTCAAGGCGTAATGCTTTTTGCATGCTGATGATTGTTTTCTTCATTGGTATGGGCAACGCGGTTTTCGCCCAGCCGGTGTTCGAGAACAATACCCCAGCTGGTTTCGTGATCAGCGACAGCACGAAGACCACCCGGTTTTCCACCGGGAATGAGATCTCCATTCTGGTAGATCTCAACGAACCAGCCAATTCGACCTATCCCGTCATCGGGAATTTTCAGAAGGCCGAGCGGGCGGTTCCCTTTTTCTCCACTGCTAATACGGCCGGGACGATGGACCAGGCCGTTGTTTTGGATGATAACGGCGTTGTCCACCGCGCCTGGATCCAGCAGCGCGGTTGGGTCGGTGCGGATGCGACGACCACTCCGGCTTACGGCGTTGTTTATTCGAAGAGTTTTGATGGTGGTTTGAGTTTTACCGATACGGTCTCTGTATCGGGTTCTTTGCGTTTCGATCTGATCACGCCCAATTTTCTTATGACCGGTGGATTCTCGACGCTTGATCTGGTAGTCGACTCCAAGGGAAATCCGCGCGTGGTCTACGCAATGGATCATTCGGCCGATGGTAGTGGTAAAGGGTATGCTGCCGCCCAGAGAAAAACCAGCACTGGTAGCAGCTCAGCTAACAACATCTATTTCAATTATTCCAATGACGGTGGTAGTTCCTGGTTGCCAGCCAATAACGCGGTGGTCGTGAATGATACTACAACGATTACTGCAGGAACTTATCCAGGGCGCAAGACGGCATTCCCGCGGATGGATATTACCTCTACGGACGATATCTTCATCGCCTATCAGCGGGGGTTGGCTGCTATCGCGACTGCCGATGTGATGCTGGCCAAGATGGACTCCGATAGCTTGCAGTTGGGTTCGGCCCAGCCGGTGCGGATTGGAGCAGGGGGTACGGTGGGTAGTCTGGGTGGAGTGCGGATCACTTTGGAGGCTGGAGCTGAAGTAGCTCCTGATATTGCAATCGGCGACGATGACGTGTTGCACGTAGCCTACTTTGTTCCGACCGATACTGATGAAGAAATGAGGCATAAGAGTGTTCCTGCCTCAGATTGGAGTGTGGTTGGAGCGGCTGGTTGGAATCAAACTGTCGATGGTGCTGCTATAGGACAGTTTGATGCGGATCTAAGCACTAATTTAGGCGCGGATGATAGAAGCGATGCTAATACCACCTCAACATTTGTTCTCGATGCGGATCAAGATAATCTAGTGCATATTTTCCCAACAATCGTTGTTGATCGCGAGCAGACGCCCGATAGGGTTTACGCCTTTTGGAAGCATACCGATGCAACGTTGACTACTAGGGCAGCAGATGAAAATATCGCCTGGAATAGCTACGATTACGCTGGTCAGATTGGTGGAAATGCAAACTGGGGGACTGAGGGCTATGTCTTCCCGCAGGGCGGCAGTGCGACTGTCTATCCTGGCTCCGGTAATGGTGGCGATCACGGTCTTTTTGCTCAAAGCACTCTGTTTCAAATTGAAGATGATTGGGCTTACACGGATCGCGTAGCTGTGGTTGTTGACGATCGTATCGGTGGTGTTCGCGGTGATATACACATAGTATTTTCCGCTGGCCCAACATACGGACCTTCAAAGATGGGGTCGGCCTTAGGCAGTCAGGTGCGCGGCATGTCTAATAGTCTCTTTTATTCGCGCTATAATGGCGCAGAATGGGAGTTGCCGCAGGTGGTAGCCTCCGCTGCAAACGGTGTAGTCGGTGGTGTGGCGAATAAATATCGTTCGGTCTTTGCGCCGGATATCTCTGTTCGCTCGGGTGACGACAATGTCTATTTGACCTTTGTTGGTGGGTCACCCGCTATCAATACAATTACGCCTGCCCAGAGAGCTTTGCGTAACCGAGCTACTTACCGTACTGATAACAACAATCGGGGTCGCGGCCATGCTACCCTCCATAGTGGTGATATACAACCCTTGCCGTTTTTCAAGGTCATCGGCAGGTCGATCACCTTCGAGGATCAGTCGGTGCCGGTTGGTGCGAATCAGTACCATCTGAGCTACGATCCAGTGAATCCGCTTACCTCCGGTATCACCGCGTCTCTGACTACTTCTTCTGGTGCCAATAGTCTGATTCAAGTTGTGGCGGCTGATAACCAGGATGGATCGGGGATTGGTGGCGACACGCCGGGAACCTCGAATGCACCTGGTGGTTTCTTGACAGGGCAGTGGTTCAATGTGAGCGGGCATTCGTTGGGTGTCTCTTCGCTCGGGCCTGGGACTGCTGGTGCGACATTCAAAGGCGCAGTGGGTCAAAGTCAAGCGACTAATGACAATGGAGTTTTCGAAGGGCTTGTCGATGACTCTGACGCGTTGGGTTTAGCGGAGTGGGGTGATAATGGTGACAAATTCGGCTTACTGGTCAAGCTCAATATATTGGGATCGGATTCGGCTAGTAATGTCAGAGTGATTCGGGGTAGTACTGCTGCGGTGGGGGTTGGGGGGCAGGACGGGTACCAACCGACGAAACAGACCCAGCACATCCTTCTCGATAATGCTGCGGGCCAACAAGCTAGTGGCCTAACCTTCGTCAATGGCCAGACTCAGGCCACCATGAATTTGAGTGTCTCAAACGCACCTGCCGGTTCCTACTTCATCATGGGCGCCGACATCGACATCGTCGCGTCCAATATCGCGCCAC
>CAZFMY010000010.1:0-99199 GCA_964520345.1 uncultured Gemmatimonadaceae bacterium | reverse complement strand
GGGACTGAGCCTTTGCGACTGGCGGTGCAGGCGGCGGAATTGGCCGGGGTGCCGGTGATGGTGCATATCGCTCGTGGTGTGCCGATTGGAGAGGTGCTATCGTTATTGCGTCCGGGGGATATCGTTACTCATTGTTATCAGGGTACGGGGGATGGTGTGGTCGATGATTCGGGAGAGGTTGTACCCGAGGTATGGGAAGCTCGGGAACGGGGGGTGCTCTTTGATGTGGGGCACGGGGGAGGCAGCTTCGACTATGGGATTGCGATCAGCGCGTTGGCCAACGATTTCGTCGCCGATGTGATCAGTACCGACCTGCACGCGCACAGCTGGGACGTCAAGATCAAAAGCATGCCGGATACGGCATCGAAACTACTCAACCTGGGCGTGTCGCTCGAGCGGGTTGTGCAGCAGAGCACTAGTGCTGCGGCCGAAGCCATTGGCCGCAGCGATGATCTGGGCACGCTGCGACCGGGTACGGTTGCGGATTTGGCGGCGTTTGAGGTTGTGGAGGGCGCATTCGAATTTGCGGACGTGCGCGGTCGGCGCGAGCAAGGAGACCGCAAGATCGAACCGGTGTTGACCGTGCGGCGGGGTCGAGCGTACCGGCCTGAAGAACTCTCCGAGGAGTTGGAGGCGGATCGCGAGCAGATGCTTTTTATGCGCAATCTGACGGCCAAAAACTTTGCGGTTTTGGGCTGGACTCCGGGCGAGTCGTCGTGAGGGTGATCGCTTGGTCGGCGTGTGTGCTGGTCGGGCTGGTGGCGTGCAAAGAGAATTTGCAGTGGGAAATCGCGTTTACGGCTGAGGAGTTGCAAGGTCGGATCGCCAGGGAGTTCCCACTGGTGCACCAGGGCAAAGTGGCCAGGATTACCCTGCGGAATCCCCAGGTTTCTCTGAGGCCCGATTCGGAGCGGATTGGCCTGCGGGCCGACCTGGAGATTTCTTCGATGATCGTCAGTGCTCTGCACGGCGCGATATATTTCGATGCCGGTGTATATTACACGGCGGACAAAGGCGAGTTCTCGCTGGTGGATTCTCGCGTTGGGGATTTGGACCTGGACGGCGTATCGGACCAGCATCGGGATCTGGCGCGCCAGCTGGCCGATCAGGTTTTCGGGAGCTATCTGGATCAACTGGTCGTCTACCGACTGGACCCGAACGATTTTGGGGAATCGTTGACCAAATCTGTACTTAAGGAAATTGCTGTAGAGGGCGGCCATCTCGTATTGCATATAGGTTTGCTTTAGCAAAAATTTGTATCCAGGCTTGATTTCGTGAACAGAATGGAGATCTATGTTCGAATCTACTGATGATTTACGCATTGCCCAGCTCAAACCTCTGATTCCGCCGGCAATTCTGATGGAGGAATTACCCGTTTCTAAGCGGGCATCTTCCACAGTGGCTTCGGCCCGGCGCGAGTTGGACGCGATACTGGCAGGGACCGACGACCGTCTGGCAGTGGTCGTCGGTCCCTGTTCGATCCACGATTCTACAGCCGCGCTCGAATACGGGGGACGGCTTGCGGAAAAGGCGATTGCCCTGCGCGACGAGTTATGTTTGGTGATGCGCGTTTATTTTGAGAAGCCGCGCACGACCGTAGGCTGGAAGGGGTTGATCAACGATCCGCATCTGGACGATAGTTTCGATATCAATAACGGCCTGCGTGCGGCACGCGGTCTCCTGGTGCAGCTAGCCGATATGGGTTTGCCGACTGGATCCGAGTTTCTCGATACGATCTCGCCGCAGTTTATCGCCGACCTGATTTCCTGGGGTGCTATTGGTGCTCGTACAACTGAGAGTCAGGTTCACCGTGAACTGGCTTCGGGTTTGTCGATGCCGGTCGGTTTTAAGAATGGGACCAATGGCAACGTGCAGATCGCCATCGATGCCATCGGCGCCGCCCGTCACCCGCATCATTTCCTCTCGGTGACCAAGCAGGGCATCTCGGCAATTGTCGCAACGTCGGGTAATGCCAATTGCCACTTGATTTTGCGCGGTGGAACCCAGGGACCCAATTACGCTGCTGCTGCTGTCGGGGCTGCAGCGATCGAGTTGCGGGAGGCGGATTTACCGTACCGGGTCATGGTCGATTGCAGCCATGGCAACAGCGATAAGGACCACCGACGTCAACCTGTGGTCGGGGGCGATGTGGCGGCGCAGGTGGCTAAAGGGTCGCGAGATATTTTCGGGGTAATGCTGGAGAGCCATCTGATCGAGGGAAATCAGCGGCATCAGCCAGGGGGCGAATTGGTCTACGGGCAGAGCATTACCGACGCCTGTATGGGTTGGGAGCCGACGGTGGATTTGCTCGACGAACTGGCGGCGGCGGTGGTCGAACGGCGTCGTGTCTGAGCGTCAGTAATGCCCTGAGGCGTTTATTGGGCTTCTCCAACTGATCCAACTCTTCCTCGAACCTCAGTTAGTCGCCTCTTTGCCAGAGCTTTGCCGAGAGTATGCGAAAAGCCCCCGTCGCATCCAAGCGGATGGCGGGGGCAAATAGCAGCGCGATCGGCCCGCCTCAAATTGCGAGGCGGGCCGATCTATTATTTTTGTCGAATCGGGTCGAATCGGGTCGAATCGGGTCGAATCGGATTTTTGTGTTATAATATAGCCACACAGACAAATAGCCTCTGATCGAGACAGGGCGAGAGGTGGTGAAATGAGTTTTGGGATCACCAAGACAATTCCGGCAGGTGAGGGCATGGAGCAGGTGGATAGGTTATACGACGGGAGTTTGCGCGAATACGAGTTCCACATGGCGGGAAAGCCCTCGAAACTTCAGGTAGGCGACTACGTCTATACGATTTTTCAGGACCAGATCTGGGGCCGATTGAAAATCAAGGCGTTGGAAGGTGGGGCAATCAATCCCAAGTCGGGTAAGCCGCGGACGCTGGTCTTTGTGCAAGCGCCGGGGGAGCGGTTGGCGGAGCCGATACCGCAGAAGGGACATCAGGGTACGCGGTACTATGATGGAGCAGGTTGGCCGCAAGGGTGAGAAACCTTTTCCTGCTCTTTGTGTGCGAGGCTTTTCTGCGCACTGCCAGCATCGTCGTTTTATCGAGCATGGCTCTGGTCGGCCAGCGCTTGGCGCCTTCTTCCACGCTGGCAACCCTGCCCTTGGCGCTAGTGCCGGTGGCGATGATGATGGTGACAGTGCCTGCGGCCAGGTTGATGCAGCGCCGGGGACGCAAGTTCGGATTTGTGCGGGGGGCGGGGCTGGGCATCGCGGGGGGGTTGCTGGGATCTTTCGCTATATATCAGGGGCACTTTGCCCTGCTCTGCGCTGGGGCGCTGGGCATTGGCGCGGTCAACGGTTTTGCCACCTATTATCGCTTTGCCGCTGCCGAACTCGTCGACGAGGAGTTTCGCAGCCGCGCTATTTCGCTGGTGATGGCCGGTGGCGTGGTCGCTGCAGTTTTGGGTTCGAACCTGGCGATCTGGTTGCGGGCCTGGTTTCCGGATTATCTCTTCGCCGGTACGTTCCTTGGGGTCGCCATTATACACGGACTGGTCCTGCTGGTGCTCAGTGGTATCTCCTTTCCCGTACCTGGCGCGGCAGAGCAGCGGGCGGGTGGGCGGTCGATCGGAGAAATTGCGCGTCACTCGGAGTTTGCGCTGGCGGTGATTGGGGCGGTGGCGGCCTGGGGAGTAATGTCGCTCTTGATGAACGCCACGCCCCTGGCGATGAAGCGGCATCAGCATTCCTTCGCCGATATGGCCTGGGTCATTCAGTGGCACGTGCTGGGGATGTACGTGCCGTCGTTTTTTTCCGGACACCTGATCCGGCGCTTTGGCGAGTATCGCATCATTACCGTCGGGCTCTGTCTGCTCGGATTCTCGGTCGCGGTCAATCTTAGCGGGACAGAGCGGCTTTACTATGCTACGGGGCTGGCGCTTTTGGGGGTGGGCTGGAATTTCCTCTTCGTGGGGTCGACATCGCTCTTGGCCCAGGTGCATCGGCCCGAGGAAAAAGCGCGGGTACAGTCCAGCAACGATTTTCTGATCTTCGGACTAATGGTACTGACCACTTTCGGGTCCGCGCCGATGGAAGCAGCTTTGGGGTGGACAACGCTCAATCTCTTGGCTGCGTTGTTACTGTTCGTGGTAGCGGTGGCGCTATGGGGGTTGCAGATCCGCAGTACTCGCCGTGTTTAGTCGGATTGCTGGCCGTCGATCAGTTCGGCAATACGTTCGTTTGAGGTGACGAGTTTTTCGCGCACCGTGCACATGACGTTGCGGTAGAGCAGAGCAGAGAATTTCAGGTCGCCATTCATCAGTGGTTCTAAGCGCCGCCGATACATGCCGAGCGTCGTGACCTTGGTTTTGGCCACTACTGTGGCCGAGCGCGTTTCGCCAGTGAGCATTCCCGCTTCGCCGATGGTTGTGACCGCGTGCTGTTCGAGGAGTGTCAGGTTATTACTGGTGCGGATTTCGACGGTGCCCGCCAAGAGGATAAAAATAGCATCGCTCGTTTCGTTGCTGTGACAGAGTTCTTCTCCTGGTTCGAAGATCCGCGAGTCGCAAATATGCATCACCTCCCAGATTTGAGACGAATCGCAGTCGCGAAAGAGCGGGAGTTTCTGGAAAATAGCGAACATCGAATTCATAAGATGAAACCTTTTAGGTCAAATCAACCGGATAAAGTTAAGAATAATCCAAATCAAGAGTCAAATTGCGATTTGCTGCAGGTAACTAAAGGTTTGGTATTTTGCAGTGCCGGCGGAGAGAGACCAGGGGATCAGTGCAAGGTTCGCAGGACTTGGATCAATCGTTGGGGTTCGTTGGTGAGTATGCCGTCGACCCCGCATTCGATGAGTCGCACCATTTCCGCTTCGTCATCGGCGTAAAATGGATGCACGACCAGGCCGAAGCGGTGGGCTTCTTCACAAAAAGATTGGGTCGTGATGCTGTTTAAGGGTTGAGAGTTTGTACAGCCCATTTCGCTGGCGAGTTGAGCATATAGCTCGGGCCGGTGCTGACTGCCGAGCAGGCAGCGGCGCACCTTCGGATTTTCGTCGATGACGAGTTTTATGACCTCGTCGGAGCCGGATATGAAGGCATTTTCATAGAGCGCTCTCGATGCGATCTCCTGGCAGACCTCGCCGACGATCGATGCGCTATCTTCGGGGCCGGGGTAGACGTGGATATTTAACTCGATTTCGCGGGGCAGAAAGTCCAGCACTTCTTGCAGCGTTGGGATTTGAATCTCCGAGAAAGTACCAATAGCATTGCTGGCGTCGAGTTGCCTGATCTCCTGGTAATCAAGCTCCCAAATCAGCCCCGATCCATCCGTGGTTCGGTCGACCGAGGAATCGTGCAGGATGACTAGCGTGCCATCGGTTGTGGATCGAACGTCGAACTCGATCATTTCGCAACCGAGCGCGACGGCCTCTGCGAATGCGGGGATCGTATTTTCTGGAGCAGTACTCGAAGCTCCGCGGTGGGCACAGACGATGATCGGCTTATTCATTAGCGACTCTTCTCTTATGGCCTGAGTAGGAGCTATTAAGCAAATATCTGGGCAGACGCCAGTCAACTCTCCTCGTTTATTTTGCGCCTGTTATCCACCCGGAGGGCTCCCGGCTTCGATCCTGTGCAGTGCTGAGGTTTAGTGATCGGGGGTGGATCATCGAGTGCCTTTGGTCGCGGCAGTCTGCGTTGGGGTCAGTTTGTGTAGCAACGAATTGCCATCGGGTCCCGTCTGTGATTATTATCTAGGCGGGTTTGGCCGATCGCACTGTGTTGAGCAATGAGCGAGGGAGTGAGTAATGACCGCAGCAGAAGCGGAATTCAGCCTGAGCACTGTCGAGATGGATCAATTTCGCGAGCAGGGCTTTTTCGGGCCTTGTACCCTTTCCAGTCCCGACAAGATGGCCGAATTGCGTCCTGCGATCGAGGCAGTGCTAGAGCGTGATCCGCCTGACCACAAACAGCGAGAACACAATCGGCACCTGGATCAGCGACTGATCTGGGATTTGTCCACACACCCGGCGATTGTCCAACGGATGCAGGGGCTGTATGGCCAGGATCTCTTGATGTGGCGGACCAATTTTTTCGTCAAGGAACCCGGAGCCAAGGAGATCCCCTGGCACCAGGATCACAACTACTGGCCCCTGGAGCCGCCGATCATCGCTTCGGCCTGGATCGCCATTGATGAGTCCACCGTCGAGAACAGCTGTTTGCAGGTCATCCCGGGATCTCATCGCAAGACCCTGCCGCATATTGAGGCTACCGAGGATATGGTTTTTGCTCAAATGGGAGATCCGGACTATCTGGATCTGAGCCAGGCCGTGAATCTCGAGATGCAGCCGGGAGAGTTCATCCTTTTCAACGAGCGCACCGTCCATCACTCCGAGCCGAATCGTTCGCAAAAGAGGCGGATCGGTCTGGCGGTGCGGGTCGTGGTGCCGATCGTCAAGGTTTTGCACTGGGATTCGCCCGAGCACGCACTGGTACCGGTCTCGGGGAGCGATCAACTGGGCTTCAACGCGTTGACCGAACCGCCATCAGAGTGAGGGAATATGGCAGAAGAAGAGCAGTCGGGAATGACCGACGAGGAGAAGTTTCGCTTCGATTTGAATGGTTTTTTGCTGCGTCCAGCGATTCTGAACCCGGACGAGATCGCGGCGATTGTCGATCAGATCGACCGCATCAAGCACGATCCTGAGTCACTCCCGCCTGCCGAGCGGGCAGTACCTGGAGGAGCGTCGAGTCTCTTGATCGACCACCCCAAGGTACTGGAAGTACTGCACGAGATCATCGGCAGGGATGTGCGGCTTGAAGGAACCTTCTGCGTCTGGCGACACAAGGGCGAATGGGCCGGGGATCTCCACGGTGGGGGACCGCAGCAAAGCGACCCGATCTTTGGCTACCGTTGTCAGAACGGGCGGATCCACGCCGGCATGGTGCGGGTGGTCTTCGAACTGACGGATATCAGCAAGGAAGATGGAGCGACGCATTTCATACCGGGCAGTCACAAGGCCAATTTTCCGATGCATCCGGATCATATGTCGCTCGAGGAGGGTCAGCGCAGCGAGTTTCTACACTCCTATGAATGTCCGGCGGGGAGTGCGATTTTCTTTACCGAGAATTTGTGCCATGCCGGACCTCATTGGCAGCGCGATACGCCGCGGGTGGCGGTACTCAATGCCTATGCCCATCTGGCGACCCACTGGCATCGGTTGACGATCCCCCCGGTGGTGATGGAGGCACTACCGCGTGAGAAACAGGCCTATTTCCGCCAACCGTGGATCGCCGATTTTCGCACCGGACCGGCTACCCACAACACGATCGAGCGTTTTGTGCAGGGTGATGAGGCTCCGGTCAGCACCGACCATCAGCCCTGACGATGGTTAATTGGCCCACCTTGGAGATGGATGAGCTCGCCGCCGAATTCGAAGGGCGAATGGGATTCTACGTCGAGGATCTCGAAAGCGGATCTGCGCATCAGTACTGCGCAGCCGAGCGCTTTCCCACTGCCAGCGTGTGCAAGGTCTGCGTGATGGTCGAGCTCTTTGGCCAGGTTGTGGCGGGTACGCGCTCGCTGGACGATCGCCATCGGCTGACCGGTTCGTTTTCGGGACATGGCTCGGGAGCCCTAAAATGGGCGCTGGACGGTCCCGAATTGAGCTTGCGGGACTATTGTCGGTTGATGATCTCGATCAGTGACAATGTGGCCACCGACCTCTTGATCGACCTACTGGGGTTGGAGGTGATCAATCGGAGAATGGGAACGCTGGGCTATCCCAATCTTCATACCGGCGCGAATATGACTCGATTCCACTATACCATGACGGATATGGCCGATGCGCCCGGCTCTGTGGCCAACGACCAGCTGATGGCGGAGCGGAGCAAGGCCGAAGGCATCGATCACGGTAGCGCGTCGTTTGCCGACGACCCGGCCAATAACATAGCTGCGCCCGGTGAAATAGGCGCGTTGTTGGGGAGGCTCTGCCGCGGCGAGATTTTCAATGCCGAAATTTCGGCGCAGATGATCGACATGCTTCGGCTTTGCGTCGATCGTCGGATGATCCCGCATTATCTGAAGGCCGGAGTAGAGACCGCGCACAAGATCGGCTCCAGCGGGTGGATCAAGGCCGATGTGGGGATTATTTTTCTGCCGACCGGGCCGCTGGTCGTTTCGGCTTTTGCGTTGGCCGGACGTGATGGAGTGGATGGAGCTGAAGCCATCGCTCGACTGACTCGTCTGGCAGTGGAAGCCCTTTCACCGCAGAGTTTGAAGGAGGTACAAGCGTGAATCACCGCAATGTATTATTGGGCGAGTTGACCCGCAAAGAGCTTGGCGAAGCGATTCAAAGCGGCTCGATCCAGGGTGCGATCGTACCCACCGGTGCTACCGAGCAGCACCAGGACCATCTGGCGATGATTCACGATACCGCCAGCATCACCGAGATCGCCTGCAGAGTTGCCGACCGCTTCTATCCCCGGGTGCTGGTGACGCCGACCGTGCCGGTCTCGGTTTCGGAGCATCACATGAATCGCGGCGGCGCTCTGACGACGCGTCCGGAGATATTCCTCGAATACGTCTGCGATATTTGTGAGAGTCTCAAGCGTCTGGGTGTGCCACGGGTTATGGTGCTCAATGGCCATGGCGGCAACAAGCGCGATAAGCTCGAAGTGCAATGTCCCGAACTTTTTGCTCGTCTCGATACCATGGAGGTAGTGTATACTACCTATTGGCTAACGTGTTCCGAGGCGTTTTACGACCAGCATCTCGAGTTGGAGAAAAGCGCTGGTCACGCGGGGGAATTCGAGACCTCGTTCGCGATGCTGGCGTTTCCTGAGCGAATCCGCAGCGGCGAGATCAACTACCAGAATGCGCTCAAAGCGACCTTGCCGAAGGGCGGCCATATCCTCGACGCGGTCCTCGAAGGGGTCAGTGCTGAAATAGAGGAGATGTTGCGATGATTCGATTGGGAATTATGGGCCGCGAAACGGCGACGACGACCATCGATGGGGTCATTGCCGAGGCTAAAGCGCTGCAATTGGATGCCGTGGATTTGCATCTTGCGGGAATGCAGAGAGATATCGCCTACCTGCGCACCGTGCGCAGCCAGTGTCTGCGCTCGGGGCTGACGATAGGCTATGTTGGAGGCGGATCGATGGTCGGTCTGCCCGAGGAGCGGGAAAAGCGTCAGGCGCAGGGTCGGGCCGATGTCGATGCCACGGCTTTTCTGGGGGCGCAGATGCTCCGGCTTTTCGCCCGCTACAAGTGGCCCGATACTCTCGAGGAGCAGGAGGCGCTCTGGGGGCCGATGATCGAGAGCTTCCAGGAATTGGCTGATTACGCGGCGGAGAAGGGTGTGCAGTTGGCCCTGCAAAACCACGACAATGGCAGTTTTGCGATGAATGCCAGGCAAGTGTTGCGCATCCTGGAAGAAGTCGGGCGCGAAAATTTCAGCTTTTTGCTCGATACCGGCCAGTGGGAGGGCGCGATCGGCTCGCATCCGCGCGGTGAGTGGAATCCGGCGGTCGATTTGTACGAGGATTATTTAAAGCCTACCGCGCCTCACGCGACCTATGTGCGGGCCAAGATCTACAAGATTGATACGGGGCGGGAGGAATGGCTCGATTATGGACGGATTCTGCAAATTTTGCGCGATGTGGATTTCAACGGCACCATTGGTTTGGTATTTGAACTGGGCGACCGCAATGGGTGCGACGAGGTAGAGTGCCGGCGATTGGCGGTGAGACATCTCCGCGAAAAGATCGCTGCGGCCTATTCTTAAGGGGAGAATACGATGGCTAAGTATCGAGTGGGTTTGATCGGAGCAGGGCGCAAGGGTACCCAGCACGCCCGGGCTTATATGCTCGATGAGCGGGCTGAGGTGGTGGCGGTGGCCGATAGCGACCCGGAGAATCTGCAGCTCTTTGAACAACGAACCGGCGCAACGGGTTATATAGACTATCGCCAGATGCTAGAAAAAGAGGCGCTCGACATTGCCGCGCCGATCTTGCCTGTTAACGCCAACCCCGAGATTGTTATCGCCTGTGCGGAAGCCGGGGTCAAGGCGATCCTCTGCGAAAAACCGATCTCGGCTTCGTTGGAAGAGGCGGATCGCATGGTCGCAGTGTGCAAGAGCAGGCGGATTTCCTTTGGTGCGGGGGACCTCGATATCAATCTGCCGGCGTATCAGAAAGCACTGGAGTTTATTGCTGCAGGTGAGTTGGGGGCGGTCAAGAGCATCACCCTCTTCGGCGGGTCAGGGCACGAAATGTCGGGGGGGGGATGTCAGCGTTATACGCTGATGCGCCATTTTGCTGGCTGTGCCGAAATAGCGTGGGTCACGGGCTGGGTCAGCGATGATCCGTTGAGTGATCACGACCAGGGTGGGGCGGGTTATCTGCGTTTCACCAATGGGATCGAAGCGTTTATTTACAAAGAAAGCGATGCGCGTGGGCGCGGCTACGAGGTGGCCTGCGAGGGCGGAGTTTTTCGCTCCGACGACAATCTCGTGGGGCTTTATCGCTGTGGTGAAGGCGATGGAGCGGCTTGGGAGAAGCTGGAGAAGATCGAGGGGGTTTTGCCCACAGGGCGGATTTACGGCGAGCAGCGCGACTACGACGCTGAGGGCTGGAAGTGGCCCGGAGATCGCAATGTGGCCACTTGCAAGGCGATTATCGATGCGCTGGAGCGTGGTGAGGATCCACCGGGCAGCGGAGAGAATGGCGTCAAAGTGCTCGAGGTCGCCATCGCCCTGCGCGAGTCGCACCGACGTGGTTGTGCGCCGGTCGCGCTGCCCCTCAGCGATCGCAGTTTGCGCCTCATACCCAAACCGTCGCGGATGTACAACAAAAAACAGATCTTCGGTCACGAGCAGTACATGGACCAGGTCCGCTCACACAAAAAAGACTAAAGGGATGATCAATACCCATTTGCTTGTTTGGAACGACGATTCTGCGCACTTGTCGTTTGCCGTCAGTGACAAGGAGTGGCTTTTTGCCAGGGCGGCGCTTCACATATGGAAGAGCGGAGGATAGCGATGGACAAGCCTCGATTGATTCACTACAACGACGCGCACCACTTTCATGCCAAGCGCATCGAGCCCCCTGCCAGTCGTCATCTCTTGAACTGGCCAGTGGACGAAGTATTGGGCACCGGAGTAGATCTTTTAGTTTTGGGATTGGGGTACAGCGACGTCTTTTTCCACCAGAGCAAGGTCGGTCGTGTGGTAGGGCAGGGGAAAGAAGTGTGGGGAAATTATATCGACTGGCGGATCATGCGGATGGTCGAGGCGGCCGAAGCTCTGGGCACCGATCAGTTGCGGGCAGTGATCGAGCGCGGCAGGGAGACAGGACTCAGGGTCTTTCCCAGCTTGAAGCTGCAGGATTCGGCCAGTCCGCAGAGCGAGCGTTTTGGTCGGCTTAAGGAAGAGCGCGGAGCTGCAGTGTGCATTGGGGACGAAGGTCGGGCGGAATGGTGTTACGACTATGCCCACGAGGCAGTGCATGAATACAAGCTGGCTCTGATCGGCGAGGTGCTGGAAGATTACAAGGCCGAAGGCTTAGAATTGGATTTCTGCTTTGACAATTTCTATTTCAAAAAGGCCGAGATCGAAAAAAACATCCCGTTGATGAACGAATTCATAGCCAAGGTACGGCGTTTGGCCCAAGAGATTGGCGCGCGGCAAGGGCGGGAGATTCCGCTGATGGCGCGAGTTCACCTGCTGGAGCGGGACAATCTGGCAGTGGGGCTGGATATAGCGGCCTGGCTCAAAGCCGGCGATATCGACTGGGTGGTCGGCCAGGATGGTAATGTACTGGTCGATCCTGGGATTCAGGCACCGTGGCTGGGCGAACTAGCTGCGGATGCCGGAGCCGCGGCCTACTATCGTCCGCCGCGCCGGATTTACGATGAACGAGTCGGGCTGCCGAGTATCGAGATGTACCGGGCTCTGGGTCAGACTCTGGCGTTGCAGGGATATGCAGGTTTGTACCTGGGTTATATGCCCTGGCCGCTGGCCGAGCGCGAATATCAGATCCTGCGCGAAACGGCCTATCCGCAGGCCCATATCCGCAGCGACAAACGCTATTTGCTGCAGCCGCGCGAAGGGGCGCTGGATGAGGAGACGACGACTCCGGATCGCCAGGTGCCAGAATCGTTTGTCGAAGGTGAAACAATTGCGCTCGACGTCTGGGTCGCCGACGATATAGAAAGCGCTCGCGCCGACGGTGAAATGCGCAAAGCCATTTTGACGCTGCGTTTTTCTTTCTTTTGTATCGAGGACGAGATCGAGATGCGTTTTAATGGCCGGGTTCTGTCTCGAAGCGAAGCCGAGATCCACGACGAGCGCGCATTGACGATCCCGGTGAGTCTGGCTGGGAGTATGGCGGTCCAGGCCCCGTTGGGATTTTCGGCGCACTGGTTTCGCTTTTACCTGGCGCCCGAGGAGGTCAAGCGCGGGGCCAATCGGATTGAAATCGAAGTGAAGAAACTGCAGGCGCGAGCGGGTTTTGTGCGCAGCATCAATGGTGCGGAGATACTCGTTCGCTACAAGGATTTTGTGCGGCCCGAGGGCTTGGAACTGGAGCGGGTTGCGCCGCCGGGAGGTTGATGTGCGCGTACTGATTACGGGTACCAGTGGTTTTATCGGTCAGGCGCTGGCCGCGGATTTATCGGCGGACCACGAACTAGTCTGTCTCTCGCGCAAGCCGACGAACGTTGAGGGAGTAGCGGCAGTGGTTGGAGATTTTTCGCAGGCGGAGGACCTGGCTCAACTCGACCAGTGGGATTTCGATGCTCTGGTACATCTGGCTGCGGTGACGGGGGCGGGAACCGAGGCGGAGCTATTGCGGGTCAATGTAATGGGGACCTACGGTCTGTTGCGCTATTTGATCGATCGGGGGTGCACCAAACTCGTGCTGGCCTCTTCGATTGCAGCCGTGGGTTTTCAGTCGGTGCGCTTCCGACCGCTCGAGCTGCCGATGGGAGACGAGCATCCCTGTCTGGATCGCGACGGCTATGGCTTCTCCAAGTACATGATGGAGGAGACGACCCGCTATTTCTGGCGGCAGCGAGAAGAGTTGGACTTTGTCAATATTCGCCTGGCTTCGATCGCGCCAGAAGATAGAGTGCTCGAGCCGCGGCAGTCCGGGCCGGTGGGGCAATGGGCGATGGGATCTATTTCATATATGTATTTGAGTGATGCCGTGCGGTGTTTCCGGATGGCGGCAGAGGGAGTGCACAAGGCCGGGGTGCGGATTTTGAATGCGGTTGGGACGCAGGCGTGTGTGCAGGGGACGGTACCGGAACTGATGCGGGCTTGGTACGGGGCGGATGCCGAACGGATCGATATGGCGCATTACGAGCAAGAGGGGCACGAACGGGACCCGGTATATGATATTACGCGAATCGAGGAGGAATTGGGATTTGTGCCCTTGCGGAGTGTTTTGCCGGATTGAGTTGGCGATAGAAATGGTAGTGTAGTGTCGGGTAGGATGCATTATTAGATTCGCGAGTACCTCTGCGGGACCCCCCCTATTTTTTTGGTGGCAAAGATGAATCAGCTAGTAGATCGCGATGGCAGGGCGCTAAGTCTGGTATCCGTTGAGGATTGGGAGGCGAAGAGGGCGAGGGTGCTGAATGCGATGCAGGAGGTGATGGGGCCCTTGCCGGGGGAGGAGAAACGGTGCGCTTTGGCCGTGGAAGTAGAGGAGGAAGTGGATTGCGGCAATTACGTGCGGCAGTTGCTGAGCTATGCCGCTGAGCCCGACGGCAGAGTGCCGGCGTATTTACTGATGCCCAAAGGGGAGGGCCCCTTTCCCGCGGTGCTCTGTCTTCATCCTACCAGTGCCGCCGAAGGACGCAAAGTCGTTGTTGGTCTGAGTGAAAAACCCAATCGAAGTTATGCCAGTGAGTTGGCCGAGCGGGGATTTATCGCGCTGGCTCCGTCGTATCCATTGCTCGCCGATTACCAGCCGGACTGGAGGGCTCTGGGGTATCGCAGTGCGACGATGAAGGCGATCTGGGACAATGTGCGGGGCTTGGACTTGTTGGGGGGTCTGGAACGCGTAGCGGCAGGTGGGTTTGGAGCGATCGGACATTCATTGGGGGGGCATAATTCCATTTATACGGCGGTTTTTGAGCCGCGGATCCAGGCGGTGGTTTCCTGCTGCGGATTTGATTCGTACCAAGACTATATGGATGGCGATATCACCGGCTGGACCTCGGATCGCTATATGCCGCAGCTCTTGAACTATGCGCTCGATGAGATACCCTTTGATTTCCACGATATGGTTGCCGCTTTGGCTCCGCGCCCTTTTCTGGCGGTAGCCCCTCTGAGGGACGCGAATTTTCGCTGTAAGAGCGTCGAGAGGGTTGTTGCGGCGGCGGCGCGAGTCTATGCGCTCTACGGGGTCGAAGATGCGCTGGAGGTTGAATATCCCGATTGCGGACACGATTTTCCCGATCTCATGCGGGAACGAGCCTACCAGCTCTTCGAGCACTCCTTGGGTTCGGATTGAACAGGGGTCGTACGAGACGGCGAATTAAATCTGGTTTTCGACCAGTGCCCGACTGGTGGGGTCCAGGCGGCGGTAGTCGGGAATCTCGTACTGGTTGCCGTCGGCGTCGCGGATGAGGATCCGCCCCTGGGAAAGGACCCGGATATCGCGGCGGCTGGAGCGGATTTCAAAGTTGCGGGGGCCGCGGTTGGTCTGGACTTGCCAGCGGGGGATATGATACTGCTCGGTAATTGCGTCGACCGCGGTGATTTGGGGACGAAAGTAGGTGTGTTCCAGCTCTTCGGTGAGGGATTTGCGGCTGGTCGGATCCAACTCCTTGGGATCTTCGACGATTCCCAGTTCTACATCTTTGTCGGAGTGGAGGCCGATAAAATGGTCTCCAGCCGAAATCGGGAAGCAGCGCACAACGCGAATTCCACGTTCGGGTTCCCGGCCAGCTACCTCTAATACCAGATCGCTGAATTCGTCGCGATAGAGGCGGATATCGGTCGGGATGAGCAGGTTCAGTTCGTCGGTTAGCGCGAAGGATTCTTCCATCGTCATACCACGCGGATACGGCTCATCTCGGTCTGCATGCGCACCAGACGAGCGTAGATGCCATCGAGTTCGATGAGTTCGTCATGGGTGCCCATCTCGGTCAATTTGCCTTTGTCGATGATGAAGAGTCGGTTGGCATTGCGCAGAGTCGAGAGGCGATGAGCGATGGCGAAGGTGGTGCGTCCTTTGATCAGGCGTTGCAGGGCCTCCTGGATCTGGGCTTCGGTTTCGGTATCCATGCTGGCGGTAGCTTCGTCGAGAATCAGGACTCGAGGGTTGCGCAGGACGGCACGGGCGATTGAGAGCCGCTGGCGCTCACCGCCCGAGAGCCGGACGGCGCGCTCGCCGACGATCGAGTCATAGCCGTCGGGCAATGCACAGATAAAATCGTGGGCATTGGCGGCCTTGGCCGCGCCGACGACTTCGCCGAGGGTAGCCTCGGGTTTGCCGTAGGCGATATTGTCGGCCACCGAGCCGTTGAATAGGAAGGGGTCTTGCAGCACTACGCCGATCTGGTCGCGCAACGAGCGGAGCTGGACTTCGCGGATCTCGTGGCCATCGATGAGGATCGATCCTTCATCTACCTCGTAGAAGCGGCAGATCAAGTTGATAAGTGTAGACTTACCGGCGCCCGAATGGCCGGCCAGGCCGATCATTTCGCCCGGTTCGACCGTGAAGCTGAGATCGTGAATCACGGGTTTGCCCGGCTCGTAGGCGAAGGTCACGTTGCGGAACTCGACGCGGCCTTCAATCGCTGGCATGGTTTTGGCACTGGGGGCGTCGTCGACATCGGGCTGGCTATCGAGAACCTCAAAGACGCGCTCGGCCGAAGTGGCGGCGCGTTGGAAGCGATGGTTGAGGCGGCAGAGGCTTTCGACCGGGCCGTAGAATTGCCACATATAACCGGTGAAGGCGACGAATGCTCCTAAGGTCATGGTCTGGCCCAGTACCTCGTTGCCGCCGACCCACCAGATGATCAGGGTGCCGAGAGAGGTCAGGAAAGACATCAGCGGACTGAAGAGGCTGCGGGTGCGGGCGGCGCGCAACTCGCCCTGGAGCAAGTCCTGGCTGCGCTTTTCGAATTTGTCGATCTCGCGGTGCTCCTGGGCGAAGGCCTTGACGACGCGGACGCCGGGAATCACGTCGGCCAGGAGTGCGCTGAGTCCGGCCCAGCGGCGCCAGAGATTGCGATAGGTGCGATGCAGCCGTTGGCCGAAGCGGATGGTGATGAATACGATCAGCGGTGTGGGCAGCAACACATAGGCAGCTAAGGAGGCATTGAGGTAGAAGAGGATCGAGCAGATTATCAGAATGGTGAGAATATTGCGAATGGTTTCCTGCAGTCCATCGCTCAGGAAATCCTGCAGGCGGCCCACGTCCTGGGTGACGCTGGCCATGATGCGTCCGGTATCGCGATCGTTGTAAAAATTGAGCGAGAGGCGATGCAGGTGATGGTAAACCTGACGGCGCATGTCGAAGGTGATCTGTTCGCCGAGCCGGGCCAGGAGGTAGGAGCGTACGGCGCTGAGGATATTTCGCGAGACGTTGATCAGCAGGAGCAGGACGACCAGCCAGGCGAGGGCGCCTGAGGGCGTTGCATGGCCGAGGAGCGGTAATGACACGGTGTCGAGATTGCCGTCCGCGACCGGTTTCATCACGTCGTCGATGAGCGTGCGCAGCAGCAGGGGGGGAGTCAGGCCGATGAAGGTGCCTATCAGCAAGATGCTTAGGCTGGTGACGGCCAGCGGCCAATAAGGCAGCGAATAGCTCAAGAAACGGCTGAGCAGTTTGCGGCTTTCGAGACAACCGGGGCAGACGCCCATGCGGCGGGGGATGACCTGTCCGCAGCGCTCGCAGCGACGTTTCAGATAGGCGCGGTCAAGGCGGCCGCGGGTGATTATTTGTTCGTCGTCGGGGCGGGCCTGGCGCACGAGTTCTTCGAGTTGATCGGGCAGCGATGCAAATTGGGCGTTGAGGGTCTTGGAGAAGAGGGCGACGGTTCGGCCGGTGGATTGGGTGCGGACCTTCAGTGCGCCGCTGCCGTAGAGGTCCTGGATTTCGAGGCTTTCGATCTCGGCCAGGGGCAGATCGACGATCTCGGGGGGGCCACCGCCATTGGGACTGAAGGCGAGGAGCCGTTTTTTGGTAGCCAGGAGCCAGGCAGGTCCGTAGAGACCATCGAGTTTGATGTCGGTGGATATCGAAAGGTGGATCTCCTCTTCGGGAGCGAGGAGGGCCAGCGCCTCGGGGGGCAGTTCGGTGGTTGCGCTGGGCAGGGCCTGTGGGGTATCTGCCGCTGCAGCACCTTGTGTTGTACTCTGGGATTTAGGATCTGACACGGGACCTAGTATAGGGGAAAAGGTGATACTCTACAAGGAGGGTGTTGTCGCGGTGCGTAGATGGGTCCGTTGGCCTTTGGCGGGAATGGCTCCAGGCCTGAGGACGGTGGCCGCTATTTACCAACCAGGTTCCTGCTGCATGGCGGTTCTTCAATCTGTCGCATTGTGCCGATTGGCCTTGAAATCGTCGGATTCGTAGTAGGTGAAGTCGCGGCCGTCGGTGCTGTGCCACCACTGATCGGCGCGGGTCCTCAGCGCGGCGCGGACCGAGGCATAGGCTGAATCTGAACTTCGATTGTGCATTTCGTGGGGGTCGGCTACGAGGTCGTAGAGCTCTTCGCAGGCATCGGGGCCGTAGTAGCGCACGTATTTGTGGGTTGGGGTGCGGACGGCGTAGAAAGGGTGGATACCCCAATAGGCGGCGTAGTGTTCGAAGAACAGGTATTCTTCCTGCGGAGGCTCGGTGCGAAAAAAGGCATCGTAGCAGTGGCGGTTCTGGAATTGGTCCGGCACTTCGAGACCAGCAGCGCGGATCAGGGTTCCGGGCAATTCCACCGAGGAGACCAGATCGTCGATACTGCGACGTACTGGCTCAATGCCTTTGGGCAGTTTGGCGATACAGGGTATGTGATAGAGTTCTTCGTAGGGGACCGTCCCTTTGAGGCGCATCTTGTGGGCGCCCATCAACTCGCCGTGGTCGGCCAGAAAGAGCACGAAGGTGTCTTCCCAGATCCCCAGACGTTCAAATTCGTCGACGATTCGGCCGAAGTGGGCATCCATTTCGGCGATCATGGTATAGTACTGGGCCAATTCTGCACGCTGTTCCGCCTCGTCGTGGGCGCCGTGTTGGCCATCGAGGGCGTGTTGGCGTTGGAAGGGGGGTTTATTGGCGAAGGTTTCCTGGTAGTAGCTGGGGGCGAGTTCGAGCTCGTCGGGGAGGAAGCGGTCGTTCCAGGCGGGTTCAGTGAAGAAGGGGGGGTGTGGCAGGTTGGTGGAGAAGGTCATAAAGAGGGGTTGGTCGCCGGGCTGGTACGCTCGCAGGAATTCTACCGCCTGGTCGCAGGCGCGATAGTTGGGGCGCAGACCTTCGGGTACATGCATCAGTCCCATTTCCCGGGCTTCCCGGTCATCCATCGGGTAGTTGTCTCCGTCGACCTGGTAGCCGAGTTCGCCAAGTGGTACGCCAAAGTGGGATTTGCCGAAGTAGGCGGTTTGGTACCCGGCGTTGCCGAAGACCTGGCCGATGGTCTGGTATTTGGCGGTGAGCCGGGCCTGGTGTTGATGGAAGCCGTAGATGACCATCACGCCACACTCGTGAGGGTAGAGGCCGGTCTGGAAACTGGCGCGGGCCGGTACGCACTGGCCGTGGCAGGTATAGGCTTGGGTGAAATGAACACCCGTTGCAGCGAGACGGTCGAGCGTCGGAGTGTGGGCGATTCCGTCGACGAAACCCATGCGGCTGGCTTGCATCTGGTCGCAGATCAGGACGAGAATATGGGGATTCTTGGGCATGATGTTCTTTCGCGTGGAACGAGGTTGGCCAGGATGAGCGGCGGAGCAAAGCTAAGTAAATTTGACATCGTAGAGAATATTGCCGTTCTATGACCGTAAAAGAGGAGTTGAGAATGGAATATACCGATCAAGACCATGCCCATTTTGCGGAGCATGGCTACGTCCGGCTTGGCCACGTGCTCGACGATATGGGATTGGTTACACTCCGGCAGCGGATCGACGCGATCATGCTTGGCGAGATCTCCTATCCGAAAATGGACTTCCAGCTCGATGGAGACGCTGCCGAATACGCCAAGATGCCTCTGGTTTCTCCGGGTCATAAAGGCGATACGCTGGCGTATCGCAAGATTATGGGGCTCGAAGAGGATCCCGTATTTCTCGCCTATATGCAACACCCTCTTTTTCGCCAAATCACCCGGCGCTATATCGGTGAGGAGGTGTCGATTTTCCGGGCGATGTTTATGAATAAACCGGCGGAACGGGGTACGATACTGCCCTGGCATCAGGATGTTGGGGTTGGCTGGGGGGTCGGGCACAATCCGACGGTGACGGTGTGGACCGCGCTCGATGCGGCGACGGTTGAAAATGGGTGTATGCAGATCGTGCCCGGCAGCCATAAGGGCGGGATGATCACCGAGCAGCACTTTCCCTCGCCAGAGCAATTGGCCGAGCATGCGCCGCCAGGTTCGGAGATGGATCTCGAAGCCGAGCCCGGCGAGACCATCCTGCTCAACAACCTGCTTTTGCATCGCTCGGGAATCAATCCGACAGGCCACTCCCGACGGGCGTTCAGCGTTGCCTATATGGACGGGGCTACGCGTTCGGTGCGCACAGGAGAAGGGTATCCGATGATCTTCGGCAAAGGAGCGCTAGTCCCGGCCTAGTCGGTCCATTGCTGAGAAGCGAGTGCGTAGCGGGCGACGGCCTCCTCGTCCAGGTCGACGCCGAGTCCAGGTTCGTTCGGCACCTGGGCATAGCCGTCTTTGACCAGCGGTGTTTTGAGCAGGCTGTGCTGGTGGACGAAATTGCCGCAGAGATCGCTGCCGAAGGTGCAGTTGGGTGCGGCGGCGGCAGCGTGAAGACGGAAGGCGTCGAAAATCCCCAGATCGACGTTCGAAGCCTGCCAGACGGGGATATCGGCAGCTTGGGCGATTCGGGCCATATCGAGAAATCCCCAGTCTGAAGGCGCGACATTAAAGGCGTCGACGGCCTGTAGATGTACGGCATCGATGATCTGGCGCGGATTTTGGAAATGAGGGGCCACTAGAACACTGGTTTCTTCTTTGAGACGGCGGTACTGGCGCAGGTCGTCCTTGGGGAAGGGATCTTCGAAGACTACGTCTAGGCCTTCGAGGCGGCGGGCCAGGTCGAGCGAGTTTTCGAACGTGTAGAAGCGTTCATTGGGGTCTAGGATCACCCGCAGATTCGGTGCGACTTCCAGTGCGGCGCGGGTGCGGTCCTCCATATTGGCGTCTTCCCACTTGCACTTCATTTTGATTCCGTGAAAACCCAGATCTGCACCGCGTTGCGCCGCGCGGGCGGTATCCTCGGCACTCATCCGACCGATCCAGTAGTCGACCAGCACCTTGTCCTGCAGACGGCCGCCGAAAATTCGGCACAGAGGCCAGCCTATGGCTTTGCCGATCAAATCGAGCAGGGCGATATTCCAGCCGCCGCCGCCCAGAGTTCGGGGTTCGAAGGAGTGCGGATTCTGGCCGATGAGGTCGGGAGGCGTTTCTTCGTGGTCGCCGTAGTAGGGCCCGCTCATGCCAATGCCGCTCAGACCCACATCGGTGTGGATCCGCAGGACGTCCTGCCGGCGTGCGGAGAGCGGGGCCGGATAGCCGGGTGCAGGTTCATCGTATTCTGGCGGGGGCAAGATGCCCGGGCGGAAGGGCACGCAGCAGATTGTGCGTTCGAGTTGAGTGATCTTCATGGCGTTAGTGCAAGGCGCGGTAAAGTTTGCGCTGATAATCGGTGACCAGCTCGTTTTCTCGGCCGAGCAGGTGGAAGATAGCAACCATAGCACTTTTGGACCGTTCGTCGCTGGGTTTCTTCTCGATGATCTGCAACCATTCCCTCAGTGCGGTTTCGTAGTCTTCTTCGGTTGCGGCGCAGCAGGCGAAGTGGTAGCGAGCTTCTTGGTCCTCTGGGTTGGCGAGCAGCTCTTGGGCGCAGGCGGCGCGGCCTCCGGCTCTATGGCATTGTTGTGCGAATTCGATCTGGGCGAGCAGAGCTTGAGCTGGATGATATTCAGGGGTGCCCTCTTCGACGAGATTGACCAGTTCCTGCACCGTCTCGAGGTTGCCCTGCATCAGGTGGATTCGCGCCAGTCCGAGCAGGGCGGGGCCGTCGTTGGGTTGATCCTCGAGCACTTTTTCATACTGGCGGGCGGCCGCTCCTAAGTCGCCAGAGGCGGCCAGGTTTTCAGCTTCGTAGGTCGCTATTTCGTCTTCGGGGATCGGGGCGTCGGGGACCAGGGGGCGGAGGATGGCTTCTATTTGCTCTTTCGGCAGGGCGCCGGTGAATTCCTGGGCCAATTGGCCGTCCTTGACGATCTTGACCGCCGGGATGCCCTGGACCCGAAAGGCCATCGCCAATTGTTGGTTTTCGTCGATATTGATTTTGGCCAGAGCCACGCCGGGGCCGAACTCGGTGATGATTTCTTCGAGGATCGGGCCGAGGGTTTTGCAGGGACCGCACCAGGGGGCCCAAAAGTCTACGACGATGACCCGTTGCTGTGAGCCCTGCAGGACGAGTTCCTCGAAATTCTGCTCATCGACATCGAAAATTTGCGCTTGGGGTTGAATTTCCATCGGTAGCCTTCCGGTCTAGAAAAGTCGGATGAATATTTACTGGGCGCGACCTCGGCCTGCGACTTCCCACTCCTCGACGACTTCGCCCTGACGGATTGCGAAGAGGCGGTCGTGGAGATTGGTGGTCATCCCGCCGTGCAGGGGGATAAAGGAGAGGATCTCGCCTACCCTAAATGTATGGTCTGAGGCGCTGGTGTCCACATGACCGTGCTCGACGGACATGCCCTTGAAAAAAACCTCTGAATGCTCGAGACAATAACCGTGGGGAATCGGCGGATAGCTGGTAAAGGCCTTCATGCCGGCATCGACGATGGCCTGCCCCGGATGAGAGGTGCTGACCACGGTGACTACCATGCGCAAAGGACAGCGTGCTGGATCGAGGTCTTCGCGTTTGCCGACCCTGGTCATTCCTTCGTAGGCATAGGAGCCGATTCGCGTCTCGGTACAGCCGAGCGACTTGGAGATTGCTTCAGAGCCGGTACCGCCACCGCTGATCATCTCTAGTGGGAGACCGCTCTGTTGTGCCAGATCGCGGACCTCGTCGAGGAAGGGCCTGGCTCGTTCGTTGCTAGGATAGGTCATGACGCCGGCGAATTCGAGCCCCGGCAACTGGTCTATGTGTCGGGCCAGCGCCAGCGTTTCTTCGGGCGATTGGGTGCCGACGCGTCCCCCGCCGGTATCCATCTCGACGATCACGCGAATAGAGCACTTGTCGCTGCTGGCAGCCTGAGAAAGGCCGTCGACGGTAATGTTGGAGTCGGCGGAGACTGTTATGGTGCTCTTGCCGCTTTTGACCAGCTGCGTTAGGCGCTTGAGTTTGGCTTGGCCGACGATATTGTAGGGAATGAGAATGTCGGCGATGCCTCCGGCAGCCATGGCCTCGGCCTCGCCGAGTTTCTGGCTGACGATGCCGATCGCGCCAGCAGCGATTTGTCTGCGCGCGATGGCAGGTGTCTTATGGGTTTTAGTGTGGACGCGCAGGGGGATTTCGAGCTGGTCGCAGGCGTGCTGCAGGTCGTTGATGTTTTTTTCCAGTACGTCGAGGTCGACGCAGAGGGCAGGGGTGTCCAGTTCGGTAAAATGCATGGGCGCTAAGTCCTTCCAGTGAAGAGGTCCATGTATTGCTCTGCGGTGTGATTCCAGGAGTACTCGCGTTCGACATAGGCGCGGCAGCGGTGTCCTTCCTCGGTGCGCTCGGTAGAATTCAGGGATAGAAAGTGGTGGATCTGATCGACGAAGGCGCGGTAGTCGTTTGGTTCGATGAGATAGCCGCCTTCGCGTACGCTCTCGGTGAGCGCGTCGACGGCGAAGGCGACGACCGGCGTACCTGAGTACATGCATTCGAGCTGGGTTTGGCCGAAGCCCTCTACGTCGTCGGATACGTGGATATTGGGCATGATGAAGAGGTCGCAGCGTGCGCGCAGCATGGCCAGATCGTCGTCGGGGATCTGGCCGAGCAGGATGACGCGGTCTTCGAGGTCCAGCTCGTGGCGGCGGGCGGCGATTCGCTCGGTTTCGCGGTTTTTGCCACCGCCGATAAAGAGACGGATATCCTTTTCCAAGAGGGGCATGCCCTGTTCGAGGAATTCGACCATGCCCTTGCGCCGGACCTGGCGGCCGAAGAGCAGCAGGGTGCGGTCGTGCCCGAAGCGCAGACCGTGTCGTTCTTCGAAGCGTGCTTGGACCGGTGCGATCTCTTGTTCCGACAAGAGCGGTGGTTCGACGCCGAGATAGATGATTTCGATTTTGTCTTCGGGTACTTTGTTTTCCGCGACGACACGTTGGCTGTTCTGGCTGATGACCACAACTTTATCGCAGGCCCGGGCGCCGGCGTGCATCATTGCCCGGGCAAGCGGGTTTTTGTAGGTCATTTCCAGGCCGTAGACGGTGAGTACGAAGCGCGCCGGGCCTAATGGTCGAAGTAGAGGGGCTAATGCGCCGGCAACTCCGTCGGCAAAATAGACGGCGTCGACGCGGCGGAAGAGCACTGCCCAAAAGGCGACCCAGAAGCAGTAGGGGATGAACCATGCCAGGTGCACAAGCGAAGTGTAGCCGTTGGCGACAAGGCGCACCTGGGCTAGTGCTTCGAGCCGGGTGTAGAGCTCGTAGCAGTGAGTCTCGATGCCGCCGATATGGGGCGGGTAGCGGCGCGCCAGAAAGAGGATGCGAGTGGGCGCAATGCCATCGCCTGGCACTGCGCCCTTCTTTGGATTGGTCATGCCTTAGATCAGATGTGATGGCAAGCGTAGCATCTGGCTCTGCGAGCTGGGTCAGGGCTAATCTGCACCGTGCTTGCGTTGTTCGCCACCACAATTTATAAAAAACCGGCCGTCATCCGGGTGGAGCGACGGCCGGTTCAAGTTTGCCTACCGCGCTAGGTGTTCGCAGGAAAACCTAGCGCCCGAAATTAAGCCAGATCGAAGCGGTCGAGATTCATGACCTTGTTCCACGCAGCCACGAAATCGTTCACGAATGACTGCTGCGAGTCGTCACAGGCGTAGACTTCTGCGATGGCCCGGAGCTGGGAGTTCGAACCGAAGACGAGGTCGACGGCGGTGCCGGTCCACTTAACCTCACCTGTAGCGCGGTCACGCCCTTCGAACACGTTTGCGGATGTGGGGGTCCACTCCGTATTCATATCGAGCAGATTGACGAAGAAGTCATTGCTCAAGGTCCCGGGCTGGTTGGTGAATACACCGTGCGCGGATTGCCCGGTATTGGCGTTCAGGGTGCGCAAGCCACCGATGAGCACCGTCATTTCAGGTGCGCTGAGTGTCAGAAAGTGCGCGCGGTCGATCAGCCGCTCCTCTGCTTTCTCGTGTCCAGCGGCCAGGTAGTTGCGAAATCCGTCCGCGGTCGGTTCGAGCACGGCGAAGGAGTCGACATCGGTTTGCTCCTGCGCGGCGTCGGTGCGACCTGGTGCGAAGGGCACCTGGACTTCGTGCCCGGCGCTCTTTGCCGCTTGTTCGATGGCCGCACCCCCTCCGAGGACGATCAGATCGGCGAGTGCGACCTTCTTGCCACCGGATTGCGCGCTGTTGAACTCGGTTTGGATCCCCTCCAGAACCTGCAGCACATTACCGAGTTCGGCCGGGTTGTTGGCTTCCCAGTCCTTTTGCGGCGCGAGGCGGACGCGCGCCCCGTTGGCTCCACCGCGCTTGTCGGTACCGCGGAATGTCGAGGCCGATGCCCAGGCGGCCGAGACCAGCTGGGAAACGGACAGACCCGACGCCAGAATCTTATCCTTGAGCTCGGCGATGTCCTGATCTCCGATCAATTCATAATCGGCTGTGGGGACGGGGTCTTGCCACAAGAGCGGCTCGGCGGGAACCTCTGAGCCGAGACAACGTGAAATCGGACCCATGTCGCGGTGGGTCAGCTTGTACCACGCTTTGGCGAAGGCGTCGGCGAACTGGTCCGGGTTCTCGTGGAAACGGCGCGAAATCGGCTCGTAGATCGGGTCCATCCGCAGGGCGAGGTCGGTTGTCAGCATCATGGGGGCGTGCGACTTCGACGGATCGTGCGCATCCGGCACTGTGTCCTGGGCCGATGCGTCCGTAGGTGTCCACTGTTGTGCGCCGGCGGGGCTCTTGGTCAGCTCCCACTCATAGCCGAAGAGATTGTCGAAGAAGCCGTTGTCCCACTTCGCTGGCTGGGTGGTCCAGGCGCCCTCCAGCCCGCTGGTGATTGCGTCACCGCCCTTGCCGCTGCCGTGGCCGCTTTTCCAGCCGAGTCCCTGTTCGGCAAGAGTGGCTCCCTCGGGTTCGGCGCCGACCAGAGCCGCATCGCCAGCACCGTGGGTTTTGCCGAAGGTGTGGCCTCCGGCGATGAGGGCGACTGTCTCCTCGTCGTTCATTGCCATGCGGGCGAAGGTCTCGCGAATGTCACGGGCGGCGGCGAGCGGGTCGGGATTGCCGTTGGGGCCCTCCGGATTCACGTAGATCAGGCCCATCTGCACGGCGCCGAGTGGGTTTTCGAGGTCTCGGTCGCCGCTATAGCGCTTGTCGTCTAACCACTCTTCTTCAGAACCCCAGTAGATGTCTTCTTCGGGTTCCCAGACATCTGCGCGCCCACCGGCGAAACCAAAGGTTTTGAAGCCCATTGACTCCAGAGCGACGTTGCCGGTCAGTATCATCAGGTCGGCCCACGATATTTTGCGCCCGTACTTTTGCTTGATCGGCCAGAGCAAGCGGCGTGCCTTGTCGAGGTTGGTGTTGTCGGGCCAGCTATTAAGGGGTCCGAAGCGGAGCGTACCGCTGCCACCACCGCCACGGCCGTCGCCGATTCGGTAGGTGCCCGCGCTGTGCCACGTCATGCGGATAAAAAGCGGACCGTAATGGCCGTAGTCGGCCGGCCACCAGTCCTGCGAGTCGGTCATGACAGCCTCGATATCCTTCTTCAAGGCAGCTAAGTCGAGCGACTCGAATTCCTCGGCGTAATTGAAGTCCTCACCCATAGGATCGGATTGGGGGGGGTTCTGGTTGAGAATTTTCAGATTCAGCTGGTTGGGCCACCAGTCCTGGTTAGACCGGGCTCCGATTGCCGTATTTGCGCCCGAAAAAGGGCATTTGCTGCCGTTGCCGTTATTTGACACGTGTGGGTCCTCCTGATGGTTGGGTGTAATTAGAGAGAACTGCGCGGTGTCGTCGATGAGTTGAGCGGTGCCAGTCCGAGTTTCTGGCGGCGACAGTCCGCGCAATAGCCGACGAATTCTACGTTGATGTGGACGATTTCGAAGGTTTCTGGCGCTCCGTGCGGCATGGCGTCGTGCGGGGTGTCCCACACGCCGTCGCATCTCAAACAGCGGCAGTGTGCGTGGTCTTTTATGGCCGCATCGTACCGTGCTGATGAGGCCCCCCGCTGTATCTTAGTCACCATACCGATATCTACCAGCGCATCGACTGCCTTGTACACTGTTGCGAGACTGATCTGGGGTATCGTGTGCCGGACAGATAGGTGAATTGCCTCTGCAGTCGGGTGCGAGTCGGTAGAGAGTAGATATTGGTAGATCGCAGTACGCTGTTTGGTTACGCGATAGCCCGCTTTGCGCAAGCGCATCTCAGCGGCATCGGACATTGCTTATAAATCCTTTCTAAACAGTATCTTATTTGGCTTCATGGCACTCTGTCTGGTACGTAAAACGTTGTTGAATCGGTGTCTTAATCGCAGCGATCTGCACCACCTGATCTTTATACGATACTGGGCCGGAGAATCTTTGTCAAGAATAGTTATTGATAATATCAATTTCTGAACTAAGTTGTGAAATTTGCTGGTTAGTGATGATCGCCTCCGAGGTCCGTTCGGCCCATCGTAACTCGGGTTTAGGTCGATCGGTTTACGGTTCGGGCCGCAGAAAATCCTTTGCACTTGCCCTGTTTGCTCAATGCTCGCTACTCTGGTCCAGATGTGCGGGGAATTATCGGCATATGAGGGATGTGGCCGCAGCGCTTGGGCGGATCTCTTCGGGTTGAGCGCTGCAGTGCATGGTGGAGAACTCGTCTTGTCTGAGTCGCGGATCTAGTGCATTTTTGACCCTCGAAGACAGATGGGCAAAGAAGGTGAAAATTAGTGGTTTTGCTCATTACCCGGTTTCAGGTGGGGACGACTTCGATCCCTATCGCGGTGGAGCAAAATAAAATACGAGCGTTTGGGAACTGAGGCGAGAAGATGAAAATAGGATTGGTTTTGCAGCCGTTTTCGGATGAAAATCTGCGTCTGGCAGCTCAGTTGGGTGCTTCCGAACTGGTGTTGGGGATGCCTGCGGGCGACTATGCCGAACTGGCTTTGCTCAAGAGTCGAGTCGAGAATGCCGGTTTGCGGCTTGCGGTTATCGAGGGGCTGATGGCGATCAACGAATCGGTGCTGGGCAGTCAAGAACGCGACGCTGAGATCGAGGCTTTCAAACGAGGTCTCGGCAAGATGGGGGCCGCCGGGATTGAGGTGCTCTGCTACAACTTCATGTGGTGGACGCCGGGTTTGGGGGTGGTGCGGACCTCGATGACGACTCGTGACCGCGGCGGAGCCTGGGTCAGCAGCTTTGATGCGGCGAGCATTGCGGAAGCGCCGCCGGTGGCAGGAGCTATTGCCGAGGATGAGCGGATCTGGGATCACCTCGAATACTTTCTCAAGCGGGTGGTGCCAGCCGCCGAGGAAGCCGGTGTCAAGCTGGCGATGCACCCGGATGATCCGCCGCTCTCGCTCAGGGGTCAGGCGCGGATCATGCGCAGCGTCGAAAACTTCGACCGTCTGCTGGCCCTGGTCGATAGCCCCTGTAATGGGATTACGTTCTGCCAGGGATGCTTTGCGGAGATGGGGGCCGATATCCCCGCTTCGATTCGGCATTTTGCCGACAAGATCCACTTTGTGCACTTTCGCGACGTGGAGGGGACGGTGACCAATTTTCGCGAGACCTTTCACGACAATGGTCAGACCGATATGCACGCGGCGATGCGGGCGTATCGGGATATTGGCTATGAGGGAGTGATGCGGCCGGATCATGCGCCGTTTATGGCTGGTGCGGGAGACGATGGAGATCCGACGGGGTATACGATGATGGGAAAAATTTATGCCGTGGGCTATATGCGGGGGTTGATAGAGTCGGTGCGGAAAGAAGTTTTATAGGACGAGGATTCGGCCAGAGTTTTCTTCGCTGACTTCGCCGATCACGGCAGCGGAATCGACGCCGTTTTGGTGTAGAGAGTCGAGGAGTGCTTCAGCGTCGTCTTTGCAGACCGCAATTAAGAGGCCGCCGGAGGTCTGAGCGTCGAAGAGAATATCCGCACGGGCCGACTCGACGTCCTCCGCGATGGTCACGGATTTTGTGAGGAAGAGCTGGTTATCGCGCGAGCCGCCACTGAGACCTTTTGCAGCCAGCGTTAGGCCTAGTGTCAAAGTCGGGACCTGAGCCGCGTTGAAGATCAACCCTGTCTGGCTGCCCTGGGCCATTTCGGCGGCGTGGCCGAGTAGGCCAAAGCCGGTGATGTCGGTACAGGCGTGGACGGCGAAATCGGACAAGGTCTCGGCGGCGGCCTTGTTGAGGGTCAGCATCGATTCAACGGCTTCGGCTATTTCGGCGCCGCCGATCTGATCGGCTTTGAAGGCATTGGCGATTAGGCCGGTACCCAGTTTTTTGGTCAGGATCAGACGGTCACCCGGGCGGGCTCCTGAATTGGTGTAGATTCGCTCGGGGTGGACCAGGCCGGTGACGGCGAGACCGTATTTGAGTTCGGGGTCCTGGACAGTGTGGCCCCCGACCAGTGCGCAGCCGGCTTCCTCTACTTTGTCTCGGCCGCCCAGGAGGATCTGATTGAGGATTTCCGGTTCGAGTTCGTCGGTGGGAAAACCGGCGATATTGAGTGCGGTTAGAGGTTGACCGCCCATGGCGTAGACATCGCTGAGCGAATTGGCGGCGGCAATGGCTCCGAAGGTATAGGGGTCGTCGACGATAGGGGTGAAAAAATCGACGGTTTGCACCAGAGCCTGGTTTTCGCTGATGCGGTAGACGCCCGCGTCATCGGCCAGATTGAAGCCCACCAGCAGATTGGGGTCTTTGGTTTCCGGCAGACCTGCCAGAGCGCGCTCCAACGCGTCGGGGCGCAATTTGGAGGCTCAGCCGCCGCAGGCGACCATCTGCGTCAGGCGTTTGGTCTTTTTGTGAGTGAATATTTTTTGCCAGCGATTCATAGGGCACCGTTGTTAAATCTAAGGATGTGCAGTTCAAGGGCAACTTGAGAGGAGAAAAGATATGCGGATCGCCGTAGCGGGTTTTTCCCACGAGTCGAACTCGTTCTATTCACAGCCGACCAGGTTAGAGGACTTTGAGGTTTGCGAAGGAGTGGAGATCATCGACCACTACCGGCAGACATTTCACGAGCTTGCCGGATATATCGCCGGGGCCGAAGAGTTCGGCTACGAGATTCATCCGATCATTGCTGCCAATGCGACTCCGGCCGGACCACTGAGTGCGGAGGCCTACGAGCATTTTACCGGGCGGATTCTGGATGGATTGCAGGCGGCACCCGAGTTTGACGGGGTGCTGCTAGCCTTGCACGGGGCGATGGTTGCCGAGAATTTTCCCCAGGCCGATGGCGAAACCGTGCGCCGGGTGCGCGAGCTGGTGGGCGATGTGCCCATCGCGGTGACCCACGACTATCATGCAAATGTACCTCCCGAGTTGGTCGAAGCGGCTGACGCGCTGATCATCTACAAGACCAATCCGCATATCGACCAGCCAGAACGGGGCCTGCAGGCGGCGTCGATCCTGACCAGGACCATTCGCGGAGAAGTGCAGCCCAAGATGGCGCTGGTCAAACCGGAGGTCCTCTTCAATATTTATTTCCACAATACCAGCGTTGCACCGATGCAGCCGCTGATCCAGGCCGCGATCGACTTGGAAGCGAAAGAGGGCATTCTCGGGTGCAGTATAGCGGGGGGATATCAGTATTCAGATGTGCCGTACATGGGACCGTCTATCGCGGTGATTGCAGATGGGGACCAGGGATTGGCGCAGCGCGAGGCTGAAAATTTGGGGGAGCAGATGTGGGCGATTCGCGACCAGCTTAAAATCGATGTCCCCGATCCGGCAGCGGCAGTGCGTCTGGCGATGGAGAGCGAGGAGCAGCCGGTGTGCCTACTCGATTTCGGCGATAATATTGGTGGCGGTTCCTCGGGCGATTCGACTTTCGTGTTGGAAGAGCTACTGGCTCAGGAAGCCGATGGTTGGGTCGTGTCGATCTGGGATGCGGAGAGCGCGCAGGCTTGTTTCGCTGCCGGGATCGGCAATCAGGTGCAACTCCAGGTAGGTGGCAAGACCGATGATATGCACGGACCGACTCTGGATATTTCGGGGCGGGTGCGGACCTTGCACGACGGGTCGTACGAGGAACACCAGCGTCGGCACGGCGGTGGACGCCATTTCAATCAGGGCCCAACGGCAGTGGTAGAAGTCGGGGCGACGGGATCCAAAGGGTTATTGCTGCTCAACAGTGTACGCACCTGTCCCAACAGTATACATCAGATCACCTGTGCCGGTATCCAGCCCGAGCAGCAGCGGATCATGGTAGCCAAGGGAGCGGTGGCGCCCAGGGCGGCGTACGAGCCGGTGAGCGCTCGCCTGGTCGAAGTGGCTTCGGGGGGGGCGACGGCGATCGATCGAAGTCAGGATGAATATCGATTGGCGCGCAACTCGCTCTACGAGTGGCGTTGACAGGAGTTGGTACGCGTGCTAGCTTAAAAATCGCTGAAATTCACACGAGGAGAACGGCAATGACACTTCGCATAGGTCTTATTGGCGCGGGGGCTAATACCCGCTTGCAGCACATCCCCGGTTTTCAGGGTATCGATGGGGTCGAGATTACCGCTGTCTGCAACCGCTCGCGCGAGTCGGGGCAAAAGGTCGCCGATGAATACGGCATCGCACAGGTTTTTGAAAATTGGCAGGAATTGGTGCAGAGCGATGATGTCGACGCGATCTGCATCGGCACCTGGCCTTATATGCACTGCCCGATGACGCTGGCAGGTCTGGCTGCCGGTAAACATGTCCTTACCGAGGCTCGGATGGCGATGAATCTTGCGGAAGCGCGGGAGATGCATCAGGCTTCCCAAGAGACCGATAAGGTCGCAATGATCGTACCGGCTCCTTTCTATCTGACGGCCGAACCGATTCTGCTCGACAAGTTGCAGAACGGTTTTTTTGGCGACCTTCTGGAGATTCATATCAACGGTTTGACCGGAGGTTATGATCCGGGGGCGCCTCTGCACTGGCGTCAGCGCCGCGAGTTATCCGGGAACAACATTATGGGGATGGGAATCTTCAACGAGACGGTGCGTCGCTATGCGGGCCATGAGAAGGCGCTCACGGCTCATGGTAAGATTTTTACCAACGAGCGGGTCGACGAGGCCACGGGTCAAAATGCTCCGGCCGACGTTTTCGAGAGTCTGGGCATTGTCGCCGAGTTGGGGAGCGGGGCTACCGCCGTCTATCATTTGAGCAGTGTTGCGCGGCTGGGTCCGTCTTTTGCCTTCGCTTTTTATGGCACCAAAGGGTCGTTTAAGATGGAAGCGGGTACTGCAACGGCGCCTGGCGGGGTGTGGGTCGCCGGAGAGGACGACGAGGAGTACCAACCTCTGGACCTGCCCGAGCATCCGCGCAATGGCTGGCAGGTGGAGGAGGACTTCGTCGATGCCATCCGCGCCGGTCGGGCTGTGACCCACACCAGCTTTGCCGACGGGGTCAAGTACATGGAGTTCACCGAAGCGGTACAGATCAGTATCTCGGAAGGGCGGCGGGTAGAATTACCTCTCGATTAGGGATGTTTATACATCCTGACGGAAAGCGGCTGGGGCTCGGGCTCCAGCCGCTTTTTAGTGATCGTCGAGTGTTTCACCGCAGTGGGGGCAGCGGTGCGGCTCATTGCTTTGAGCCTGCCTGCGTTCTTCCAGCGCTTCGGCAAAGCCCGCGCCGAGGAGTCCGGCTGGTAAGGCGAACATCCCAATGCCTAATATGGCGATAATGGCGGCGATAGTTTGACCTAAGGGTGTGATCGGAAAAGCATCGCCGTAGCCGACGGTCGTCAGGGTAACCACGCTCCACCACATAGTGGCCGGGATGTTGGGGAAAACATCGGGTTGGTCGTCGTGCTCAGCGAAATACATCAGCGAGGAAGAGACGACCAGCAGGGTCAGCAGGACGAAGAAAATGCTGATCAGTTCTTCTTTGCGCTCGATGACCACTTGTCCGAGCAGGCGCAGGGCGCGGGAGTAACGCGCCAATTTGACGACGCGGAAGATCCTCAGGATGCGCACTACGCGAATAAAGCGCATATCGACACCGAAAATCGGCAAGAAGAAGGGCAGAATCGCCAGGAGGTCGACAAGGGCGAGTGGCGAGAAAATAAAGCGGACTCGGCCGGCAATGGGTCGCGAATACTTGGATTCGGCGGTAATGACCCATAGTCGCACCAGGTACTCGATGGAGAAGAGAGTCAGCGAAAATGTCTCGAAGAGCCTGAAGGCGTTGTGGTGCAGATTGTAGATGGGTTTGACTGTTTCGAGTATCAGGGCGACGATATTGAGCAGAATGATGGTGATGATCACAATATCGACGATTCTTCCTGGTTCGTAATTGGGCTCGATATAGTGGTAGACGCGCTCTTTGACACTCATAATCTTACTCCCACTTGGCGAAAACTTCCTCGGCCAGGCCGAAAGAGGTGGTCATTCCGGCGCCGCTGACGCCGTTGATTATTTTCACGCCGGGTGCGGGTTCGGCGATGAAATCGGCCTGATTGGGATGTTTGGCGTAGATGCCGTGCCAATGGTGAGCAATTTCCAGCGAGGGTACGGCGAGAAAGGTCTGGAGATAGTCTAAAACCAGCTGGTCAATTTCGCTTTTGTCGAAGGGATCCAAGGTCCAACCGTATTCGTGCGAGTCGCCGATTATCACTTCGCCGCGACCGTTTTGCGAAGCCATGACGTGGATACCCCACTGATCATACTCGGGTCGTTCGGCGGTGATCCGTTGTGTATAGGCGGCGAGGGTTTGGCATTGCTTAAAGGCGGCGTAGTGGCGCAGGGTCAGGCCGGCGGCCAGCATCGGTCCAAGGCGCCAGCTGTTGGGTTGAGGCACGGTGCGCATCATTTGCAGTTTACAGCGTGTTAGTCCGCTTTGAGCGAATAGATCGGGATAGAGCGATTCGAAGTCGGCACCGCTGCAGACTATGGCGCGGTCGACTTCCCAGACCTCTCCTGGAGTATGGAGTCGAGGCAGGTCGATGTGGTGGACAGGAGTTGAAAACCGCAGGCATACACCGTATTCACGCTCGAGATAGGTGGGCAGGGTCGCGATGGCCTGGCGGGGGTCGACACAGAGTTCGCTGGGGCTCCACAGTCCGCCTTTGAGTCCGCTGGCCTGCACCGCCTGGCTGCGGGTCAGAACGGCGTTTTGGTCGAGCAGCTCTACTTGATAGCCGAGATCGGGCGCCAGGTCGGCGAATTCGGTCAATACGGCGAATTCGTCGTCGGCATAGGCCAGGTGCAGCGAGCCGGTTTCAGCGAGCCAGATATCCGCTTTAGGAGCGAGTTCGAGCCAGGACTGGCGGGTGCGCAAGGCGCGCTGGTGGATTGGTCCGGGGGACTGGCCGATGGGCCAGATCATGCCGAAGTTGCGGATCGAGGCGCCCTGGGCTTGAGGGGTGCGTTCGAAGAGGACGGTGCGGTAGCCGCGTCTGGCGGCCGCCAGAGCGTGGGCCAGACCAACGATTCCGGCACCGATGATGGCGATATCTGCCCTGTGGTTGGTCATGGTCGATGCTGGCGGATCCTGGTAATTGCTCAGATTGAGCAAGGGTGAGCAGTGGCTGAAAGAATCTATAAAAGACCAGGTAGGGAAGAATAAGGATCTTTGATCTTCGCGCAAGGAGAGAGGGAGGAATGCATGTGGTGGATATTTAGGGTGCGTCCCAGGGCAGGGAGTAGGTTTTGATATTGGTCATCGCCTTCATCGTCTCGATCACTCCCTCTTTGTAGCCCAATCCCGAGTCTTTGATCCCTCCGAACGGGGTCCATTCGAGTCGGTAACTGGGTGCTTCATTGACGTTGACAGTACCCACTTCGAGCTCGGAGATGACGCGTTGGATCGAGGGCCAGTGGTTGCTGACGACGCCGCCGGCCAGACCGTAAGGGGTGTCGTTGGCGATGGCGATGGCTTGGTCCAATGTGTCGAAGCGGAGGATCGGGGCGACGGGGCCAAAGGTTTCCTGGGCAACGAGCGGGTAGCTGTTTTCGACGTGGTCTAACACGGTCGGCGCATAAAGTGCGCCGTCGCGCTTGTGGCCGGTGAGTAGCAGGGCCCCTTTGGAGAGGGCGTCGTCGACGCGACCTTCGATTTCTATAGCCGCTTCTTCGTTGATGACGGTGCCCATGTCGTTGTCGGGATCGTAGGGGTCGCCGTATTTGATCGCGGTCGTTGCGGCGGCGAGTTTTTCGGCGAATCTCTCGGCTAGTGAATTGTGGACTAGAAGACGGCGGATAGCGGTGCATCGCTGGGCCGAATTTTTGAAAAGGCCGGCGATGGTGATCGCGACAGCGTCCTCGATATCGGCGTCCTCGAGCACCAATAAAGCTGAGCTGCCGCCTAGTTCGAGAATCAGGCGTTTGTAGCCGGCGCGCTCGGCGATCGAACGGCCGACGGCACTCGAGCCGGTGAACGTTACCATGTCGACGAGCGCGTGGGTTACCAAGAGGTCGGGGATTTGCGGTGTGGTGCCGTTGATAACGTTGAGCATATCGGGGGGGAGTCCGCACTCGAGAGCGAGCTGGGCCAGGTAGTAAGCGGCGAGCGGAGTTTTTTCCGAGGGTTTGAGAACGACGCTGTTATTGGTGGCGATGGCCGGGGCGATCTTGTGGACGACCTGATTCATCGGATGGTTGAAGGGGGTGATCGCCGCGATCAGATTCAGAGGTTGACGGGTAGTGTAGATGCGGCGGGGACGGCCGTTTTTGCTGATATCGCAGGGGAAGACCTGGGAATCGTCGTCGAGAGCCTTGATGGCGGCAAAGCGCAGCACATCGCAGACGCGGCTGGCCTCATAGGCGGTGTCTTTGAGGCAGAGGCCGGATTCGTCGGTGATAAGGCGGGAGATTTCATCCCCCCGGTCCTCGACGGCGTCGGCCATGCGGTTGAGGATCAGGGCGCGGTCGTGGCGGCTGAGGTTGAAGCGTGCGGCGCAGGTTTGGTGGAGAGTTTTTTCGGCGATCGCGGTACCTACTGAGGCGACGCGGCCTACTAAGGCCTGGGTATGGGGATTGAGGACGTCGATCCACTGATCAGATTCGACCTGAACGCCGCCGATGATGCTGCCGAAGTGGTGCATCAGTCTGTGACTCCATTGCAGAGAAAGTCGAAGAGATCCCAGTTGTGCGCTTTTCCCGAAGCCAGGTGTTGGGCATAGTTGTCTCTCAGCGGTCGATTGAAGATCATCGGCACCACGCCCTCGTGCAGACCGCCGTGTGAGCGCAACCCTTTTTCGACGTCTCCCAGGTCGTGCCACTCGGGCGTGCGACCGAGCACGGTGTGGCGATCGGCGAGGACCACCAGCTCGCCGATGCGGTCGGCGGGAAGCTGGTAGGTGGCGGCGGCTTCAGTGCGGGTGAGGACCTTTTCGACGCCCGGAATGGCGTGGAGGATGGTGGCGGCCTTTTCGACGTGGGCGTCGTCGACGTAGACAGTGGCATAGGAACCGAGTGCGCCGTGGTGGACGACGTAGGGGTCGGTAATCGGCAGGATGACGCGGGCTTCGGCTATGCCTTCTTCGACCAGCTGTGTTTCGACAAACTGTACCTTGGGCGAGCCGTCGTCCAGTGTTTTGGCGTTCATGCCGTGGTCGGCGGTGAGGCCCAGGAGGATATCCTGGGCGTCCAGTTCGCCGATGAATTGATCGAGGCGGGTGTAGAAGGCGTTGGCCTCTGGCTCGCCGGGTGCCCATTTGTGCTGGACGTAGTCGGTGGTCGAAAGATAGAGCAGGTCGAGGTCGCGGCTCGCGAGCAGGCGCGCTCCGGCCTCTATACAGTAGACGCTGGCCTCGGGATCGTAGATACCGGGATTGTCGCGGCCGACCAGGCCGATGACGTTGGTGATATGGTGTTCACTCTCTACGACCTCATCAGCCTTTTCGACTGAAAAGTTGATCCCCTGCCAGCCCTGTGCCAGAAAGAGCCGCAGTTTGTCTTTCGTCGTGATAGCGGCGACCTGGTGCCCGGCAGCATGGAAGGCAGCGAGGATGGTTGGCGCGCGCAAAAAGCGCGGGTCGTTCATCAATACCTCGTCGTCGGTCTCCAGATCGTAATAAAAATTGCCGGGAATGCCGTTTATTGCCGGTGGTGCGCCGGTGACGATGGCGACGTTGTTGGGGTTGGTAAAAGAGGGGATCACGGTGTCGACGAGTCCATGGGCGCCGCGTTCTTGCAGCCCCTGGAGATTGGGCATGAGATGGATGGCTGCATCGAGGTAGTCCTGGGAGCAGCCGTCGAGGCAGATCCCGACGATGGTTTTGCTGCGCGGGTGGTAAGTGCGGTCGTTGACTTCAATCATAACTGGGGTCCAATGGCAACGCGGAAATGCCGACGGGTCTCGGCTTCTTCGATTGCCCGGGGCAGTTCTGCGAGGGGGATGGGGTCGCTGACGAGCGAGGAGTAGGGATAGCGGTCTGTGGTTTGTGCTAGAAACGCCAGTGCCTGGTCGAGGTGATGCGGGCTGTAGTTGTGTACGCCGCGGAGAGTCAGACACTTGCGGATGATCTGCTCGCCGGTCAGATCGAGCTGGGTATTGGGGTGGACCATGCCGCAGAAGATATAAAAGCCGCCGGGGCGAAGGGCAGCGATACCTGGGGGGATTAGCGCTGGATGGCCGGCGACTTCGAAGACCGCGTCGAAGTCGGTTTGGCCACCAAAGGGTGTGGCGCCGAACTCGGCGCAACGGTCCAGGCGGCGTTGATCGATATCGGTGCAGTAGATTTCCGCCACGCCGCGCTCTGCCAGGAGCGCGCAGGTGTAGAGCCCCAGCAGGCCAGCACCCTGGACCAGAACCCGGTTGCAGCAGAGTGGCAGCTGGCTGCAGGCGTTTACCGCAGTAGCCAGCGCACAGTTGGCAGGGGCCACCACCTTGTCGGCTAAGGATTTGTCGATTTTGGCGATATGGGTGCCGGGGCGAAGCAGGATATGGGTGGCGTAGCAACCATTGAGGCCGCTGCCGTCCTCGAGGGCTGCATGGCCGTATTTGAAGAGGTGGTCGCATTTTTCGGGCAGGGTATGCGCGGTACAGGCAGGGCACTGACCGCAGCTATCGGCTATGCACCAGCTGATGCGATCGCCGGGTTCTATATCCGGGCGTGCGGTGGCGGCGACGCGACCAACGGCTTCGTGACCGAGGATTAGAGGCGTCGGTTCGCGGCGCAAGCCGGACAGCGTATGGAGATCGGAACCGCAGATGGTGGCGAGATCAATTTCGACGAGGATCTCTCCGGGGGCCAGAGGGTCGGGCAGGGCCAGGTGTTGCTCTTGCAGGCGCTGGCCTGATCCGACGAAAATTTGGACGCAGGCTGTGGGCATAAGTATAGGTGGCGTGAGCGGCCCGTCGGGCGGATATCAGCCCTGGGGGCTGCGCCAGTAACCTTCCAACAGATCCTGGGGTTCCCAGCCGAGCAGGCGCCGGGCTTTGGCGTTGCTGTAGCGCCCGTGGGGCGTGTCGGTAGTGATATGAAAGATCTCAGAGCGCGAAGGCAGGGTTTCGAGATCGACTTCCAGGCATTTGCGGATGGCGCGGGCGGCATCGGGGAAGGTCACCGAGAAGGGGTTGGTATCGCTACCGTATTGTTCGGGAGTGGGTATGGCCTCGCGAAAACTCAAAAAGAGTGTGGTAAGCACGTGGATGGGGTGGTTGGCGGAGAACACGCGGCAGATTTCCTGGCCGACCGATTTGCTGTGGGCATAGAGGTTGAGTCCCGAGTGCAGGGGTACTTCTTCGTTGATATCGAAATCGTAGTGCTCGTAGGATGGACCAACCTGAGTAAAATGGGGGCCGGTGTTGACAAAGCGGGTATGGCCATTTTCGAGTGCGGCGAGTATGCCGTTGTAGGTTCCTGTGGTATTGACGTCAAAGGCGATCTTGCGGTCGGGGCGCAGGACCGAACAATTGATGCTAATATCGGTGCCTTCTGTCGCTCGTCGCACCTGGTCGAGATTGGAGACGTCCACCTGCATGGTTTCGTGCTCGCTCTCGATCGGCATAATATCGGTTATGCGTAGTTCGTAGTGGTCCTGGAGCTCGTTGACGACGTGCGGTCCTAGGAAGCCGTTGCCACCCAGCAGTAGAATTTTCATGGATTGATCTCAAAGTTGTACTGGGGCGAGAATCCCAGGAGGCTTCTGGCCTTGCCAATGGTGAATCGAGCGCGTGCCGAATCGGATTGGATATGTACCACGGCGTACCGGCTAGCGCGCAGCGCAGCACCTTTTTCCAGGATCTGACCGACGGCCTGGGCGGCGTCGCGTTCGTCGAGCCATATCGGGTCGTAGGGCTCCTGCCCGATTTCTGCTTCGCGAGCTAGGTGACCGAGGCGGGCGATGGTGACCTGAAGCGCATGGCTGTGGGAGAATTCGCTGGCGGTGAATTCTGCCAAATGCGCACCGAGGATGGTTGGTTCGCAAGAAGGCAGCGGCTTCCAGGACTCGCTCACGGCCATATCTGTTTCGTAGGGTGCAAAGAGGTCCAGGGTGCTCAAGAGGACGAAGTGTTCGACGGCGGCTTCGGAGGCGGCAAGGAGCAGGTTGTAGATACAGCGCGAGTTGCGATCGAGCCAGGTAGTCTCATCTTCGCCTGGGCGAGGTACATAAGCTTGGTGGACGATTGCGTCGATGTCTTTAACTAGCGAATCGGTTGATTCATCGTGACCCAGTTCGCTCTCGACGAAGGCCAGGTCGGTGCCCAGGGCGTCGTGGTCGGTCAAGCGCACCTGATGTGTATCGCGAAGAGTGGCGGCCAGTATCTGAGCGAGCGAAGTGGTGGCACCAGTGATGAGTATGCGCATATGCTTTAGAGAACCTGTTGGTCGATATAGTTGGGGACGATATCGTGGATCTGGCTGTCCATCAGTGCGGTGTGCGATTGCATTTCGAGCACTGCGTTTTCGTGCAATTCGTCAATGGTGCGGCAACCGGCAGTAGCCAGAGTAGCGCTCAGCATCTGGATGATGGTTGGGAGCTTGTCGTGGATCGAACCGACATGCGGCACATAACCGGAGATCCCCTCCTCGAAGAAATTCTCCTTGGTCTGGGCGTAGCGCCTCATATTATGGGCTCGTAATGAGCCCTCCATCCAGTACTCCTTGACGATTTCGCCGGCGTCGTTGCGGACCAGGTTGCCTTGGCTTTCGGTGTAGCGGGCGAAGAAGTTGCCCATCATCACCGCATCGGCGCCCAGGGCCAGGGCAACCGACATTTCTGCCGGGCCTGATATGCCGCCGTCGGCGATGATCGGTAGATAGACGCCAGATTCTTTTTCCATCTGGTCTCTCTCGCGGCCGATTTCCATCAGGGTCGTACCCTGGCCACGACCTGTGGCCTTGACCTCTTGAGTGGTACAGCCCGAGCCGATACCCATACCGACTTTGATCGCATCGGCGCCAGCCTCGGCTAGAAAGCGAAATCCCTCGCGGGTGACGACGTTGCCGCCGATGACCGGAACATCGGTGTGTTCTTTGATGAACTGGAGCATCTGTCGCTGGTGTTCAGTGTGACCGTCGGAGGCGTCGATGAGCAACACGTCGACTTCGTGTTCGATCAGAGTCTGGACCCTTTCGCGATCTTCTGGATGGGTGGAAACGGCAGAGCCGATCAGCAGGCGCTTTTTGGAATCGATGGACTCATTTGGGTGTCGCAGATGCTTGTCGAGGTCTTTTTTGAAGACTACGGTTTGGAGCACGCCTTCTTTGGAGATGATCGGCAGGAAGCCGCGCCCGTAGCGGATCATCAGTTCGTTGGCTGCTTTGAGGTCATTGACCTCGACTCCGGCCTGAACATCGGTTTTCATACGGCTGGCGACACGGCAGTCGAGGTCGCGGCGCTCATCGAAGTCTTTGTCGGTGAGTACGCCGATGAGTTTATCGTGGAACTGGCCGCTTTCGGTCACCGGGAAAGTAGTGTAGCCGGTCTGGTGGATGATTTCGACTATTTCAGCGATTGGTTGGTCGGGAGCCAGAGTTAGTATATTAGTTTGGAAACCGGCCTTGAATCGCTTGACCTGGTCTATCTTGGCACACTGTTGCTCGGTGGGTTGGCTGACGGGCAGAATGCCAATGCCGCCGAATTGCGCCAGGGCGATGGCCATTTCTCCACCGGTTACTGCCTGCATCGCCGCGCTGAGAAAGGGAGTGTGCAGGTAGAGGTAGTCGTTTCCTTTTCGGCAGAGCCGAGTTTTGAGCGAAACGTTGGACGCATTGCCATCGGCAGGCGTATATCCTGGTAGGATCCGGAACTCTTTGAGACTGTGTGAGGGGTTGTTTAGAACCTGGGCCATGGTTGTCCTCTTGCGCGTTGCCATCAGGGGATGACGGCTAGGGCCTAAAACATAGCTATTGAAATTATTTTGTTCAACACGTTATTCAAAAAGAGCTGAATTTTTGTGAGTTATTAGTTTTAATACGAACTGACAAGACAAGGAGCGATACGATGTCCTACCAGAAGTTCTATCCTCAGCGGACCCCGACCAATAGTGCTGGCCCTTTTATCACCGGTTTTCTGACCGGGGCACTCGTCGGTGTAGCGGTAGGGGTTTTGCTGGCTCCGCACCGGGGCGATGTGACCAGGCGGAAGATCTCGCGTCAGGCGGGAGCGAAACGCGACCAGATCGCGGAGGCGGTGGAGGATCTGATCGAGCGCCGCGAAAAAACCGATGGCGAGGGCGACGCGGAGGAATAGCTCGAATCGGCAGTCGCCATCTGGATACCGAGCCCTGGGCCTGTAGATCTTCCGTGCATTTGTGCCGGGTGAGGCTTATAAGGAGGGCTAGGCCGGTCCGTCGTAGTTGAGGCGGTGGAGTCGAGCGTAGATGCCGCCCTGGCGCAAAAGTTTCTCGTGTCGGCCTCGCTCACGCACCTCGCCTCGATGCAGCACCAGGATCTGGTCGGCGTTGCGAATGGTGGAGAGGCGGTGAGCGATGACGATTGAGGTGCGGTCGCTCATCAGTTTGGCGGTGGCGTCTTGGATCAGCTGCTCGGTTTCGGTGTCGATGCTGGAGGTTGCCTCGTCGAGGACAAGGATCTCGGGATCAAAGGCCAGGGCTCGGGCAAAGGAGAGGAGCTGGCGTTGGCCCGCCGATAATGTCGAACCGCCCTCGGCCACGGCGTGGTCATAGCCCTGGGGCAGGCGTTCGATAAAAGGGGCGGCGTTGACGTAGCGAGCGGCTTGTTCGATTTCCGCCGCACCAATAGCTTTTTCGCCGAGCCGGATATTGGCACCGATATCTCCGGAGAAGAGAAAGACGTCTTGCTGGACGATGCTGATGCGGCGGCGCAGCTCTTCGGCGTGCCACTCGCGGACATCGAGACCATCGACGAGAATTTCCCCTTCCTGAACATCGTAGAAACGGCAAATGAGATTGACGATCGTGGTCTTGCCCGAACCGGTGGCGCCGACGAGTGCCAGGCTTTGGCCGAGTTCGAGTTTGAAGGAGACGTCCTTCAATATCCAGTCCACGGCATCCGGGTCGTATTTAAAGAATACGTTGCGGAATTCGATACTGCCTCCGTGGTCAGCGCGAGCCGGATTGCGGCGGGGGCCTCCTTCGGGCTCTAAGGGAGTGATTAAAAGTTCGAAGATGCGTTCGGAGGCTGCCATTGCGCTTTGCAACAGGGCATAGCGGTCGGAAATATCCATGATCGGGCGGAAGAAGCGGCGGATATACTGGAGAAAGGCCACCAGAACGCCCAGTTCGATGCGATCGTCGATGACCGAATTAGCTCCATACCAGATAATCAGCGCCATGCCGAAGGTGCCGACGAATTCGGTGAAGGGGAAGAAGAGCGCGTAGAAGTGAATTTCGCGGTCCTCGGCGCGGCGGTAGGGAAGGTGCTCGTCGTCGAAATCGCGCAAATTGCGCAGCTGGCGATTGAAGAGTTGCACTACCTCTATGCCGGTTATGTTTTCCTGCAGGTAGGAGTTCAGTCGAGCTAGGCGCAACCGCAGTTCGCGGTAGGCCTTCATGGCCAACCCTTGCAAATAAAAGGTCGATATGGCGATTATTGGGATCACTGTGCAGCAGACCAGCGTCAACTCGAGGTCGATATAGACCATGAAACCAATGATGGCGAAAAGCGTGCAGAGATCCATGAAAACCGAGACTACGCCCTCGCTGAAAAATTCGTTGAGGGCATCGACATCATGGGTGGCGCGGGTCATGATTCGCCCCACCGGCGTGCGGTCGAAATAGCGCAGGGGTAGCCGCTGCAGGTGGTTAAAGACATCGCGTCGGATATCGTACATGACGTGCTGACCGATCATACCGGTGATCAGGGTTTGGGCGTACTGAGTGCCGTATTGCACGACGACGCTGGCGAAGAAAGCGGCGATTATCCACTGCAATCCCTGCCAATCGCCGTTGACGATATAGTCATCGACGGCGACCTGAGTCAGCCAGGGGCCGATCTGACCTGATAGGGCGGCAAGGCTTATGGTGGCAAAGGCTAGGATTACGCGACTGAGGTGTGGTTTGAGATAGCTCAGGAGTTTAAAGGTCAGCCCGAGATTGAAGGGACGCTCCTGGACTTCCTCCTCTCGGTTGAGTTCCGAACTCATAGCGATTCCAATTCGGCATTGAGTTGCTGACGTTCGTGTAACTCGGCATAGAAGTTGCCGTTGCTGACCAATTCGTCGTGGGTGCCCTGTTCGGCGATGCGTCCCTCGTCGAGGACTATGATGTGGTCGGCATTGCGCAGGGTCGAGATGCGGTGGGCGATGATCAAGGTGGTGCGATTACGCATTATTTCCCTCAGATGACCGAGGATGGCTTCTTCGGTATGCGTGTCCACTGCGGAGAGTGCGTCGTCGAGAATGAGGATCTGCGGTTGGCGGATAATCGCCCGTGCCAGGGTCGAACGCTGCTTCTGTCCACCTGAAAGGGTGACGCCACGCTCGCCGATGATGGTCTCGAATCCGTCTTGGAGTTCGTCAATGTCTTGGAGCAACTGTGCTTGTTCGGCTGCTTGGCGGATCGTTTCGTGCTCGGCGCTGGTAGCGCCGTAGGAGATATTGGCGCCAAGCGTGTTGGAGAAGAGAAAGGGGTTTTGCGAGACGTAGCCGATAGCATTGCGCAGGGTTTCGAGATGCCATTCCTCGATCGGTGTACCATCGATGAGTAATTGTCCTGGGTCGGTCTGGATTAGACGGGGAACCAGTCGGGCAAGAGTGGTCTTGCCGGCACCGACTCGTCCGATGATGCCCAGTGTGGTGCCTTGAGGGATTTCGAGATCTATGTGGTGCAGGATCTTTTCGTCGCCATAGGAGAAGCTGAGGTCGCGAAAAGCTATATGACCTGTGATCTGGTGCTCATCCCTGGGAGGTAGGGCGCGGTCCTGGATTTCGGGTTCGGCGGCGAGAACCTCGTTTATCCGTCGCATCGAGACCAAAGCCCGCTGAGTGCGATCGATAACCCATCCCATAAACATAATAGGGCGGATCAGTTGGGTTAAATAGGCGTTGAAGGCGACGAAGGTGCCGAGACTGAGCTCGCCGTCAATGACGGCCCTGCCTCCGAACCACAGGTTGAGTCCCAGGCTGAGTGAGGCGATGACATAGGAGAGCGGTCGGTAGTTGGCTCGGGTGAGGATATAGGCCCGGTTCTTTTCGAGATAGGTTTGGTTGAGCTGGTCAAAATCCGCATTTTGCGCCGGGCCCTGGACATAGGCTTTGACCACGCGGATCCCTGAGAGGTTCTCCTGGATAAAGTTGCTGATTTGACCGAAGTATTCCTGAATGGCCTTGTAGCGGGTGTTGATGATTGCGGCGATGCGGATCATGCTGAAACTGAAAATCGGCAGAGGCAAAAGTACGATAAGGGCCAGTTTCCAGTCGAGCAGGCACATATAGGCGAGGGTGAAGCTCAGACCCAAGACGGTGTCGATGATACCGCGGATTCCGTAGGTGAAGAAGACGTGTACCGAGTTGAGGTCATTGGTTGCCCGGGCCATCAGATCGCCAGTGCGATGGCGCTGGTAGTAGGATAGTGGAAGTTTGAGCAAGTGGGCGAAATACGAAGTGCGGATATCGTACTCTATGCGATTGGAGGTATATCCCAGGAGCATCCGCATGGCGTAGCCGCCGAGGGCCACAATCAAGGCCAGGACGAGGATCTGGCCGACATAGGTTTCGATATCGGCCAGTTTGTCCCCCGGTATGCTATCCGCGGATGAGATCGAGTCGACGGCTTCTCCCACCAACAGGGGTATCCGCGCTGCCGCTGCCTGGCCGAGACCGATACAGAGCGCGCCGAGCAGAATGCGAATCTGGTAGGGACGAGCGTATTTGGAGAATGGACCGAAGATCATCGGCTCTCTCAGGCGCGCAGCGAGACGGTGAAAGAGATTAAGAGCAGCTAAAAATCCTGGGAGAGCACGTTTGCAATTGTCCAGGCTTTTGGGAGACAACGGTAAATATAAGGGCGCCTCGGATTGGACTCAAGGCTGATGCAAGGGCGAGGGTGGGTGAATACTACGAATTCGCGATTTTTAATTCGGGAAAGGTGTCTATGAGGAGGGGGCGAATCGCCGCCAGCGCCTGGGCGCGATGGCTGAGGCTGTTTTTGACCTCGGGCGCGAGTTGGGCCATGGTTGCGGCGTGGGTGGGGACGAAGAAGATCGGATCGTAGCCAAAGCCATTGGTTCCTGCGGGGGCAGGGGCGATCAATCCTTCACAACTAGCTTCGGTCTGGCACTGGCGCCCATCGGGGCTGATGGCGCAGATCGCGCAGCGGAAGCGGGCCCGGCGTTGTTCTGCTTGGGGAAAGGGTTGAAGTTCGGCAAGCAGAAGCTGGCAGCGACCCTCGTCGTTGAGTGCAGGGCCCCCGTAGCGGGCTGAGTAGACGCCAGGAGCACCGCCGAGAGCGTCTACCTGGAGTCCCGAATCGTCGGCCAGAGCGATTCGTCCGCTGGCAGCTGCCCAGGCGCGGGCTTTGATTTGGGCATTAGCGGCAAAACTTTGGCCGTTTTCTTCGACCTCCACTTCGAGGCCGCACTCGGCTGGTGTGATAATATCGAGGTCGAAGAGCAGCGCGCGGACTTCGCGCACCTTACCCGCGTTGTTGCTGGCGCAAATCAGCATGGAATCAGCGCTGTCCACTGGAGAGGCGGTCGATTTCCTCAAGCTGGTGGGTGGCATAGTCCTTAAAACGACTATCTGCAACGGCGCGGCCGAACCAGGTGCGTGCGTCTTCGAGCTGGACTAGCTTGAGATAGGCGTCGCCCAGCAGTACTTCGGCGGCGTGGTAGTTGCGTTGGCAGCGGGTGGCTTTCTGGCCGGCCTCAATGGCTTGGCGATAGTCCCCCATGCCGTAATAAGCTTCACCGAGGCGAAAGCGGGCCTCGCAGTTTTTGCTATCGAGTTCGCTGGCCCGGCGCAGTGGCTCGATGGCCTCATGCTGGCGGCCCAGTCGGCTGAGGGCGCTGCCGAGAAAGAGGTGTCCATCGGGATAGCGCTCGTCCATTTTAAGTGCTTGCTGCATCACTTCGACGATGGCTTGGTAGTCTCCGGTGGCGAAGTTGACTCGTGCCAGGCCGCCGTAGGCGTCCATGTATTTGGGGTCGGCGTCAATGGCTCGCTGGTAGGTAGCGGCGGCGGGGCCGTAGTTGCGGTTGCGACGCTGGATATCGCCGAGGGCCTTGTGGGCCTTGGTGTATTTAGGGTTGATTGCGACGGCCTTCTCGAAGGCCTCTCGGGCCTTGTCCCTTTCGCGCAGGCCGTTGTAGCAGAGGCCCATGGCATAGTGGGCTTTAGCGTTTTGTGGGTTGGCACTCAGTGCGCTTTCAAAGAGGTCGATGGCCTTGCGGAATTTCTTCTGGCCGAAGCTGTTGATAGCGGCCTTGTGGTAGAGCTGGCTCAGTTCCTGGGAGGCCCGGTCGGATTTGACACCCAGGGTGCGAGCCATTTCGAAACCGTGGATGGCCTTGTCGTATTCATTGAGCACTTTATAGGCCTGGGCGAGGACGTAGTGGGCATCGCCGTAGGTAGAGTCCGCGCTTACGGCTTTTTCCAATTCAATGGCGGCGTTGCGGTAATTGCGCTTCTTCATCAAGTCGTAACCGGTGCGGTAGTAGTTGAGAGCTTCGGGATCTTGGGCCGAGACTGGTGCACTCAAAAACGCCAGTGCGAAGCTGAGATAGCGGAAGTGCTTCAAGGCAAGTCTCCTGGCAAGGATAAAATTGGAGTGAAGCGGGGGTTGGGATTTGCGATTCACGTTGGGCTAGGGGAAGACGAAGGGACTGCCTGAGAGTCCTTTCGTCTTCCCCTAGCCGGTAGATCTATTGCAGTGCGTCTATTTGGGGCTTGATTTCACCATATTCGGGGAAGCGCCCCTCTTGGACCTTGGAGAAGATCAATTCACCATCGACGCTGAGTTCGAAGCGTCCCTTGTCGGAAGGGACCAGCGCGAAGGATGTGATATCTTTCTTGTACTCTACGAGAATTTCTTCCGCCAAACTGACGGCTCGAGACTCGTAGCCTCAGGCGGAACAGTAAATCAGTTCCAATCGCATGGCAAACCTCCTGTGGGAGTGGACTATTTACGGATATTATAATGGGCACTAGTTCGGTTGTCAAAGGCGGTCGGTTCCTGTACACTTTATAAGTGTCGCTAGTCTCTTGAGCCGCGCACGGGCGCGGCCGGTTTTGAGTCCGGTTGTCGTATTGAGCACCCAGAGCTGGCGATCCCATATTGTGGAGCGGCGTCCTTCAGTCGGGGTAGGCTGCTCGGCGGGTAGCTATGACCGCTGGATAGTTTTCCTCTTCGCACCATGGCATTTCCTCGATGGTTTTTCTGATCCTGATCCTCGTCTGCTTTTCGTTGGGCTCGTCTACTGCCGCCTCGTTCCCCTATACGCTGCAATGGAAACGGCTGGTACCCGGGGTGGTCGGAGGCGCTTTGGTTCAGCGCGACTCGTTGGTCTTTGTCGGCACTGCCGACGGCCGGGTAATGGCCTTGGGCAGCGTTGACGGGATTCGCAGGTGGCAGCGTCGTGGCTTCGGCCCGGTGCGCAACGATATAGCGCTGGTCGATGGTGCTCCGGTCTTTGCCGACGCCTGGGGTGGGGTGCAGATCCTGAGTGGTGATAATGGTGAGGAGATCTGGACTTTTCGCCGCCAGGGTTGGGGTGATGCCGCGCTGGTGGTTGGTGATGATAAAGTCTATGCGTCAGGCTCCGACGGATGGCTCTATGCACTGGACCGCGCCGATGGTCGGGAGGTTTGGCGGGTGCGGATCGAGTCGCGCCTAGGGGCCAGGGCGTGTATTCGATCAGGTCGTCTTTATGCGCCGACTGCCGATGGTCGCCTGCTGGTTCTCAACGCCGAGCGGGGCATACTGCTGCGTACGCTCGATTTCGATGCGTTGGTTATCGGAGAGGTTTACGGTCACGCCGATCTGATTCTGGCAGCTTTTGCCGATGGCTATGTGCGGGCGTATGACCAGCGCAGCCTCGATCTGGTGTGGCAGCAGCGACTCGGAGCTAAATCCGCGCTTACCTTTCTCGAGAAAACCCTCCTCTGTGCTGCCGACAATGGTTGGCTCTATGGTCTGAGTTTGCGCGATGGCCGTCCGCAGTGGAAGCAGCCGCTGGGTGGAGCACCCACGGGGCCTGCGGTTGAGGCCCTGCGAGGTGAGATCGTTGTCGGCACAGAGGAGGGTCGAGTCATCGCTGTCGAGCCGGCCACTGGTGAGCGGGTTTGGGATGTGCAATTGCTCGAGGGCATGGGGGCTCGGCTCGAAGGTGGTGAGGGGATGTTCTTCGTCCGTGGTGGAGACGATTACCTCTATGCCTTTGCCGAGGTTGAGCCGCTCAAGGCGGAAGGTGATGTCCTTTGGGAGTCTTGGTGGGAGGTGCTGGATCAGGGTCGCAAGATCGGTTACCGGCGGCAAGAGTTGCTGGCCGGGTGGCTTGGGGATCGACCGGTGCTGCGTCTGGCCGAGGAGGTGGTGCACTGGCGTGGCGGTTTCCGCCGCAGCAGGGGGAGGGTGACGGTCGGGCGAAATTACCAGCCGATTAGTGTTGAGGACCGGGCCATTGAGGGGAGTCAGGTCGTCGAGTTTGCTGCTCATTGGCGTGGTGATTCGCTCCATGTGGAAAGGGGGTTGGCCGAGCACCGAATCGCAGCGGCAGCGAAGATCGCCGCCGCTGCAGTACCGGTCGAAGTGGCTTTGCTCAAGCTTTGGCACGAGGGGCGAGTGCGCAAGGGACGGCGCGATTCATTGTACATCGTTGATTACGACTATCTCACAAGTCGCAAGCTCCGCTTTGACGTTGATGTTGCGGAGAATCTAATAGCAGATGCGAGGTTCAGAGTGCGGATTAGTACGGTGGCTGATTCGCTGCGGGAGGAACGATTGGTCTGGGTCGATGCGAAGGGTCGACCGCTGCGGCAATTGAATCCCCGTACTGGTGCGGAAGAGTTGCGAGTCGACGAAACCAGGGCACGCTCCTGGGTGCCGCCGGGGCGGGGGCGGAGCGCGTGGCTCAGCCATCCGCTGGAAGATCCGTCCGCTATAGAGGAATTGGTCGTCGTTTTGCCCGATTCGCTGCAGGAGTTGGAGTTCGTCGAAGATCGGCGCCAGGAACTCCGCGTTGGAGCCGATGGTCGGATGCAATTGATTGTGCGCTCGGTTCCCTACGCGGGACGTGGTGCACTCGAGATACCGATTCGCGGAGCCGAGTGGGCCCCCTATTTGGAGTCTTCGCTCTATATCCAGGCTGCCGATCCGCGGATTCGGGCTCTGGCTCTGCGCCTGCGTGGAACCGAGCGCGATGCTTGGAAGGTGGCTCTGCGTCTGCGCCGATGGGTCTATGACCATATGGTACCTCGCAATACGAACGTACGTTTCAAATCGACGCTCGAAGTGCTCGAGGATATGGAGGGCACCTGTAGCGAGTACGCGGTGCTCTTTATCGCCCTGTGTCGGTCTGTGGGCCTACCCGCCCGTGCTGCAGTGGGATTTCTGGTGGCAGAGTCGGGAGAGCTGGTCTTGCATATATGGGCTCAGATCTACGCAGGCGAGTGGATCGATCTCGATCCTTCCTGGTCGGCAGAAAGAGTCGATGCTGCCCATATCAAGACGGGTCAGGGTTTGTTGACGGCGTCGGAATTGCGGCGACTCAATGGGTCTTTGCTCGAGTGGTTGGCACAGGTCGATACTTTGGAATTGGTAGAATACCGGGCTCGGGGGCAGCGCTTTTCGAGTCGGGCCGAAGACCTCTTCACCGAGGCGCGAGAGGCCGAGAAGAACTTCGACGATGCACGGGCCCAGGAGCTCTTTCACCAGATCACTCTGCTGACCTCGAATCAGCGCAATGCCCTCGCGCTGGTTAATATTGCCCGTTACCGTCTGCAGCGCGGTGAACTCGACGATGCGGAATGGGCATTGGAACGGTTGTTGCGGCTCGAAGAGGCCGATGCGGTCGACGATGGGCTCTTTCATTTGGCCCGGCTGGCCGATGCCCGCGAGCAGCCGGTTCAATCCCGTGCCTATCTCGAGCGTTTAGTGCGCGACTTTCCCGATGGAGATTTGGCCGATGATGCGCTCGGAGAATTGGCGACGAAGGCACAAAAAGAAGGGGGTTGTCAGGCGGCTTTGCCCTATTATCAGCGCTTGTGCGAAGAATACAGTCGTTCGGGATGGGCTTCGGTGGCCAAGTCGGCGCTGGAGCGCTGTGCCCGGGAAAATTCGACCGGGCAATGATATGGACGGAGCCGCGCCCAGGCCTTATCTTAAATGTCTGTAAATAGAAAGGTTTCAATCGAGTGGAATTGGGGATATTGCGCCAATGGATCGGGCTACGGGGTTCGCTTCTGAGCATCGGCTTGGGGCTGGCGTTATCCTGTCTGGGATCTTGTGCGGACCGCTCGCCCGAAAAGTATATTCACCAGCTCAGAAGCATGCAGAAGCTCGAGCGGACCAAAGCTGCCAACGAACTGATCCGCTTCGACGCCGACGAGGTGGTGCCGAGGCTGATTCAGGAGGCGGGTTCCGGGTATATTCGCGTGCGTTTCGAGGTAGTTAATCTCCTGGGGCGTTTTAAGGACGCTCGGGCTGTGCCGACTTTGATTTGGGCACTAGATGACAAGTCGCCTCGGGTTGCCGCGATGGCAGCGTGGGCCTTGGGACAGATCCGCTCACCCGACGCGCTTGGTGCGTTGCTAAAATACACCCGTGATCCGACGGTGGAAGTGCGTCAGTACGTACTCGGCGCTTTGGGCCCCTGTCATTCACACGAAGCCGTGCCGACGCTGAGCGACTCGGCTTTCCACGTGATTTCCCGCGCCCTGCAGGCCACCAATCCCAAGTGGCGGATTGCCGCTTTGCAGAGTCTGCGCGAATACGGCTATCGCGGCGCGGCCGAACAAGTGATTCGCATGTCGCGGGACCCTTCGGACGAGGTGCGCCACGTGGCGGTACAGGCGCTGGGGCAGATCGGCTCTGGGCGGCATGCGCCGCCGGAAGGGATCGATCCTATCGCTCCGGTTGATGAGCGCATGCGCGACAATATTTACGAGGCGCTCCTCGTCGCCCTAGATGCAGACGAAGTCCAGAGCATCCGGACCAAGGCCGTGCGTGCGCTGGTGCAGATCGGCGATGTGCGGGCGGTGCCGCACCTGGAGCAGCTACTGCGAGAAGGCAGCGAAAAAGACCAGCGCGAGGCTCAGCGGGCGCTGGACAAACTAGATCCCCAGACCGCGGTGGCAGAAAGCTGAGCGCGACAGGATTATTCCCATTTGTACAGGAGTTAGCATGACGGTATTGAAGATCGGTTTTCCATCTGGGAGCTTGAAGGATGCCACCTTTGATTTATTTGCCGGAGCCGGCTATCGGGTGCGGCTCTCCTCGCGCTCGTACGTGCCCGAGATCGACGACCCTGAATTAGGAGGTTTGATGTTCCGTGCACAGGAAATTGCTCAGTACGTCGATCGCGGAGTCGTCGATGTGGGATTGACCGGCAAGGATTGGATCTTAGAGAGCGAAGCCGATGTGATTGAAATGGACGAATTGGTTTATAGCAAAGCGACTTCACGGCCGGTTCGTTGGGTCATCGCCGTTCCCGAGGAATCCCCAATTCAGCGCGTTGAGGATTTGCAGGGCTGTCGCATCGCCAGCGAACTGGTAGGGGCGACTCGCCGTTTTCTAGCCGAGCGCGGTATTGTGGCCGAGGTAGAGTTTTCCTGGGGTACGACCGAGGTCAAAGCGGGCATCCCCGGTTTGGTCGATGCGATCGTCGAGTTGACGGAGACGGGATCGTCGCTCCGGGCAAATCGGTTGCGGATCGTCGATACGATCTGCGAATCAACTACGCGCTTTATTATTAATAAGGCGGCCTGGGAGGATAGCTGGAAACGGGAAAAGGCTGAGAATTTGTTGATGTTGCTCAAGGGTGCGCTCGAAGCAGAACCCAAGGTGGGACTCAAGATGAATGTGCCGCGTGCCAGGCTTGATCAGGTCATTGCCAAGTTGCCGGCTTTGCACACGCCTACGGTTTCCAACCAGATGGACGATGATTGGGTTGCGTTGGAGATCATTGCCGATGAGCAGGTTGTTCGCGAATTGATCCCACAACTCAAACGGGTCGGCGCTGAGGGCATCATCGAGTATCCGCTCAACAAGGTCGTGTACTGATGATCGAGATCATCCCTTATCCGTGCGATCCGCCTGCCGGCAAACTCGCAGCAATTCTCGGGCGCCGGGCTGGGGTGGATCCCGATGTGGCGGATGTGGCACGAGAGATCCTGCGCCAGGTGCGCGAAGGGGGTGATGAGGCGCTCTGCGCCTTGACGCGCGAGTTCGATTCGGTTGCTGCGGAGCCGGATAATTTGCGGGTATCGGCCGATGTACTTGCTCGAGCGGAGGCCGGTCTCGATCCGGATTTACGCGCTTCTATCGAGGCTGCGGCGGCCAATATCCGCGCCTTTCACGAACGCCAGAAGACCAATTCGTGGTTTATGGAAGATGGCGATGGGGTTATCCTGGGCAAGAAGGTGACGCCGCTCGAGCGGGTAGGTCTCTGTGTGCCAGCGGGAGAAGTACCGCTTTTTTCGAGTCTGCTGATGAGTGCTGTGCCCGCGCAGGTGGCTGGCGTGAGCGAACTCTGCGTGGTCACGCCGCCGGTGGTGCAGGGAGGGGTGCATCCGGTTATTGCGGCAACGGCGAATATGCTGGGCATTGAGGAAGTCTACGCAGTGGGTGGCGCGCAGGCGGTGGCCGCGCTGGCCTACGGCACAGAGACCATTCGGCCCGTGGACAAGATCGTTGGGCCGGGGTCTCCCTACACTGTGGCGGCGCAACAGCAGGTTTTCGGAGTGGTCGGGATCGCGATGCTGCCCGGGCCTTCTGAAATTGTGATACTCGCCGATGCGGAGGCCGATCCGCATCTGGTTGCCGCCGATCTTCTATCTCAGGCCGAACACGGCTGGGATGCAGCTTCGGTGTGCATTGCAGATTGCGAGAATCTGGCGCTTCGGATTCAGCGGGAAGTCGCCGCGCAACTATCCGCATTGCCGCGCAGCGAGATCATTGCACAAGCGCTGGACCAGTACGGTGCCATCGTCATTGTGCCGGACCTCGAGGTCGGAGTCGAGTTACTCAATCGCATGGCTCCCGAGCACGCCGAATTGCTGGTGGCCGATCCGTGGCGCTGGGTCGACAAAATCCGCCACTGCGGTGCGCTCTTTCTCGGCGCTGCTTCGACTGAGCCGGTCGGCGACTATTTTGCCGGCACCAACCACGTCTTGCCGACCAACGGGGCGGCCCGCTATGCCTCGTCGCTGGGCTTGGCCGATTTTGTCAAGACGACCAGCATTATAGCTTATAGCCAGAAGCGCCTGGCGGATGTCACCGATCATATCGTGCGCCTGGCTCAGGCCGAGGGCCTCGAGGCCCATGCGCGGGCGGTGAGCATTCGCCAGGACAGGAGATTTAGATGAGCGAAGAGAAACGGTCGGCTCGGATCGAGCGCCGAACGACGGAGACTCAGATTGATTTAGAACTATGCCTTGACGGCGGTGGCGAGTGCCGTGTCGAGACCGGGATCGGCTTTTTCGACCACATGCTCAATGCTTTCGCCCGACACGGCCTTTTCGATCTGGTTATCCAATGCCAGGGCGATCTGGAAGTCGATGCCCACCACACGGTCGAAGATGTTGGTATCTGCCTGGGTCAGGCGATTGACCAAGCTCTGGGCGACAAGGTCGGGATTCAGCGCTATGGACACAGCTACGTACCGATGGACGAGGCTCTGGCGCGGGCGGCGATCGATTTATCCGGAAGGGCTTATCTAGTGCTGAGAGCCGCTTTTAACGATGAGCAGGTAGGGGAGTTGCCGGTGGCTCTGGTGCGTGAGTTTTTCTATGCGGTAGCCGACCAGGGCCGGATGAATCTCCATCTCGACCTTTTGCGGGGCCAGAACGATCACCACGGCATCGAAGCGCTTTTCAAGGCTTTTGCTCGGGCTCTGGATATGGCATCGCAGAAGAGCGATCGGGTTCAGGGTATTCCCTCAACCAAAGGTGCACTCTAACCGGGCCTGGGTTGCTGCGGCATGAGGATATGCCACCTGATCTACGACGATATTGCCAATCCGTGGCTTGCCGGGGGTGGGGCAGTACGGGTGCGGGAGATTTATCGGCGTCTGGCGGCGCAGCACCAAATCACCCTGATCAGCGGTCTCTTTCCCGGTGCGGAGCCGGAGTCCGAGGTCGATGGCATCCGTTTGCTGCGCGTTGGTTCGGCTAGAAGTTACGCCATGAGCAGATTGGGGTACTGCCATCGGGCTGTTGCCCAGTTGCGGAAACTCGAGTGGGATCTCTGGATCAACGAATTTTCCGCTTTTGCGCCCTTGAGGGTTTCCGCGGATCTCCGCGCGCGGGCTTTGCTTTTCTTCCACCACTTCGTGGGGCGCCACGCCTTGTCCAAGCATCCCTTGGTCGGAGGTATTTCCTGGATGGCCGAGGAGCGATCTTTGCGCGCCTACCCGCGGATTCTGACCGGTGCTCCCAGTGTGCAAGAGCAGATACGGACCAGACTGGCAGGTCGCAAAATTCCGGTAGATTGTGTCCACAATGGAGTGGATGAGCGTTATTTTGCGCTCGAAGCATTGGAAGAATCCTATGTGCTTTATTTTGGGCGCATAGATATCCATACCAAAGGGATCGACATCTTGCTGCCTGCTTTCGCCCGTATTAGTGCAGCGTATCCCGATCTTCGGCTCAAGCTTGCTGGCCGCGGAAGTGCGGAGCAATTGATGCGGGTGCAGGAGCTGATCCGGCGCGAGTCTCTCGAGGATCGGGTGGAGTTGGTCGGTGGGGTGGATGATCAACAACAAGGCGAGCTATTGCGCCGGGCTCTTTTTGTTTGTATGCCGTCTCGCTACGAAGGCTGGGGGATGGTGGCGGTGGAAGCGGCTGCAGCTGGAAAGGCGGTTGTGGGCACCGATATCAGCGGGCTGCGCGATGCGATACGCGACGGCGAAACGGGTGTATTGGTTCCTCCTGGCGATGTCTCCGCTCTCGCTGGGGGCATGCGCGTTCTGGTCGAAGACGATCGACGCCGTCGCCTTCTGGGGAATCAAGGTCGTAGCTGGGCGCGGAATTTCAATTGGGATCGGCTGGCCAGGGAACAGGAAGCGGTCTACCTTAAGGCCATTGGGGAGCTAGACGAAGCCTCGACCTGAACGAAGGAGCTTTATGGCCAAGAAGGACAAACGCGCCGTCCAGCCGGCGGCTGCATCCGAAGTCGAGCCGACGGTGCCGTTGTGGAACCGCCGCTTTTTTCCGCCGGTGTTCTTTCTGCTGCTGAGTCTGATATACTTTTACGAATTTCCCCTCTCTAATCAGATCATCTACGGCACGGATGTTGGTAGCGATTACCACCAGGGGGCCGACATGAGTTTCTGGGAAAAAGTCCAGACCGTGTCCCAGCCGATGTGGAATCCGCAGATGGGGGGGTTCCCCCAATCGGAGGAAATCCGTCCCCAATATTTCCCCACGTATTTCATCTACTTCTTTATGACGTTTCAGCGCTATATCGGATGGCGCTATATCCTGACGATGTTTTTTGCCGGCTTGGGGATGTACGCCTATCTGCGGCAGATCGATATGGGGCGCAGGACGGCGTTATGGGTGGGACTAGCCTATATGTCGGCACCTACCTTTCTCGCTTTCCCGATGGCTGGCCAATACGCCAAAATGGGTGTTATTGCCCTCTTCCCCTGGATGATGCTCTTCCTCGAGCGCGTTCTGGGCCAGGGCCGGTTGATTCACCTGGCGGGCCTGGGCGGGATGATCGGTATCGGTATTTATTCCCATCCGCCGATCATGTACTACGCGCTCTTGGGTTTGGGCGTTTACTTTGTGCTCCGCATCTATCAGATCTATCGCGAGCGAGCTGATCTGTCGCTTGTGGCACGGCGCAGTGGGTTATTCGCCTGCTCGGTGGTCCTGGGGCTGGCCTTGGGAGCTGAGGGGGCCTTTCCCCTTTATTTCTACACTCGTACCGAATCGAAGCGCGCCACGGGCGAGGATGCGGGGGGCAAGACTCCGGAGCAGCAGTTGGCTTACGCGCGGAGTTGGTCGTTGCACCCGGAGGAGGTAGCTTCGCTGATCGTTCCCGAGTTTGGCGGTTACGATGCCCCGCTGGAGGGCCGTTCCAACTACTGGGGGAGGAATCCGTTCAAGATCAACTCCGAGTATTTCGGCGTGCTGGTAGTGGTCCTGGCGCTGATGATAGTGCCAGAGTTTCGGCGTCGGCCTCAGGTCGCGATTTTTGCGGCGATTTTTGCGCTGGCGCTCTTGTATCTACTGGGTCAGCACACCCCCGTTCACTGGGTGGCATTTCACCTCTTACCTGGTGCCAAGGTCCAGCGCACAATTGCGATGGGCTCGTTCGTCTTTGCCTTTGCCGCGTGTGCCCTGGCGGCACTGGGGTTGGAGCGAGTGCTGGAGGCTAGGGATGGAGAAGTGGACCGTTTGCGCCGACGCTTGCTTTTTGCGGGTGGGCTCACGACCGGTTTCGCGATATTGGTGGCGCTCTTTCCCAAAGCCCTTAGCGAGGTCTGGATCGCAGTGCTGTACTCGGATATAACCCCCAAACAGCGGCAGATCCTCGAGAACGGATATAACTGGATCGCCAAAGGAGGCCTTTATGTGGCCCTGGTCTCTGCTGCGGGTGCAGGTCTCCTTTATTTGCGATTGGGAAAAAAGCTTGCTCCGACCGTACTGGTTGCCGGCCTTTGTCTGCTGACGCTCTTTGACACCTGGCGCATCGACCGGGTATATCTGCACTATCTAGATCCAGGTCGCTACCCGGATATCCGTCAGGAAAACCCCCGCGTCGTGCAATTCCTCAAGAGCGATCCCGATCTATTCCGCATTTTTCCGGTGCCGAGTTTCAAGATTCTCGACCAGACGGGCTATCACCTGTACGGCATTCCTTGTATAACGGGTTTTCACGACCTGACCGTTGGTCGATACGACCGGGTCCTGCAGGAGCTCGAACCGGTGGTGCAGATGCTATCGGCCCGTTATTTGCGGGGCGCCGAGGTGCCCTATGGCGATGGTGAACTGCTGGCGGCGATCCAGCCGCTTTTAAACCTCCTTAACGGCAAATACCTGGTCGTCCCGAAACCGATAGAGCTGGATTTGACGAATTATGCCCTCCGCTTCGAGTCGGATCGATTCCGTCTCTATGAGAATCCCAATGCCCTGCCCTGGTTTTATCTGGCGCCTGCTGCCGAAGTCTTGAAGGATGGCGAGCAGGTCCTGTCGCGTCTGGGCAGTGGTCGGGTCGATCTGCAGCGCGTCGTGCTCTTGGAAAAAGCGCCGTCTGTCGTGCTCGACGGTGCCGGTGATCCGGATCGAGATCGGGTCGAGCGGTTGGTTTACGATCTTCCCGGGGGGGTAATCCGCCTGAGGACTCAGAGTGGTGGACCGCGGGTATTGGTGCTTTCGGAGAATTATCACACGAATTGGTCCGTCTCCGTTGATGGAGAGCCAGCAGAAATGCTGCGCACCAATTATGTGTGGAAGGGGGTCGCTCTGCCCGCCGGGGAACACGAGGTCGAGTTTCGCTACTTTTCTCGGACGCTGGCCTGGTCGCGGGCGGCCACTTTCCTCGGTCTCTTGTTGATTGCGGGGATCGGAATCCGCGCAGTGCGGCGAAGGTCGACAGGCGCAACGGCATGAAGCCCCGCCTGGCCATCGTCATCGTCAACTTCAACGCTCGGGCTTGGCTCGAGCAGTGTTTGCGCTCGGTTTGCAATCAGGAGATCGTCGAAGATCTGGAAATTGTCGTGGTCGATAGTGCTTCGACCGATGATTCGGTGGAGATGGTGCGTCACGAGTTTCCCTGCTGCAAGCTCATCGCTGCAGCAGAAAACCTTGGCTTTGGTCGCGGCAACAACCTTGGTGCGGCACAGAGTTCAGCTCCGATATTGCTCTTTCTCAACCCCGATACTGAAGTGGAGGCAGGGGCTTTGGCCGAGCTCTTGGCGTTTATGGAGCAAAATCCTCAATACGGAGCGGCTGGGGGCCAAATTTACGATGCGGATGGCCAAATAGAGCGTTCGGCCGGAACCTGGCCTACCCTCTCCAGTCTGGCGTTGGATCGGGTCCTGGAGCACTGGCCAGTACTCCGCAGCCGCCTGGAAAAGCGTGCCCATCACCATTGGGACTACCGGCAAGAGCGCGAGGTCGGCTGGGTCACAGGTGCTTATCTGTGGATTCGCCGGGAGGTGTTTGATCGCTTAGGTGGATTTGACCGCGATTTCTTCATGTATTACGAAGATGTTGATCTGTGTTACCGGATCTGGGCAGATGGATCGCGGATTTGTTTTTTTCCGGGTGCCTCGATCACCCATTATCGCAATAAGGCTCCCGTTCAGGATCGGCGGCGCAAGTTCATGATGCGCTTCGCGATGCGCCAGTTTATGCTCAAGCACTATACTGGGGTGGGTCGCGGTGCGACGCGTTTGACTGCACAACTTCTTTATCGGTTTGGACTTTTCTGATTAAATTGGTCGGTGTTATGCTTCTTAATTAAGCGGTTTTAATACTAAAATGGGCATTTGAGAGCAAATGGAGTGATTTTCTGCTGACAAAGCTTGCAATATTGCTTAATATTAATGTATGTGCAGGTTTTGGATCGAAATTTGGGTCTCGAATCGGCGATTGATTGCGAATTGCCAAGAAAAAAGGCGGAATTTGTCTTGGTTGAGGTAGTCAGAATTATCTAAATAAATACTTGACACTCCACATCTTTGTTTCTATAATTTACTCTCCGTGTAGTACTCGTTAGTGGAGACGTGTATCTTAAAATGAACTGTTCCTTGGGAAGTTGGAGGTGAGGAAACGAAAGTTTCTTCCGAGAAAGGAGGGTTGTGGCGCATTAATTAAGCTTCCTGTTAATTCAATTCCGGCTATAGAACTATGGCTCGGTCCACTTTAATTTCGATTTCGTTGCTTTGTCATTCTTTAAATGCAGGGGCATTTTCCCTGAGGAGGAAATGATGAAGGGTAGCAAATACTTATTGCTCCTTGCCGCTTTTGTGGTGGGTCTGGGGTTTGCCGGCAGCGCTAATGCTGCAATCACGGTTAACTCTGTTTCGGTGACTGCGCCCGATAGCGGTGTTGTTCGAGGTATCGATTCTACTTTCGTTGTGCAGGCGAAGGTCTTCGATATTACTGCGAACGACAGTCTTGAAATTATCATGTATCTGGTTTCGACTAATGATTCGACGGTCGTAGCCGATACGCTGAACCAAAGTGCCACCTTTGGTACTGTTAATCAGGCTTCGGTCATTCGCCGCGCAGTTACCGGGCCTGATAACGCCGATACGCGCCATCTGTTGGATTCGGAAACGGGTGCACAGGCGCAGAGCGTGGTCGCTGTCCAGCAGAAGCGTTCGCGCGGATCCGCCAGTGCAATTGGTGATGCCGACTCGGTAGCGGCAGTGTCGGCCAGCGATACCACGACCTTTACGTGGTATGGGCGTATTGACGCGAGTTCGGGGACTACCTCGGGTGTTCGCGCAGCTGCTGTAGCCATTTTGGGTACTGACACATCTGCTGTTAAAGTGTCGGCCACCAGCGGTCAATTCGGCATTGATGCCGATCGTCCGCAGGGCCCAGAAAGCCTCAGTACGGCTGGTGGTATCGGCTATATCCTAATTGATGATCGCAATCCAAATACTGTTAATAACGGTGGCACTCCGAATGTTGCCGTTTCCGGCATTGGCGATTCGCTTGTCGTGCGGACTAAGCTGGGTACAGATGTAGCTACTGACTTATTGCAGGGCGATTCGACAAAAGTGCAGCTTGATATTTTCGGCAAGCTCTTCACTTTTGTTGAAAGCAATCGCGTTGTCGATACGCTCAGGACCGATATAATTCTGGAAGCCGGTCAGTTTGGTGATCTGAACACGACGTACCAGGCCGCTACGGATACGGTCATCATTTCGGTGGTCGATAATGCGGGTAACCTCAGTGGTGGTGCACTCGCCAGCGATACGGTAAAGCGGCTTGATGGGCCTGCCACGGGAGTCACTCAGGCAATATCTTTCCTCTTTGACACCACGGCGCCTACCCTGGACGCGGCTGGAGATACGCTCATCCCGGCGAGTGGCGATACGATCTCCGATGGTTCGGGTCAGGCTGGGACCTATCCCGATATCAACTTGTTGCAGTACGAATTGGGTGAAGCTCTTGATTCGCTCTACGTTACTTTCTCAGGTGCTTCGAAGTTAGACGCCCAAATTGCTCAGACTGCCTCTACTCCAACTACGAGTGGTGCCGATCTGACGGCTGGAACAACTTACACGATCGATTTCACCAATTCTGGTGATGCAGCAGTAGGGGCCACTTCAGCAAACAACGTCACCGTATATGCTGGTGCGACCGCTGGCGGTACTTATACCACCGGTGCCACGACGGCTGCGGATACGCTAATCACTACTGGTGTCCACTCGATTACTTTCCAGGGCGTGGATTTGGCGGGTAATAGAGGGGCTGCGGTGACTCGCACCGATGTCTATGTCGATGTCGATGATATCAACTTGAAGCGCCTCTTCCCGACTAAGCTCGCTTTTGGGGCTGAGACCGAGGCCCGCACCGATACGTTGGAAACCGAGACGGCTAAAGTGATCTTTGGCCTGAGTGAGCCGGCCGATAGTGTGTTGATCACGTATCTGGGCGTTAGTGGTGGCGATTCTGGCAAGAGTCGCACGCGGCGTCTCTCCGGTACTCAGTTGACCAATACCGCTAGTGAGCAGACCTTGCCAGTCGATTCGCTGGTGTCGGGCTCTGAGTACGTACTGACGGTGTTGGCGCGTGATTTGGCTGGTAACTTTACCCAGTCTGATCCCGACACGTTCCTCTATGATACCAGTTATGTGGTTCCGATTATCCAGCAATTTACGATTGCTGCGAGTGCAAGTGGATTAGGTAGCCCTCAAATCGTTGGAACCGCTGTCACTTTGACGATCCAGGCTGATGCTAGCACGGGTGGGACTCGTGACGCGCTCACCTATAAGACCGCGGCGATTCTCAAGGTCGCAGGTGGCTCTGGTGTTACCCTCACCGGTACTGGAGTGACCGACGAGGGTGGTGGTCGTGCGACACTTGATGGCGATGAATGGGTAACAGGTTCTCGGACGGTGACCTTGAATGATACTACTTCGGTCGATTCTTTGACGATCACGATCGTCGATTCGACTTCTACGGGTGGTCCTTTCTCGGGCAAGCTGGATTCGACCATTGTCTACAATCCTGGTACTTACTCCCAGATTCTGGTCAGTGCACCGGCCACGGCGACGCAGGACGAGGCATTCTGGGTCGGTCTAACATTGGCTGATTCCTACAAGAATACCCGAGTCCTTGACGATCGCTACGTAAGTGTCTCGGCAAATAAACTGGGTGTTATGTTGCCGCCTGGTGATATTTTGATCGAGAAGGGTAGCGGCGGTTTCTGGGCGAAGAGCAGCTGGACCGGCGACGATCTGGTTTTCGACGTCAAGGATCTGCTCGATACTCAGACCAATGCTCCAGGGATCGACGGTCGTTCGGACTCGGTTGCTGTTGCCGCGCCTGGTGCGGCTCCCGCACTGGACGGTCCGGATGAGCTGGTTGCCTCGGACTATATGGGTGCTGATGGCGCCGGTGATCAGGGTGGCTTCGTGATGCTGACCTGGGATCTGTCGACAGATCACTCCACGGTAGATGCTTATCGGATCTATCGCGAGGTTCAGGTTGATACACGCCTGGCGACCGAGCTTGACTCGGTTGAGGTTGTTGACGACTCGACAGGCGTCGCCTCGAATGTGGCTTTTGACGGCAAGATCGTTATGCTTGACGAGCCGATGGACGAGATGATCCCCTGGGCCAAAGTTGATGCGGTTCCAGGTGAGACCATCGGTCGTGCCATCGTTGCCACGCTCGACAATGTCTCCACCTATTGGGGCGTTATGGCCGAGCGCAACGGCGAGACCGCTAAGGTCGCTTTCACCAGCGCTGAAGCCATCGCCAATCCGTACGAGTTGATGACCAAGACCCTGGCGGAGAGCAAGGAAGCGGTCGCGATCGATGCAAATGCTCCGGTATTTGCCGAGTTGCTGCCCGAAGCCTTGTCGTTCGCTGAGGAAGGTGTGGCTCTGCGCTTTAAGAGCGTCGACGATGTATTGCAGTCGTCGCCGATCACTCGCTCGCTCGAAGCGATTGCCGCGATCGATAATATCGCCCCCGAGGCGGTACCGTTCGTTCGTGCGATCGATACTCCGAACGATGCAGGTAGCAGTGTCTCGCTGACTTGGACCAAGTCTCCGTCGGATCAGCTCCTGCCGCGTAGCGCTGGTGCGGTCGGTCCGGTAGTTACTGATATGGTAGCCGGCGTCAAGGGCTACAATATCTACCGGAAAGTCGGTGCCAACGGCGAGTATGGCTTGATTGCCAAGGCCAACTCGGGCGACACGTCCTTTGCGGACGAGACTGCGTTCAATGGCGTGCGCTACACCTACCAGGTGATGCCGTACGACGATGACAACGAGACAAGTTCCGAGTTGGAGCGGACGGCTATGGCCATTCGCAACAACGTGGTCGATAAGGACGGCAAGGCGGTCTTTGGCCTCTTCGGCATCGACAACCGCGTCGGCTTTGACGACTTCTTCATCTTCGCTGATAACTTCGGTCTGAGTGCGGCCGACGAGAACTTCGAGCCGGCCTTCGACTTGGCGCCCAGCGCTTCGCCGAAGATCGACTTCGACGACTTCTTCGTCTTCGCCGACAACTTTGGCCGCAATATTGAAGCCGCCGGTAAGGTGGTTCCGATGATGGCTGGTTTGAACGCCGATACCCGTCTCTACCTCGACGGCGGTGCTGAGTTGCCGCTCGTTGGCGAAGAAATGGTGATCGACGTCAGCATGGCTGATTTCGTCGAACTCAAAGCGTATGGTTTCCGCGTCAACTACGATGCCGAGAAGCTTGAGTTCGTCCGGGCCGTGGCTGATAACAACCTGCTGGGTGAAGGAGATCTTGCTGCGCCGCGTGTGATCACCAAGGGTGATGGCGAAGTTGCTATCGCTGCCTACGGTGATCTGGTTTCCGAAGGTGACCTGGGTCTGAGCCTGGTCTTCCGTTCCACGATGGAGATCGAAAGTTCCTTCGTCGAGGTGATGGAGAGCGAGGTCCGCGATGGCAACTTTGCCGTCAACGGTACCGCGCTGCCGGCTCCGCTGCAGATCCAGACGCGTCCGGAAGCGTTCGCGCTGGCGAACAACTATCCGAACCCGTTCAATCCGGCGACTACCATCAAGTACGCTTTGCCGGAAGCATCGGATGTCAAACTGGAAATCTACAACGTAGTTGGCCAGGTTGTCCGCACTTTGGTCGCGGATCACCAGAACGCCGGTCGCTACGTGGTCCAGTGGGATGCGACCAACGACAGCGGTCATAGCTTGTCTTCGGGAATCTACTTCTACCGCCTCCAGGCGGGTGGAGAATTCCTCGAAGTCAAGAAGATGCTGCTGGTCAAATAAGCAGGGTCAATTCATAGTGGGATGGGATCTCAGTCGAGGTCCCATCCCATTATCAGTACTTTGATGGTTTGTTATGTATACCAACGAGACAGGAGAAGCAACCATGCAGAATAGCGTGCGCAAGATTTTTCCTCTTGCCATCGCCATGTTGCTCGCACTCTGTGGCGCTGCTAGCGCTGGCGACAATTCCGATGTCGTCATAACGCTAGATGGCGCGACCGAAGTATCCGATATCGGTGCCGGGGGTTCAATAGAAGTTGCTCTTTCGGCTGCGGGAATGGTCGGGGTGAAGCAGTTTGATGTAACTCTGACGGTATCTCCTGCCGATGCGTTTGATCTCTCTGCATCCACGTTCGCTCAGAATCCAGCTTTCACAATTTCACCTGGCGTGGAATTTCCAGCAGACGGTCAGGTAAAAAGTGGTGCTGCGAGTTTTGGTGCGGCCGTAGAGGGTGATGGTGCGCTCGGTACGTTCACCCTCACAGCATCTGAGAGTTTCACTGCGGATACAGAGGCTACAATCACTGTGAGCAATCTCTCCATTGGTCCAACCTCGACGGATCGTGACATTTTTGAAGCCGAAGCCTTAGGGCTCAGCATCACCGTCAATCCGCCGCCGCCGCCGGAACCAGAGCCAGAGCCTGTTATAGAGCCTGAGCTTTCTGCGACCTCGGTGACGGATGCCAGCCTTGATTACTCGGCTGTTGGTTCGGGCGACTTGGATGATGGCAGCGATGGCGAAATTACCTTCGCAGTCAATTTCACTGATAATACGGGCGCTGCTGGTGAAGGCCAGGCCGTTGTCTGGACCGTCGTCAATAATGGGTCCGAGTCCGTATTCTTACTTGGTGTAGGCGAGATCGCTGCCGGAACCGAGGAGACGGCAGAGGGTACCACCGATGCTGAAGGTAATGCTTCAGGCACCTTTGATGCTGAAGGCGATAAATCGGCTGGTACTACCAGTATCAGTGTTACCGCGAGCGTCGCGACCGAAAATTCTGAAGGCGAAGCCCGCGAGCTTTCGCTTGATTTCAGTGCTACCTGGGATGTGCCAGTGGCTGCAGAACTGGCGAGTTTTGCCTCCCAGATAACCGTTGATGATGATGTATTACTTCAGTGGAGTGTAGCTTCGCAGTCGAGCAATCTGGGCTGGGAAGTTTATCGCAGCACTGATAATCGGGTCTTTACCAAGGTCAGTGATCTGATCGCCGGTGAAGGTACCAGTGATGAATTCAGCTCGTACAGCTATACTGATGGCAATTTACCGGTTGCCGATGTGCTGTACTACTACTTGAATCAGATCGACTTGGATGGTACCACTACCAGGTCGCAGGTGATAGAGGTTCTGTTCTCGCCAACGGCGGTGTCTGTTCAGGCGTTGCCTTTAGTAAATGCGTTGAATCAGAACTATCCCAACCCTTTCAACCCGGAAACGACAATCCGCTATGATTTGAGCGATGAGTCGATTGTCAACCTGACTATTTACGACATGAGTGGCCAAGTTGTTCGCACTTTGGTCAATGATCAGGCGATGTCTGCTGGTCAGTACAAGTCGGTTTGGGATGGTCGGAATGAAAGCGGTCAAAAGGTCGCAAGCGGTATTTACTTTTATCGTTTGTATGCCGGGGAGTTCACCGCCAACAAAAAGATGTTGCTGCTTCAGTAGGGTTTAAGCTGTTGTCATAGTACGGGGCCGCTGGATTTCTCTTAGGGAATCCAGCGGCCTTTTTTCTTCCGTGAAACTCAATTGCGTCGGTAATGTCTTTAGATTATATTCGCCATAAATGTAGTTCGCATGAAAATATCGGTAATGTCTTTAGATTATATTCGCCATAAATGTAGTTCGCATGAAAATAAAAGTCCTTTTTTTTGCTTCTTGTCGCGATATCGTTGGTACTAAAGAACTCGATTTAGAAGTGCAGGAGGGGTTTCGGGCCGGAGACCTAAAACGAAATCTTTTGGAAGAATACCCGCGTCTAGCCGCCCTGAATGATGTCCTGTCGGTTGCGATAAACGCCGAATATGTCGATGAGAGTGTTCTATTGAATCCAGGAGATGAAGTGGCTTTTATACCTCCCGTGAGTGGCGGATAAAGTGTTTAAAATCACAGAAAATCCAATAGAGCCAGATGCTCTTTACCGGAACGTGTTGCAGGATGCAAATGGTGCCGTAGCTACTTTTGCAGGTGTGGTGCGTAACCATTCTGGTGAAAAACGCACCGACTACTTGGTCTATGAAGCCTATGCTGGAATGGCTGAAAAGAAGATGCAGGAGATCGGCGACGAAATCAAAATACGTTGGGGCATAGAGGATATAGCGATTCTCCATAGGGTTGGGCGTCTTGAGATTGGAGAAATCAGCGTGCTCATCGCCGTATCTAGCCCGCATCGGTCCGAGGCTTTTGCAGCTTGTCAATATGCTATAGACCGTTTGAAACAGGTAGTGCCTATCTGGAAGCAGGAAGTGGGTGAGGATGGAGAGAGTTGGGTAGAAGGTCCGCAGGTTGCTCACGCAGGACGCTAATATGCTTGTCAATTTCAGCTGGCTGGTAGAGGATCAACTGGCCGGAGCGGGGCAGATCGGGGGTTGGAATCACGGCGAGCAGCTTGAGGTCGATCTTGGTTTGCTCTATGCAGAGGGGATCAGGGCGGTGGTATCCTTGACCGAGCGGCCATTGGAAACGGACAAGATCGAAGCCAGAAATATGGCTTATTTGCACTTGCCCGTCCAGGATATGAGTGCTCCTACCCTTGAGGATATCGTCGCATTTGCCCAGTTTATAGACCAAGCGGTCGATAAAGGGCTTCCCGTAGTTGTTCATTGCAGCGCTGGTTTGGGACGTACCGGCACGATGTTGGCTTCTTATCTGGTAAAGATCGGCAGTAGCACTGCTGAAGCTCTGGCCGAGATTCGCAAGGTGCGTCCGGGTTCTGTGGAGACGCCAGATCAGGAATTGGCCGTATATGATTACGAGGTTTTTCTGGCTAAGGGCGTATCGAGTTGACATAGCTAGGTCTTACAAGTACATTTGATAAGGGGATAGTTGTGTTAGAGAGTTACATTAACCGACTAATCCCTCCATTTGACCACTGGAAGGGAGGGTAGGAAAAGGATGGAGATTGCTAATTTTCCTTCGTGTTTGAAGTGCAATTCGGGTGTTTTAGTTCCGCTTTCCGATTATGGAAGGGATGGTGCTTCGATTCATTATAAAGCATGGACCTGCACAAATCCGGACTGCGGTTACCATCTTAGAATCGATAATGGCGAGTTGAGTATCGGCAAGGAACTCAAAGAATCGTATAAATGAAATATATCGGCTCTTCGTCTAATGGATGAATGGGCTGAGGATAGTTTACATGCGCTATAGATAATTGGAAAAGGCTCCCTTTTTGTGGAGCCTTTTCTTCTCTATAGGGTTAAATGGTTGGCTAATATCGAAATAGGCGATTGGGGAATCAAGGCCGGAGCGCTCGTTCTGGCCTTAATTCTGTGGTTTCATGCTGTTACGGAACAGCTCTATCAAATGGAGATAGAAGTTCGTCTGTTGGTAGAAGATCCCCCGACTGGTGATGGATCAGAAGATGCAATGATGGTCGCGAGTGAAATTCCTTCGACTACCCGGGTTTTGGTAACGGGGCGGGGTAAAGATCTGCTGCAATTGGATAATGATGCTTTTGTATTGCGCGTTAAGGCCGAAGGCAATACCCGGACTTATCGATTGACTCCTGACCAGATCGAGAAACGAGCTACCGATCTGGATGTCCAAATTTCGGAAATCCTCGAACCTAAGGAAATCGAAATCACGCTGGATCGTAGAATGGAGCGGGAGATTCCAGTTCGGTCGGGGTTGCGCTTGGAAGTGGCCGAGGCCCATATACAGGTTGGTCCAGTAGAGACGGATCCTTTATCTGTCAGGGTGATAGGCCCAGTGGGACAGGTTGAGGGATTGGACTATATAATGACAGATTCTATGGTATTGGGCGATATCAGAGAGGAGGTCGATTTCGAACTGTCCTTGCGGCATCCGGAGCACACCCGGCTAGTACTGGATCCTGATAAAGTGCACATTCGCGCTGATATCCAGATATTGGCCGAGAACGAACTCTCCGGCGTTCCTATTAGGGTGCGCAATGCCGGCAACGCCCAGTTGCGGCCAGACCCGGCTGTTGTTCGGGTCAAAGTGCGCGGTGGCGTCGATGTGATCGCCAAGCTTGATCCGGCGAAAGATATAGAACTGTACGTAGATTTCGCCGAGTATCAGGGCGGTAGTCTGCCGGTGCGAAGCGGGGAAACTCCGTTTTTTGAAGTGCGCAATATTGTTCCCCCAAGAATCAATTTGGTAGGTGGTTGATTTCCATGCAGGTATTGGGGATAGAGACATCTTGCGATGAGACTGCTGCGGCAGTGGTAGACGAGTCCTTCACCGTGCGTTCCAATGTTATTTTCTCGCAAGAGGATCATGCTCGTTACGGGGGAATCGTACCCGAACTGGCCTCCCGAGCTCATATGAGGACTGCAGTGCCAGTTGTCAGACAGGCGTTGGAAGCGGCTGCAATCGGCTGGGCAGAGGTGGACGGTATTGCTGTTACTCGAGGCCCGGGTTTGGTCGGTTCGTTGATCGTAGGGATCTCGCTGGCCAAGGGGTTAGCACTGGCACAGAAAAAACCCCTTATAGGCGTCCATCACCTGGAAGGCCATATCTTTTCCAATCTGGTCGAAGATCAGGTTGAGACTCCTTTTTTGACCCTGTTGGTATCGGGTGGGCATACTGAGTTGGTACTGGTCAGGGAACTTGGTTCGTACCAGTTACTGGGGCGAACGCGCGATGATGCCGCAGGGGAAGCATTCGACAAGGTGGCCAAATTGCTGGACCTTCTTCCCTCGGCGGGCTCAGTAATGGGTGGGCGGATCCTCTCCGAATTAGCTGCAAATGGCGATCCTCAAGCCATTGACTTTCCCCGTGGTATGGCGGGCGAAAAAGATTTTAGCTTCAGTGGACTGAAAACTTCGGTATTGAATTACGTGCGCGGATTGGATCCCCAAGAGCGGGTGCGACAGCTGCCCGATATTGCGGCGAGTTTTCAGGAGGCGGTGGTCGATGCGCTGGTCGATAAGACGGTTTTGGCGTTGAATCAAGGGGGGATCAAAGCCGTTTGTTTGGCAGGTGGGGTCGCGGCTAATCAGCGCTTGCGCCATCGGTTGCGCGCCGAGATAGAGCGCTGTGGCCTCCCGTTATATTGTCCCTCTCCTATTTTGTGCACCGACAATGCCGTTATGATAGGAGCCGTTGGCGCCTATTACCTCAACCGCGGCGTCCGGGACGGCTTTGATCTGGACGCTGTACCTCGCCTCAGTTTGTGCTAGTCCCCACTCGACGTGTCTGAATGGTCGGACAGTAGTATCTCATTTGAGGGGAATGTTTTTTTCCTCGTTTTATTGCCACTCTTAGTAGTATTCGTTTATTGGGTCTATCGGCGAACCTATCCCGAGGTCCGATCTCTGCAGCGCATGACGCTTGTTGTTTTGCGCAGTGCGGCGCTAGCTCTTTTGCTAGCGGTCCTAGCCGAACCGGTTCTGGCGTGGTGGAGCAAACAAGTCATTCGGCCGATCCTGCTGGTTCTGGTCGATACTAGTTTAAGCATGAAGACTGCTGAGCGAGGTAATACGCGTTTGGGAGAGGCTGTGGCCGTTGTGAGTGCAGAGAAGTGGCGCTCGCATCTGGAGCAGGCTGAAATCCGCGCTTGGGGATTTGCCGAGTCGATCTACCCGCTGGATTTGGATACCGTCGCAGCGTTGAATGTCGGTGGTCAGGCAACCAATATTGGTCGTGCACTTGCAGCTAGTCTGGAGTCGACCGGCGAGAGGGAGCGCGTGTTGGGTTTTGTCGTTTTTTCCGACGGGGCTCACAATCTGGGCCGGGATCCCGTGCAATTGGCCGATGACCTGGGCGTACCTGTATATGCGTTGGGTGTCGGGGGTGAAGAGATGCCTGCTGATATCCAACTCACCGAAGTTCGCACGGTCGAAACCGGGTATGTTGGTCAGCGGCAGCAGATTGATGCTGAGTTGAGGAGTTGGGGTTACGAGGGTCGGTCAATAGAAGTCTTGCTCTACGAGGGTGAACGAGAGCTAGAGCGTCAATCTGTGGTGCTGGATGGTCGGGGATTAGTACAGCGGATTTCGTTTGATCTGACGCCCCAGGAATCCGGACCGCGTATCTTTCGCGTTGTCGCTACACCGGTTGAGGGAGAGTTTACCCGTGCCGACAACGAGGTTATGGTATTTACGCGAATTCTCGAAGAACGGACGCGGGTATTAGTGTTGGCGGGTGGTCCCAGCCCCGACCTGGCTTTTTTGCACCGCAGTCTCGTTGCTGATTCCAATATCGTCGTCGAAACGCTCATACAGCGAGAAACCGATTCTTTCTATGGAGGAGATTGGGCAGAGTTGGTTTTGCAGAATCGGGATGTGGTGTTTGTGGTGGATCCGGGGTCGTGGCTGCTCAGCGGTCTACCAGCTCATACCCTTGTCCGCTACGTCGATTCCGGAACTGGTCTGGCTTTTATCGGTGGCGTCAAGGCGGTGCGAGATTGGCGGGAAGACTCTCCTCTGGCCAAACTGATGCCGTTCCAAGAAGTATCCTCCTTTGTAGACGGTGAGATCTTATTGCAGGTCAGTGCTAGAGGCAGGCATCACCCCTTAGTACGCCTGCAAGCCGGTGAGGGCGATCCCTGGGCTCGGCTACCGCCGTTACCGGGTTATTTTCGCACTGCGCAGCTGCGAGGGGGGGCGATGGTATTGGTAGAGAGTGCGGGACGTGCGCCGGTTATCGCCACGGGGATTTATGGGCAGGGTAAAGTCATGGCGGCTCTAGCTGCGTCGTTTTGGCGGCTCGACCTGATGAGCAGCGGTGTCGACGGACAGCCGAAAACAATTCGACAATTTTGGCGCAATGCCGCTAAGTGGTTGGCACTCAGTGCGCCGAGTGGACGGATTCGCGTTTCGGCAGAGCGCCACGTATATCGGGCTGGTGAAGAAGTTGCTTTCGCTGCTCAGGTTTTTGACGAATTGCTCCGGCCTCAACGGGGCGCCGTGGTGAAGATCGAGCTTTCAGGACGCGAAGCGTTCGAAGCGCAGGAGCAAGGAGCTGGACACTATCGCAGTGTCTATAGTGGGTTGGAGCCTGGTGAATACGAATACCGTGCCAAGGCATATATAGACGAGATCGAAGTCGGTGTGGATGAGGGTCGATTCATTGTCGAAGAGCACAGTATCGAGTTTAGCGATTTACGCGCCAACCAAGTGCTCTTAGGTGAACTAGCCCGTGCCAGCGGGGGTTTTTTTCACCCACTAAGTGGTTGGGAAGATGGGCTGCAAAAGCTGATTCCGCGCAAAAGATTGGTCGAAGAATCTCGGGCGGTGTCTTTGTGGGGGCCGCTGTGGCCAGCGCTTCTGGCTCTTGCTTTATTGGCGGCAGAATGGTTTTTGCGCAAGCGCAGCGGTATGATTTGAGCGCGAAGGGGGATGCAAAAAGTCGCATTTTTGCTTACTATTAATAGGTAGCCCTCTCTACCCCAGTGTATTTCTCCTCCCCGCCCCACCTGTGCACTTCCCTGCAGTCTATTCGCGGAGCATCTAGTAGTATGTCTGAGTTTGTGATCCAACTTGTAAAAAGCAAGAAGGGAGCCCAGGCTGTCGGTGTGCTCCTCATGGGTTTGGGGGTGTTCTTGGTGATCAGTCTAATTTCTCATTCGGCATTGGACTATCCCAATTCAAGCCGGTTGGCTGCGGAGAGTTTTAACTGGGGGGGGCAAATCGGCGCTTACGTGTCTTATGGCGTCTTTGCAAGCATGGGACAGGCCGCCTATGTCTGGCCCTTGCTGATACTGTTCTGGGGCTGGAACAGGTTGCGATATCAGCCCCTTGCACATGCCGCTTATCGCAGTATAGGGCTTTTGGGAATGGCAATCCTCTTTAGCATCGCGACTGGTTTGCCGAACTATTCGTCTCATACAGCCTTTAAATTGGGCGGTGTGTTAGGGACCCAGTTGAGCACGTTGTTGCTCATACCCTATCTCGGTAGATTGGGTTCGGCGGTGCTATTAGGGGCGCTCTTTTTTGCTGCGTTGGTGTTGACGACAGAATTGAATCTGCGGCCATTGGTGCGAGGACTTACTTGGGTTGTTGGAGTTTTGTGGCAGGGTGTGGTATGGGTCTGGCGGCGACCTGGTCTCTGGGTTGGCAAGTTGCGCGAACGCCGCACTGCTCGGGCTGCTGCTCGGGCGACCCAACTCGATGAAGAACTCGAGGAGGATGAGGATCAAAGTGCAGAGGAGGAAACCGCACCCGAGGTTGGTCGTCTGCAACCCATAGAGTCGGTTGTGGCAGAAGAGCCGGTTGTAGCAGAAGAGTCGGTTGTGGCAGAAGAGCCGGTCATGGCAGAAGAGTTGGTCATGGTAGAAGAGTCGGTCGCGGCAGAAGCGATCGTCGAACGGGCGGTCGCGAAAAAGCAAAAAGAGAAAGCGCCTGAACCTAAGATTGAAAAGCCCGCTGTGCGCAAAAAATCCGGCAAGCGCTATAAGGCACCGGCTATCAAATTGCTGGACGAAGTGCCCGCAGGCAGCGGTGTTGTCGACAGGGAAGCCTTACTGGAAAATGCCAAGGTCCTAGAGGATGCGCTGAGCAATTTCGATGTTGCCGGCAAGATCGTGGAGGTGAGTCCCGGGCCGGTAGTGACGCGTTATGAAGTGGAGCCGGCTGCTGGAATCAAGGTCAATCGGATCGCCGCGCTTTCTGATGACCTAGCGCGCGTCATGAGCGCTAAGGGAATTCGCATCCAGGCCCCGGTGCCGGGGAAATCAGTAGTGGGAGTGGAGATCGCCAACCAGCAACGGGAGATCGTCTACCTGCGTGAGATTCTCGAAGATAAGGTGTTCAAGCGGGCAGAAGCCAAGCTGGTTATGGTACTGGGCAAGACCATTTCGGGCGAACCATATGTGGCAGATTTAACGAAAATGCCCCATTTGCTGGTAGCCGGTGCTACGGGAACGGGCAAGAGTGTCTGTCTGAATAGCCTGATCTGCAGCATCCTCTTCAAGGCGACGCCAGCAGAGGTGCGCTTTCTCATGGTCGATCCCAAAGTGGTCGAGTTGACCATATACGATGATATCCCTCACTTGTTGGTGCCGGTTATCACCGAGCCCAAGAAGGCCTCAGAGGCGTTGAAATGGATGGTGGCCGAAATGGAGGCGCGCTATCAGAAGCTGGCAAAGCTGGGGGTGCGCAATTTGTCCGATTACAACGACAGACTTGAGCGCGTCAACGCAGATGCGGAGCAAGATGGCGTCGAACCCGAAAAACCGATGTCCTATATTGTCGTCGTCATTGACGAATTTGCAGATTTGATGCTGACGGCACCGGCTGACGTGGAGACTTCGTTGATGAGCCTGGCCCAGAAGTCACGCGCAGTAGGTATCCACATCATCTTGGCGACCCAGCGCCCCTCGGTCAATGTGATTACCGGCGTGATCAAAGCCAATTTTCCTTCGCGGATTGCCTTCCAAGTAGCGTCGAAGACGGATTCTCGCACGATCCTCGATCTAAACGGTGCCGAGAGACTTCTGGGAATGGGCGATATGCTCTTTTTACCCGGTGGCCAGGGGGAGCCTGTTCGCGTGCACGGAGCCTTTATATCGGGCGAGGAAACCGATCGTCTGGTCGATGCGTTGAAAGAGAGCGATTATCAGGCTGAGGAAGTTGCAATTTTCTCCGAAGATGTGGATATTAATGCCGATTCAGATGAGCGCGACGACCTTTTTGATGAGGCTTTGCGGCTCGTTTGTGAGCATCAGCAGGCTTCGACCTCTTTTCTCCAGCGGCGAATGAAAGTTGGTTATTCTCGTGCCGCGCGATTGATGGACGAGTTGGAGAATGCCAATATCGTCGGGCCAGCTGAGGGGGCCAAATCTCGCCAGATTCTGATCGAGGATCTTGAGACTGTAGAGGAGTCCAAAGTGGGGTGATGAAGTATCTGTGGTGGACGATTATTTGTCTGGGTCTTGTCCCGGCTGAGGTGTTGGGGATTACTGGTGGTGAGATTATCGCCGAGGTAAAGGAACGTCTTTCCGACTACAAGACGTTTTCTGCTCGCTTTCAAAAACAATTCTACTGGGCGGTGCTCGACAAGCGGCGCAACCGCGAGGGCCGAATCTACTTGCGCCGTCCAGATCGTTTTCGGATTGAGCTGGAGGGTGGTGACCTGGTCGTTGCTGATGGTCGGGCGGTTTGGTCCTATGTCGAGCGCAATGCCCAGGTAGTGGTCAGCCCCTACGAGGGAGAAGTGAAGACGCCGTGGGAGGTTTTTTTCGACTATGCCGAACGCTATACCCCTATCGCTGTTGAAGAAAGCAAGTTAGAGGGGCGAGATTGTCACTTGCTGATCATGGCCCCTGAGAGCAAGGTGTCGGTGGTCGAACGGATGAGGGTTTGGGTCGATCGCAAGAAGTGGCTTTTGCTGCAGGTAGAGCAGCTCGAGGCTAATGGGAATCTGACCACCTATCGGCTTAAGGATCACCGTACCAATAAAAAGATAGACGACGAGGTCTTTGCTTTTGAAGTGCCCGAGGGAGTGGAAGTGCTGGATAGGAGAGTGCCCGAACTCCCCGATGAATAAAGGGCAGCAGTGGCTAGTATGGTTTGTTGCCCTGTTGATGCACGTAAGTGCGCTTTGTGTGCTGGCGGACGGTACGGGTCGAAATATCTGGATTTTGCTGCGGGATAAGACAGATTCCGAAGGTCAGCGGATTGTCTGGGAGGATTTGGGAACCGGGCGCCATGATGCGGAGTTGGATCTGCCGGTCAACTCATCTTATATCGAGCGCTTGCGGGATCTAGGTGTCGTAGTGCGCTCTTCTTCCCGCTGGCTCAATGCAATCAGCGGCCGAGTCTCGCCCGAGATAGAGCGTCAAGTGTTGGAGCAGGATTTCGTGCTGGGAGTACAGTCGGTGCGGCGCACGCGTAGACCGAAGATTCCGCAAGCGCCGTCGGCACGCCCAGTTACAAGTTGGAAAGGCTTGCAGAGTCAGTACGGTTCCGCTTTTGATCAGATGGCCCAGACCGGTATCATCCCTCTGCACTCTCTCGGTTTTACGGGCGCCGGGGTGCGCATCGCCGTGCTCGACAATGGCTTCCACTATACCGAACATCCGGCGTTTCGCGAGAAGTTCCGCCTAATAGCCGAGCGCGATTTCATCAATGGCGACAATGTGGTCAGTGACCAAAGTGGCCAACCTGTTACCGGCGACGAGACGCGCTCCAGCCAGAACCTGCATGGGGCTCAGGTGCTTTCGCTGCTGGCTGGTTATGAGTCAGATCGCTTCGTTATCGGTGTGGCGCCTGATGCTGAATACATTCTGGCTAAAACGGAAGAGAACCGGACGGAGTTGCCCACCGAGGAAGATCGCTGGATCGCGGGTTTAGAATGGGCGGACAGTTTGGGCGCGCGGGTGGTCAACAGCTCGTTGGGGTACAATATTTGGGACGACGGTAGTGGGTACGCTCCGGGCGATCTCGACGGCGAAACGGCGCTGACTAGTCGCGCGGCGGCATTGGCGGTCCGCCGCGGTATGGTAGTGGTCGTGGCGGTGGGCAACGAGGCCCTCGATTCTTGGCATTACGTGACGGCACCGGCCGATGCGGAGGGTGTGATCGCCGTGGGCTCTGTCGATGTACCCCCGCCGGATGGGATGCGCCTGCCGCAGATCGCCGCTACCAGTTCGCGAGGACCCACTGCCGATGGTCGGATCAAACCAGATGTGGTGGCTCCGGGTGAGGGCGTAGTAATGGCCGATTTGCGCAGCGGAGGATATTTGCGCTCGAGCGGAACTTCTTTTGCTGCACCGATGGTAAGTGGTATTTGTGCTCTGCTCTTGCAAGCTCATCCCGAATGGGGGCCTGATGAAGTACTGCAAGCACTGCGATCTACTGCGTTGGATTTGGGTGAGGCCGGTCCCGATACTGTTTATGGTTGGGGGCAGGTTAATGCATTAGCGGCTAGTGGTTTGGAAGTCTTTCAGCCCGGAGAGCATGCGCTCTTATCGCCCTTTCCCAATCCCGCCCAGGACGGAGTTGTGCACTTTCCGGTGCGACTGGCCGAACGCGATCTTATAGAGTTGAGCATCTTTGATCTGACGGGCAATCGAATTTTCGTCGAGACTTGGCAGTTCTTGGTTGGAGACCATACCCAGCCTGGCCGTGCCCCGCGCTGGATACCGGGCGATGATGTGGCCAATGGCATCTATTACTATCTGATGCGATCGGCTGGTTTTATTCGTTCCGGCAAGGTCGCTCTTTTGCGCCGGGCGCCTTGAGGAGAGTTTAGATGCTCGATAAAGGCGAGAGAAAGAGACAGTACAACAAACGGATGCGAATGCTGAACCGAGTTGTGCTGGGTGGTGCAGCTATTTTTCTGCCGATTTATATCGGGGTGCACCTCACCAGTGGGTCGGCGCAAAAACTAGAAAACATAACTAGCATATTTAAAAATATAAACAATCAGGTTTCTCTAACTGTACCCGCCGACGGGGTGCGCTATATGTATTTCTTCCCCGATCCGGTTTCGGCAGAAGAAGGCCACAGGTTTGTGGTCATCGACGTGAATTTGGAGGCGCATTTAAAGCTGGCTTGGTCGGTGGTGCCGCGGTGTTTCCAGCTTGTCGATGATGAGGGTCGACGCTACTATCCGCTTGAGCGTTCCCCGTTTTTTATCGAACACACCAACGAATTCAAGATGGATCGAGGTCAGGTTTTCGCAGGACAACTGCTCTTCGAAATACCTATCGAGCGTAAACACGTCAGTTTACTTTTTGACCGCTACAAGGAAAAAGAGGGAGTTGAATAATGGCGACCATTGAAGAGAGTCTGGGGAATTGTCGACAACAATTGGATCGGCTAGGAGGGTATCTTTGACATAAGTGGCAAGAAGAGAGAATTAGCCAACTTCGAAGAGCAGATGGCGACGGTTGGCTTCTGGGATAATCGTCGGCAGGCCGAATCAGTCGGCAAGGCGGCGCGTGTCCTCAAGGATGTCATTGCCGCTTGGGAGACTCTGGATCGGCTGGTAGAGGATCTGGGCGAATTGCAGCTGATCGCTCTTGAAGAGGGCGATGTGGATGCACTGGCCGAGGTCGAGTCCGAGGTCGAAAATGCGATAGAGGGAATCGCCGAACTAGAGTTTCGCACCATGCTCGACGGCGAGGACGATTCCAGAAACGCGATTCTCGTCATTCATTCGGGTGCTGGCGGTACCGATGCGGCCGACTGGGCAGAAATGCTGATGCGCCTCTATACTCGCTGGACCGAACGCAGCGGTATGGAGACCGTGGTCATGGATTTGCAGCAGGGTGATGAAGCCGGTATCAAAGGTGTGACGATCACAGTTAAGGGAGATTACGCCTACGGTTATCTAAAAGCCGAAGCTGGTGTTCACCGCCTGGTGCGGCTCTCGCCTTTTGATACTGGGAGTCGTCGCCACACTTCTTTTGCTTCGGTTTTTGTTTACCCAGAAATCGATGACGATATCGAAGTCGATCTCAAGGATGACGATCTAAAAGTTGAGACCTATCGCTCAGGGGGGGCTGGTGGGCAACATGTCAACAAGACCTCCTCAGCAGTGCGCGTCACCCACTTGCCCACTAATATTGTCGTTCAGTGCCAGAATGAGCGGTCGCAGTTTAAGAACAAAGCTACTGCACTCAAGGTTTTGGCGGCGCGTGTATACCAGCATTTCAAAGAGGAAGAGCAGAAGAAACTCGACGCAGTAGAGAGTGCAAAAAAAGCCATCGACTTCGGTTCGCAAATCCGTTCCTACGTCTTTCATCCCTACAATCTGGTCAAAGACCACCGGACTGATTACGAGACGGCTAATGTCCAGGCGGTGATGGATGGAAATATCGATGGATTTATAAAAGCCTACCTGACTCAGGATCGGGCATGAGCATCTCCCTTTTCGTCGCTGGACGCTACCTTCGTTCCGATCAACGCGAGGGCTTTATCTCGGTCATTGCCTACATGGCTGTTGGTGGGGTGATCTTAGGGGTGGCGGCGCTGGTTATCATCCTGTCGGTGACCAACGGTTTTGCTGGTGAGATAAAGAGCCGACTGATCGGCATGAATGCCCATATCAACATTCGCCGTTTCGACGGTGGTCCGATCGAAGACTGGAGTGTGCTTTTAGAACAGGTTAAAGGTTATGCTGAGATAGTAGGCGCGGCGCCGGTTGTCGATTCCAAGGTCATTATCGCTTCGCAGCGCGATCTGGGTAGGGTCGACGGCATCCCGGTTTGGGGTATCGATCCCAAGACCTTTCCCTCGGTTTCCGATCTGCCTGCACACCTGCTTTATGCCAATCCGGAAGGGGAGATTCTCCTCGGCCACCTTAAAGAATTGGACAAGCAGGGCATTATTCTCGGGGAGCATCTGGCGCGGCGATTGCAGGTAGGACCTGGTTTCGATGTCTTGCTGGTAACGGTCCGCAATCTAGATGTTGCAGAGGCGGTAATGGACGGTTTCTCGCCTCGCCCCTGGTCCTTCCTGGTGACGGATCACTTCGAAAGCGGTATGTACCAATACGATGATAACTACGCCTTTATCCATATCGAAGATGCCCAACGGATTCTCGGACTTGGTGATGCGATTACCGATATTCATATCCACGTCGAAGATATTCAACGGGCTCCCCAACTAAGAGCGCTCCTGGCTGAAGAGTTTGGTTATCCCTACAATGTCCGCGATTGGACCCAACTCTTTCCCGAGTTCTTTCGTTGGATCGAGTTAGAGAAATGGGCCATTTTTCTCGCCCTTAGTTTAATCGTGCTGGTTGCGGCTTTCAACATCATGTCGATTCTGGTTATGTCGGTTCTGGTTAAGACCGCTGAGATCGGCATCTTGCGTACGATGGGTTGTACTGTGGGTGAGATCTACCGCATTTTCGTCTATCAAGGTCTGATAATTGGTGGGATCGGTACCGCCATCGGTTGCTTGGTGGGTTTCGGGCTCTGTTTTGCCCAAGTGCAATTCGACCTGATTTCCATACCCGGCGATGTGTATTTCATCAGTTCATTGCCCGTGGATATGAAGGCGCTGGATTTTGCGCTAGTGGCGTCGATCAGTATGTTTATATGCCTCGCGACATCGATCTACCCGGCGCGCAAGGCGTCGTCGTTGATGCCGGTAGAGGCAATAAGATATATTATGTAGGTATGGGAGTGAGTGAGCAATCCAAGATAGTCCTTGAGACACGCGCTTTGCGCAAGGTATTTGATACGGGTGGCCAGGAGCTTGAGGTACTTAAAGGCGTGGATCTGCAAGTGCGGTCGGGCGAGTTGGTTGCGATCATGGGCGAGTCCGGAGTTGGCAAGAGTACCTTGTTGCACCTGTTGGGTACGCTAGACAGACCAACATCTGGCCAATTGCGAATCGCCGATACCGATGTCTTTGAACTCGAAGACCGAGCATTGTCGCGCTTCCGCAATCGACATATTGGTTTTGTGTTCCAGTTTCACCACCTGCTGCCGGAGTTTACCGCGCTGGAAAACGCGCTATTGCCGGCGTTGGTTGCTGGGGTTGATTTGCGCAAAGAGGCCAGCGAACTCCTGGCCTCGGTCGGACTCGCTGGTCGCTTGCACCACCGCCCCGGTGAATTATCGGGTGGCGAGTGTCAACGAGTGGCAATGGTGCGGGCACTGGTCGCCCGGCCTTTAGTCGTGCTGGCCGATGAGCCATCGGGTAATCTCGACGAGGCGACGAGTGAATCGTTGCACGAATTGCTCACCGGGTTGGCTCGGGAGCATGGTCAGGCTTTTGTGGTGATGACCCACGACCGCCGACTAGCCCAGAGTATGGATCGCACGGGACGTATAGAAGCCGGTGTGTTGAAGATGGAGGATGATGCGATATGAAATGCGAGACCTGTATTAAACGCGAAGCCACGGTTGCGTACACCCATATTGTTGATGATGAGAAAAAGACACTTTTCCTCTGCCAGGTCTGTGCCGACGAAAAAAATGTCGAGGTTTCACCCGCTTCGGAACCAAAGCCCAAAGAGATTCCGGTCTTGGTGAAGAAGGTTAAGGAAGAGCTGACCAACCTGGCCGGGGCCGAGGATGCTGAAGGGGGAACCTGCTCGACTTGCGGGATGGCTTATGACGAATTCAAGAAGGCGGGCCGTCTTGGGTGTGCGGGCTGTTACGATGCCTTCGCATCTCAGCTGGAGCGTTTGCTCAAGCGCATACACGGCGAGAGTATCCATCGGGGCAAGGGACCTATCACTGCACGCTCGGTGGAATCATCGCAGATAGAAGTCTCGTCGATCGATAAGCTCGACCAGTTGCGCGACGAATTGACCCAGGCAGTATCAGAAGAAGCTTTCGAAAAAGCGGCCCAACTCAGGGATCTTATCCGCACCCTCGAAAAGGGGCAAGAGCGATGAACCTCAAGGATCTGGTCTACAATGCTGCGCACTGGCTCAGCGGGGAGGATGATGCTGATGGCATGGTTGTTAGCTGTCGCGCCCGCCTTGCTCGAAATCTATCTGCCTTGCCTTTTGCGCCAAAGGCCACACTCGATGATCAGGAACAAATCATCGAAGAGGTTCTCAATGCGGCCCGGGGTTGCCGTCATATGCGCGAGGCGGCTTTCTTCAAGATGAATGCTTTACAAGGCAATGAACGCCAGCTTTTGGTAGAGCGCCACTTGATCAGTCCTGCCCTTGCCGAGAGCAAGGGGCAACGCGGTGTGCTCTTTAACGCGGATGAGTCGCTCAGTGTAATGATCAACGAAGAGGATCATCTCCGCCTGCAGGCTATCCTGCCGGGTTTGCAAACGGCTGCGGCTTGGCAACGGATCGATGCTCTCGATGATGAATTAGGCGGTGCCCTCGATTATGCGCACTCGGCAGATCGCGGCTTCTTGACGGCCTGTCCGACCAATACGGGTACGGGGTTGCGAATCTCGGTGCTCATACACTTGCCGGCTCTGGTTCTAACCGAGGATATGGAGCGGGTGATGCGCGGTTTGACCCAGATGACTTTTACGGTGCGGGGTTTTTATGGAGAAGGCACCAATGCGGTTGGCAACTTGTTCCAGGTTTCCAATCAGTTCACCATGGGTGTAGCCGAAGGGGAGATCGTCGAGAAGCTCTCGGAGGTAGCCCGGCAGATAATGGGACATGAAAAGGAGGCCCAGGCTGCTTTGCTCGCAGAAGCTCCTTCCCAGGTTGAGGATAAGATCTGGCGAGCCTATGGTCTCCTGGCCCATGCCCGGGTATTGAGCAGCCAGGAATTTATGAATCTGCTCTCGGCAGTGCGCTTGGGGCGCAGTCTGGGATTGATCGAGAGCACCCCGTCGAATTTTATCAACCAGCTGATGATCATCACCCAGCCCTCGCACCTGCAAGCTGAGTCCGGAACGGATCTGTCCCCTGAGGAACGGGATCTTCGCCGTGCCGAATTGGTGCGTCGACGTCTGGCGGAGTTGAGTGCGGCCTGAGTGGGCCTACCTTGACAAGTATCTGCGCTTTTGGTAGTTTCAAAAAACCGGATTTTCTTCGGTAAAATTTGTTAATTCTCAAGATTCACTCCCTTTGAATCATCGGGAAAAGGCGTTTGCAGGGGTGAATTGCGGAGGACAGTCAGATGAATAATATGTTCACCGACGGTGTAAAACGAGTGATGCAATTGGCGCGCGAAGAGTCGGCGCGTTTGGGGCATAACTATATTGGTACCGAACATTTGCTCTTGGGCATTATCAAGGACGGCAAAGGCAAGGCGGTCACAGTGCTGACCAACTTGGGGTTGAGTTTGGAGACGGTCAAGCAGTCGGTAGAGGATTATGTGGCGACTTCTGGCGGCACAATGACGATTGGCGAAGTGCCCTTTACTCCCCGCGCCAAACAGATTCTTGAAGTAGCTGCCAACGAAGCCAAGGAGATGAAGACCCAGTTTGTCGATGTCGAGCATCTACTTTTGGCTCTGCTCAAAGACAAGGAAGGGGTCGCTGCGCAGATCTTGGCGGCCTTTGGGGTAGACTACAAGACCGCTATGGAGGAGACCCTGGCCGTGCTCGAAGGCAAGACTACGGGTCGGAAGGAAAAGGGAAAGAAGAGCAAGACCCCCTTTCTCGACCACTTCGGTCGCGATCTGACCCAACTGGCACGAGAAGCTAAACTCGATCCAGTCATTGGTCGACAGAAGGAAATCGAGCGCGTTACTCAGGTGCTCAGTCGGCGCAAGAAGAATAACCCGATTCTCATCGGCGATCCCGGAGTTGGCAAGACTGCGATCGTAGAGGGGCTGGCCCAAAGGATTATAGAGAAGCGCGTACCGCAAATTCTTCTCGACAAACGTTTGGTAACGCTCGATATGGGTGGCGTTGTCGCCGGGACCAAGTACCGGGGTCAGTTCGAAGAACGCATCAAGGCTGTAATGACCGAGCTCCAGCAGAATACCGATGTTATCATCTTTATCGATGAGTTGCACACCATTGTTGGCGCCGGTAGTGCTGAGGGAACTCTCGATGCATCCAATATGTTCAAGCCTGCTCTAGCCCGCGGTGAACTGCAGTGCATCGGTGCCACTACCCTTGACGAATATCGCAAGCATATAGAGAAAGATGGAGCGCTTGAACGGCGATTTCAGACAATCATGGTCGATCCGCCCCAGGTGGATGACACCATTGAGATCGTCAAGGGGTTGCGCTCCAGCTACGAGAGCCACCACCACGTGGAGTTTTCCGACGATGTTATTGCCTACGCAGTGCGCCAGGCCGACCGTTATATCAGCGATCGCTACCAGCCTGATAAGGCCATCGATGTAATCGACGAGACGGGCTCTCGCGTGCATCTGGCTCGATTGAGCCCGCCCGAGGAGATCGGGCAGCTCGATGTTCAGATCCAGGAGATCAATCGCGAAAAGAACGAGGCCGCAGAGCGTCAGGATTTCGAGGAAGCTGTGGTGCTGCGCGACAAGGCTCTCAATTTGGGTGAAGAATTGCAGAAGAAGCGTCAGGAGTGGGAAGAGGAAGTCCGCGACGAAGTCGTCGAGGTCACTACTGATGATATTGCTGAAGTCATTGCCAGTATGACCGGTATTCCGATTTCGCGCCTGGCCACGACCGAGACCGAACGCCTGCTGGCGATGGAAGATACGCTCAAGAATAGTGTCGTCGGTCAGGAGGAGGCCGTTACTGCGGTCTCACGGGCAATTCGCCGCAGTCGAGCAGGTCTGCAGGATCCAAAGCGTCCGATTGGCTCGTTCATCTTCCTCGGTCCGACCGGTGTTGGCAAGACCGAATTGGCTAAGCGTCTGGCCGAATTCCTCTTCGACAGCGACGATGCGTTTATCTCGGTCGATATGTCCGAGTACATGGAGAAATTCGCCGTATCGCGCCTGATCGGGGCGCCTCCGGGCTACGTCGGCTTTGATGAGGGAGGTCAGTTGACCGAGCGGGTGCGTCGTCGGCCTTATTCGGTGGTGCTCCTCGACGAAATCGAGAAAGCTCATCCAGATGTCTTCAATATTCTCCTACAGATTCTCGACGAGGGACGACTCACCGACAGCACGGGCCGCAAAGTCGATTTTCGCAATACTGTAATGATTATGACTTCCAATGCGGGCAGTCGCGAAGTCGGTACCGGTGGCGTACTGGGATTTCAAAAGTCCGATTCAGCTTCGTTGCACGCGTTGATGGAGAACAAGATTAACGATGCGTTGAAAAAGGTCTTCAACCCCGAGTTTCTCAACCGCGTCGATGATTCGATTATCTTTCACGCTCTGGACAAGGAGCACATTGCCGAGATCATCGATATTCGCCTCAAAGAGTTCAAAGCTCGTTTGGAACCACAGGGGCTCTATTTGCGGATTACGCCCGGGGCCAAAAACCTGCTCATCGACAAGGGTTTCGATCAGACCTACGGTGCTCGTTATCTGGAGCGGGCTATCCAGAAGATGCTCGAAGATCCGCTGGCTGAAGAGATCCTCCAGGGTCATTTCGGCGAAGGCAGCCGGATTCGCGTCACCAAAAAAGGTGATGAGCTGGTTTTCGACGAGGAGCGTGGCTCGGATGAGACGGTCGAGAAGAAGGGGGAAACTGCGGGTTGAGTCGGGCGTTGTAATAAGGTCTATTCGCGTTTTGCCACATTATTGGGACCTCATTCGGGTGCAGTACGCACGTTTGGTTCTCAATGCACGTTATTCGGCCGCTGTTCTATGGGTATTTTAGCGCATTCGGGGCGCTGATTGTCCTTTTTATAGCGGTTTTTTAATAGGGTGGTTTGCAGTGTGGTGTCCGGTGATGGTTGGTCTGCGGGCATCCCCGCTGCTTTCATGCCCGTTCGTCGTCTCTTATAGGTAGGTTCTGAGGCGATCTCCAATGATCTCAATGATCGGGCAATCGAGCGGTTAGAAGGGCCCCTGGATCGATTTCTAAGATCGTACAAATAATCCGTATAGCGCTGGTTGAGGTTGTGGGTCATGAGAAATTTCCGAGACATATTTTTTTCTGCGGTACTCTTGGCGGGATTGACGATACGTGCCGTTGAAGCCCAGCAAGTCGTCGATATCGAGGTGAAGGGCGAACTGCGCAAGGTGGCCAAGTCGTTGATACTGACTACGGTCGGACTTGAACCCGGGGTCGAGCTCTCACAGGAAAATGTACAGCAAGCGGTGCGAGACTTGCAGGGGCTCAACGTTTTTGAGGATATCCAGATCTGGGGAGATCCAACCCCTGAAGGAATCAAGCTGATCATTATGGTCGAGGAGTATCCGGCGCTGGAGGGTTTGCGGTTTAAGGGGCAGAAGAATCTCAAAGAGAAGGATATGAAAGAGGCGTTGGGGCTGGTCACTGGTCAGGTTATTGCACCTAAGGATATGGTGCGCGGTGAGCAGAAGATTCTTGGTCTCTATCGCGAGAAGGGTTATTTACGTGCCGAGGTCAAGGGGCAGATCTTTGCGGGTGAAGAGGAGGGCAGGATATACCTCCAATACAATATTGACGAGGGTGCCAAGGTGCAGATCAAGCAGATCCGCCTGGTACAATATCGCGCAGATGGCACTGTAGTAGACAGTCGAAAGCTATCCAAGCGCGACCCTCGACGTCCGCAAAAATGGGACAGCCAGAGTCCGGAACTCCGTCGGCTTTTTGCGCTTATGGAGACCAAAGAAAAGCACTGGTGGCGCAAAGGCGAATTCAGTGGCGATACGTACGATGAGGACCAGCAACGGATTTTGGCTTATTATCGAAGCCTGGGATTTCAGCAGGCGGCGATCTCTCGCGACAGTGTCTACTACGACTCGACGCGGCGCCATCTCTTTATAGATATAATCGTCGACGAGGGGCTTCAGTACCAGTTGGGTGATGTCGCTTGGGCAGGTAATGAGATTTTCGGATCTGCCGAACTGGTTTCAAAGTTGGATCTGAAAGAGGGGATGATCTACAGCCGTTCAGGGCCGGAACTGGCGGATATGGTTCGTTTTGCCTACTACGAGAAGGGCTACCTGGACACACGGGTGGTGCCCCAGGAGGCGATTCGCGGCGATTCGATCGATGTATCCTTTCAGATCTTCGAAGGTCGGCCGTGGACGATCCAAAAAATCAAAATCGCCGGCAATACCAAGACGCGTGAAAAGGTGATTCGCCGCGAGATCGAACTGAGGCCAGGAGATATTTATCAGCAGAATCTGGTGCAGGAAAGCCAGCGCCGAATTTTTATGTTGAACTATTTCAAAGATGTGCAGATACAGCCCGAATACAGCCCGGTCGAGGACGAACGGCTGGTCGATTTGACCTTCAGTGTCGAAGAACGACCGACTGGACAGGCATCGATGGGAGCCGGCTATTCAGATCGCGACAAGCTGGTCGGTCAGATCGGGCTGCGGGTTCCGAATTTCCGCGGTATGGGCCAGAATCTGGACTTCAGCTGGGAGTTCGGCACGCGGCGCGAGCAGTTCCTGGTCGGTTTCACCGAGCCCTGGCTTTTCGATACACCGACCAGCCTCTCGGTGCGTATTTACACCCTTAATAACCAGTATTACGACTTCTACGATTTTAAGCGCAATTCGATCAGCGTACGGGTGGCTCGGCGGTTGAAGAAGCCTGCATATTCCAGTCTTTCGTTTGGCTATCGTTTGGAGAGCGAGGAATATTCGGATTTCGGCGATCGTTTCGATTCGTCGCTCTTGGACAATCCAAGTTATTCCGGTCGTTATGATCCGCGAACCACGAGTAGTTTCGAGTTGGTCTACTCGCGTGATACCCGTGACCAGGCGGAGTTTCCCAATAACGGCACGTTTTTCAGCTATACTCCGGAAATTGCTTCTTCGGTGGTCGCCGGCGATGTCGATTTCCACAAACATCAGGTCAATTTCAACTATTATCGGCCGAGTTGGTGGAGATTTACCTGGAGTCTCGAGACTAAGGTTGCGATTGTCGATGGGTTCAGTGCGGCGGACGACCGCAATCTTTCGATCTGGGAGCGGTTTTCCCCGGGTGGCATTGATTTTTGGGATGGTCAGATCAGAGGTTATCCCGACCGCTCGTTGGGCCCACGGATTTCCGGTGTTCCCATCGGGGGCCGTTCGATGATCGTGCTCAATCTCGAATATCGCTTTCCGATTGCCGAGCAGCAGGTCTACGGGATTTTATTTGCCGATGCGGGCAACGCCTGGGAGGAGATTAAAGAGCTTAACCCTCTCAAATTAAGACGCTCGCTGGGTTTTGGTTTCCGTGTCCAGACGCCGATGTTGGGAATGATCGGGTTTGATTTTGGCTATGGTTTTGATCGCAAGAAAGTCGATGGAGTGGCGGCCGGTTGGAATACGCACTTCCAGTTTGGACCGCGGTTTTTCTAAGGTCAGATCTTCTTGCAACGAGCCGCGAAGTCCAAGGTGTTGTCTGGCACTTTGGACCTTCTTTTGTCCGCTATTTCACAAATATTCATCAAGCCGTATCTTATACGAGCCGATTTTCGCTAAAGTATCAGCAAAGAGGAGTGGGTATGAAACGCGTCCTGCTGTCCATAATAGCTTTGGCCTCCGTCGCCACTGGTGCCTGGGCCGAACTCAAGGTGGGTTATATCGATTCAGAGGTGCTCAAAGAACGCCTGCCCGAATTCAGGGAAGCGCAGCGCAAATTGGACCAGTTGCGTCAGGACTACGAGAATCAAGCCAAGGACCGCGAGGCGAAATTGCTCAAGCTGCAGGAGGATTTCCGCCGACAGGAACTACTTATGAGCGAGGCGCGGAAGGCGGAACTACAGGCTGATTTCGAGGCGAAAGTACAGCAGTTGCAGCAGTTCACGCAGGAAAAATTCGGTCCCGAGGGTGAATTGATGCGCAAGAATATCGAGTTTTCCGAGCCGATTTTTAAGAAGATTAATGATGCCATAAAGGGTATGGCCGACGAAGACGGATACGATTTCATCTTCGATGCTGCCGCGCCTAGTAGCGGGTTGGTCTTTGCCCAAGAGAAATTCGATCTGACCGAGCAGTTGTTGCAGGAGATGGAAAAGGAAAAGCAGGAGCAGTGAGATGGCGGATTCTGGTATGGAGCTGAATGAGATTATAAAGCTGCTGCCGCACCGCTATCCGATTCTGCTCGTCGATCGCGTTCTCGAGTTGGTGCCGGGGGAGCGCATCGCGGCATTGAAGAATGTGACGGCGAATGAATCTTTTTTTCAGGGACACTTCCCCGGCTACCCAATTATGCCAGGAGTGCTGATTGTCGAGGCGTTGGCCCAAGCGGGTTGCGTGATGATGTTGAGTGGGGTGGAGAATCCAGAGTCTAAGGTGCCTTTTTTTGCTGGGATCGATCGTTGTAAGTTTCGGCGGCCGGTGGTGCCGGGGGATCAGTTGCGATTGGAACTCGATGTACTCAGGCAACGGGGAGGATCCTGTAAGTTACAGGGACGAGCGCTGGTAGGGGAGGAAGAGGCGGCAACGGCGGAGATCTTGGCGGTGTTGGGGGATCGGGAGTAGGTGGGGATGTGGTGCGGGGTGGGATTAGATCGTCGCGCCTAGTTGCGCGTAGAGACGAGTGGGAACGGAGTCCTGCGGATGCCTGCAAGAGCGTTTCATCGATTCCTTTGCTTCAGGTAATTCGTATAAACCCGGTATAAAGCGTCTAGTTCCGGATTCGGCGAGTGAAGTACAAAACAGGGGCGTTACCCGATTGGCCAATCGGGTAACGCCCCTGTTTTGTACTCGAGTATTATGGTCTTATTTGAGCAGTATCATTTTTCGGGCGTGGGTGAATTGGGGCGTGGTCAGTCTGTAGAAGTACATGCCGCTGGATACGGTATGGCCAGCATCGTTACGTCCGTCCCAGCGGAGGTGGTAATACCCGGCATTCTGGTTTTGAGTGGTGACCAGGGTTCGCACCTTTTGCCCCAGCAGGTCGTAGATCACTAGTTCGACCTGCGCCGCTTCAGGCAAAGCGTATTCGATACTCGTTGTAGGGTTGAACGGATTGGGGAAATTGGCAAAGAGTGCATAACGGCGCGGAACCAGCCGCGCTGAGTTCAACTGAGCCACCGACCGCACCTCTGCGCCCGACGAAGCTATGTAGCCTTCGGTCAGATCGAAACTCGCTTCTGTGCCCGCTCCCAGGAGTCGGAAGTCCAACTCCGCCAGCAGGCCTCGGCCCGAGACCGGTTCGCCGTTGGCCAGGCCGTTGCCCACGACCAGTTGGCCGGAGCGCTGGTAGAGGACCTGGAATAGCGGAGCCTGGCCGCCCTGGCTTTCGATCAAGGTGCCGGGGCCTGGCCTAGCGCCTTCGAAGACGACCTGGTTTGGGTCGTAGTCGAGTACGGCGCCGTAGGCTTTGAGGCCCTGAACCTGATCGGCCCAGAGATGCACAGTGACGCGGCGCTGTTCTTCCTGGGTGCCGCCGAAGGCCTCGAGAGTGAAGCGGGCCTGGGTATCGATCTTGTCGGATGCTGCCCAGCGCTTGCTGGCGACGCTCTTGCCGAAATTGTCGACGAAGGTAAAGAAGTCATTGAAGTCGACGGTGCCACCGCCATCCAGGTCAAATTTTTCGGCCTCTCCCTCTGCCGGTTGCCCGAAGTAGTCCACAAAGAGAAAGAAGTCGTCGAAGGTGACAGCGCCATCGCCGTTGAAGTCGCCGGCGAGAGAAGATGGGTCGATGGCGACGAGTTCCTCCGTTTCAGAATAGGCTCCTATGAGATCGTAATAGATCGTCTCGACAGCGCGAACACGCCAATAGTAGGTTTCGCCCTCTTCTAATTGGCGATCGATGGTCCAGCCGGTCTGACCGGTGCCCACATCGCCCGATCCTTCCGCGAGGCCGGAGACCGAGGCGGTGACATCGGAAAAGTCGGTTTGGGTCGAGACTTGGATCGTATAGGTCACGGTCGCGATTGCATTGAAAGGACTGGAGTTGGCGAAGAGCAGGGTCGGCATGAGATAGTCGCCGGTGTGGCTCAACTCGGTGGGCGTGGTTGGGCCAGCAGAGGAGGTTGGTGTGGTGGAAACGGAGGCCGACGCCTCGCTCTCGTTGGGCGGATTCTGTCGGTCGATGGCCGTGATCCGGTATTCGTAACTCTCGTCGTTTTCGACGTTGAGGTCGGTAAAGGCCGTTTTCTGTTGGCCGGAGGCCAGCAGGGTGAAGTTGTCGCTGCCCGAGCGGCGGTAGACATTAAATCCATTCAGATCTAGCTCGAGGGTCGCATCCCAGGTCAGGACGATCTGACGGTTGCCGGCCGTAGCGATCAGGTCGAAGGGTGCAGAGGGCGCTGTGGTATCGGCATCGGCCAGGGTGGTGAAGTTAAGGGTATCGCTTTCGGTTGGGGGATTATTGGACCGGTCGACCGAACCAACAATATAGTAGTAGGTCGCACCGGGTGTCAGATTGGTCAGGGTGATATCGTGTTCGGTCACGTCTTCGGTGTCGCCGACGTTGAATTCGAGCAGGTTCTGGTCGGTGCCGAACTCGACGTAGCTATCGGCTAGCTCGTCGCTATTCCAAGTGATGATGGCGGCCGAGTCAGCGACGATGGTTTGGATGTTGGAGAGGGCCGGTGGCAGGAGGTCGGCTTCCTCATCGGTGGTGAAGCTGAGTGTATCGCTGACGGTGGGGCCGTTATTGCTCAGGTCGGCTGAGGAAACTGTGTAGTAATAGGTCGTATTGGCCGACAAGTTGGTCAAGGTCACCGTGTGGTTTTCACCGGTCGTAGAGAGGGTGCGGATATTGCCCAGTGTTTCAGTGGTTCCAAACTCGACTTCGGCGGTGGATTCTTCATCGGTGGTCCAACTGATGGTAGCGGTCTCGTCGTTCTTGTAGATGATATCCGGGTTAGTGATCACGGGTGGGGTCAGGTCGATCTCAGGGTCGGTGGTGAAGGTCGCCTGGGAACTTTCAGTGGCGCCGTTGCCGGCGGCATCGGTCGAGCCGACTATATAGTGATATGTGGTACCGGCTTCGAGATTGCTCAGGACCAGCTTGTGGCTGGTTTCGTTATCCCCCGAATTCTCGTCTTCATCCAGGCTCTCGCTGCCAAAGCGGATTTCGCTATCGGCTGGCTCGTCGGTGGTCCATTCGATAACGGCTGAGTCGTGTGTCTGCGAAGAGACATTAGGGCCGGAGAGCAGGACCGGAAACTGGGTATCGGCAGTGGATTCGGTAGTGAAACTGCCGGCTCCCCCTGGTGGTTGCAGAACCTTGGCGCGTTTGGCTGCGGATGATGAGTTATTGGGGTCAAAGACCACGGTCTTGCCGTTGGCGGATGTCGACTCAATGCGATATCCGTACTCGGTGCTCAGGTTCAGGCCAGTTGTGACAATGATATGTTGTGGGGCGAAGCGGTTACTGCCATTCGGTGAGAGGTCGGCGTATTCTATTTCGTCCGAGGTGCCCAGGGTGCCGTCGGTGCCCAGAGTACCTAAGTACACTTTCCCAGTAGTAGGTACATCGGTAGCCCAGCGCACGACGGCGACTTTGCCGCGGGCCAGTACCTGGGGACCGGAGATGATGACCGGATTGAGCGTGTCGCTCTCGGCCGAAGTGCGGTAGTGCAGGTCGCGGCTCCACTGTTGGTTGCCGCGTGGATCGGTACTCAGTGTGTCGGTCGAGTTGAAGGCGGTTAGGCGAAAGCGGTATAGCGTTTCCGCACTCAAACCGGAAAGCACCAAGTCGTGGCTTTCCAGCAGTTCTTCGGAAGAAACCGTATCGGTGTAGACCGGTTCTACATCGCGCAAGTTTTGTCCTTGCTCCAGAGCGGCGTAGTCGATCTGTAATTTTGCCGGTTGGTTTAGGCGAACCCGTAGCCGGGCTTCATCGGTGCTGATGATGCGCACGGGAGGGCCGAGAAAGCGCAGACGGCGGTCTGCACGCCGGGTCTTGAAAAAATCATTGCGCACGACGGAGACGTCGGACTCGGTGAGGCCTGAAGCTATGAACTCGTCGGCACTGGTCATTCGCGAACCGATGGATATTTCGTAGCGAAGGTTGGGATCCAGGTCGCGGAGTTCGACGATGTGGACCTGGGTGCCATCTTCGTCGATAACGGTTTCGGTTGCAGTGTCTTCGCCGTTGGCGTTGAAGGTATAGCGGGTGTCGGCCGGGCGGTTGGTGAACCAGCGCACAACTGCGGAAAAAGGCGTGGTCTGGATCTCGAAGCGCTCTATGACTAGCGGGCGTCGGTCAATATCGCGGCGAGTGCTGAATTGTCCGCTGAGACGTTGGCTGGGTCGGTCGTTGAGGTCGTATGAACGAGCGATGAATTCGTATTCGGTATTGGGTTCTAGAGATCGGAGCGGGACGACGTGGCGCCGGTTACCCAGAGCGTCGTCTAGCGCTTTGACCTTGTTGATAAACGCGTCGGTGATTTCAACGTCTTCGAACGCAGGTCTGGCGGCTAGTACTTCGCGAATGCTTAAAAGGGGAGTTTCTCGCGGGACCAAGCCGCGCTCCAAGAGGATGCGAACAGCCTGGAGCATTTTCGGTGTCGTCTGTTGAAGCAGCGGGTTGACTGCTGTTTGAAATGCCTCCTCGCCTCTGATGCGGAACAAGACCGTATCATTGATACCCGGTTCCCTGGTGCGCCAGTTGAGTATGGCGGAATTTTGGCGTCGGTTGATTTCCATATCGGAAATAGTGTTGGGAAAGATGTTGAGCACTTTGACGCCGAAACCGCCACTTTCAAAGGTGCGGATATCCGTGTCATCAGCGGAGGCATTGACTTCCACTTCGATGGCCGAAATCCGAGTGCCTGCGTCTGGGAGTTCGGCAATCACCTCGAAGGTGAAAATCCCCAGTGTTCCTTCAGTTTTTTCCTGGGCAGCCGAGAATATGGTAGTGCCCCCCTCGACGGTATTGAATCCATCGTCCAAAGACTTCGGTGGCAGACTGAGGGGGATGGCGCCGGTGGTGATATTTCCAGGTGCGTAGCTTTTGAATTCCAGCAATTCGGGATCGTATTTCAACGCGACAGAATTGCCTTTGACAATGCTGGTTCCCTTGGCCAAGATAACGACATTGATCGTCTGCCCGATCTCGGGATTTCGCACTTCGCGCGGTATGATCTCGAGTGTGAAGTCTTGGTTGCTACCAGCTAGAGCTGGCTGGCTCAGTGCAAGACTGAACAATAAGATTCCAATCATCATATTTACCCAGGAACGAAATGGCATAAATAGGCCTCCTTTTATACAAAATTCGGATAAAATTATCGTCTTATCATATAGTTTGCGATTTATAATTTAAGATAGTTAAGTTGACTAATAGTTCAAAATACTTTAATGAGCGTAGATAGTTGTGATGGAGATCAACAGATGCTATCTTTCTTGCTACGGTATAAATAAAACCATACCTCTATACAGACGGCGGCTCCGTGCCGTGCTTGGGCCGTAAAAAATCACCGGGGAGCAGAATTCCTCAGGGTTTTTTTGCACTCATTATTGAGGAGAGGATGATGGACCGCCTTTATCATGTCCTCGAAGCACAACAATTCGATTTAGACTTGATGGATGCCATCTTTGCTACTGCGCGGGAGATGGAACAAGTCGTCCAGCACTATGGATCCAATATTCTCAATCGCCGGGTCATGGCGACCATGTTTTACGAACCCAGCACGCGCACGCGGCTTTCTTTTGAATCGGCAATGACGCGATTGGGCGGAGCTGTACTCACGACCGAGAGTGCCCAGGAATTCTCCTCGGCAGCCAAGGGCGAGACGCTAGAAGACACCATCCGCGTGGTTGCAGGGTACGCCGATGTGGTCGTGTTGCGCCACTTCGAGAGCGGGGCCAGCAATAGGGCAGCTGCTGTGGCTGGGATTCCCGTTATCAACGCTGGCGACGGAGCCGGGCAGCATCCGACTCAGGCTCTCTTGGATATGTTTACTATCCAGCGCGAGATCGGTCGTCTCGATGAGATTTCGGTAGCATTAGTGGGTGATTTGGCGAATGGACGGACCGTTCGTTCTCTTTGTTACTTACTTGCCAAGTACGAGGGGATCAAGATTTATTTTGTAGCTCCCGATGTGGTGCGGATGAAAGATGATATCAAAGAATACTTGCGGCGACGCCAAGTCTACTTCGAGGAGGCAGACGATTTGCACAAGGTGGCTCAGCGAGTAGATGTCGTCTACCAGACACGGATTCAAAAGGAGCGCTTCGGCGATCGTACCGAGGAGTACGAGCAAGCACAGGGCAAATATATTATCGACCGTTCGGTGATGGATGTTATGCAAGACCATGCCATTGTTATGCACCCATTACCGCGCGTCGACGAGATCGACCCCGAGGTGGATGCCGATCCGCGTGCGGCCTATTTTCGCCAGGCTCACAACGGGCTCTATGTGCGTATGGCTATCTTGCGGATGCTTCTTGCTTGACGCCCATTGGGTCCTAAGATATATTGCTAAGAATCTTTGTATTAACGGTAACCAAAGGGATATTCCGATGGGTTCGAGTAAAGGCCGAATGAGAGAAAAAGAATTGAGAAGTCGTCGCCACCGGCGTAAGAAGCGCTTAAAGCAACGTGCCAAAGAAGCCAAGTTGGCGTCACAGAGGAAGTAGGACCTGTTAAGGTAAGGGCCTACCGATGCGAAAATATGATGGGTCTTTAAGGAGCTGACAGACAGACTGTCGGCTCTTTTTGTTTCGGAGGAGAAAATGGAAGAGATGCTGCGCGTCGCGATTGCCGGGGCCAGCGGCATCGGCAAGCACCATGCCAGGTGGTTCCACCAGTCTGGTGCGCAAATCGTTGGCATCTTGGGTAGTAGTGAGGAGAGCGTCAATGCGACCTTGCACGGCCTGGGCGATGTTCTTCCCTCTGCAGGGCGGGGCTATTGGGATCTGGATCGGCTACTGGCAGAAGGAGCCCCAGATGTGGTCGATGTCTGTCTGCCCAACGAGGCTCATTTTGATTGCGTCCGACGTGCTCTGGAGCACGGTTGTCACGTTCTCTGTGAAAAACCCATGGTTTGGCATCAAGACGGGGCGGCGCAAACACAAGCACAAGCGCAGATGCTGGTCGAGTTGGCGAGGCAATCTGATCGCCATTTGGGGCTTTGTACTCAATATGCTGCTTCGTTGCCCCACTACCTACAGCTTTACGAACCCGTCCGCGGTCCACTCGCTACTATAGATTCATTTTACGCCGAGATGGAGACGTTGTCCCGAGGACGCCGACGTAGTGCGGCGGAGGTATGGGTCGATATGGGTCCCCATCCCCTGAGCCTGCTCTTAGCTTGGATGCCCGCAGGTCGAATTGAGTCGACTTCCCTGCAGGTGGAGTGGGTAGCTACAGGAGTTCGGGTTTATTTCGATTTTATCGATCAGGCGGGAAGTTGCCGATGTGAAATTGCGGTTCGCGATCAGCCGGTGGGACAGCCTGTACGGCGCTTCGGCGTCAATGGCTTTCTGGTCGATTGCAGCGGTCGGGCCGTTGCCGACGGAACCTATTGTTCCGTATTGGGCAGCGAAGATTCGGAACTGGTGGGGGATGATTTTATGTCCTTACTCATTGATCAATTTGTGAGGGTTGCAATAGAGCCTGGTTTGGTTCCATTGGTGCCTGGAGAAGTTGGGTTGCGCAACTTGGAACTCCAATTGCAGATATTGCAAACCGCTTGAGTCTATGAGCGCACTGGTCGGCAGCGGTCGGGCGGCGTGGGTGCTTGCTGTCATCCTCTTGGTGGGGTTATGGCTGCGGATATGGGGGCTATCGTTCGGGCTGCCCAATATCTATTGCCGGCCTGATGAGTCAACCCTGGTCCATCGGGCGCTGGCGATCGGCGCTGGCGATTTCAATCCGCATTTTTTCAACTATCCCTCACTGCACTTCTACCTGCTGACCGCACTGTTCGGGGCCTATTATACTGCTGGGCTAGTGAGTGGGGTCTATGCCGATGTGGCGGGGTTTGAACTCCAGTTTATAAAAGACCCCTCAGTGTTCTATGTGCTAGGGCGGGGGTTGGGGGGGCTCTTGGGGGTGGCGTCTGTTTGGGTCCTTTACTGTATCGGATGCCGTTTGGGGGGGCGCAGGGTCGGTTTGGTGAGTGCGCTTTTTCTCTCGCTTTCTTTTCTGCATGTCCGAGATTCACATTTTCTTACCGTTGATGTTCCCGCCACCTTTCACTTGCTGGTCTCCTGTCTTTTTTCCTTGTGCTATATAGATAAGAAGAGGGTGCGCGATCTTGCCATAGCTGCACTTTTTCTCGGCATATCTGCCTCGACCAAATACAATATGGGACTTTTTGCCGGTGTCGTATTTGTCGCCGCACTTCAAGGTGCTGGAGATTGGTGGGGGAAGTGCAAACGATGTTCCTGGGTCCTGGGTGTTGTAGTGCTGGCGTTCATTGCGGGGTCCCCATATATATTGCTGGACTTTGCGACCTTCTGGCGGGATCTAGCCTATGAGCGGTTGCATTTTGCACGTGGTCACGACCTGGATTTGGGTAGGGGCTGGATGTACCATTTGACCTTTACGCTGCCGTTGGGATTGGGATGGCCGCTCTTTGCTGCAACTCTGGTGGGTTTGGGGCGCTGGGCTTATCGCCGCCGACCAGGGGAACTGGCACTATTGGTCGGGGTTGTAATTTATTATGCGGTAGCAGGCAGTGGCAAAGTGGTCTTTATGCGTTATATGCTGCCCCTGCTGCCCCTGCTCTGTGCGGCTGCAGGTTCGCTGGTTATGGTCCCTGGTCGCTCTGCGCGGTGGGCTGTGCTACTGGCGTTGGTCTTGGTTGCACCGACTGCGTGGGACTCGTGGTCTCACAGCGCGCTCCTGGCCAAGACCGACACGCGTGTGCTGGCCGCTCGCTGGATAGAGGAACGAATTTCTGCAGGCAGTCGAATCGGTCTGTGCTGTGCATCTGCCTACGGTTATCCACAACTGCGGCTCGATCGCTCAGTTCTGGCAAAGCGGGTGACGGATTTACAGCGCGCAGGTTTTGCCGGGCGTCGGCAGGAGCGTCTTTTGGCTTTTGGTTCAGCGGTGCCTGGTCCTGGTTATGAATTGATCGAACTGCGGGCGGCTAATCCCTCTAATTTTTCCTGGGTGTGGTCGGAATACGGGACTGAACGGCTTTTACGCGAACAGATTCGTTGGGTAGTGGTACACGAATCGCCGGATCTGGCCTACTCTCGTCCCGATTCATCCTTTGTTGTCGAATTGGAACAAGTTGCCGAACGATTGGCGCTTTTCGATCCCCTGATTGATGATCGGAGTGAGCGGGAGTACGATCCGATTGACGCGTTTTATGTTCCCGTATCTGGTTTTGCCAGCGTGGAGCGTCCGGGTCCGAGGATTGCCATCTATCGCATAAATGAGTTGAATTTGTGACTGAACGGTATACTTATATCAGATGAATATCCACTTTTTATCCCAGCCGCCGATAAGTAAAGGAGAGATCTAAAATGGGAATTCCGGAGTACAATGCAGAAACCCGGTTCGCCGCATTGGCAGAGACCCTCTCGGATCAGGGAATAGATGTAGAAGAGATTAAGACCAAGCTCAAGGCTCAGGAAATTGAGACACCTTCCTGGGGTTACGGCAATTCGGGGACGCGGTTCGGTGTTTTTAAGCAACCCGGCGCTGCTCGCGACGTGCACGAGCGACTTTCCGATGCGGCTCAGGTTCACAAACTAACCGGTGTTTGTCCAGGGGTTGCTCTGCACATCCCCTGGGATAAAGTTGAGGACTACGATGCCCTGTTGCAGGAAGCGGCGCAATTGGGTGTGCGGGTTGGCGCGATCAATCCCAATGTATTCCAGGAGTTCGAATACAAGCTGGGCAGTTTTGGCCACCGTGATCCGGCCGTGCGGCAGAAGGCGATCGACCATATGCACGAGTGCGTAGATATTATGGAGCGGACTGATTCCAAGGTCTTGAGCTTGTGGTTTGCCGATGGAACCAATTATCCCGGCCAGGATGATATTATAGAGCGCAAGCGGCGTTTCGAGGAATGTCTTGGTAAAACCCACGCCATCCTACCCGATGGGGCTAGGATGCTCATCGAGTACAAATTTTTCGAGCCTGCCTTTTATCATACCGATGTTGCAGATTGGGGTATGGCACTGAATTTTGCCATTAAGGCGGGACCCAAGGCCGAAGTGTTGGTCGATCTAGGCCACCATCCCCTCTGCACCAACATCGAGCACCTCGTCGCCTTGCTGCTCGATGAGGGGCGGTTAGGCGGTTTCCATTTCAACAACCGCAAGTACGCCGATGATGACGTGACGACTGGATCGGTCAATCTCTATGAGGTCTTCCTGATCTATCACGAGATCCTCAACGCCGAGCGGCGTGGCACTGCGACCAATATCGCCTATATGATTGATCAGAGCCATATCATCAAGCCCAAGGTTGAAGCGATGATCCAGTCGGTGCTCAATATCCAAACGGCTTATGCTCGGGCGTTACTTGTTGATCGTGCCGCTCTGGTTGAGGCTCAGGCGGAGGATGATGCAGTGGGCTGTGAGGAAATACTGCGGATGGCCTACGATATCGACGTACGGCCGCTTTTGGCGGTTGTACGCCAGGAGTTGGGTGCTGCAGCGGATCCCCTGGGTGCGTACCGCCGTAGTGGCTATTTCGAGCGTATTGCCGAAGAGAGGCAGGGGGAATTGGAGGGTGCTGCTAGTTGGGGTTGATATGAACGCATTTCGCTGGACTCTGCTAATCATCCTAGCGGTCTCAGTTGCGGCGTCTGCCCAGGGACCAGGTGTTTTCGCTCTGCGCACCATGCTGGAGGACAAGGATCCCGAAATCCGCATGAAAGCTGCCGAGGGGTTGGGTCGAGTGGGGGGGCGCCAGAGCATCTTGATCTTGCGTCAGGGATTGACTGATAAAAACTCCACTGTGCGAGTCTCCGTGGTTGAGGCGTTGGGCTTTATCGGTGGTCGGTTGTCGATGACCGTCCTTTCGGAGGCACTCAAGGACAAGAGTTCAGAAGTGCGTATCCGAACCGTAGAGGCGCTCAAAGATGCTGGTACAGTCAAGAGCATTCCCATTATCGAGAAGGCTTTTGGCGATAAAGAAGTGAGCGTGCGCCTGCATGCGGCGAAGATGCTGCGGAGTATCGGTCATCGGCGGGGGGTGCCGGTATTGGCCAAGGTTGCAGTTGATGACAGCAGCCCAACTGTGAGGGCCGCTGCCGCTGCATATTTGGGCAGAGTTGGGGTCAAGGACCTGCGTGCCGTCGGAGCGTTGGCTGAGGTCCTAAAGAAGGAGAAGACCCCCGCGGTTCGAATCCGCGCTGTCGAAGCTCTTGGCTTCCTTCAGTTGCCTCAGGCCATACCCGTGATTAAGCAGGCTCTAGAGGATAAGGATACGGGTGTGCGGATTCGCGCCACGGAAGTGCTCGGGCATGTTTTAGCCAAAGATTTTGAATAAGGGAAAAAAGCTTAATCAAGTCTTGCCAAATAAAAAATAAGGCCTATATTTTAAGGCTCTTGAAAATGATGGTTGCCCGGTGTATTGAGCTTGGGTAGCCCTCTTACAGCTCTTGACAAAGGTAGGATTTCCATCTACCTTTTGTAGTTACGCTCTGCTTCTGAGCGAGTTGATCTTTGAAAATCGAATAACGTGCATGAGGGTCCAACGTTGAAGAGCTTGGATTAAAAAAAGTAGTATATCAGATTTTCCTTCACGGAGAGTTTGATCCTGGCTCAGAACTAACGCTTGTGGTGTGTCTTAGTCATGCAAGTCGAACGAGAAAGTCACCTTCGGGTGACGAGTACAGTGGCGGACGGGTGAGTAACACGTGGGCAATCTGCCCCTGGGTTGGGGATAACACTTCTAACGAGGTGCTAATACCGAATGACAAGACGAGTTTTATGGCTCGTTTTTAAAGGTGGCCTCTACTTGTAAGCTGCCGCCTGGGGATGGGCCCGCGTCGTATTAGCTTGTTGGTGGGGTAATGGCCTACCAAGGCAACGATGCGTAGCCGGCCTGAGAGGGTGAACGGCCACACTGGCACTGAGACAAGGGCCAGTCTCCTACGGGAGCCAGCAGTCTAGAAATTTGCACAATCGTCGAAAGGCGGATGCAGCGACACCACGTGGAGGATGAAGCCCTTCGGGGTGTAAACTCCTGTCAGGAGGGAAGAAGGTGCGGTTGTTAATACCAGCCGTTACTTGACGGTACCTCCAGAGGAAGCTCCGGCTAACTACGTGCCAGCAGC